>NZ_KB291717.1 GCF_000320405.1 Clostridium celatum DSM 1785 | reverse complement strand
AAAAATATGATTCATGTGCAATTTTCAGAGAACAATCTCTGAAAATAAAATAAAGTTAAATCTGGTGATGATGGCGTAGAGGAAACACTCCTTCCCATTCCGAACAGGAAAGTTAAGCTCTACAGCGTCAATGGTACTGCATGGGTGACCGTGTGGGAGAGTAGAACGTTGCCAGGTAATGTGGCTCGATAGCTCAGTCGGTAGAGCAGAGGACTGAAAATCCTCGTGTCCCTGGTTCGATTCCTGGTCGAGCCACCAGGTATGGCGCTATAGCCAAGTGGTAAGGCAGAGGTCTGCAAAACCTTTATTCCCCGGTTCAAATCCGGGTGGCGCCTCCAAAAAAACCTACAAGTAAAACTTGTAGGTTTTTTATTTTGCTATTGATTCATAAAAAGATTAATTTTATCCACACGAATAATTGAAAAAATTTAAAAAAAGTGGATAACTATATTATTAATGTTAATAAATTTTAAAAAAGCTCATTCCATAATGAAATTTATTAGACTTTGAAAGTTATCAACATATAAATAAAAAATATCCACAGCATTTTAAAAGAGTACTGTGGATATTTTTTTATTTATTTATATTAATTAAACATATCTTTTTTGTAAAGTATAAATGCAGCAAGTCCTGTTAAAAGTAATGTAAGAATCATAATAATTTGAAAGCCATTTGGATTATCTTGAAGAGGAAGTGCTACGTTCATTCCAAATATTCCACCTATAATAGTTGGAATAGCCATTAATATAGTAACAGATGCAAGTACTTTCATAACTATATTAAGGTTATTGGAAATTACTGATGCAAAGAAATCCATAGTACTAGATAAAATATTACTATAAATATCTGTCATTTCTATTGCTTGCTTATTTTCTATTATTACATCTTCTAATATATCTTGATCATCTTCATATTTTTGCATTATTTCTAGTTTAAGCATTTTTTCTAATGTTATTTCATTCGCCTTAAGAGATGTAGAAAAATAAACAAGAGATTTTTCTAATGAATGTAATTGAATTAATTCTCTATTTTTCATGGATTTATGAAGTCTTTTTTCGATCATTAAACTCTTCTTATCAATTTGTCTAAGATATAATAAATAATATGTAGAAATTCTATTTAATATTTGCAGAATAAATCTAGATTTTTTAAATGAGAAGAAAGATTTTACTCTTCCATTTATAAAATCTGTTAAAATTCGACTATTTTTTAAGCAAACTGTTATTATCTCTTTTTCAGAATGTATTATAGCTAATGGATAAGTATCATAAGTTAAAGAGTTGTCTTCCATTTCAGTAAAAGGTATATCTACTACAACTAAAACGAAACCATCTTCAAAATCTATTCTAGATGTTTCTTCGTCGTCAAGTGGAGCTTTTAAAAAATTTAATGGTACCCCTGTTTTTTTTGAAATTAGTATTAATTCTTCATCTGAGGGTGCTACTACGTTTATCCAACAACCATTTTCTATATTATCTAGAACCCTTAATGAGGAATTAGTTTCATCTATACTTTTATAAATTTGTATCATAAATTACCTCTCTGTTAATAAAGTTTAATATAAATTATAACATAATTATATATTATAGTCTTTAATTTATAATATATAAATTAAAGACTATAGTGTCTTAATAGTCAGGATTTAATAGTAAAATAGAGTTAATTTATAAATTTGATAAAAAAACACTAGCTATAGTATATTTTAAAACTTGTTATTATATTTAAAAAATTAGTATAATCAGATACTGTGAATGGAAAAGATTGCGCAAGTTAGTTGGGGGATTTGTAATTATGTATAGAGAAATTAATAAGCAAAATAAAGTTGTTTCATTAGTAATATCATTAAGTATGATAACTGTAGCTTTATATAGTCATAGGATTATAAAAATGACAATGGAGAAGAAAGGGCAATTAACACAAACAGTAGATGTAATAATATTATGTGTAATATTATTTATATTAATTAAAGAATTTAGAAGATGTAAAATTGCTTATAAGTATTCTATAATTTCAGACAAGCTTATTATAAATAAAATAAATAGTAATTCAGAGAAGAATGTTGAAAGTATAAAGTTTAAAGATATTTTGTACATAGGAGAAAAGTGCAATACCCCAAAAGAGTATAGTATAATTAAGTGCAATAAATATTATACGAAAAATTTTAATGGACATACAAAGTTTTGTTGTGTATATAAGAAAGATGGAAAAGTAGAAAAATTTTTATTCGATCCTAGTAATAAATTAATAAATTGTGTTAGTAATATCGTTTAAAGAGACTTCATTAAAAATCTAGTTAGTAATTAAATTTAATATACTTTAAATAAAGAGCACCTAGTAAGATTAAATATTCTTATTAGGTGTTCTTATTATATTTTAATGTAATATGCAGTTTTTTAGTATAAGCTATATTTTTAAATATTAGCTAATATATATTAATCGTTTTATGATTTATTATAAAATGTAGATTTTATTTCTTTTAATAAACCTTCATTAGTAATCAAATCATATCCAGTAAAGGCTAAAGCTTCAGCAACTTTGATGCTTTGCTCCATTGCATAATTAGATATAGTAGAATTGGCAAATTCTTTAGAGCCATATGATATATTATTATTTTCTATTATTGAGTAGTATGGATGAATACATGGAACTGATTTACTAACTGTACCTATGCTTAAACCAGAATGAACATCCTTTGGAGCACCAATATCTATGATTCCATTTTCTTTTAAGTTATGGCTAAATAACCTATTTAAAGTTCTATTTGTTATAAGTTCATCATTTGAAGGTTCATATAATGATATTGAATATTGTACTCTTATTAATTTAGAAACATAAATAACAATTTCTCTAAGTTTATTTTCAGCCAACATTGCTAAATCCATTTCTTTTGCACGAATATAGAACTTTGCTTCAGATTCTAAAGGTAATAGTAATGGTGTAAATCCTCCTTGAGAAAGAATAGAATTTATTTCTACATCTTCAGGAAATCCCTTTAATATTGAATTAAGTATATTAAAAGTTAAAAGAATTCCATCTAATGACGTATAAGCTCCTTTATTTAAAAAACTAAGGCCACTATTGCCAATAAACTTTACTTTTAAGGGAATTATTGCAGATGAAGAGCCACTTTCACAAGTTGTTGTATCAGGATGAGCCATCAAAACAGCATCTATATCATCAAAAACACCTTGTTTTGTCATAATAGCTTTAGTACCACCTAAATATTCACCAGGACAACCTATAACTATGGCAGTACCGCCTATTTTTTCAACAATATTTCCTAATGCTAGAGCAGCACCAATAGAAGTTGTAGTTAGCAGATTGTGCCCAGTGATATGTCCTTCATTTGGAACAGCATCGTATTCACATAAGAAGCATATTTTTGGATAGGTAGTTCCTTTAGAAGCATAAAAAGATGTATCTAAACCTAAAAAGTTGCTTTTAACATCAAAATTATAATTTTTAAGTAATTTTATTAAATAGTCACAAGCTTTAAATTCTTTATAACTTTCTTCAGGATTATTATATATAAATTTATTTAAATCATATAATGTATCATAGCATGTAGATAAAAAAGAAATTATTTCTTGCTTCATAAATATAAATCCTCCCAATCTTATGATAGTAATATTATTTTTTCCAAAAAATAATAAAAATATTTATAATAATTTAAAGATATTAAGTATACATAGAGGAAAAAGTGGACAGACTCTAGTAATGTAAAGGAGGATGAGAATTATGGAAATTAATAATAAGGATATATGGAGAGGAAATAAAAAATATTGTATAATATGTGAGGAAGAACTTGAAGGTAGTGGAATTGATATTATGGGATATTTTATTTGTGAGGAATGTGTAAAAGAAATTAATTCCATTAGCGTTAATGATAATAAATATGATTTACTTAAAAATAAAATAAACGGAAACTATTACAAAAAGAATATTAAAAATAGAAGAAAAAGAATAAATTAAATGTATATATAATTAGATGAAAAGTACTTTAAAATATATTTAAGAAAGTTAACTTCTAATTAATGAGAAAGGATAAAATCATGGGCAAAATATTTTGTTTAATGGGCAAAAGTAATTCAGGAAAAGATACTATATTTAAAGAATTAATGAAGGATAAAGATTTAAATCTAATGCCAATTGTATCATATACTACAAGACCTATAAGAAGTAATGAAACTAATGGAGTAGAGTATTATTTTATTAATGAAGATATTTTAAATGAATATAGAGAAAATGGTAAGATAATAGAAGAGAGAAAGTATGATACTGTTAATGGACCATGGTATTATTGTACTATAGACGATAATCAAATTAATCTAGAAGTAAATAATTATTTATTAATAGTTACATTAGAAGCATATAAAAATATAAAAATGCATTTTGGTGAAGAAAATGTATGTCCGTTTTATATTGAATTAGATGATGGTGTTAGATTAGAAAGAGCCTTAAAGAGAGAAAAGGAACAACAAAATTCTAATTATGATGAATTATGTAGAAGATTTTTAGCAGATAATAATGATTTTAGCTTTGATAAATTAAAATCATGTAATATTGAAAAATTCTATGTTAATGATATTTTACAAGAGTGTGTAAATAATATAAAGAGCGATATATTAAATTTAATAAATTAGAAATATTTATATAAAAATATAAACAAATAATATATGAAAATTAATGAGCTATTTTTAAATAGCTCTTTTTTATAAAAATTCATATAATAGAGTAAGAAAAATAAATTTAGTAAAGTGTTATATGTTTATGATAAAATAGAGTAGAGGTATTGAATAAATTTTATATTAAGTACTATTAAAAACTTATTAGGCTAATTTACAGAGAGAGGTGTAGGGTATGAAACTAGTAATAGCTATAGTTCAAGATGATGATGCTATGGATTTAATTGAGGAGCTTACAGACAAAAATTATAGAGTCACAAAGCTTGCGACAACAGGAGGATTTTTAAAATCAGGTAATACGACATTAATGATTGGTGTTGAAAAAGAAGTTGTTGATAAAGTTATAAATATAATAGAAGATGTATGCAAAAAAAGAAAGGAAATGGTTTCTGCACCAACTCCAAGTACTATTGGTAGTGGAACAGGAATGTATATGCCATATCCTATTGAAGTTGAGGTTGGAGGAGCCACAATTTTTGTATTAGATGTAGATCAATTTGTTAAAATATAAATAAATTTATGGAGGTGCGATTATGAGAGAATTTATAGGCTATAGCAATTTGATTAATAATTTTAAGACTAGATGTATTAATGGGACTTTATCTCATGCGCACCTTATAGCAGGTGAAGATGGTATAGGCAAGAGTATTTTAGCAAACTTATTAGCTAAGATTATATTAAATGGTGATTTAAATAGAGAATATGTTGATATAATTAATTATAAAACAGAAAAATCATCATTTGGTGTTGATGATGTTAGAAATATTATTGAAGAAGTATCTAAAAAACCTTTTGAAGGAGATAAGAAGGTAATTATAATACATAAAGGAAATAAGCTAACAACTCAAGCTCAAAATGCTTTGTTAAAGACAATAGAAGAACCACCTAAGGGAGTTCACATAATAATCTTATGTGAAAGTTTAGAGCTAATTTTAGATACTATAAAATCCAGATGTGAAATATATAAATTAACGCCATTAACAAGAGAAGAATTAGATAAATATATAGAGCTTAAAAGATTTAATAATAGTCAAGAAGAGATGAAAGCTGCAATAGCATTTAGTGAAGGAATTCCAGGGAAAATAGATAGATATTTTAATGATGAAAGCCTAAGAGAGCTAAGATTAAATGTAATAAAGCTATTAAATGATATAAAAAGTAATGATTTAGAAGGTATATTAGAGAAAGAAGAATTCTTTAGTGGCTATAAGGATACCAAAGAAGAAGTATTAAATATTATAGGATCAATTATTAGGGATATTTTAATACATAAAGAAGTTGAAAATAACGAATTTATCATAAATAGTGATAAAATTAAGGATATAAATGAATTAACAAAGGAATTATCTTTTAGGAAACTAAATAATATGATAATTAAAATAGAGGAAGCAAGAAAAAATATAAGAAGTAATGTTAATTGGACAATGACATTGAGAGTAATGTTAATGGGCTTTATGGAGGGTTAAGAATGATAAAAGTAATAGGAGTAAGGTTTAAAAAAGCTGGAAAGATATATTATTTTGATCCAGTTGATATGGATATACAAAAAAATAGTTATGTAGTTGTTGAAACTGCAAGAGGAATAGAGTTTGGTGAATGTGTAATAGGAATAAAAGAAATTAGTGAAAGTGACATTGTTGCACCACTTAAATCTGTACTTAGAGTTGCAACTGAAGAAGATATAGCTAAGCATATAGAAAATAAAGAAAAGGAAAAAGAAGCTTTTGAAATTTGTTTAAAAAAAATTGAAGAACATAAATTAATTATGAAGCTTATAGATGTAGAATATACTTTTGACAATAATAAAGTTATATTTTATTTTACAGCTGATGGAAGAGTTGATTTTAGAGAATTAGTTAAAGATTTAGCAACAATATTTAAAACTCGTATTGAGCTTAGACAAATAGGCGTAAGAGATGAAGCAAAAATGCTAGGTGGATTGGGACCATGTGGTAGACCAATGTGTTGTTCTACATTTTTAGGAGATTTCGCATCTGTATCTATAAAGATGGCTAAAGAACAAAATTTATCACTTAATCCAACTAAGATATCAGGTATTTGCGGAAGACTTATGTGTTGTTTAAATTATGAGCAAAGTACTTATGAAGACATAAGAAGAAGAATGCCAAGAGTAGGTTCTATTGTTAAAACTGAAGAAGGTACAGGAGAAGTATTCAGTAATAATACTGTTAAAGAAACTGTAAAAGTAAAATTGAAAAAAGGTGAAGAGGAAGTAGTAGAAGAATTCAAGATTGAAAATGTTGAACTTATAAAAGGTCATTATGAAGATGATAAGAAGATTATGATTTAAAATTAGAAATAGAATCAGAGGAAGATAAGAAGTTAATAAAAAATCTTATTAAAGATAATTAGAAAAGGTAGATTACTAAATTTTCCTTTTAAAAGAAATTTTAATGTGATAAAATAATAATGATATATCTAATGGGGGAGGTGTTTTTAATGGCATATCAAATTAATGATACTTGTGTTAACTGTGGTGCTTGTGCAGCAGAATGTCCAGTTGATGCTATAACTCAAGGAGATACTCAATTCGTTATTGATGCAGATACTTGTATCGATTGTGGGAACTGTGCTAATGTATGTCCAGTAGGAGCTCCAGAACAAGCTTAATTTTTGGATTAAGTATAAAGAGTCACCAATAGTGGTGGCTCTTTTTTTATGTGTGTGCCCAGCATGGGCAACAACTTGACG
>NZ_KB291716.1:16152-122231 GCF_000320405.1 Clostridium celatum DSM 1785 | reverse complement strand
AGTCAGCAATAAGCTGACTTTTTATTTTAAAACTGCCAAACTACTATTTCTAAATAATAGTTATTTTTTAAGCTCCTTCACTTAAGAACTTATATTGCGCCATATATAATTCATAGTAGCTACCTCTGTTATTTAATAGTTCCATATGATTTCCAATTTCCTCTATTTTCCCATCATTTATAACCATAATTTTATCGCAATCTCTTATAGTTGATAATCTATGTGCAACAACAAAAGATGTTCTACCATAAAGCAACCTTTCAATACCTTTTTGAACTAGCTTTTCAGTTTCTGTATCTATATTAGAAGTAGCTTCATCTAATATTAATATTCTTGGATTTGCAAGCAACGCTCTAGCAAAGGAAACTAATTGTCTTTGTCCTAGCGATAATCTAGATCCTCTTTCATTTACTTCTGTATTATATCCATTTTCAAGCTTCATTATAAATTCATGAGCATTTACAGCTTTAGCTGCATTTATAACATCTTCATCAGTAGCATCTAATCTACCATATCGTATATTCTCCATTATAGTAGTTGAAAATAAAAATGTATCTTGAAGCATTATTCCCATTTGACTTCTTAGACTTTCAATTTCCACATTTCTTATATCTTTTCCATCAATTAAAACTTCTCCAGAAGTTGGATCGTAAAATCTACTCAACAAGGAGACTATAGTTGTTTTTCCGGCTCCCGTCGCTCCAACCAACGCTATTCTTTCTCCTTTATTAACTTTAAAATTAATATTTTTTAAAACATGTGAATTTTCATCATAAGAAAAATCTACATTTTTAAATTCTACATTACCACTAATTCTTCCAATTTCTTTAGCATTTTTTTCATTTTTTATAATAGGTTTAATATCTAATATATCAAAGATTCTATCTGCTGCTGAAAAATTAGTAACTAATGTGTTATAAAAACTTGAAAGATTCATTATAGGTCTCCAGAACATTCCTGTATACATTGAAAAAGCTATTAAAGTTCCTAGCTTTATTTCCCCTTTACTTACTAAAGTATATCCCACAGCAAAAACCACTATTGTTCCAATCCCCCAAGCAAAATCTACTAATGGCCAAAATAAATCATTTAATTGTACAGCTTTTATAAATGCTGTACTTAACTCTGAAACCATAGCTTTAAAATCTTTTTCCGTACCCTTTTCTTTAGCAAACCCTTGTACAACTTTTATTCCTGAAAAATCTTCATGAGTAAATCCATTTAAATTTGATCTCTTATTTCTATATATTTCCCATCTTTTTCTTGAAAATGTCTCAATACAAAATATTGATATAAAAAGAAGTGGAACTAAGGCTATACATGCTAAAGCTAATTTAACATTCATCACAAGCATAATAACTGTAACACATAAAAGATTTAATAGTTGTGGTATAAGGGACTGTATACTTTGTGAAAACAAATTTTTTAATGCATTAACATCTCCAACTACTCTTGCAAGTATTTTTCCAACAGGCCTACTATCAAAAAAATCAAATGATAAATATTGTATATGACTGTATAATTCATGCCTTATATTTACTAAAATATTATTAGTTATTGAAGTTATCATACTCCATCTAATTCTAGATAATATCCACGCTACTAAATTCAATCCTATTAAAGCTACCCCAATTAAAATCAAGCCCTTTGTATCATTATTAGCTACATAGTCATCTATAGCAACTTCTAATAGTAGTGGATTAACAATTCCACAAACCATAACAAAAATCATTAACAAAACAACTATAAAAGCTTTAAATTTATATGGTTTAAGGTAAGTTAATAACTTAGCTGTTATTTCTCTCTTGCTTCTTCTCATTACCTCTTCATCTTTTTTTATCGAATTACTCCCCAATTATATTACCTCCTGTTCTAGCATATTAAAATCTTTAAATTGATCACAATAAATATCATAATATGCCCCTTTAAGATTTAATAATTCCTCATGAGTTCCTTGCTCCTTTATTTTTCCATTTTCTAAATAAACTATTAAATCCGAATTTTTAACCGCTGAAATTCTATGTGCTATTATGAAAGTTGTACTTTCCTTTTCTCTTTCTTTAAGATTCTTTAATAATTTATGCTCTGTTTCCATATCTAAAGCTGAGGTAGAATCATCTAAAATTAATATTTTAGAATTTCTAACTAAGGCTCTTGCTATTGAAATTCTTTGTTTTTGACCTCCTGAAAGTCCTATACCTCTTTCCCCTATTTCTGTGTCAAACCCTTCTTCTAAAGACTCTATAAAATCTAAAGCACATGCTAAATCAGAAGCTTTTTTTACCTCTTCAAAAGATGCATTATCATTACTAAATTTTATATTATTAATTATTGAATCAGAAAATAAAAATGTATCTTGTGGTACTATTGACATACTTTTTCTTAAAAAGTTTAAATCATACTCTTTAACATCTATACCATCAATCTCTACACTTCCTTCTTGCACATCATAATATCTTCCTATAAGATTTAATAAACTTGTTTTACCAGAACCTGTAGTTCCCATAATAGCTACAGTACTTCCAGCCTTAATATCTAAATTTATATTATCCAAAACAATTTCATCATTATATTTAAAGCTAACATTATTAAATTTAATATCACCATTAATGACTTCTTTTTTATATTTTTTCTCATTATTTTTTATTTCCGGATTTCTATCCATTATTGCAAAAATTTTCTTTGCTGAAGCTGTATTTCTTGAAAGCAAGTCCATAAGTTCCCCAAGCATTCTCATTGGCCATATCAAGTTCCATATATATCCACTAAACGCTACTAAAACTCCTATTGATATTTCTTCTCTCATAACAAGAAATCCACCTAAAACTATCATTATTACAAGAGATACATTAGTCAAGAACTCTATTGGTGGAAAATAATCTCCTATTATTTTTGCTTGCTTCATATTTAAGTCATAATATTTTCTATTCATACCTAAAAACTTATTTATTTCATGTTTTTCTCTTGCAAAAGCTTTTACTAATCTAACACCAGCTATATCTTCTTGCGCTGTTGTATTTATAACTGCTGTTTGATCACTTATTTCTTCATAGCATTTACCAAATTTCTTTTCTAGCTTAATGCCTATAAATCCTATAGGTACCATAACTATAAAGCATGCAAATGCAAGCTTATAATTTAAAGTAAATAATATTATTGTAGAAATAACAAAATACAATATATTTTCTATAAAAAGTCGTATACCAAACCCTATAGTCTGCCATATATTTTCAACATCCTCACCTATTCTTGACATAAGTTCCCCAGTATTCATATCATCAAAATACTTAAACTCTAGCTTTTGAATATGATTAAATAAATCATTTTTAATATCTGCATGTACCCATGTACTAAGTAAATCATATAAAAATTCCTTACCATACCCAAAGAATGATTTTATAAGTGTTATAATAAAAATCCCAACTAAAGTCCAAGTTATTACACTTTCATTTCCATTTGTAATTCCATCATCTATAAATATTTGTTGCAAATAAGGAATACACAAGTCCACTCCTATAACAATAAACATAGAAATAGTTCCTAGTATCAATGTTCCCTTATACTTAGAAACATATTTAAGTATTCTAGTCATTTAAAATCCCCCTTTTAATATATCCTCTTTAACGCTTTTGTTAATTATTGCTCATCGCTCTCATCCTTTCTAAAAAATAAATAAAGACATAGTTATTCCCTTACCTTTTATCTTAAACTTAAATTTCAAAGTAAAAAATAAAAGACAGGATTAATAACCATGTCTTCAAACTTCAATTTATTATTATAAAAATAAATTAAACAATTTTAAAATAATCTTTTTTATAGCTAAATTTATACACTACATTTTTTGATTATTCCTAGAGATAGGGTTATTAATATTTTCATTAAATATTTTATTGTTTTTTCTATCTTGCCATCACAAGCAAATATAGTATTTAACATATTCCTACCTCCTTTTCCTTAATCTTCTATAATTATATTCCTACATTTTTTCCTTGTCAACCACTTTTGTAACTATTATCCACTTTTTCTATATTTTTAATCTATAATTTACGACGTATTCTTACTTCATTAGAATTATAAAAAGTAAACTCTTTATCAACTCCCTCTTTTTCCCATGAGTAATATTAAATGTTATACAAAATATATAAATATAATAAATTTCAAGGAGGGATAACTTTGAATAAATATAAAGTTAGTATTTTTTTATTGATTTTTATTCTTTTATTTACTATCTTACCTAATACAACTTATGCCAACTCTAAAACTACAATACCAGAGGATAGCGAATTAAATTGGTATTTTGTAAATAGAGGAAAAGATACAACTCCAGAAGCACCAAAAGAATCTGCAGATTTTTTCAGCAAATATGATGCTTATTATGTTGGAAATACAGAAGAAAAAGTCATTTATCTAACTTTTGATGAAGGATATGAAAATGGCTATACTGAAAAAATATTAGATGTTTTAAAAGAAGAAAATGTACCTGCTGCATTTTTTGTTGTAAAACCTTATATAACTCAAAATCCAGATATAATAAAAAGAATGGCAGATGAAGGGCACTTAGTATGTAATCATTCTAATCACCATCCTTCAATGGCTACTGTTTTGGATACTGAAAAGTTTAATAAAGAATTTACCGATGTAGAAGAAGCTTATAAAGAAGTTGTTGGTAGTGACATGCCAAAATATTTTAGACCTCCAATGGGTAAATATTCTATTAACTCTTTAAAGAAAACTCAAGCCCTTGGTTATAAAACAATTTTTTGGAGCTTTGCTTATAAAGATTGGCTTATAGATAATCAACCTAGCGAAGAAATGGCAATTAAGAAAATAACAAATGGTGTTCATCCTGGTTGTATTATGCTTTTACATGCAGTTTCTAAAACTAATACTAATGTATTAAAAACAGTAATTGAACAAATTAAAGCTGATGGATATGAATTTAAATCTTTAGATGAATTAAATTCCAATTAATGTTGCCTAATTTTCATTAAATAATTTAAACTCAAAATGGATAATGCTAAATTTAAAAACTTTCTAAGTTTTATTATAATATAGCATTATCCATTTTATTATTTAATATGACTTTATAATATATTACACTCCTTTTTCAAAGTATCTTTGATATACTTTGGAAAATATAAAGTTAAATCCGAATGATTTTTATATCTATGAATATCATATTTCTTTTTAATATTAAGATTATTTAACGCTTCTATTAAAGGTTCAATATCACTTTTAAAGGTTTCTTCTTCATTTGAATAATGTAGATAAATACTATTACCATTATTCTCGTTATTTTTCAATCTATTTTCCATAAGAATATTAAGTTTATTTATTGATTCTTTTGATTCATCACCCATAATATAGTTTAATATATTTCTATGACTCGGAAGATATAAATAATTACCTAATCTATATTGTGGTGCACCTGCAACTATACTTGTATTCTTTCTTCCCATTCCAAAATATAACGCTGCATAAGCCCCTTTACTTGAACCTATATATATTTCTTTTTCCGCTTTAACCTCTTTACAAATATCATCTATTAATTTTTCTACATCAATAGCTATTGCAAAGTCCTTATTTTTCCCCAAGTAATAAGCACCTCTTCCGTCAAATCCAAAGTCATCTAGTATAAATAACTTATTACACTTAATTCCTTCTAATGTTCTAATATAGTTATATCTTGCCTTCTGGCCTTTTTTTGTACAGGCTGTAAAAACAATTAAAATATCATTAGACTTTTTATTAAATTCAACTAAATACTTTATATCATACATTTTACCTGTATATGTTTTTTGCTTAAATTTCATAAGATATTTTGTCTTTATAAGATCAGTGCCTTTGTTTATCTTTACCATAATTCCCATAAATAAAATTTTCTCCTAAATTCCAAAGCCCTTAACTATTTTTGATTTTCTTTCTAATGACTTTTTAATCATTTCTCTACAATCATTTGGTATATTTTCATATTCTTCTTTATTGCTTAAACTATTATAGTTTACAAATACATTTACTACAGCTGATTCTATTGCACTATGTAATAATATTGCTGCAACTATAGCATCTGAAGTCAAATTCTTATTTCCATACTCAACTGCAAATTCTATATTATCGTAAAACTCCAAAGAAGTTTTAGCTAAATTTAAAGGTGCTTCCATAGCTAATATAGTTTTTTCTTTTATCATTTTACTTCTATATAATTTTTCTTCTTCATTTTCCTTAGGAAGTTTAAAAGTATCCATAAGAGTTGTAAATGTACTTCTATCTGCTTCCATAAACTTCAAACTTTCCTTTATAAAAGCTTCACTTTTTTCTGCAAATACCTTCATTTTATCTTTATTTTCTTCATCTAATTTCTCAAAAGACTTTTTATATATAGTAAAAGAATATACCATTGAATTTAATGCTGAAGCTAATGCTGATACTAAAGCAGCTGTACTTCCACCTCCTGGTGATGGCAAATCTGTTTTTAATTCATATAAAAATTTATCAATACTATAATCTTTAAATTCCATATACTCTAACTCCTTTCCTTAATTACTTCTTGGTAAACATTAATTATTTTATTTACTATTATTTCAGGACTAAATTTATTGATACAATATTTTCTTACTTCTTGTGGATCATATTTTTCTATATTATTTTTTATATACTCCATTGCATTACCTAAATCCACAACATTATCCTTTTCTACTAAAATTCCTACCTCTTTGCTTATAATGTCTTCCGCCCCCCCATTATAAGCTCCAATAGTAGGCTTTCCACTGGCTAAAGCTTCAATATATACAACACCAAAAGTTTCATATCTAGAAGGTAATACAAAAACATCACATCTATTCATCCACTTTGAAACCTCTTCTCTTATAAGCGCTCCAGTAAAAATAACTTGCTTTTCAATATTTTCATCTCTTGCTATAGATTTAAGCCATTCTTTTTGACTACCTTCTCCACCAATTACAAGTTTCACACTTTGATTCTTGAATTTTTTAGCAAATGCCTTAATTAAAGTATCAAACCCCTTTTCACCCTCTAAAAAAGCAAGTGAAAAAAATATAAAATCATTATCATCTTTTTTTATATTACTAATATCAAATATCGATAGGTCAACTAAATTACCTATAACTTTTATATCATTTCTATTAGTCAATTCTTTTAATTCTTCTTTCAATCCATTTCCAACAGCAATTAGCTTATCTGCACTATTATAAGATTCTACTATCCTGTTATAATAGCTATCTCTAACATAAGCTCCTCTCTTTACTGAAGAATGCTCTGTAATTATTAAAGGAATATTATATTTTTTTGCTATATAAGAAGCACTTATTCCTCCCCACAAAGATGATTGTGCATGAATAATATCAACTTTTCCTTCTTTTTTAACTATTTCACTATAAAGTTTATCCATTCTTCTATCAAAAACTTTAAACATTAAAGGATTCTTTGGAATAAAATTATAATTCTTATATCTATAAGTTCTTAAGCCTTTTTCAACATTAAAATTAATTCCTATCTTTTCATTAACCTTTCCTAGTAATGTTAATGGCCAAATTTCATTATATGCAACCGTCACCTTAATTCCTGCATCTTGAAGCTTAGTAGCCTGTTCTCTAAAAAAACTACCATGAACTTTATTTCTATTATTATCATACCAAGAAGGTATAAACATTATATGCATAATCCTTACCCCTTTAAAATTTCATTAAGCTTTTTAGAAATATGTTTCCATCTATATTCTTCTATAGGTCCATATTGCTTTCCTGAAGTTACAATACCAACCATTTTTTTAATTCCTTTTTGTATTTCTTCTTTATTGTTACTAACTACTATACATTTTTCTTTATTTAAAACAACATCTTTTATAGGATCATTTTCATCACCTAATATAACAAAGATAAGTCCATCTGCTCCAAAGTAATCATAAATTTTAGCTGGAATTTGCTTTGAATTTTTATTACCAAATAAAAGTAAAACCTCACTATTAAGCATATATCCTAAAGCCTCGTTATACGGAATCCTTGGTGAAACATTTATATTTTCTACTGATATAAGCTTATTTTTTATATCTTCATCATCAATATTTCCAAAGAATAATATATTAAGTTTTTTGAATAACTCATTATCCTTTTCTTTTATTTCATCTAAGGCATCTATAAATGGTCTTACATCTCTAAGCTTTGAAAAAATTTCACCTGCATAAACAAAATTTATTTTTTCATCACTCAACATTTTAGGATTTGAACTTATTTTAATTTCATTATATTGTTCTTCATCATATCCTCTAGTTACTATAAAAGTTTTTTCAATTGGAATATTATATGTTTGTATATAATCGTCCCTATTTGCCTTAGTTACAAAAATAAACCTGTCACTAAGTTCTACTATTTTCTTTTCATAGCCTTCTTCAAATTTCCTTCTAAATTTACTTATATTTTCTCTTGTTGAGTCCTTAAGCCAAGGATCACTCCAATATGTAACCCAGGGAATATTCTTAAACTCTTCTTTTATTTTCAATGCACAAATATGACTTGAAGGTGGTTCATGCATTGAAAATATAACATCAAATTTTTCTTTTTTAGTTAATTCAATACCGTATCTAGCTGCATTCTTTGCCCAATTAAAATACATATCTGGAATTGCCACTAAAGACTTTCCTTTTCTTAAAGCTGTCTTTACAAAGCTTTTTTTATTGTTTCCAGCTTTTGCTATATTATTAGATTTTTTAGGCATTATCCTTTCAAAAATCTTTCCACCACTAATTATATGCATTTTAACTTTTTTATCTAACATGCTCAATATATATTCATCATAATATATTGAATTTTTAGGGAAATTTACTGTTAAAAGATGAACTTCATTTCCTTCTATTTTAGATAAGTTATTTAAATACTGTAATGTTTCTATAGATGCTGAGTTATTTATAAGAGGTGAATAGCAAGCTATAAATAATATCTTCATTATGCTTACCTCCTTTTATACCTTTCCATTATCTTTGCCTTTATTTTTAATTACAAGCCATATAAATTTAGGAATACTTCCAAGCCTCTTTATTCTCCACGGTTCTTTAGCTACTCTGTATGCCCATTCCATACCAATATTTATCATCCACTGAGGAGCTCTATTTACTTTTTCAGCAATAACATCAAAGCTCCCCCCAACTCCCATAAAAATTCTACAAGGTAACTCATCCATATACTTTACTATAAAGTTTTCTTGTCTTGGGCAACCCATCGCCACAAATAATGCCATTGGTTTTTTTTCTTTTATTTCATCTAAAATTTCTTTAGGATTATTTAAATCAAAAAATCCATTATGATATCCTACAATTTTCACTTTTGGATGATCGCGTAATATATTTGCTACACAGGTTTTCACACTTTCTTCATCTGCACCTAATAAATAAATACCATCTCCACTTTTTTCACAAGACATAATTATATTTTTCATAAGCTCAATTCCTGCAATTTTTTCACTTACAGGCGTATTTAATATCTTTGCACTTATTTGTACTCCAACACCATCAGGTATTATAATAGATGAATCAGATGTAAAATTATCAAAAAGTTCCTTATTATTTAATCCAGTATATAAAACCTCTGGATTCCCTGAGATAATATGAACTTTTTCATAAGATGATATTTCTTCCAAACATTTATCCATACTAGAAGAAAACACCTTATATCCCATAATATCTATATATTTGTTTTTCTCATCTTTTCTCATTTATTGTCTTCCTTTTTACTACTATTTATTTATCATAGTATCTAACTGTTTTACTATTTCATCTTCTGAATTTAATTTTTTAGCTATATCTAAATGAAGTTTAGCATTTTCTAAATCATTAAGATTTAAATAACACATAACAATATTAGTGCAAATTTCAACATCTCTTGATGCTTCAAATGCCTTTTTGAAATATTTAATTGCAGCTTCAAACTCACCAAGACAAGCATAACTAAGTCCTAGTTCTACAACAGCTTCTAGTATACCACTTTCCCTCTTTATACTTTCTTTTAAATAATAAATTGCTTCATCAAATTTTTCTAACTTTCTAAAAGCAATCCCTAAATAATAATAAATTAATGGATTTTCTTCAAACTCTTCAGCCAATCTTAATAAAATTTCTACTGACTTAGCTGGATCTTCACCTAATAATTCTATAGCATTTTCATAATCACTAATATTATTTATATCATTATTAATTATTTCTACTTCTGGTGTTTTTTTACCACCTTTATTAAAGTATTCATTTATAGCTACTTTAGCAGCTTTAAAGTCTGTATCATCTTTTAAAATAATAGCTTTATACAGATATGCCTCTGGAATTTTTAAATTATTTTCTATAACATACTCTATATCTTCTAAAATTAAATCTTTAAATCCGTTATCCTTTTCTCTAATAGTCTCACCTACAAGTAAAAGCTTTTTCATAGCTTCTAAATCTTTTGAATATGTATAATATCCCTTTAATAATATATATCCATCTAAAAACTTTTCCTCGTTAATCTTTTTTGCAATTAATGATTTAATTATATTTTCAGTATCTTTTATGTAATCTAATATCAATTCATAATCATCATTAAATCTAAAATTTTCATCACATCCCATTGCAATGAACATTCCTTCTACAAAGTAATATATAGGAAGATTTTTAAGTTTTATTTCATCATTTATATTTGAACTAATATATTCTGAATTTATTGGTAAATATAGATCTTTATTTTTAAAATTAACATATGATGGAATTGATATACTTTCTTTAAATCCATCAACATTCATTTCTAAAAATAATAATTTACCTAACTTTTCTTTAATTTGTGATTTGTAATCCATAAATTACACTCCTTTAGTAAATTATTTCATTATACATAATACAGTATTACCTTAAAACTTTCAAACAAATCCAATATAAATAATAAAAGTCACCAATAAAATTAGTGACTTTTACTTAAAAATTTATATTAAGCTAATTTTTCATTTATTATTTCCATAACTTTTTCATTGAATCTTTTTAGCTTTTCTTCAGCATTAACTAAGCTTTCACCTTTAACTGCTGAATAAACTTTCATTTTTGGTTCAGTACCTGAAGGTCTAACAACAAATGATGAACCATCTTCTAAGATATATTTTAACACATTTGATTTAGGTAAGTTTATTACACTTTCCATATTATTAATTAAGTTTTCCTCTTTACTTAACTTATAATCAAGTTTAGTTGCAATTTTAACTCCATCTACTTCTGTTAATGAAGTATTTCTTAAAGATTCTAAACACTTAGCAATCTTTTCTTGTCCCTCTTTACCTTGTAACTCAATTGATATTAAATCTTCTTTGAAGAATCCAATTCTATTATAAAGTTCAATTAAAGCTTCATATAAGCTCTTTCCTTGTTCTTTATAGTAAAGAGTCATTTCTGCAATTAACATAGAAGCAATAACTGCATCCTTATCTCTTACAAAATCTCCTGCTAAATATCCATAACTTTCTTCAAATCCAAATAAGTATTTCTTATGCCCATTTTCTTTGAATTCTCTTATTTTTTCTGCGATATATTTAAATCCAGTTAAAACGTCCATTATTTCAACACCATAATAATTAGCAATAGCTCTTGCGCCTTCTGTTGTAACGATAGTCTTAATTATAACACCATTTGAAGGTAATTTATTTTCTTCCTTTAAAGCTGATAATATATAATCAGTTAATAAAAGTCCTGTTTGATTTCCAGTTAATACTTTATATTCACCACTATTTTCTTTAACAACTACACCAATTCTATCACAATCTGGGTCTGTTCCAAATATTATATCTGGATTTACAGTCTTAGCCATATCTAAAGCTAATTCAAAAACTTGTGGATTTTCTGGATTTGGATAAGATGCTGTTGGGAAGTTTCCATCTGGTAACTCTTGTTCTTTAACAACTTCAATATTTTCATATCCAAGTTCTTTTAATACTCTTCTAACTGGCATATTTCCACTACCATGTATTGGTGTGTATATAACTTTTAAGTCTTTAGCTTTTTCTTCAACTAATTTAGTTCTTATAGTAAGACCTTTTACTTCTTCAATATAAGCCTTATCAACTTCTTCTCCAATATATTCTAAAAGATTATCTTTTAATGCATCTTCTAGTGCAATACTCTTTATATCTTCATAATTTACAATATTATTAACTTCACCAATTATAATATTAGCTTTTTCATCTGTAACTTGGCCACCAAACTCATCATAAACCTTATAACCATTGTATATTTTAGGGTTATGTGAAGCTGTTATAACTATTCCCCCTTGACACTTCAAATGTCTAGAAGTAAATGAAAGCATAGGTGTAGGTCTTAAGCTTTCAAAAAGATATACTTTTATATTATTAGCACAAAGTGTTAACGCTGCTTCTTCTGCAAACTCTTTTGACATGTTTCTTGAATCATATGCAATAGCAACCTTTGGTGCTTCAAAAGATTTATTTAAATAATTTGCAAAGCCTTGTGTAGCCTTTGAAACTGTATATACATTCATTCTATTAGTTCCTGCACCAATTATACCTCTTAGTCCACCTGTCCCAAAATCTAATTCCTTATAAAATCTATCTTCTATTTCTTTTTCATCTGTAATACTTCTTAGTTCTGCCTTTATTGTTTCTGATATTACTGTTGAGTTTAACCACTCATTATACTTCTCTTTGTAATCCATATTATCCCTCCTAAACATTTTCAGTAATATTATATACATAAGAATATAAAAATTCAAACAAAAAATAGAGTTATTATAAAAAAAATATATAACTCTATCTTTTTACTACAATATTCTATCTTTTATTACATTTTCAGACTCATTTTTTTACTCTGAAGCTGCTGATTCCTCTATTTCATCCATCTCATCAGAAACTGTTTTACGCTCATAACTTATTGATGCAATAACTGAATTTAAATCATCTAAAATAGATATTTCTGATGCAACTTCTAAATCACCAAACTTATATACTGAACCAACATTACCTGACCCAACATTAAAATCTATATGCTTTGGTAAATTTTCTACTGAGCATTCTACTTTAACAGAATCTTTTTCTTTTTGCAAAACTATTCCTCTTTGATTAATATAATCTTCTCCTACATAATGAATAGGTACTGAAGAAATAATTTTATTTTTACCTTTTAATTCTTCTAAATCTAAATGAATTATTTTATTAGTAACTGGATCTCTTTGAACCTCTTTAATTAATCCCTTATGTTCTTCTCCATCTAAATCAAAACTTATAACACCATGTTCACCATTAACTCCAATTTCATGAGCTAACTCTAATTCACCTACTTCAAATAATAGATTGTTTATTTTCTTTCCATATAATACTCCTGGAACTTTCCCATTTTTTCTTGCCTTTTTTGCACTATTTGGAATATCAGCATTTCTTTTATTCATTTCTAAATTTGACATTTTACTTTCCTCCTGTTAAAAAACTCTCTTAGGATATTCTGACCAAAATTTTAGAAATTATACATTTATGCTACTATAATACTTATTTATATTTTCTAATTTATTGCATTTTAAAATTTATTTCTTTTCTAATATTATATTTTACTTATGATTTAACCTATAACTAATAAAAATTTCTTCTTTAAAACATATCATATTTTCATCTTATTTATCATATATTGTTTATATATGTATTTTTTGCTTTTATCTTCTTATTTAGTGGACAAATATTTTTTTTATGGTAGAATTATTTCGTGGTATACTAGATAATTCATGAAAGGATGTGATTATTATAGTAACAAACCAGAAAATAATTTTATAAAAGCGCCAGAACTTAAGTGATTTTCTAAAGGAAAGTCCTACTAAGCGTAGGAGTAAGTTTGCCTAACTAAATTGAAATTTATAGGCTCACTTAAGTTGACGAGGATGGGGAGAATCGAATTCTTCGGCGGGTGCCCCACGGTATCGCACTACCGTTAACGACTAGTAAAACTATGAAGTGATTTATAGCACAACACTAGTCTGGTGTTAAAACCTTTTTAAGGTTTTTTGAAGTCCTAGTATTAGTATACCCTTTTTTAAATACTAACTTCAAAACTCCTAATATTTTCATAAACTTATACCTAAGTTCATAATCTTTTAGGTATAGGTTCAGTTATCCAAATTATAATTTGGAAGTTTATTATTGAAAGGAAGATTTATTATGTGCGGAATAGTTGGTTATGTTGGAAGTAGACAAGCATCTACTTTATTAGTTGAAGGTTTATCAAAATTAGAATATAGAGGGTACGACTCTGCTGGAGTTGCTATCCTTAATAATGGAATAAATGTTAGAAAATTTAAAGGTCGTTTAAACAATTTAGCTACTAGCTTAAATACAAATCCTATTGAAGGTCATATAGGAATTGGTCATACAAGATGGGCTACTCATGGTGAGCCATCTGATATTAATTCTCACCCTCATACTACTGAAAATGCTACAATAAGCGTTGTTCATAATGGTATTATAGAAAACTATATGAAATTAAGAGAATGGTTAACTTCTAAAGGATATACATTCTTCTCTGAAACAGATACTGAAGTTATACCGAATCTAATTGATTACTACTATGAAGGTGATTTATTTGAAGCTGTAGTTAAAGCAACTTCAAAACTTGAAGGAAGTTTTGCAATTGGTGTTATTGCAAAAAATGAACCTGATAAAATAGTTGCTGTTAGAAAAGATAGTCCTCTTATAGTTGGTATTGGGAAAAATGAAAGCTTTATAGCTTCTGATATTCCTGCTGTTTTAAACCATACTAGAGATGTTTATCTTTTAGAGGATAAAGAATTTGTTATTTTAACTAAAGATGGTGTTGAACTTCTAAATGAAGAAGGCGATAAAATAGAAAAAGAAATTTATCATGTTACTTGGAATGTTGATGCAGCTGAAAAAGGTGGATTTGAAGACTTTATGCTAAAAGAAATTCATGAACAACCAAGAGCTGTTAAGGATACTTTAGCTGGTAAAATTTCTTTAGGTAATCCAATAACTATGGATAATATTTCTTTCACAAAAGACGAACTTAAAAACTTCGATAAAATATATATCGTCGCTTGTGGTACTGCATATCATGCTGGTGTTGTTGGTAAAACAGTCATTGAAAAATTTGCAAGAATTCCAGTTGAAATAGATGTTGCTTCAGAATTTAGATATAGAGATCCTATTATTACTAATAAAACTTTAATTATAGTTGTTTCTCAATCTGGTGAAACTGCAGATACTTTAGCTGTTTTAAGAGATGGTAAAAGACAAGGTGCTAGAGTTTTAGCTATAACAAATGTTGTTGGTTCATCAGTTTCAAGAGAGGCTGATGATGTATTCTACACTTTAGCTGGTCCTGAAATAGCTGTTGCTTCTACAAAAGCTTATGTTACTCAACTTGTAGCATTCTATATCTTAGGATTATATTTTGCTTCATTAAATGAAACTATGTCAAGTGATCAAATAGAAGAAGTTAAAGCTGAACTTTTAAAAGTACCTGCCAAAATTGAAAAAGCATTAGAGATGAAAGATTCTCTTCAAAAATTTGCTTCATCTCATTACAATCATAAGGATATGTACTTCTTAGGAAGAGGACTTGATTATGCAGTTGCTATGGAAGGTTCTTTAAAACTTAAAGAAATTTCTTATATCCACTGTGATGCTTATGCTGGTGGAGAATTAAAGCACGGTCCAATAGCATTAATTGAGAAAAATACTTCTGTTATAACACTTTTAACTCAAGAAGCTTTAAAGGATAAAATGATTAGTAATGTAAGAGAAGTATCAACTAGAGGTGGAAATATATTTGCTGTTGTTAATGAAGATGACACTACTTCTAAAGAGGTTGTTGATGATTTAGTTTATATTCCAAAAACTATTGATATCTTAACTCCACTTATAAGTGTTGTTCCATTACAACTAATTGCTTACTATATTGCTAAACAAAAAGGCTGCGATGTTGATAAACCAAGAAATTTAGCAAAATCAGTAACAGTAGAATAATTTCTATAAAAAAACTGGCAATCAAACTATTGCCAGTTTTTTTTATTCCTTTTATCCTTATCTATTTTAATTTTTTTTATAATTGAAATCACAGCACCTCCAATTATACCCAATACTCCTCCAAGTGAAAAAAATAAAATTATTTCACCTGTTATAGCCCCTAAAATAATTCCTATTCCAACACCAATAGCAATTCCTTTACTTAAATATTCATAATCTTTTTCATTTAATATTAACTTCTCCCACATTCATGTTTCCCCTCTTAATACATATAAAACTTAATTTTATATATATTAGACATTAAATGCTATAAAAAAGTTCCTTTAAAAAAATTTTTAGGATTTATTAAAATATTTTAATAAATCCTAAATTAATTTACTATATAAATAACTCTTTAATTTCTTCACTACTTAATGAGCTTAAGAATCCTCCATTTGTATAATTTCCATTCATAACTTCATTTATTATTTCTTTTTTACTTTCTTGAAGCTTAATTATTTTTTCTTCAATACTTCCTTTTGCAATAAGCTTAATAACTTCAACAACATTTTTTTGACCAAATCTATGTGCTCTATCTGTTGCTTGATCTTCTATAGCTGGATTCCACCATGGATCAAAATGTATTACTACATCTGCTGATGTTAAATTAAGACCTGTTCCTCCAGCTTTTAAAGATATTAAAAATACCTTTGTTTTATTTGAATTATTAAACTCATTAACTAATTCTACTCTTTGTGATGCCTTAGTTTGCCCATCTAAATAAAAATATTCTATTCCTTCTGTCTCCAATATCTTCTTTAAATTATCAAGAACTGATGTAAATTGAGAGAATAATAATATTTTATGATCATTTTTTATAAATTCTTGTATAAGCTCTACTGTTACATCTATCTTTCCGCTCCCACCTTTATATCCTTCAACTAATATTGATGGATCTAAAGTAAGCTGTCTAAGCTTAGTTAAATAAGAGAATATAGTTATTTTATCTTTAGTAAAATCTTTTTCTTTCATTTTTACTTTTATATCATCTATATAAGATTTATATACCTTCTTTTGTTCATCTGTCATTTCTATAAGGAATCTTTTTTCAATTTTATCTGGTAACTCACTCATAACTTCTGTTTTTAATCTTCTTAAAATAAAGGGCTTAATAAGTCTTTTTAAATCCTCTGTATTCTTATCCCTTTTCATAAATTTATCTTGAAATTTTCGTCTAGAATATAAATATCCAGGCATTATATAGTCAAATAAAGACCATAATTCTAGTAAATTATTTTCTATAGGAGTACCTGTTAAAGCAAATTTCACCTTAGCTTTAATTTCCTTAACAACCTCACTACTTTGAGATAACGGATTTTTAATATTTTGTCCTTCATCTATTATACAGTAGTCAAAAGTAATATTTTCATATAAATCATAATCATTTCTTAGTGTTCCGTAAGTTGTAAGCAATACATCATATTTTTTTGCCTCTTCAGGTGTAAATGCTCTTTCTTCTTTGTTACCATGAATTATTTTTATATCTAAATCTGGTGCAAATTTTTCAAATTCACTTTTCCAATTATATATAAGTGATGTTGGCGTTACTATAATACTTCTTTTCCCTTTTTCTGATAATAAAAATGCTATAGTTTGAATAGTTTTTCCTAGTCCCATTTCATCCGCTAAAATTCCACCAAACTCATAATAACTTAATGTCTTAAACCACTTAAATCCAGTCAATTGATAATCTCTAAGATTTGCATTTAAATCTTTCGGTATATCATAATCAATACTATCTAAATTTTCTATCTTATTTGCAATATGAGAAGCTATATCTTTTCCATTTATAAAGTTCATATTATCTTTAAGTATAGCTTCATTTAAAAATACAGCTTTACTCTTATGAAGTTTTAAATTATTAGATTTTATAGATGTATCTTCTGCTAAGTCATCTATTAATTTTAATAATTTAACAACCTCCTCATCTCTTAAATCTACAAAACTTTCATCTTTTAATTTAAAGAATTTTCTATTATCTTTAAAAGCATTAATAATTTTTCTATACTCATCTTCGCTTACATTTTCAATATTAAAAGTAAATTCTAAATAATTTCCGCTTCCTTCTGTAATAGATGCATTAAGCGAATTAGCACCATAAATTTTTCTTTCTTTAAATCTATCTGAATAAAAAACCGTAGCTTTTTCTTTTAATTCATTTAAATCACTTGATAACAACTCATAAAGCTTCTCATCATCACCATTAAAATTAAAAATCTCCTTTTCTCTATAAAAAGATAAATTATTTAAAGCTTTTTCTATTTCTCTTTCTTTATTTAAATCCCTAATTATATATTGATCTTCTTTAGGTCCTTTTAATATATTAAACTCAACATCACCATAAATTGCTTTAATTTCAGCCCATGTCTTATTTCTTTCCCTATCAAAATATATTTCCAAATTTAAATTTTCTCTTATAATATTATTTTTCAATTCTTCATCAATGTTAATTTTATTACTTATTGTTTCTAATAAAGGAATTACCTTGTTAAATACTGCTTGTTTTTTATCACCTTTAAATGTTATATTTTTTTCTTTTGTTAAAATATCATTAATCCCCTTATAATATTTAATCTGTTCCTCAAAAGGCAAATAAATTTTATCTTCCCAAAGATAGACATCACCTTTATAAGTTAAAGCCTTTGGAATATCCTCATTACTTGTAATATTTATATCACCATTTTTCTCATTTACATTAAATTCAATAGGCAAATTTTCTTTTTTTACTTCTACTGTTTTAATCTCCTTACCATCATTTAAAGTTAAAGTCCTATTTTTAAAATAGCTTAAAAATCTTTTTAAAGCACTTTGTGATATTAATATAGTTTTACCTTTTCCAAAAGTATTATTAGTTACTCTATGTACTTGATATTCATTTTGAAATGTTTCATTAAAAGCTACATATTCTTCAACAAAGTTTAATAATTCTTCATCTTCTTCAGAAAAATAATGTATATCTGGGTTGTATATAAATTCTTTCCCATACTCTAAAGATTTTTTATTTTTTCTAGCTTCTATAAAATCAAAAATACTTTTTACAACATATAATTTTTTTACTCCAATTTTAAAGTCAGCCTCATAGTAAAACTTTTCTCTTCTATATTCCTTTCTTTCTATATTTACTTGTATATTTACTTTTTCTTTTTCATTATTATTTTTATCATCTAATAATTTTAATAATACTTCAGAATAATCCACATTCTCTTCTATATTTTTTTTCTCTACTATATACTTTTCTTCTTTTTTTAATTTAATCTTATCTTCTACAGCTTCCATAAATCTATAAAAACTAGCACCAATATGCTTACAAATATATGTAGAGTTAAAATCACAATTTTTTTTAAAATCCTCACAACTACATTCAGTATAAATTAAAGTGCTATTTTTTAAATCAAAAGATATATTAGTGTTATAAACATCTATATCACTTTCAGACATTACTTTCCCGTATATATCTAATGATTCATATTCTTTATCTACTATAGACTTTATATCTAATACTAAATTCTCCTTATAGCATCTCATGCCCTTTTTTAACCTATTATTAGCATCATTTTTTATCATTATAGTATTTAATTGTGCAATATTCATTTTTTTCACCTCATTAAATAAAGCTATGTTAAAATAAATTATCTAATTGCCTATAAATTTTAAGCTTTATTATAAATACAATACTTTTTATTTTATCATAAACTTTAATAAGAAAAACATCCTTCTATAAAAAAATTGACAAGTAATTTTAATAACAAATTAAAAGGGCAAATTAGCGGAAGCTTGATATCATCCTTATCCCTAATTTGCCATCTGTTACTCTAAACTTTAATTATATATATTTATTATTGTAATAAAACTTGATATTAATATATCTTATAAAATTTCTCTATATTTTTCTTCCTTAAAGCCAACTAAAACTTTATCATCACATATTAAAAGTGGTCTTTTTACCAGTTTACCATTAGTTGCTAATAGCTCTATCTTTTCTTTATCAGACATATCCTTTAACTTATCCTTAAGATTCATTTCTTTATATAAAACACCTGAAGTATTAAAGAATTTCTTTATCTCAAGTCCACTTAATTTAATCCACTCTTCCAACTCATTAACTGTTGGATTATCTAAAGTTATATCTCTATCTTTAAACTCCACATTATTTTCTACTAAAAATTTTTTTGCTTTTTTACATGTTGTACATTTAGGATATTGTAAAAATAATTTACTCATAACTCTTTTCTCCTTACATAATTGTTTTATGATATTTTATCATAATTATTATATAATAGTAAATATTCTTTCCATCTATTCTATTATTTACTCATTCTTTTTATATCTTAATATGTTTTCATTAGTATTTTTTGTATATAATAATATTTATAAAGGAGCTGATTATTATGGATATAACTAATTCGATGAATAATAATATGTATACTAAAATTTTATCTTTAATAAATGAAAAAGATTTAATACCAGCTGAAAATCTATTAAAAGAAGCTAATATTAAAACTCATGAATATCACTATCTTAACAGTCTAATTTTAGAAAAAAAAGCTTGGTTTGATACTGCCTTAGAAGAATTAAAACTTGCAATAACACTTGCACCAGATAATTTATTTTATAAAGATTCTTTAATTTCATTAATGGGAAGACATAGGCATTATAGCGATGATTACTATGATGGCTATAGAAGACGAAATAGGGGATGTTCTTGCTGTTGTTGTGATGATTGTTGTTGTGATTGTGGTAATTTTAGCTGTTGTGATTTAATTTGCTTAGACCAATGCTGTGAATGTATGGGTGGAGATTTAATTGATTGTATTTAAGTAATGAAAAATATGGAAAGAACTATTAAACACATAAGATTTAATAGTTCTTTCTATTTACAACTCGTTCATCATATTATATTAATTTTTTTAATTCAAATACTATAGATTTATATGACGAACTTATTTAAAGTCGCTTGAATATATTATAATGATTTAATAATATTTCTATGGAGATTTAGAAATGAACCCTTATAAAGTACTAGGAGTAAGACCTTCAGCTTCACTTGAAGAAATAAAAAGTGCTTATGAAAATTTATCTAGCACTTATAGCGTTGATAACTTTGAAAGTTCCCCAGAACAACCTTTTTTTGAGGATAAACTTTCTGAATTAAATGAAGCTTACAATTCATTAATCAATGATATAAAATACAAAGATATTAGAAAGTTAATTGAAAATGAACAATTCCTTTCTGCTGAAACAGAATTAAATCTTATAGGAGATAAAACTTCTCCTGAATGGAATTACTTAAAAGGATTTGTTATGTTAAAAAAAGGTTGGGTTCAAGCTGGTGTTAATCATTTAAAAACAGCTGCTGAACTTAATCCTACAAATGAAGAATATAAAGAAACTCTACTATTATTAAACAAAAAAATTAATCAAATAAAAGCTAATTATGCTCGTATGGCAAGAGCTAGAGCTGCTGCCTCTTCAAATAATAACAATAGTATGTGCGGTGGCGGTGGTCAATCAAATAATATGTGTGGTGGTCCAAGCCAAGGAGGAGGCGGAGGCATAGATCCAAATCTATTAAGCATGCTTATGGGAAATAACGCAAACCCTATGGGTAATGCTAATGCAACTGCAAATCCTATGGGCAATACCACAAATCCAATGGGCAATGCTGGCAATACCGGAGCTAATCCTATGGGTAATATGAATCCATTAGGCGGCGGTGCTAATAATAATCCACTACAAAATATGCTTATGCAAAGCTTAATGTCAGGTGGTGGAAATGGTATGAATATGTGCGGTGGTGCCCCTGGCGGTAAAGGAATGTGTTAAAACTTTAAATTAAGGAGAAGTTTAATGTTTGGTTATATAACTCCACTTAAAAGTGAACTTAAAGTTCGAGAGTTCGAATATTTTAGAAGCTATTATTGCGGATTATGTCATGAGATAAAAAAGGAATATGGGAATATACCTCGTTTTTGCTTAAATTACGACTTAACCTTTATTGGATTTTTATTAGAGGGACTTTATAGTGCACCATTAACTTTAAAATACGTTAAGTGTTTAAGACATCCAACTACAAAAATAATTATTGTAGATAAAACAGATACTTTAAACTACTCCTGTAATTTAAGTATTTTACTTTTTAACTATAAACTAAAAGATAATATTGCTGATGATAAAAGTATAAAAAGTAATTTCTTCAAACTTTTATTATCTCCAGCTGTTAAAAAAGATTTATTATCAATGAATAGTTTAGCATCTTCTATAGATAAAAATATAACTAACCTATCTATTCTAGAAAAAAGCAAAAACTTTTCTACCCTTGATGAAATATGTGCACCTTTTGGTGATACAATGGGAATTATATTAAGGGATTTTCCTTACGATATAGAGAATGATTCTATAGATTTAAGAAATAATTTATATTGGCTTGGATATTATATTGGTAAATGGATATATCTTATAGATGCCTTAGACGATTTAAAGAATGATATGAATGAAAATAAATTTAATCCTTTTAACATTATTTATAATAATGTTAATTTAAATTATAGTGAGCTTTTAAAGACTAATATATCCGATATTGACTTTTATATTTCAAATTGCATTTCAAACTGTATTGATTATATGAATAAGATTCCATTTAAAAAACACTTTGATATTATTAATAATACTATAAGTCTAGGCTTATTAAGTAAATACTACGAGATTTTAAATAAATTGGATCTTTTAAATTATGTTGTTAAATAAATATATATCCAAAAAAAATAAATGCAAGTGAATTATAATTAATCACTTGCATTTATTTTTATTTTATTTAGAATATACTATTATATCTCTTTTAGTAGTGTCTATTGCATTGCCATCTTTATCAGCATCATAAATGTTAGTTACAGTAACTTTTTGTATTTCACCTTTTATACCGTCAATACTAGACATGAATGAACTTCTACTTCTTTTATTAACTGTTGCTGATTGCTCTAATGTATTTTTATATGTTCCTTCAGTAGTTTCTACTAATACTTCTGTTTTTGCATCATTAGTTCCAAAAATCACATCATTACTAGAATTATTTACTACATCAACTCTTATTATTCCCCCAGTGAAATTAATAATTTCTTTTACTAAATTCAAATTAAGCTCTTTTGATTTTGATACTGGAACATCAAAATTCATACATCCTATAATACCATCTGGTGATACTGCCCATCCATCTCCTTCTTTTAAAACAGCATACGTATAACTCTCTGTACTTTCTTCACCATTAACTATAGCTGTTATTGATACATTTGCTTTTTGCGTATTATCATCTACTGCTTCTAAACTTTCAATAGTTGCAGCATTAATTTCTACATCTTTTCTATTGTTTTTCATTATCTTTATTATTTGATTTGTACTATATCCTATAGCATCTACATAAACATCAGAATATAGTTTAACCATTTCTTCTATATTATTATCAACATTATATTTATTAAATAAACTTAATGCTTCCTCTGCTGTAGGTGCTTTTACTCTAACTATTTCTTTACTACAACCTACTAAAAATAATACCAACATTATACTAAATAAAGCGCTAATTTTTTTTCTATATTTTTTCATATAATTCCCCTAACAATAATTTTATAGTTCTTTTAATTTCTTTTGTATACTATTAAGCTTTTCTAATTGATTATCATAATCTTTTATTACACCTTTAATATCATTCATTATACTTTCATCCATATTCTCATTTTCTTCAAGAAATTTATTTGCATTTTTTATTCCCATATTCATTGCTTTAATTGCGTGCTCACAAACCTCTGAATCCTTATTAATAGGAATAAGCTTTAATTTTTCAAAAGCTTCTGATATATTTCCTATTATTCCTAGTGAATCTGATGCATTCCCTCCTAAAGCCTCTATTCTATGTGTTATCGCTTCTTCATGCCTTTTAAAAGATTCAACAATTTCTCTTAATTCTTCTTTTAATTTAAGATTTTCAGCCTTATTTAAATAATCTTTAAAAGTTGCACCACCCATATGAATACCAGTTAAAAATTTATTTAGATCTTTTATTGTATTTCCTTTCATTTTTATCACCCTTCCTTACCTTTCTATTTTTCCCCTATAATAAATAATTATTTATATTTAAGCTTAAATTAGTAAAAAAATGTATAAAAAATGAAATATCTTCTTCTTTCATGCAAGGTGTATACCTTTGTAATTTTAATTATTACAGGCTATTTTTATATTATACATAAGTTTTTAACATATTACCCTATATCTTTTATATAAAAGCCTTTATTATATACTTCTTTATCATATTTTATTTCGATTTTATTACAAGCTCTTTCGTCTTTCTTGTTTACAATAAACTTTATTCCATTAATTGTTTCTTCTATATCTTCATCACTTTTAAAATCTGGATAAATTTCGTATGCTGGTCTTCCACATCCATAAAATACTTTAATTCTTATATACTCCTCTGAACTATTATTTATTAGTTCAGTTAAAGCATTCTTTGCTTTTTCATTAAAAATTATTTCCATTTTTCTCTCCTTCTTTCTTATACTTAAGTAATTTCATATATATTATATATTAACTTCGTTAAAAATTGAACATTTAACTTAATATAAAAATTCTTTTCTTAAAAAAATAAATAGAGACTGCTTAGCAAAATATCATTCTATTTTACCAAGCACTCCCTATTTTAAAAAAGTAATCATTATTTTAACTAATATCTATTTTTAAATATTTTAATACTCTTATATTTTTAATGCACTAATGATAATTGAAATTTATCATGCAATAATTTAATTGCTTTGCATATATCTCTTGAATAAATTAAACACCAAATAGTCATATTAGAGTCTGTTGTTTGTAATACTTCAATATCATTATTTATTAGTGTATTTATGATATTTGCCATTATTCCAGGTACACCAGTCATTCCAGCTCCTACTATAGCTATGGTACTACAATTTTCTATCATAGAAAACTTTATATTAGCTTTATTCATTATTTCCGTTAACTTTTCTTTTTCTGATGCATCAATAGTAAACATTTGGTGCGCTGGGAAAATATTAATCAAATCTAAGCTTATACCATTTTTAGCTACTAACTCTAACAAGTTTCTATATGCCTTTACATCTTTATTTTCTGATAATCTTACTCTCACCTGTATTCTATTATTTAAATGGGTTATTCCTGAAATAAATCTCTTTTCATCTTTAGATATATTATTTGTTATTAATGTACCCTTACAATTATTCATTGTATTCTTTATAACCAATGGTACATTGCCTTTTTTAGCTAAACCAACTGCCTTAGGATGAATCACTTTGGCTCCTTGATCCGCTAATTGAAATACCTCATTATATGTGATTTCATTTATTAATGATGCATTTTTAACCATTCTAGGATCAGCAGTCATAATTCCATCTACATCTGTATATATTTGAATTTCTTTAGCTTTTAATGCTACGCCTAAAATACAAGCAGATGTATCACTTCCACCTCTTCCCAAAGTAGTAAAATAACCCTCTTTTGTTACTCCTTGAAATCCACATATAACTGGAACTCTTCCTTCCTTTATAATTGCTTCAATTTTATCAGTATTAACATCTGTATATTGTGCATCATTATAATCATCATTTGTTATTATTCCTGCTTGTCCACCAGTTAATGGAACTGCATTAATACCTACTCTATATAAATCATTACATAAAATAACAGAACTAATTATCTCTCCACAGCACATTAATAAATCTTTAGCACTTCTATTATCTTCCTTAAAATTACTATCTAAAAGAGATAATAAAGTATCAGTTGCATATGGTTCTCCCTTTCTTCCCATTGCTGACACTACAACTACTGGTTTATATCCTTGCTTTATTCCTTCTAATATTTTATTAACTACTTGTTTTCTTCTTTCTTCTGTCGAAACAGATGTTCCTCCAAATTTTTGCACTACTATATTCAAGGACTCCTCCCCCTTAAGTTTAAGCTCTTGCCCGTTTTATCTTTCCTTCATCGGCGGAGATTACTATGACATTAGCTCCAACTTTAGTTACACATTCCCATGGTATTTCAATATATTCTTTACTACCACCAAGAAAACTAAACTTATTTGTGCTAACACCAACAACCAAGAATTTTAGATATCCTTTTTCATCGATTATAAAATCTATATTTTGTGCACTTTCATATTTTTCTGCAGATTCTAAATTAAATATTTCAAATCTTTCTAAATCACTTAAAAGCTTAATTTCACTATCTGGTTTCTTTTCATAATATTCAAATTCCTTCATAAATAACTACCTCCTTATACATAATATTATGCAAAGAGGAGGTAATTTATTACTTTCTAAACTTTTAGTGCTTTACTTAACTTTTAAATCTACACTCTACTTTTCCCTGTAGAATCATTTTTATATGCAACTTTTACATTATCAAAAATAGCATTTAATTTATTTACTTCTACATCTTGACCAACATATGCCGTGCTTATTATTCCTGGTTTAAAACACTTCTCCAATACATAGTTTATGTCCTCTTTATCTATTTTGTTAATTCTATCTATAACATCTTGCTGAGTTTTTATTTTGTTTTGTAATAATAAGCTCTTTGCATTAGCAAACATTCTTGATGATGTACTTTCTAATCCTAATATATAACTAGCCTTTATTTTTTCCTTATTTATTGCTAAAATTTCATCTGTAATACCTTCATTAGCAAATTTAATTAATTCTCTATTTATAACTTCTAAAGCATTATCAGAATATTTATTGCTTAATCCAGTATATATATTTAATGTACCAACACCTAAATAAGGTTGCATATATGAATAAATATTATAACAAAGCCCAAGTTCCTCTCTTACTTTTTGGAACATTAAAGATGAGGCCCCTCCACCTAATACATTATTTAAAAGTACAAGTGAATATGCTCTATCATCTGCATAAGGTAATCCTTTTAATCCTAAATTAATATGAACTTGCTCTATTTGTTTTTCGGCATATTTACTTCCATGATGTAGTTCTACTTTATCATATTCTGGATTATATATATCTTCTTTACTCCATTTTCCGAAATACTCTTCTATAAGCTTTCTTAATTCTACTTTATCAAATTTTCCACAAATACTAAGAACTGAGTTATAAGGTGTATAATGAGTCTTAATATAATTTTTTATTTTTTCTCTATTAAAAGATTTAATTCTATCAATTGTTCCTAAAATAGGATAAGCTAAAGAATCATCAGCGAAAATAGCATGTGAATGTATATCATCTAAAACATCCTCTGGATTATCTTGGCTCATATTTATTTCTTCAATAACTACACCTTTTTCTTTTTCTATTTCCTCACTATCAAATTTTGCATTCAACATCATATCAGAAATTACATCTAAACATAAATCTACATGAGTATCTAATGCCTTTACATAATAACAAGTAGTTTCTTTGCTTGTATAAGCATTTATTTGTCCACCTATATTTTCTATATCTTGAACTATTTCCTTTGCTGTTCTTTTATTTGTTCCTTTAAAGAACATATGCTCAATAAAATGAGATATCCCATTAACGTCTTGAGTTTCATTTCTTGATCCATTTTGAACCATAACTCCAACACTTATAGAATTAACATGCTCAATATATTCAGTTACCACTCTTAATCCATTATCTAATGTATATAAATCAAACATAACTACCTCCATTTTTTCTTAGTTTGCTTTTAGTTTATTTTAATCTTCTTATAATTATTCTATATAGTAAAAAAAAGAGAATACAATATTCTCTTTTGCCTATTTATTATTCAGTTACTTCTTCTTGTGGTAGAGCATCTTTTCTTGAAAGATTAATTCTTCCTTGTGAATCTATTTCAGTTACTTTAACTAAAATTTCATCTCCTACAGAAACAACATCCTCAACCTTTTCTATTCTCTTCTTATCTAACTTAGAAATGTGACAAAGTCCTTCTTTATTAGGTAATATTTCTATAAATGCTCCAAATGCAGCAATTTTAGTTACTTTACCTAAGTAAACTTCTCCAACTTCAACTTCTTTAGTTAAACCTTCAATAATTCTAATAGCTTCATTTACGCCATCATGATCTGGTGATGAAACAAACACTGTACCATCTTCCTTTATATCAATCTTAACTCCTGTATCTGCTATTATCTTATTAATAACTTTACCACCAGCTCCAATTACATCTCTAATTTTTTCTGGATCAATTGAGATTGTTGAAGTCTTAGGTGCAAACTTAGAAACTTCTTTTCTTGGTGCTTCAATACATTCATTAATCTTATCTAAGATGTGTAATCTTGCTTTTCTTGCATTTTTAATAGCTGTCTCAATTACATTAAAGCTTAATCCTTTAATCTTAGTATCAACTTGAATTGAAGTTATACCTTCTGTTGTACCTGCAACCTTAAAGTCCATATCTCCAAAGAAGTCTTCTATTCCTTGAATATCTGTTAATACTTCTTCATCAGTTAAATCTTCTGAAGTTATAAGTCCCATTGCTATACCTGCAGCTGGTCTCTTAATAGGAACACCTGCATCAAGTAATGCTAAAGTTGAACCACAAACAGATGCTTGAGAAGTTGAACCATTTGAACTTAATACTTCTGAAACTAATCTAATTGTATATGGGAATTCTTCCTCTGAAGGAATTAATGGTTCTAAAGCTCTTTCCGCTAAAGCTCCATGACCTATTTCTCTTCTTCCTGGTCCTCTTAATGGCTTTACTTCACCTACTGAATAAGCTGGGAAGTTATAGTGATGCATATATCTCTTTGATTCAGTTTCACCTATACCATCTATTATTTGTATATCTCCAACTGCTCCTAAAGTAGCAACTGTCATTACTTGGGTTAATCCTCTAGTAAATAAACCTGTTCCATGAGTTCTTGGAAGTAAATCAACTTCACAAGATATTTTTCTTATTTCATCAAAAGATCTTCCATCAGGTCTTCTCTTATGATTTAAAAGCATATCTCTTACTACTTCTTTTTGCATGTTATATACGATTTCTTTCATATCTGATAAGTTATCTGGATATTTTTCAGTGAACTCTTCTGCTATTTTATCATTTACTGCATCCATAGCTGCATTTCTTTCATCTTTATCAGTTATCCACATAGCTTCTTTAATCATTTCGCCTGCAAACGCTTCTATGTCACTTGCTAAATCTTCATTTGGTTTATAAAGAACTGGTACATCCTTTTCTTTACCAAACTTAGCCATAGCTTCTTCTTGGAATGCAACTATATCTTGACACTTTTCGAAACCATATTCAATTGCCTTAATCATTGTATCTTCAGGTATTTCATCTCCACCTGCTTCAATCATCATAACTCTGTCTTTTGTAGCACAAACAGTTAATTGAAGTATACTTTCTTCTCTTTCTTTAGATGTTGGATTTAAAACAAAGTTTCCATCGATTAGTCCTACTTGCACTGCTGCAACTGGAGTTGTAAAAGGAATACTTGATAGACATAATGCCATTGATGCAGCATTAATTGCTAGAATTTCTGGTAAGTTATCTTGTTCTACTGACACTACTGTACAAACCACTTGAACATCATTTCTATATCCTTTTGGGAATAATGGTCTTAATGGTCTATCTACAGCTCTTCCAAAAAGAATTGCATTTTCTGAAGGTCTACCTTCTCTTTTTATAAATCCACCTGGGATTTTACCTACTGCGTATAATCTTTCTTCATATTCAACACTTAATGGGAAAAAATCTATTCCATCTCTTGGTTTTTCTGAAGCGTTAACATTTGTTAATATTACTGTATCTCCATAGCTCATAAAAATAGCTGCATTTGATAACATTCCTACTCTACCAAATTCAACTTTCATTTCTCTACCAGCTATGCTTTTTTCTAGTATATTAGTCATTATTTAACCTCCCTTCAGGTTGTCTGTTTATAATTTTTCATCTTTAAAACAATAGAGCGGATAAAACCCGCTCTATAAAGACTATCTTCTTAAGCCTAATTGTGCTATTATAGCTCTATATCTTTCGATATCTTGTGCAGCTAAGTAGTTTAAAAGACCTCTTCTTTGTCCAACCATCATTAAAAGACCTCTTCTTGAGTGGTGGTCTTTCTTGTGAACTCTTAAATGTCCAGTTAATGAGTTGATTCTTTCAGTTAAAAGAGCGATTTGAACTTCTGGTGAACCAGTGTCCCCTTCATGTCTTCCGTATTGTTTGATTAATTCTTGCTTTCTTATTGCGTCCATAATGACACCTCCGTAAAATTATCCCCTATTTCCATGAAAAGAGCTATCAATCTCAGATCTTAGAAGTAGGTTCTTCATGATGTATTATAGCAAACTAAGTCTAACTTGTAAATATAATTTATATAATTATATTTTTTTGATAATCTTTATCGCATTAGATAAAATTATGATTTAATACCACCTTGCTATTAATAGCATAATTTTTATCTTTTTCAAGCTGTTCTTTTAGTTCATTAATACTATTAAATTTTATTTCATTTCGTATTTTGGAAATAAAATAAAGTGTTACTTCTTCACCATATATTTCATTATTGAAATTTAATACATAAGTTTCTATAGTTAAGTTTTCCCCATTTACTGTAGGATTATTCCCCACAGATGTAATTCCTTTGAAAATTTCTCCATTTATTATGATATTAGTATAATAAACACCTTTAGCAGGTATAATTTTACTAGGATTGATTTCCATATTTATAGTTGGAAAACCTATTGTCCTACCTAATTTTTTGCCATGGATCACCTTCCCAGATAATGAATATGGTCTAGATAGCATTTTATTTACCTTATCTATATTCCCCGCTACAAGTTCTCTTCTAATTCTTGTTGAACTTATAATATCACCATCCATTTTATATGGTTCCATAACAACTAATTCATAGTTATATTCTTGCTTATATTTTCTTTAAAACTTCAATATCACCTAAATTTTTATATCCAAACTTAAAGTTAAATCCTACAACAATACCTTTTACATTATAATCTTTGCAAATCCATTTTATAAAATCTTCTGGTTGCATTTTCATTATATTTTCATTAAATGTTCTAAAAGCTAATATATCTATATTGGCTTTTTGTAAAATATTTATTTTTTCATTATTTGTCATTAACAATTCAACTTTTTCGTTAAGTCTTATCAAATCTCTTGGGTGATTTTTAAATGTAAAAACCATAGAATTTCCATGGTTTTTATTAGCTAACTCTTTAACTTTTTCTATTAAAGATAAATGTCCTAAATGTAATCCATCAAAACTACCTAGAGCAACATAGTTATTTGTTTTTTTATCTTTTAAAATAACATCATCATAAATTAACATGGTTTTTCTCCTATGTCATAAGTAACTTTTCTATCTTAAATCCATTATTATTTTTTTCACCTAGACCTATGAAATTACCCTCTTCATCGTATACTCTATATAATTTTTCACAAATTACCTTATCTTTTGTAAATCTTGTATCTGCAACTCTAACACCATTAACTAATAATTTCTTATACCTCATACCTACGGTAATTGTGTCATAACTATTTAATGCATCTTCTATAGATATTAAATACTCATTTACATTGTCACTATTTAAATCATTTATATTAATTGCCTGTTCTTGATTAAATACTGATGTTGCAGATCTATTTAATTCAGTCATCGTTGCAAAGACTCCAAGCTTTTCACCTATATCATAACAAAGGCTTCTTATATATGTACCTTTAGAACAAGTTACTTTCATTGAAACATACGGATTATTTACTTTTATATCTTCTATATTATAAATAGTAATTAATCTTCCTTCCCTTTCAACTTCAATACCCTTTCTTGCCAGTTCATATAATCTAACACCATTTTGCTTCAATGCAGAGTACATAGGCGGTATTTGTGAATACTGACCTTTAAAACTATTTACAACTTTTAGTATATCTTCATCTTTTAAAGATTCAGTATTTCTTTCTTCTAACACTTCCCCCTCTAAGTCATAAGTAGTTGTCCTAATTCCCAGTTTAAAAACTACTTCATATACCTTTTTAGAATCCATTATGTAATCTATAATTTTAGTTGCTCTTCCAACACAAACTGGTAGTACACCACTCGCCTCTGGGTCTAATGTTCCTGTATGACCTACTTTACCAGTATTACATACTTTTTTTACTATTCTAACAACATCAAAAGATGTCATTCCTGTTGGTTTAAAGATATTTAAAACACCATTCATATCTTACAACTCTTTCTGTATTTCATTTAAGATTTCATATTTAGCTTCTTCCATTGATACATTCTTTATCTTTAGTCCAGAAGCTCTAACATGGCCACCACCACCAAAAACTTCTGCAATCTTTCTTACATCAACATAACTTTTAGCTCTAAGACTTGCTTTAACACCATCTTCTACTTCTTTTAATAAAAGAGTAACCTCTACTCCTTTTATTTGAAGTCCATAAGAAATAATATCTGATGTATCTCCTATTTCTCCTCCAAACTCATCTGCAAAAGTTTTATTTAATTCAATTAAAGCAACTTTTCCACCTAAAATAAGTTCCATTTTACTTAGAGCTTTCCCAATAATCTTTATTCTATTAAACTCCTTATTATCAAATAAGCTTTGATAAATAAATGTATTATTTACATTTATTTTCTTTAATGTAGAACAAATATTATGAGTTCTATCTGTAACATTTGAGTGTCTAAATCCACCTGTATCTGTTACTATTGAAGTATATATACAAGTACCAATGTCCTTTGTAATATCATTTTCAATACTAAAATCAATTCCCATGATATTTACTAATTCAAATATTATTTCTGCTGTTGCAGCAGCCTTTGAATCTATATAATTAATATCACCATATTTATCATTTGAAAGATGATGATCTATATTTATTATTTTGCCAGTGAATTCTTCTAAATTTGCACTTACTCTATCTAGATTTCCACAATCTAGAACTACTATAATATCAGTTTCATCCTTAGCTTCAGTAATATCACCTATTATTTCATCTGAACCTTTTAAGTATTTTAAATTATCAGAAACAGAATCTTTAGATATTACATAACACTCTTTATTTAAACTTCTTAAAGCATTAAGAAGTGCAAGGACACTACCTACTGCATCACCATCAGGTGATACATGGTAGGTAATGCCTATTTTTTTGCCTTCTAATATTAAGTTTGCAATTTGACTTAATGTCATTTTACTTTCCCTTAACTTTATGAATTAACTCTTCAATATGCATTCCATAATTAATAGAATCATCAATTTCAAAAATTATTTGAGGATTATATCTTAAATTAATTCTTTGACCTATTTCTCTTCTTATATATCCACTAGCATTTTTTAGAGCAATAAATGTATTGTTCTTTTCTTCATCATCTTTCCCAAATATACTTACAAATACTTTGGCATATCTTAAATCTTTTGTTACTTTTACATCTGTAACTGATACCATTGCTGTAAGTCTTGGATCTTTAATTTCATTTCTAATTATATTACTAATTTCTCTTTTGACTTCTTCGTTTATTCTTCCGCCTCTATAGTTAGCCATTTAAAACACCTCTTAAAGCTCTTTTCTCTTTATAGCTTCCATTGTAAATGATTCTATAATATCGCCTTCTTTAAGGTCATTGAATTTTTCAACACTTAATCCACATTCATATCCTTTAGCAACTTCTTTGACATCATCTTTAAATCTCTTTAATGAAGCTAATGTTGATTCAAATATTACAATACCGTCTCTTATAACTCTTACTTCAGAACTTCTTACAATTTTACCATCAAGTACATAACATCCAGCTATTGTACCAACATTTGAAATCTTGTAAGTCATTCTTACTTCAGCTTTACCATTTACAACTTCTTTATATTCAGGGTCAAGCATACCAATCATAGCTGATTTAACATCTTCTATAGCATCATATATTATTCTATATGTCTTTAAGTTGATGTTTTCTTTTTCTGCAGCTATAGTTGCATTACTATCTGGTCTTACGTTAAATCCAATTATAAGTGCATTTGAAGCTGCTGCTAATGTAACATCAGTTTCAGTTATAGCACCAACTGCACCGTGAATAACTCTTACTTTAACATCATCAGTTGATAATTTTTCTAATGATTGTCTAATTGCCTCAACTGAACCTTGAACATCAGCTTTAACAACTATTGCAAGTTCCTTAACTTTACCTTCTTGAATTTGGCTATATAAATCTTCAAGTGATACTCTATGTGATGCTTGATGACTATCAGCTTTAATTTTTTGCTTTCTAAGTTCAGCCATATTTCTTGCAGTTTTTTCATCTTTACAAACTACAAATCTATCTCCAGCCGCTGGAACTTCTGAAAGACCTAATATTTCAACTGGAATAGATGGTCCAGCAGATTTAATTTTCTTTCCTCTATCATCAAACATAGCTCTTATTCTACCATAAGTAGAACCAACTAATATTGAATCTCCAACGTTTAAAGTACCATTTTGAATAAGTAATGATGCAACTGCACCTCTACCTTTGTCTAATTTAGCTTCAATTACAGTACCTTTAGCTTTTCTATTTGGATCTGCTACTAATTCTTGCATTTCAGCAGTTAATAGTACCATTTCAAGTAAGCTTTCTAAGTTTTCTCCAGTCTTAGCTGATACTGGTACACATATAGTGTCTCCACCCCAGTCTTCTGAAACTAAACCATGCTCAGTTAATTCTTGTTTAACTCTATCAATATTTGCTCCTGGTCTATCAATCTTATTGATTGCAACTATCATTGGAACATCAGCTGCTTTACAGTGATTTATAGCTTCTTTAGTTTGTGGCATTATTCCATCATCTGCAGCAACAACTAATATAACTATATCAGTAACTTGAGCTCCTCTAGCTCTCATTGCAGTGAAGGCTTCATGTCCTGGAGTATCTAAGAATGTTATCTTTTCTCCATTTAATGAAACTGTGTATGCACCTATGTGTTGAGTTATTCCACCAGCTTCACTTGCTGTAACCTTTGCATGTCTTATAGCATCTAAAAGAGAAGTCTTACCATGGTCAACGTGTCCCATAATAGTTACTATCGGTGGTCTCTTTTCTAAGTTTTCTTCAACTACATCATTTTCGTCTTCAAAAGCTTCTAATTCAGTTTCTGCTTCTTTCTTTTCAACTAAAACTTCATATTTTTCACAAAGCTTTTCTGCTGTAGCAAAATCTATTTCTTGATTAACTCCAGCCATAACGCCTAAGAATATTAAATTCTTAATAACATCATTTGTAGGTTTTCCAAGCTTCTCACATAACTCTTTAACAGTTATAGTTTCGCCTATTTCGATTACTCCACAAGCTGCTTCTGCATTTCTTTCTACTTCTTCACGCTCTAATTCTTTTTTAGTCTTTTTCTTTTTTCTTACACCTTTATTTAATGATTCAGCTAATTCTTCTTCATATTCATCAACTAAGCTCTTCTTTGACTCATCACTTGCTGAATCACCTAATAATTCTTTTATTAGTGCAGCATCTTCATCTTCAATAACACTCATGTGGTTTTTTACTTCTACACTAAATTCATCCATTAATAAATTTATTAAATCTTTTGAGCTTACATTTAGCTCTTTTGCCAATTCATATACTCTAATCTTTGACAATAAAATCACCCCCGGTTAATTTGTTACTTCTTCCATTTGGTATAAAGATATTAACTTTTCAGCCATATTTTTATCAACTATCGCTAAAACTTTTATTTCCTCTCTCCCAATTGGACTACCTAATTCTTCCTTCGAAAAATTTTCTATAAGAGGAATATTTTTTTCCTTGCAATGATTCTTAAATTTTTTCTTTGTACTATCTGATGCATCATTAGATAGTATCACAAGATAAAAATTACGTCTATTACGCTGTTCATCACACTTGCTATATCCTTCAATTAGATTCCCTGATCTTTTAGCTAGACCTAGGAAGTTAAAAAATTTATTCATTAATTATCTCTTCCCTTAATCTGTTGTATATTTCTTCATCTATTACAGCATCAAGGTTTCTACTTAATCTCTTAGTTTTAAATGCCTTTTCTAGGCATTCTATATCTTTACAGATGTAGGCTCCTCTGCCTGATTTTTTTCCTGTTAAGTCCATAGAAACTTCACCATCTTGACTTCTAACTACTCTTATAAGTTCTTTTTTAGGCTTCATCTCCATACAACCTGTGCACATTCTTAAAGGTATCTTCTTTACTTTCATAAAAAGCCCTCCTTTATTCCTCTAATGCTTCAGCTTGTGACTTACTCTTTATGTCAATCTTCCAATTTGTTAATTTAGCAGCTAATCTTACATTTTGGCCTTCTTTACCAATTGCAAGGGATAATTGATTATCATCAACTATAACCTTAGCTGATTTTGTATCCTCATCAACTGTAACACTTAGTACTTTTGCTGGGCTTAAAGAACTTGCAATAAACTCTTCTGGGTTTTTACTCCATTTAATTATGTCAATCTTTTCTCCCTTAAGTTCATTAACTATGTTTTGTACTCTAGTTCCCTTTGGACCAACACATGCTCCCATTGGGTCTACATTTTCATCATGAGATACTACTGCAATCTTACTTCTTGAACCAGCTTCTCTTGAAATACTCTTAATTTCTACTATACCTTCGTATATTTCTGGTACTTCAAGCTCAAATAATCTCTTAACTAATCCTGGATGAGTTCTAGAAACTATAATTTGAGCTCCCTTTGGTGTATTTTTAACTTCTACTAAATATAATTTAATTTTTTCATTAAATTTATACTTCTCTCTTGGAATTTGTTCTTTTGGTCCAATAGCTGTTTCTAATTTACCTATATTAACAAAAACATTTCCTTTATCTTCTCTTAAAACTGTACCTGTTATAATATCATATTCTTTTTCTTTGTATTCTCCATATATGATATTTCTTTCAGCTTCTCTAATTCTTTGAGTTACTACACCTTTTGCAAGTTGTGCTGCAACTCTACCAAAGTTCTTTGGTGTTACTTCAAAATCAACTACGTCATCTAAATCATAAGTTGGTTTTATTTCTCTTGCTTCTTCCAATCCAATTTCTGTAACATCATCAAATACTTCTTCTACAACTATCTTTTGAGAATATACATGTATTTCTCCAGTTTCTCTATCAATTGTTACTTTCACATTTTGAGCTGAAGATGTTGGGCCTGCATAATTTTTCTTATATGCTGCAACTAATGCATCCTCAATTGTTGCGAATAATAAATCTTCACTAATTCCTTTATCTTTTACTATTTCTTTAAGAGCACCTATAAACTCTTGGTTCATCTTAAATACACCCTCCTTACTATATTTCCCCTTCAATATTGGTTGATTTTATTTTATCTTTTGGAACAATTACTAAGCTATCTGCTTCAACTACAATGTTTTCTTCATTAACTTCTTTTAATATACCTTTAACGTTCTTTTTGCCATCTAGAGACTTTGTAAATCTAACCATTACTTCTCTACCAACAAATCTCTTATAATGTTCTTCTGTGAATAATGTTCTATTTAAACCTGGTGATGAAACTTCTAAGAAATAAGCTTCTGTTATAGGATCTTTTTCATCCATAACATCACTAACTCTTCTTGAAAGAGCTTCACAATCACTTAAAGCGATGCCACCATCCTTTTCTATATATATTCTTAAATAATATTCTCCATTTTCCTTAACATATTCAATGTGATATATGTCATAGTTAAGTTCATCTGCAATTGGTTTAACCAATTCATAGATTTGATTAATTAAGGCATCAATTTTCATATTAATCCTCCTTTGCTATATTCAGTTTTTAAGTAATTTAAAATGCAGATATGTAAAAACGCAACTATAAAAGTAGTTGCGTTCAAATATAAAGAGCGGGATTTACGCCCCACTCCACATTTTTTAGCTATTAGTAAATTACTTCTTTCTAGATAATATCATACTTTACTAATAAATACAAGGGGCTATAGCAACATTTAGGTTCCCCATTTTAAACTTGCCCCAAATTCAATGTTTTTATTCAACTCTAGCGTTTCTAGCAAATATTATTTATTATCTAAAGCAATTGTACTTAACATCTATATTAAGAACTTCTAGTATTATACTGATTTTCGATATAATTCATAAGTTTTGTAAATGCTTGTAGTGACTTTTCAATCTTCTCATATGAAATACAATATGATAATCTTATAAATCCTGGGCATCCAAAAGTTTTACCTGGTACAGCTAATATATTATATTTTTTTGCTTCTTCACAAAACTTAACATCATCTTCTATTGGTGATTTAGGAAATAAATAAAAGGCACCTTGTGGCTTAATACATTTAAACCCTATAGAAATTAAATGGTTATATAATAAATCTCTATTTTTCTTATATATCTCAACATCTACTTCTAAATCTAAACTTTCTTTAATTACTCTTTGAAAAAGTGATGGTGCATTTACAAATCCTAATATTCTATTTGCAATATTTAATCCATTAATGGTTTCTTCAAAATCACTAATATTAGGATTTATAACAATATACCCTATTCTTTCTCCAGGTAATGATAAAGATTTACTATATGAATATCCAATAAATGAATTATAATAGTATTTTAATATATAAGGAACTTTAACAGCATCATATACAATTTCCCTATACGGTTCATCAGATATTAAATAAATATCATTATTATATTCATTTTCTTTTTCTTTTAAAATATTTGCTAATTTAATAATACTTTCTTCACTATATATTACTCCACTTGGATTATTAGGCGAATTAATTATAACTGCTTTTGTTTTTTCTGTAATATTATTTTTAAAAGCATTTAAATTCATATCAAAAGTGCTAGTATCAGCTTCAATAACTTTAATAGTTCCACCATAATTTTTAACATAGTTTATATATTCTCCAAAAAAAGGTGCAAAAACTATTACTTCATCTCCTGGATTTAATATAGTCTTAAAAATTATATTTAATCCACCTGCTGCCCCACAAGTCATAACAATATTATTAAAATTCAATTTAATATTATGTTTATTCTCTAAATGCTTTGCAATTTCTTCTCTAACATCTAAATATCCTGAATTATTCATATATCCATGAACATAATTTGGTTTTTCCTCATTTAGTATTTTATTTATTTTATCTTTTATTTCTTCTGGCGGTTCTACACTTGGATTACCTATGCTAAAATCAAATACATTTTCTTCCCCATAAATTTCTGATAATCTTTTTCCCTCTTCAAACATCGCTCTAATAATTGAACTATTAGAAACCATATCCTTCATATTTTCAGATATCATTTTTAAGCCACCCCTTTTATTTAGTTATTACTTTATACTTTCTCATTTAGTATTCCATAGTAATTAACTTATATTTTCTAAACTTCTCTATAACTAATTTATTTACTTTACTTTTTTATTACCCCAATTGCTACACCTATTATGCTTACCTCTTTCCCCTCTAAAGGTATTGCTCCATACTTTGGATTTGCTGCTATAAGTATTGGTTTTTTTTCATTAAGCTTTAATGTTTTTAATGTTGCTTCGCCATCAATACTAGCTGCAACTATATCATTGTTATAGGCTGTATTTTGCTTCTTAATTACTACTAAATCTCCATCATTTATATTTTTATCTATCATACTATCACCTTTTACATGAAGTATAAACGTATCTTTTCCTCTCTCAAGCCATCCTTTAGGAAGATAAAATTTCTCTTTAATTTCATCATTCATTTCAATGGGATTACCTGCTGCTATATCATTAAAAACATTTATTTCTACTATTTCATCTTCATTAAAAATAGTATTATCATCTAAAAATATCTCTTTTTTTGAAGATGATGTATCTAAATTAAAATCTACTATATTCTTATACTTTAGATTAATATATCTAAACTTTTCCATATATTCATCCCTTGTTACTTTTTCTTCCTTGAAGTCTTTTTTAAAAGTAAAACTCTTTCCTTTAAAATCTGCACCAAGAGTATTTAATTTTCTCCCCTTTATTAACCATTTATTTTCATCTATTTGTTTTTCATTATTAAATATAAATATAAACGATGAATATGTTTTAGTTTCATAAAGACTTTTGACAAATTTAATTTCACTTCTAGTTAAATTTTCTACTTCATCTAAAACTATATGTGTATATTTACTACCTATTTTATTTGCATATTTAGCTGCAAATATTATCTCATCATAAATATCCATATATCCTTTGTCCCATATTAACGAAGTATATAGTTCCATTAAGCTGTATATAGCATCTCTACTATACGAATTTTTTATAACTCTATATTTTCTGCCTTTTCTATGAATATTGCTATATTCATCTCTAGTAAAATCACAAGCTTTAATCCACATTATTTCATTATATATTTCTTTAACTGTAAGCTTACTTAAAAGCTTAGATTTCTTTCTAAACATAGAAAGATTATCTATAAACGCTTCACTATTTAAAACTTCATTTACTATACTATCATTAGCGTTTTTTAGATTTAATTTATTTTCTTCTTTATATCTATTTGAATATATATTAATAAAATCTCTTATTAAAGCAAATTCCACACGATTTTTATCTATGCTAAACAACGAGTAAAATTCATTACTCTTATTATTTTCATCATATATTTTTTTACCTTCTTCTAATTTATTTAAATCAGAATTTAAGTATAAAATTTTATCATTTTCATATAGACAATAATTATTTTCTAAATTTATAACTCTATGTATGGAAGCCATCGTCTTTCCTGTTAATGATTTTCCTTTCATCAATGAAAAGCCCATGCTTTTATTTTTTATAAATCTATTTTGAGTTTTTGTTAATTTCATTTTTACACCTGCTTTACTTTTCATTAAAAGAAAAACCCCAAAGAAAGAAAATAACTTTGGAGTTATAAAATAATTTTATTCATTTATTATAAAAAAGTCAATTATTAGTTAAATTAAACCATAAATCTTTTATTTAATTATACTATTTATTACTTAAATAAGCATCTATAGCCTCAGCAGCCTTTTTACCAGCCCCCATTGCTAATATAACCGTTGCTGCACCAGTAACTGCATCACCACCTGCATAAACACCTTCTTTAGTTGTAAGCCCTGTTTCTTCATCAGCAACTAAACACTTCCACTTGTTAATTTCTAATCCCTTTGTAGTAGATGAAATAAGTGGATTTGGTGATGTTCCAAGGGACATAATTACAGTATCTACTTCCATAATATATTCTGAATCTTTAACAACAACTGGTCTTCTTCTTCCAGATGCATCTGGTTCTCCTAATTCCATTTTTACACACTTCATCCCTGTAACCCATCCATTTTCATCAGTTAATATTTCTGTTGGATTAGTTAAAATATCAAAGATAACTCCTTCTTCTTTTGCATGATGTATTTCTTCAACTCTCGATGGCAACTCCAACTCACTTCTTCTGTAAACTATATGAGTCTCTGCCCCTAATCTCAAAGCTGTTCTTGCTGCATCCATTGCAACATTTCCTCCACCAACTACAGCTACCTTATTTCCAACTTTAACTGGTGTATGATATTCCTCTTTAAATGCTTTCATTAAATTGACTCTTGTTAAAAATTCATTTGCAGAAAATACTCCATTTGCATTTTCCCCTGGTATTCCCATAAATTTAGGCAAACCAGCTCCTGATCCTATAAATACAGCATGAAATTTTTCTTCTTCAATTAATGAATCTATTGTAACTGTTTTTCCTACAACTACATTTGTTTCGATCTTCACGCCTAATTTTTTTATATTTTCAATTTCAGCTTTAACTACATCATCCTTCGGCAATCTAAATTCTGGTATACCATAAACCAAAACTCCACCTACTTCATGTAACGCTTCAAAAATAGTTACATCATAACCTTTTTTAGCTAAATCTCCTGAACAAGTAAGTCCTGCTGGTCCTGAACCTATAATTGCTACCTTTTTACCTTTAGACTCTTCTTTAAATGATAAATCAACATTATGTTTCCTAGACCAATCTGCCACATACTTTTCAAGCTTACCAATTGCAACTGGTTCGCCTTTTATTCCTAATACACATTTCCCTTCACATTGTGATTCTTGAGGACAAACTCTACCACAAACTGCTGGTAGTGCACTATATTTTGCAATCTCTTTAGCCGCTCCTTCTATATCTCCATCTTTAACATAAGATATAAAACCTGGAATATTGATAGAAACAGGGCATCCACTAACACACTTTGGATTTTTACATCCAAGGCATCTTTTTGCTTCAACTAATGCACTTTCATCATCATAACCCAAACATACTTCTTTAAAATTTTTAGCTCTTATGCTTGCTTCTTGCTCTCTAACTGCTGTCCTTTTCATTCTATCTATATTACTCATTATTTATGACCTCCACATTCGCAACCTTTTCTATGATGTGTATCGCCTTCTTCAAATTTTAAGATAGCTCTTCCTTCCTCGGTCTTATATAAAGCTTGTCTTCTCATGCTTTCATCAAAATTTACAAGATGTCCATCAAATTCTGGTCCATCAACACAAGCAAACTTAACTTCATTTCCAACTGTTACTCTACAAGCACCACACATTCCTGTACCATCTACCATTATAGGATTTAAACTTACCGTTGTCTTTATTCCTAGTTCTCTTGTAAGTTCTGACATAAACTTCATCATTATCATAGGCCCAATTACTATAGCATGGTCATATTTTTTACCTTTCTTATTTACTAAATCTAATAAACAATCTGTTACTCTACCATTAAATCCATAAGAACCATCATCTGTTGATATATAAAGATTTTTAGCAACTGCTTTCATTTCATCTTCTAATATTATTAACTCTTTATTTCTTGCTCCTATAATTACATCAACATCTATATTTTTTTCTTTAAACCATTTTACTTGCGGATAAACAGGTGCAGCCCCTACTCCCCCTGCTACAAATATTATTTTTTGATTTTTTAACATTTCTAAAGACTCATGTATAAATTCACTTGGTTGACCTAATGGTCCAACAAAATCCTGAACATATTGCCCTTCTTCAAATCTTGCTAATTCTTTAGTTGAATACCCTACCGTTTGAAAAACAATAGTTACAGTTCCTTTATTTTTATCATAATCAGCAATAGTTAATGGTATTCTTTCTCCCTTTTCATCATTTTTTATAATAATAAATTGACCTGGTTGTGCTGATTTAGCAACTCTCGGAGCCTCTATATCCATTAAATATATATTTTCTGTTAAAACTTTTTTCTTTACTATCTTAAACATTGTAAACGCCCCCTTAAAAGCTTCTTGCATAAAATTAATTCTTTTATCTTTAAAATTTAAGAATACATCTTTAAAATTGCTCTTAAAAAATGTATTCTTAAAATAATAAACACTATAACTTATCTTCTCTCTATTCTATTTACAACTTTCTTTTAAAAATCCACTTTATTTCCATAGAATGTACATGAAAGAAGTTTTTCCATTGTTTCATCATCTATAGTTCTTGGGTTTGAACCTGTACATGCATCTAAAACAGCATTATGTGCAACATTCTTTAGATTTGCTAAAAACTCTTCTTCATTTACTCCGTACTCTTGCATTGTTGCTGGAATATTTAATTCTTTATTAAATTCATTGATCTTCGTAATTAATGAATCTGTTAACTCTGCATTTGTATTTCCTTCTAATTTTAATACTTTGGCTATATCCGCATATCTTTCTTCACATTCACTTCTGTTATATTGAATAACATATGGTAAGAAAATTGCATTAGCACATCCATGTGGAATATGGAATACAGCTCCTGTTTTATGTGCCATTGAATGTACTATTCCAAGTAATGCATTACTAAATGCCATACCAGCTAAACATTGAGCTTCATGCATTAAATCTCTAGCATTTTTATCTCCATTAAAAGATTTAACTAAATTTTCATTAATCATTTCAATTGCTTTTAATGCTAATGGATCTGAAAAATTTGATTTTAAAGATGCCGTATATGCTTCAATCGCATGAGTTAATGCATCCATACCCGTATGAGCAACAAGCTTTGCTGGCATTGTTTGTGCAAGCTCTGGATCAACAATTGCAATATCTGGAGTTATATTAAAATCTGCTAAAGGATATTTAATTTTTGCTTTATAATCAGTAATTACTGAAAATGCAGTAACTTCAGTTGCTGTTCCTGACGTTGATGGAATTGCAACAAATTTAGCTTTTTGTCTTAGTTCTGGTAATCCAAAAGGAACTACCGCTTCTTCAAATGTAAAATCAGGATATTCATAGAAAATCCACATTGCTTTTGCAGCATCAATTGGAGAACCACCACCCATAGCCACTATCCAATCTGGCTCAAATTCTCTCATAACAGCTGCACCATTCATAACAGTTTCAACTGATGGATCTGGTTCAACACCTTCAATTAATCTAACTTCTAGTCCAGCTTCTTTTAAATAATTTTCAACTTTTTCTAAAAAACCAAACCTCTTCATTGATCCGCCGCCAACTACAACTACAGCTTTCTTTCCTTTTAAAGTTTTTAAAACTTCTAAAGAACCGTTTCCATGATAAATATCTCTTGGTAATGTAAATCTTGCCATTCTATCCCCTCCCAAAAATCAATACAATGTAAAAAGTCAATACCACATTTATATTTTTATAGCAGTCACAAATTAATTATACCATAATTTCACTTTAGATAAATATTTTTCAAAAAATATACTTAAAGACAAGAAAATACCTTTTCTAATCTCTAAGTATATAAAACCTTCTATTCTGCTTTCTTTAAAAAGTTTTTACAGTTTTCATCTAACACTTTTAATATTTCATCTACTCTTTCCCAATTTTCAAGCGAAGCTCCTGCTGCTAACATATGGCCACCCCCACCAAAGTTTGCTGCTATATCATTCACTCTAGGACCATTTGATCTAAATTCACAGAATATAGATCCATCTTCTTTTTCAGCGAAGAAATGCCAATTAATTATTCCTACTGTATCTTGCAGAGCATTTACCATTCTTGCCGCTTTAATTGCTTGTAAATTATACTTCTTTACTATTTCATTTGGAATTTTTAAATATGCCATTCCATTTTCAGTAGTTACATAATTACTATATATATATCCTAAGAATTTTAATTCCTCTTCTTCTCTTTTATACATATTAGCATAAATTTCTTTTGTTTCTAGATCAAATGTTATTTTTGATAACTTTTCAAATAATTCAGTTGGATTTTCTATATATAAAAATCTTCCTGTATCACCAATTATTCCTGTAAATAAAGCTTTTCTTCCTTGCTTATCTATTTTTAATTTATTACTATTTGCTAAATATAAATCTAAAATCATTTCACTACAAGAAGAATAATTAGTATCTACCCATGTTAAATCTTCAAAAGGTGCATCAAAAGCCTTATGATGATCTATTTTTAAAATATACCCACACTTATTAAAGGATTGATTATCAACTCTTTCTTTATTAGCTACATCTACAATAATAGCTAATGATTTTTCATCCAATTCAATTTCTTCATCCATTTTATTTATATACTCTAAATTTTTAGAATGTTCACCTAATAATACAACCTTTTTATTTGGATATGTATTGTTTATAATGCTTTTTAAAGCTGTTTGGGAACTATATGAATCCGGATCCGGAAATACATGTCTATAAATAGCTATAGTATCATATTCTTCAATTTTATTTATTATACTTTTCATTAATTTTTATTCATCCTACTTACCTCCATTATTTTTTAATTAATTACTAAATTTAATTTTAGATAATTAATATATCAACATACATCAATTTCACTTAAATATCAAGTTATTTTTATTATTTTATGTATCTAGTAAAAAAATTCCCTACTTAGCTAAGCTAAGCAGGGTTTTTATTAATTTATAGTGTTTTATTGACGACTAATTGAAGTTTCAACTTGTGATTGCATTTCTTTTAACATAGAATCAATATCATTTGAATTTCCAGTAACGTATGCCGCATACTTTTCTTCTGCTACTGTTCTAGCTGATTGAGCATTATTTATAGCTGGAGTAAAGTAAGCAAAACCTAAAGATTCTTTAGCTACATTATAAATTTTTCCATATAATGAATCTGTATCAGCTAATACTTCTTGAACTACAGTAGAATCTTGAGCTGATTTTCTTACTGGTAAGTATCCAGTTCCAGTTGCAAACTTAGCTGTGTTTTCTGTGTTAGTTGCGAACTTAATAAATTCATAAGCTGCATATTGAGCTTCTGGAGAAACATCTTTAGTTACAAATAATGAAGCACCTTGTTGGATTACAGCTTTGTCTTTTCCTTCAAAGTGTGGAACTTCTACTACAGCTACTTCAAAAGCACCATTAGTGTTAATGTGAGCAAATCCAGCTGAAGAACCTTGGTAAGCTAAAAGATCACCATTAGAGAATGGTCCTGATAAGAACTTATCTTCACCAGGTACTCTAAATGCACCACTTTGAGTCTTTTCTCTAAAGAATTGCATAAACTCTTTTGACCAATCGTTTATGATATTTATTTTTCCATCTAATTGAACAAAGTCTTTTCCATCTTCTTTTAATGTAGAAATAAATGCATTAGAACTTGAGTCAAATCCAAATCCAGCTATTCCTAATTCATCTTTTGCTTTTTGTGATATTTCAGCTAATTTTTCAAAAGTTAAATCTTTTAAATCATCTACAGTATATCCTAGTTTTTCTAATGCGTTTTTGTTTACATATAAAACTTCTGTAGATTTAGTCATTGGAAGACCATATATTTTATTTTCTCCCCATTGTGATAATTCACTAATGAAGTCTGGAATAAAATCATTTTTAATATCATCTGCCATTCCTACAGTTTCACTATTAACATATGGTGTTAAATCTACAACCTTATCTTCGTTAATAAGTCCAGTAGCAGCATCTGGATAAATATTTACTATTGCTGGTAAAGTATTTGATTGTGATGAAGCTATAACTTTTTTATTTAAATCTACGATACTTCCTTGGCTTGAAGCAGTAACAGTTATACCTAAAGTATTAGTGTTGTTAAAGTCATCAACTATACTTTGTAAAACTTCTGCTTGCTTACCATTCATGTAATGCCACATTTCTATTGATATTGGTTGTTGTAACTCTGTTACAATATTTTCACTTGTTGTATCATTTTTTGAACAACCTGCCAATGATGTAACTGCAATTACTGCAGTCATTAAAGATGCTAATAATCTTCTTTTCATTCGTTTCACCTCTAAAACCTATTTTCATATATATTTATAAGAAAAGATGATTAAAAGATAAATTATTAAAATTTCATATATATTTATATATTTTTTATTAAAGCATTAAAAACTTTTATAATAAATAATTAAAGCATTTATAAATACTTAAAGTATTAATATTTTAACTTTTAATTCATACTCTCCCTATATGCTAATTATTTATATTATCCTTTAGTTCCCCCAATAGAGATACCATTCATAATTTTCTTATGTAAGAACATATAAACTATAACTATTGGCATTGTAATTATTGTTGATGCCGCCATTAATAATTCATATCTATTTCCTACATCTGATTGGAATGCTGTTAAACCATTTGCAAGCAATCTCATGTTATCGCTATTTGTAACAAGTAATGGCCAAAGGAATGCATTCCATGAATTTATACCAACTAATATACAAATTGTAATTATTGAAGGCTTAGCCATTGGTACGACTATTTTCCATAAGAATTTCCAATCACTTGCACCATCAACCTTTGCTGCATAATATAATTGCTTTGGAATCTTTAAGAAAAATTCTCTAAGCATATAAATATATAAAACATTTGCCATATAAGGTAAAAATAACGCTGTATAACTATCCATTAATTTCATTGCTGAAATTGTTTTGAAATTAGTTACTATTAAAACTTCTCCTGGAATCATCATTGATGCTAAGAAAATAGAGAATATTAAATCTCTACCCTTAAACTCAAGATGAGAGAAAGCAAATGCTGATAATATTGCAATTACTACTGTAGTAACTATACTTAAAGCAGTAACTATAATTGTGTTTATGAAATATCTTCCAAAAGGAGCCATTGCTAATGCAGTACTAAAGTTACTCCACATAAATTTATCTGGAACCATTGTTGGTGGCGTTTGAATAACTTCAAAACTTGATTTTAATGATGATGCTATCATCCAATAAAATGGAAATAGCGTTATAATAGCAAAGACAACTAATAAGAAGTATTTAATGAATGCTTTAAAATTATTTTTATTTTTCATTTTTACACCTCTTAGTAATGAATCTTATTACGAGCAACAGTTTTTTGTACTAAAGTTACACTTAATATTATAACCAATAGAACTACTGAAGCAGCAAAAGCTAATGGGAAATCTTGATCCCCGTAGAATCTATCTATTATATATCTTACAACTGTTGATACCGCACCATCTAGTGTACGTCCTCCAAATAAAACATAAACTTCTGTGTAAACTTTGAAGGCAGCAATTAAACTAATAACATATGTATAAGCAATCATAGGAGAAACTAATTTAACCGTTATTTTTCTAAATATAGTTCCACTTGTTGCTTGGTCTATCTTAGCAGCTTGGTAGTATTGTGGATTTATAGAAGCTATCCCTGTAGTTAATATTAATGTATTAAAGGCTAGACTTTTCCACACAGCAAATATTATCAATGCAACCATTGCATATTTAGGATCATTAAGCCAGTTTATTGGACTAATTCCTATTTTCCCTAATATGAAATTAATTATTCCATATTGTGAGTTAAATAACCAAGACCATACTATTCCTATTGCAACTAATGAAGTTACATATGGAAGGAAGTATATACTTTGGAATACACCTTTAACTTTTTCATTTTTAATATTTGCAAGAGCATTCGCTATCAATAAAGAAATTATTACTGATAAAGCTGGAACTATAGCTGCATAAATTACAGTATTAATTAAAGATTGAATAAATCTCTTGTCTTGGAATAGATATTTATAAGATCCAAATCCAAAAACAAATCCTTTTGCTTTAGTTTCATCAAAACTTAATATAATCGTATTTATTATAGGATAAAATACAAAAATACCTAATATAATCAATGCAGGTAATAAGTATAAATATCCTTTCTTATTTTTCTTTAACATTTTGTTATGAACTCCTCACTTTCAGCATCAAAAACATAACTCTTTCCTTGCTTTGGCCTAATAGTTAATTCTGCTCCTTCATCAATAAAGAATTCTTTATCAACTAACATCTTATATGTAGCACCTTTATGATTTAAAGTTAATAATCTTTCTCTACCTAATATTTCAACTGTAACTACTGTTGTTTTTAAGCCTTCTTCTGATACCTCAAAATCTTCAGCTCTAACACCTAATACAACCTTTGATTTATCTTTTGGTAAGTTTTCTAGTGTTAAAGTATCAATAATACCTTTCCCATCCTTAACATCTACATCTACAAAGTTCATTTCTGGACTTCCTATAAATGATGCAACAAATTTATTTACTGGGTTTAAGTATATATCACTTGGAGAAGATACTTGTTGGATTGCTCCATTCTTCATTAGTACTATTTCATCTGAAATACACATTGCTTCTTCTTGGTCATGAGTTACAAATATTGCTGTAACACCAGTTTCTTTTTGTATTCTTCTTATTTCTTGTCTTGTTTCAACTCTTAGCTTTGTATCTAAGTTTGATAATGGTTCATCTAAAAGAAGTATTTCTGGTTTTTTAGCTAATGCTCTAGCTATGGCAACTCTTTGTTGTTGTCCTCCTGAAAGTTGAGCTGGCTTCTTGTCTAATTGATCTGCAATTTTAACAATTTCAGCAACTTCTTTTACTCTTTTTTCAGCTTCTTCTTTATTCCACTTTAAATTTTTCAGTGGAAATAATATGTTTTCTCTTACAGTCATATGTGGGTATAGAGCATAGTTTTGGAATACTAATCCTATTCCTAATTCTTCTGGCTCAAGCCCTGTAACATCTCTATCTCCAAAGAATATCTTTCCACCAGATGGTTTATGAATTCCTGAAATAGTAAATAGTGTTGTTGATTTACCTGATCCTGAAGGTCCTAATAATGATACTAATTTGCCCTTTGGGATTTGTAATGTAACATCATTAATAGCCTTAAAATCTCCAAATCTTACAACTAGATTTTCTAGTCTTATTCCCATTTTTAATTCACCTCATGTTTTATACATATATTAATCATGCAACATTTTATAAAGTTCGCACATTTAACAGAATACGACAAACATTTTACCTTTGTCAATATTTTTCCTAACATACTATTTATTATTTCACTATTATTTATTATTTATTTAAAATTATCTCTGTATATGATGGATTATTTTCTTCATTTTTACATTTTTCTCAGTTGTTTATCACTTTTTAGCTACCGTATTTATTTTAAAATTCATTTGATTTTTTTTATTTAAATAATCTTGTTACTATATCTTTTGTTTCATACATTATACTTTTATAACAATATTGGTAAAAATATTTATATTTATTTGTACTTTCTAAAATTGCATCACATGTTATAAAAGCAATTAATGCTATCCCATCTATTTTATTCAAAACAAAAAATTTCTCCTTTATAATAAGTATTATTATTATACTATGAAGCTAATTTAAATATTGATATCTTAAAATATCAATAAACTCAAAAATTTAGAGCTTCACATTACTTATATATTAAAGTAAATATCTCTTGCATATTTTCCTATTCTTAAATATTATAATTATTGTAAAGTTATATTTTATGGAGGTATTTATGTTACCATTATTAATTATTTTTTCATATCTTATGGGATCTATTCCTTCAGGATACATATTAGTAAAAAAGAAATTAAATAAAGATGTAAGAGATTACGGTAGTGGCAATATTGGTGCAACTAATGTAAAAAGGGTAGCTGGAGAAAAATTATCTAAAATAACAGCTATATGTGATATGTTAAAAGCTATTATCCCTGTTCTTATTACTCGTATTTTATTATGGAGTAATGTTTTAACTACTGGCGAAAGTCTAAGCTTATCATTAGTAGCAATAGCTGCAATACTTGGACATAATTATACTATTTTTCTTAAATTTAAAGGTGGAAAAGGTGTTGCTACATCAGCAGCTGCTTTTATGTGTGTTGTTCCTATTCCATTTTTAATAACAGCAGTAGTATTTTTTGGATTAAAGTTATTTACTAAAATAGTTTCTATTCGTTCATTAGCTGCTGGAGTTACTTTATTTCTTTCAACTTACTTACTTGGCTACGATAAAAATTATGTACTAGCTTCATTATTCGCATGTTTACTTGTATTTTGGAGACATAGAAGTAATATTGTAAGATTAGCTAAAGGTGAGGAAAAATAGTAAATATAAAAAATATATTAATTTTATTCATTAACGAAATAAACCAGTAGACATGCTCTTACTACTGGTTATTTTTAAATTCATAAATATTTTTAAATTTATAAACAAAGAAAGGATTTTTTATTATGGGTATTTTTCTTTTTTCTTATTTTATAATAATAAATATTATTTCTTTCTCTTTATTTCTTATAGATAAAAAAAAAGCTATTAAGAAAAAATGGAGAATAAGTGAAAATACTCTTTTATTAACCTCTTTATTAGGTGGAAGTATTGGTTCTCTTATTTCAATGTATAAATTTCATCATAAAACTAAGCATTTTAAGTTTACATTTGGAATTCCATTTATAATAATATTACAATTGCTTTTATTTTATATTATCTTTTATTAAAATTTTCTATATCTTAAATATCTCTCTTCTAATAATTCTTCTACAGGTTTATTTTTTAAAATTTTTATCTCTTGAATAATATTTTGTTTTAAGCTTTCCGCTACGGCTTTAATATCATTTTGAGCTCCACCCTTAGGCTCTTTAATTATTTTTTCAATTATACCTCTTTCTAATAAATCATATGAAGTTATACCCATAACTTCAGAAACCTCTTTTGCTTTAGATGCATCTTTTAATAAAATTGAAGCAAATCCTTCTGGTGATAAAATAGAATATATTGAATTTTCAAGCATCCAAACTTTATCACCACAGGCTAAAGCTATTGCTCCACCACTTCCACCTTCTCCAACTATTATAGATATTATTGGAACTTTTATTTTAGCAATTTCCATAAGGTTTTTTGCAATAGCCTCACCTTGCCCTCTTTCTTCTGCTTCAACACCACAATAAGCCCCACTTGTATTTATAAAACAAATAATAGGTCTATTAAACTTTTCTGCTTGTTTCATTAATCTTATAGCTTTTCTATACCCTTCAGGATGGGCTGAACCAAAATTTCTTTCTATATTTTCTTTTAAATTTTTACCTTTTTGTATTCAATTATAGTTACAGGAATATCTTCTAAAAAACCAATTCCACCTATTACTGCTTTATCATCCTTATAGTATCTATCACCATGTAACTCTATAAAATTATTAAATATTAATTTTATATATTCATCAGCATTAGGTCTTTCTACCATTCTTGCAATTTCTAATCTATCCCATGCTTTCATTTTTTTATTTAGCATTATATGGCCTCCCTTGTTTAATAAATTTTCTTTTACTCATATTAAAAGATGTACATATAGTGTATAACTTCAAATCCATCAAATATAAAGTTTTAATTTCACTTATGTAGTTTTAATAATAATCCAAGGGTCTTTCTAAGCTCTTCTCTATTCACTATTTTATCAACAAAACCTTTTTCTAATAGGAATTCAGCACTTTGAAAATCATCTGGTAACTTTTCTTTTATTGTGCCTTCAATTACTCTTCTTCCAGCAAAACCAATTAAAGCCTTTGGCTCCGCTAAAATTATATCACCTAATGATGCAAAACTTGCCGTAACCCCTCCTGTTGTAGGATCAGTTAAAACTGTTATATAAAGGCCTCCATTTTCATCATGCTTTGAAAGTGCAGAACTTACTTTTGCCATTTGCATAAGAGAAAGTATCCCTTCTTGCATCCTAGCTCCACCTGAAGCTGTAAATATTATTATAGGTAAATTTTTTTTTGTTGCTGTTTCAATTGCTAAAGTTAGTTTTTCACCAACTATAGTTCCCATACTCCCCATCATAAAATTTGAATCCATTACTGCTATTATTGCATCATTTCCCCTTATTTTACATTCTCCAGTAACAACAGCTTCCTCAAGCCCTGATCTTTCTTTGTTTTTTTTAATTGTCTCCTCATACCCTGGAAAATCCATTGGATTTTTACTTTCCATATTTTTATTAATCTCAATAAAGGTATCTTTATCGCAAATTTGACTTATTCTCTCATAAGCCCCTAATCTAAAGTGATAATTGCAATTTATACATTTTTTAAAGTTTTCTTCTAACTCTTTTTTATATAAAAGTTTTCCACAATTATTGCACTTTACCCAAGCTCCATCAGGAACTACAGGAAAATCATCACCTTGTTTTTGACTAACACTTAAAACACCATACTGTCTTTTCTTAAAAATATTCATAATTCTCACCAACTATATTCCGTATTCATTACTTATGAAACTTGTATCAAAAGTACCTAATCGGAATCTTTCATTATTCAATATATCTATTTGGAAATCAACATTACTATCAATTCCATCAATAACGAACTCATCTAAAGCTCTTATCATTTTATTTATTGCCTCTTCTCTATCTTTACCATAAGCTATTACTTTAGCTATCATAGAATCATAAGTAGGTGGAATTACATACCCTGGATAAGCTGCAGTATCAACTCTTATACCATTTCCTCCCGGTATATTTAAAAAATTTATTTTCCCTGGTGATGGTGCAAATGCTTTACTTGGATTTTCAGCATTTATTCTACATTCTATAGCATGACCTTCTATTCTTATATCATCTTGCTTTATAGAAAGTTCTTCTCCATTTGCAATTTTTATTTGTTCTTTAACTATATCAATAGAAGTTATCATCTCTGTTACAGGATGTTCTACTTGTATTCTGGTGTTCATCTCCATAAAGTAAAATTCTCCATACTTATCAACTAAAAATTCAATAGTACCAGCATTAATATAATTTACAGCCTTTGCTGCATTTACTGCTGCATCTCCCATCTTTTTTCTTAATTCTTCACTTAAAATAGATGATGGTGCTTCTTCAAGAACCTTTTGATTTCTTCTTTGAATTGAACAATCTCTTTCACCTAAATGAATTATATTACCAAAGCTATCACCTAAAATTTGAAACTCTATATGTCTTGGATTCTCTATAAATTTTTCCATATACATAGAATCATCACCAAAATTATTTTTAGCTTCTGATTTAGCAGTAAGAAAGGCATTTTCAAGTTCATCTTCACTTTTAACTATTCTTATTCCCTTTCCTCCACCGCCTAATGCTGCTTTAATCATTATAGGATATCCAATCCTCTTAGCTTCTAAGATAGCTTCATCTAAATTTTTAATAGTTCCATCACTACCTGGTATTACAGGAACTGATGCATTTTTCATAATTTCTCTGGCTTTAGACTTGTTACCCATTATGCTAATAGTTTCACTACTGGGACCAATAAATTTTATATTGCACTCTTCACACATATTAGCAAAACTTGCTTTTTCAGATAAAAACCCAAATCCTGGGTGAATTGCATTGCATCCAGTTATTACAGCTGCACTTATAATATTACTTTCATTTAAATAAGAATCTTTAGATTTAGAAGTTCCAACACAAATAGCTTCATCTGCAAGCTGTGTATGCATAGCCTCTTTATCAGCTTCTGAATATATTGCAACAGTTTTTATTCCAAGCTCCTTACAAGCCCTTATTATTCTTACTGCTATTTCACCTCTATTAGCTATTAAAACCTTTCTAATCATAAATCACCTCAATATTTTAACCTACCATAAAGGTTAATTCTCCTTCACATACCTTTTTATCATCTACGTATGCTATTCCATATCCTACTCCAGCTCTTCCTCTAATTTTAGTAAGTTCAACCTCTAATCTTAAAGTATCTCCTGGAACTACTTTTCTTCTAAATTTTGCATTATTTATCCCTGCAAAATATGCAATTTTCCCTTTAAACTCTTCTTTACTTAATAATGCTACAGCTCCAGCTTGTGCTAAGGCTTCAATTATTAACACACCTGGCATTACAGGTTCCACTGGAAAATGACCTTGAAAAAAGTATTCATTCATACTAACATTTTTTATTGCAACTATTTTATTATCCTCAATGTTTTCAACCTTATCTATTAAAAGAAAAGGATATCTATGAGGAATTATTTTCATAATCTCTTTAATATCCATATTATCTCCTTATTCTATTTAATCTTAAATAGCTCCATACCAAACTCAACTATATCTTCATCTTTTCTAAGTACTTCTACTATTTCACCATCAAATTCAGATGTTATTTCATTCATAACTTTCATAGCTTCTATGATACATAGCGTATCACCTTTTTTAACTTTACTTCCAACTTCCACATAAGGAGTTCCCCCTGGTGTTGAAGCAGAATAATAAGCACCTACTAAAGGTGATTTAACTATATTATAGTTTTCTTCATTGAAATCTTCTTTAACTTCATCAGTCACTTCTTTAGCTACTTCTTTTTCTAAAGAAATTTCTTTATTTAAGTATGATGATATTTTTTCTTCTTTACTATAATCTTTGTTATCCTTATATATACTATTTTCTTTATTCTTGCTAAGCTTTAGCTTTATATCTTGACACTCTAATTCAAAAACTCTTAAAGATGATGAATCAATTTCTTTAATTATCTCTTTAATTTGATTATAATCAAGCATTTTTATTCTCCCTTCCACTTCTTAAATATAAGGGTTCCATTATGGCCACCAAATCCTAAAGAATTAGACATAGTATAATTTACATCTATATCAGTCTTTCCAGTATTATTAACTAAATTTAAATCACACTCTTCATCAGAATTTATATAATTAATATTTGCCGGAACAAAATTATCATTTAGTGCTTTTATAGACACTATAGCCTCTACGGCTCCAGCTGCCCCTAATAAATGTCCTGTCATAGACTTAGTTGAACTTAAATATGGTTTATATGAATTTTCTTTAAAAGCTAACTTTATAGCTGCTGTTTCACACTTATCATTTATCGGAGTTGAAGTTCCATGCGCATTTATATAATTTACTTGTGATGAATCAATTTTAGCTTCATTCATAGCACTTATCATTGCCTTAGCAGCCCCACTTCCATCTAAACTTGGTGAAGTTATATGATATGCATCACATGTGCTTCCATATCCAACTATTTCTCCATAAATTTTAGCACCTCTTTTAATAGCACTTTCCAAAGTTTCAAGTATAAGTGCTGCTGCACCTTCTCCCATTACAAATCCATTTCTATCTTTATCAAAAGGTATAGATGCTCTATTTCTATCTTCACTTTTACTTAATGCAGTAAGTGATTGGAACCCTGCTATACCGAAAGGACAAATTGAAGCTTCTGCTCCACCAGCTATAATATAATCGCTATATCCATCTTTAATGTTTCTATAAGCTTCTCCTATACAATGAGTAGATGTCGCACAGGCTGATACTAAACCTAAACAAGATCCTAAAAGTCCATATTCTATTGCAATAGTACCTGCTGCAATATTCGAAATTGCCATAGGTATCATAAGTGGTGAAACTCTATTTGGTCCTTTATTAGCTAAAATCTTAACTTGATTTTCTATAGTTATTAATCCACCAATACCTGAACCAAAGTATACCCCAAATCTTTCCTTATCTATTTTTTCTAAATCTAAATTACTATCATTCATAGCCTCTTTAGCTGCAATCATAGCAAATTGAGTATATCTATCCATTCTCTTAGCGTCTTTTTTATTTAAAAAATCTTCTACATTATAATTTTTAACTTCTGCAGCTAGTTTAACCTTAAATTCTTCTGTATCAAATAAAGTTATATTATCTATTCCATTAACTCCATTTTTTATAGATTCCCAAAACTCTTCTACACTATTTCCAATTGGAGTTATAGCCCCAAGTCCTGTGATTACTACTCTTCTTCCCATTACTTCCATCCTTTCTAGCTCATCACCATTCCACCATCAACATTTATAACTTGCCCTGTTACATAGTTTGATAAATCTGATGATAAAAATACTACTAAATTTGCTACATCCTTTGCACTTCCTATCTTTTTCATAGGAATAGTATTTATAACTTCTTCTTTTACCTTATCGCTTAACACCTTTGTCATATCAGTTTCAATATAACCTGGTGCAATTACATTTACATTTATATTTCTACTTGCAAGTTCTCTAGCCATAGATTTTGAAAAACCTATAACTCCAGCTTTTGAAGCAGCGTAATTGCATTGTCCTGCATTTCCTATAATACCCACAATTGAAGAAATATTGACTATTTTTCCTGATCTTTGTTTTATCATTATCGGTGCTGTAATTTTAGTTGTATTGAATGTACCTTTCAAATTAACATCTATAACATCATTAAAGTCTTCTTCTTTCATTCTAAGAATAAGACCATCCTTAGTTATACCTGCATTATTTACTAAAATATCAATTGATCCAAATTCATCTTTAGTTCCCTTAATAAAATTCTCTACTTCTTCTACATTTCTAACATCACACTTAAATGCAAATACTTTAACATCTAAAGCTTTTATTTCTTCTATAAGATTTTCTACTTCTTTATTTAATGTTCTATAATTAATAGCAACATTAGCACCATTTTTTGCTAGAGTAAGTGCAATTTCTCTTCCTATTCCTCTAGTAGCACCTGTTACTACAGCATTTTTATTTTTTAACATACTTGTAATACCTCCAGAGTTTTGTTTAAAGACTTAAGATCTTCAATATTAAAAATCTTAACATCGGCTCCTCTTTCTTTGCTTATCTCTTTTACAAAACTACTTAAAGTTTTAAGTGGCCCAATTTCGATAAATACATCAATACCACTATCCAACATCTTTTCAATGGTTTCACTCCATTTAACTGATGACTTAACTTGTTTTGTTAAAAGCTCTTTTATATAACTTTTATCTTCTATAAACTCAGCATTCACATTACTAATAACTCTAACTTTAGGATTATTAAAACTTATATTATTAAGTTCCTTCTCTAATTTTACTGATGCTTCTTCTAATAAAGATGTATGGAATGGTCCGCTAACCTTAAGAGGTATAGTTCTTCTTGCACCAGCTTCCTTTAAAAGCTCTGCGGCATAATTTACAGCCTCTACTTCACCACCAATAACAATTTGTTTATTAGTATTATAGTTAGCAATTTCAACCACACCTTTTTCTCTAGCTAAAACTAAAACTTCCTCTATTTTTTCTTTAGATAATCCTAAAACTGCTACCATAGCACCAACACCAAGAGGAACAGCTTCCTGCATAAACTTTCCCCTTTTTCTTACTAAAGCAACGCCGTCTTCAAAACTTAAAGCTGAGCTTGCAACAAGAGCACTATACTCACCTAGACTTAAACCTGCAACTATCTCTGGAGTTATTCCTTTCTCCTTTAATATAGACAATGTAGCTATTGAAGTTGTTAAAATTGCTGGTTGAGTATTTTCAGTTATATCTAACTCCGATTTTTCTCCATTAAATATAAGCTCTGTCAAGTTAAAACCTAAAACTTCATTTGCTTTATTAAAAACTTCTCTGCAAGATTCTATATTTTCATATAATTCTTTTCCCATTCCTATATATTGAGAACCTTGACCTGAGAAAATAAATCCTATATTCATACTTCCTCCTAACTTAAAAAGCTCTCTTTAATTCTTCATATTCTTCAAACATTTCTTCAATAATTTCTCTTGCACTTTGTACCTTAGATATCATACCTGATATTTGCCCTGCCATAAGAGAGCCATTTTCTACATCTCCAAGTTCTACAGCATTTCTTAAAGCACCTTTTCCCAACGCTTCAAGCTTTTCTATTGGCGCATTTTCTTTTTCAAGACTTAAATATTCTTTTGCAAGTTTATTTTTTAATACTTGTACTGGATGCCCTGTTGTTCTACCAGTTACAACAGTATCTATATCCTTAGCTTTAACTACTGCATTTTTATAATTTTCATGTATTTTACACTCTGTAGATGCTAAAAATCTAGTTCCAACTTGAACTCCGCTTGCACCAAGGAAAAATGCTGCTCCAATACCTCTACCATCTGCAATACCACCTGCTGCTATAACTGGAATATTTACAGCATCAATCACTTGAGGTAAAAGTACCATAGTTGTTAACTTTCCTACATGTCCCCCTGATTCGCATCCTTCTGCTATAATGGCATCTGCACCTGCTCTTTCCATTCTTTTAGCTAGAGCTACTGATGCAACTACAGGTATAACTACAATACCAGCTTCTTTCCATTCATTCATGTACTTACCTGGATTTCCTGCACCTGTAGTTATTACCTTAACACCTTCTTCTATTGCCATTCTTGCAAGTTCATCAGCATTTTTAGAAAGTAACATTATATTTAAACCAAAGGGCTTATCAGTAAGCTCTTTAGTTTTTCTAATTTCTTCTCTTATAACATTTGCAGGAGCATTTGCCCCTGCAATTATTCCAAGTCCTCCTGCATTTGATACAGCAGCTGCTAAAGTGCTATCCGATATCCAAGCCATTCCTCCTTGAAATATAGGATATTTAATATCTAAAATACTTCTTATATCCTTTTTCATAAAAATACCTCCAATATTATTTTTCAGTTGCACTTTTTATAAATTCAACTGCATCTTTAACAGTTTTAATATTTTCAGTATCCTCTACCTTTACATCAAATTCTTCTTCAATTTCCATTATTACTTGGAATAAATCTAGTGAATCTGCTTCTAAATCCTCAATAAAGTTTGTTTCTAATTTAACATCTTCTTCATTTACACCTAATTGTTCTACTACTATTTCTCTAATTTTTTCAAATATCATTTTATAATCCTCCTAAAATTCACTTTAATTATTTTCTTTTTTATCTATTATTAAGTTAAAATTAAACTTACTTTAATTTCTTTATTTCAAATTAAAACTGAACTAAAACTCCAGCCCAAGTTAATCCTCCACCAAAAGCAACTAATATAACTTTATCACCTTTATTAATTGCTTTTTCTTCAATTGCTTCACTTAAAGCTATTGGTATACTTGCAGCTGATGTATTTCCATAATTCTCTAAATTTAAATAAAATTTTTCTTTTTCTATTTTTAATCTTTTAGCTGCTTCATCTATTATTCTTGAATTAGCTTGATGTGGAATTATATATTTTATGTTAGATAAATCTTCTCCTGATTTTTCTAACAGTTTATTTACTACTTCTGGAATTATCGATACAGCAAACCTAAAAACTTCCTTACCATCCATTTCAATAAATTCCTTTTTTGATAATTCATTTTTTGAAAATGGATTATTAAGTGTAAATTCATTTGCGATTAAAGCCTTATGTCCACGTTCACCATCTGAACCAAAATAAGTACTTAATATTCCTTGTTTTTCATCAGAAATTTCTAATACTGCAGCTCCTGCTCCATCTCCAAATAATACACAAGTATTTCTATCTTCCCAATCAACAATTCTTGATAAAACTTCACTTCCTATTACTAAAGCCTTTTTACCTTCTCCATTTTTCAAGAGAGAATTTGCAATTATAGATGCGTATATAAATCCTGAGCAAGCTGCTGAAACATCAAAAGCTACTGCATTAGTACACCCTAAAATATTTTGAACACTACATGCTGTAGAAGGCATAATTCTATCTGGAGAAGTAGTTGAAACTATAATTAAATCAATATCTGTTTCTTTACAATTAGCCATATTTAAAGCCATCTTTGCTGCCTTTATAGCTAAATCTACAGTACCTTCACCATTTGAAATTCGTCTTTCTTTTATGCCAGTTCTTTTAAATATCCATTCATGTGATGTATCAACTATTAATGCTAATTCATCATTGCTTACAATATTATCTGGACAATAATGTCCAACTCCTATTACTTTTACTAATCCCATCTTCACACCTTTGTTTTTATCATCTAATTATTTGACAGTCAAATTAATCTGTAAAAATTTTTTGTATAGTTCAATATTGTTCCTCCTTTAAATATTTTGAGCATCAAACAATTAGATTTTAACTATTATTTGAATTATTGTCAATATTTATTTTTTTGTTGCTATTTTTCTGCACCTGTATTATACTACAAATATATTTTGATTGTCAAAATATTTGATTTGAAAGGAGATAGATCATGAAATTTAATCCATTAATAATAGGGAATTTAAAAGCTTCTATACCAATTATTCAAGGAGGAATGGGAGTTGGTGTATCCTTATCTAAACTAGCAGGAACTGTGTCAAAATTCGGAGGAATAGGTGTTATTTCTGCTGCTCAACCTGGTTATTTAGAAGAAGATTTTGAAAGTAATACTCTTCAAGCTAATCTTAGATCTTTAAAAAAACATATAAAAAAAGCTAAAGAAATTAGTAATAATGGAATTATTGGGGTAAATATTATGGTTGCTATGAATAATTATAGTGATATTGTAAAAGCAACTATCGAAGCTGGTGCTGACATTATTATATCAGGCGCTGGTTTACCTCTAAAATTACCAGAATATACAAAAGGTAGCTCTATAAAAATATTTCCTATAGTATCATCATTAAAAGCTACAAAACTTATTTTTTCTTATTGGAAAAAACATTATGATAAAGTTGCAGATGGTTTTATTATAGAAGGTCCTGAGGCAGGCGGTCATTTAGGGTTTAAAGCAGATAAGCTTAATGATGACATTATAAATTTTGATGATAATGTTTCTTCTATTTTAGAAGAAATTGCTAATTACGAAAAAACTTACAACTGCAAAATTCCAGTTATAGTTGGTGGTGGCGTATTTAATTCATCTGACATAAAAAAATATCTTTCATTAGGGGCTAGTGGTGTCCAGATTGGAACTAGGTTTGTTGCTACAGATGAATGTGATGCTCATATAAACTTTAAAAATGCTTATGTAAATTCTACAAAAGATGACATTAAAATAGTTAAAAGTCCTGTAGGAATGCCTGGTAGAGCTATTAATAACAAATTTTTAGAATCATTAAATTCAGAACATAAAAAAATAAGCAAATGTTATAATTGCTTAGTTCCATGTAATCCTCTGACTACACCATATTGTATAAGCAAAGCTTTAATTGATGCAGTTTCTGGAGATATTGATAATGGTTTAATATTCTGTGGTTCTAATGCCTATAAAATTAATAAAATTGTTTCTGTACAAGAACTTTTATCAGAACTTACTTCAGAATTAAATTAATAAATAAGAATAGTAGTAGCAAAATTACTATTTTGCTACTACTATTTTTTTATCATATCTACTTCATTAATTTACAAATATTATTTGTAAATTCAACTGGATCTTCAATTGATAAACCTTCTATTAATAAGGCTTGATTATACAATAAATTTGTGTATAATCCTAATTTTTCTTTGTCATTTTCATAGGCATCTTTCAAAGCATTATAAACTTCATGATTAACATTAATTTCTAATACTTTATCGGCTTTTACTCCTTGATTATTAGGCATAGAATTTAAAACTTTTTCCATCTCAATTGAAATTTCACCTTCATTTGATAAGCAAACTGGATGTTTCTTTAATCTCTTTGAAGCCTTAACAGCCTTAACTTTATTATTTAAAACTTCTCTCATTGTTTCAAATAAAGCTTTGCTTTCTTCTTCATTTTCATTATTTGAATCTTTTTCATCATTATTTTCTATTCCTAAATCATCGCTATATACTGACTTAAACTCTTTATCTTTATATTTCATTAACATCTTAATTGCAAATTCATCAATATCATCAGTACAATATAAGATTTCATATCCTTTATCTAGTAAAAGATCGATTTGTGGCATTTTTTCTATTCTTGCTATAGATTCACCTGTTGCATAATAAATATATTTTTGTTCTTCAGACATTCTAGTAACATACTCATCTAAAGTTACCATCTTCTTTTCCTTTGAAGAATAGAACATTAATAAATCTTGAAGAACTTCTTTTTCTGCTCCAAAATTATCATAAACACCAAATTTTAATGTTCTTCCAAAAGCAGAATAGAATTTTTCATAGCTTTCTCTTTCATTTTTAAGCATTTTTTCTAATTCGCTCTTTATTTTATTCTTTATATTTTTAGCAATAAATCTTAATTGTCTATCATGTTGAAGAATTTCCCTAGAAATATTTAAAGATAAATCTTCTGAATCAACAATTCCTTTTACAAATCCAAAGTAATCTGGAAGTAAATCAGAACATTTATTCATAATCATTACACCATTTGAATAAAGTTCTAATCCTTTCTCATAATCTTTTGTATAGAAATCATATGGCATATTTTCTGGAATATATAAAATTGCATTGTAACTTACAGTTCCATCTACACTTAAATGAATATGTTTTAATGGCTTATCAAATCCAAAATGCTTTTCATTATAGAAATTATCATAATCTTCCTTACTTAATTCACTTTTATTTTTTCTCCAAATAGGAACCATACTATTAATTACTTTTTCTTCAACGTAATCTTCATATTCATTTTCTGTTCCTTCTTTAAGTTTTCTTTCAGTTATATCCATTTTTATTGGATATCTTATAAAATCTGAATATTTTTTAATTAATGATTTAATTTTATATTCATTTAAATATTCATCAAAATTTTCATCTTCAGTATTTTCTTTTAAATGTAATATTATATCTGTACCTATAGTTTCCTTTGTAGCTGGCTCTATAGTATAACCTTCAACACCTTTAGACTCCCACTTGTAAGCTTCATCACTTCCAAAAGCTTTAGTAATAACAGTTACTTTATCTGCTATTAAAAATGACGAATAGAAACCAACACCAAATTGACCTATTATATCATAACCTTCTTTAGCTTCATTTTCTTTCTTAAATTGAAGAGAACCACTTTTAGCAATAACACCTAAGTTATCATCTAACTCTTCTTTTGTCATACCAATACCAGTATCAGATATTTTTATTATTCTGTTATCTTTATCTATTGATACCTTTATAAAATAATCTTCCTTATTAAAACTTATATTATCTGATGATAATGCTTTATAATAAATTTTATCAATTGCATCACTTGCATTAGATATAAGCTCTCTTAAGAAGATTTCTCTATGCGTATAAATTGAATTAATCATTAAGTCTAAAAGTCTTTTAGACTCTGCTTTAAATTGTTTTGTTTCCATAAAACTCTCTCCTTACATACTTGATTGTTAGCACTCACCAAACTCGAGTGCTAATACATATTTTTATTATATACCTTGTTTTTTTTTAGTCAATACCTTAAAAATTATTAATTGTATTTTTTACATTTTTGAAACATTTTTCATTTATATGTAAACCGAAGTATTGATATACATCTTAATATTTACTAATACTTCAGTTTTATATTTTTAATAATAATTCTATTTTATTAGAAGCTATTTTTTAATATTTCACTTATTAATTTATCATCTTTTATAATTTTCCCCATCAAATCATCTATAGTTAAATATAACATTCCGTTTCCTTCAATATTTTTATCATATCCTAATGATACAGTTTTCTTAATTAATTGTGCATAAATTTCTGTTTCACTTAATTTTCTTTTAAATACATCTTCTGCCCAATTAATTATTAATGCCAATGCTCCTGCAACATGCGGTGTTGCCATAGATGTTCCTTGCATCTCAGCAAATTTATTTCCTGGTGCTGTTGATAATATTCCCCTATTATTATATCCTTGTCCAGGTGCAACTAAATCAACTTGATTATTTGAAGCTGAAAATCTACTACTTTCTTTATTTGCATTAATAGACCCAACAGATATTACTTCATTATAAGCAGCAGGATAACTTAATTCTGTTGTTTTAGCTTTTGCATCTCCATCATTTCCCGCTGCACATACTACAAGTATCCCCTTATTTACTGCATTTTTTATAGCATCATGAAGTGCAATATCGTCATATTTTCCACCTAAAGACATTGAGATTATATTAACATTTTGTTTCACTGAATAATTTATCCCATCTACAATCCAGTTGTAGTTACCTCCATTTTTACTTAAAGCCTTAATTATTAAAAGATTTGCTTTAGGTGCAACTCCTACTACTCCATTTCCTATCTCACTTGCGGCAATAATTCCTGCAACATGAGTTCCATGTCCAACATAATCTGTTACAATACTCGTATTTCCTTTATCATCATCAGTAAAATTTCTTACACCTACTATTCTATCCTTTAAATTAATATGGGTAATATCACATCCAGTATCAATAACAGCAATAGTAATATTTTCTCCCTTTCTACCTCTATCCCAAAACTTTGGTGCATCTATAATATTAACTCCATCTGGAATACCACTAGCTACACTTTGTTGCTGAAGTACTGTATATGAAGTTAAATTTATATCTCTGTTTATCATAATATTTCCCCTCATTTTATCATTAGATTATTTTTATCTTCTAATAATAAAATACGAAGTAAACATTATTATGGTTACGAAAGGTTTATAAAATACAAAAGACGTTGCATTTTGTGCTGCAACGCCCCATAATCAAATTCTAGTTACTTTGTAACTAGATGACTATGCTTTTATTATTTCTTTTTATTAACTTTTTATTCATTATTTATTCTCATAATATAAATTGTACATGGTTATAAAATATATTATAATTATGGTAAATTTATATTTTAATATAAGGAGTGTTTATATGAAATTTTTACAAGGTAGATATGGAGTAGATTTGTTATCCCTATTGCTAACTTTACTTGCAGCAATACTTAATATTTTTGATATAACAAGACTTTTAGCACTTATAATCTTAATTTATGCAATCTATAGAGCTTTTTCAAAAAAAATATATAAAAGAAAAGAAGAATATAATATATTTTTTACATACACAAATAAAATTTTAAAAAAATTTGGTAAATCTATCCCATATAATCTTCCTGTTTATGATTTAAATAATTTAGTTATTTACTTTGATAACTTTAAAAAAAGATATATTGAATTTAGAAATTATAAAATTACAAAGTGTCCTAACTGTAAGCAAAAATTACGCTTACCTAGAAAAAAAGGTAAGATAGTAGTTACATGTAAAAGATGTGGACATAAATTTGATTTAAAAACATAAATATTTTTATTAAATTTGTAACATACTTAAAATAAATAGTTTTAGTAGTTATTTTATGGAGGTTACAAATGAAAAAATTTCTTATGTATATACCAATACTTTTTTTAACATTATCTATGTTTTCAACATCTAATATATATTCTATTTTAGTTGAAAATAAATCAAAAATTACAAATTATTCAATTACTGCTCCAAATAAATCATTGCCGAAATGGTGGAGATAACTTATTTAGAAGTTAGTATTTATAGTTTAAAAAAAGAGATAAAGTCAGTTTATTACTGATTTATCTCTTTTTTATATTTCTCTCAAATATATTTTCTATTAATACTACCCACTAATTAAAAGGTTTTACTCCTTTCGCCATTAAATTTAAAAATATTATTGTACAATTATTACTTAAATTTGTATCATTACATAGTTTTAAAATTTTTGCTATTCGTGGATTTTTTCTTGATATCATTTTCAATTCTTGTTGTCCTATTTTGGGAGTTCCAATTATGTTTTTTATACCTACTATATCACTATGAATAGTAACAGCTTCAAAATCTAATTTTTCAAATCCTTGATATTTTAATATTTTTACAAGCTTTCTACCTATTTCTCTATTCCAACCTACACGTTTTTCTATTTGGCTTATATAGCCTCTACCACTTTTGAATAACATATCTGGATCACTTACACCATAAAGTCCCCTATCAGAGTCTATTATTACAACTATACCACCTGGTTTTAATAGTCTATATACTTCTTTTGCTGCTTCAAATGGATTTTCTAAATGTTGAAATACAAATCTGCAAATTATGAAATCATAGGTGTTTTCAGAAAGACCACTATCTAAAATAGATCCATACTTGAAATTAATTCTTCCTTCCGAATACTTCTTTAATCTTTCCTTTGCTATACTAAGCATATTTTTATCAACTTCTAAATCAGTTATATTTGAATTAGGTAAGTTATCTAATAATAATTCACTATAGACTCCTGTTCCAGAACCTACATCTAATATCTTCATTCCATCTCTTAAACCTAACCATTTTAGAGTTCTAAACTCTTTTTTCCAACCAAGCTTTGCTTGCATTTCAAGTCTATTAATTTCATTATTTAATCCAATAATATTATAAATTGAATTATAACTCACTACATTCCCCTTTTAGTGCTAATTATTCTTTATCTACATGTTATGTTTTTAATAATTAATGTGTTCTTTAATACTTAATAAAAATATATTTTCTATAATATGAATTTCAATAAAATTGGAAATGTTACTAAGAATAATAATGTAGTTATAAAAACAATTATTGCTGAATATTCTACTTCTTTTTCATAGCTTTCAGCTAAAATTGATGTCATTGCAGCTGCCGGCATTGCAGTAAGTACAATCAAAGTCTTAACTACTATAGAATTATCATTTATCACTTTAGATATTATTATAAGAATAATAGGCAATAAAATTAATTTTAAAAATGCACTATAATATATAGTAAAATCCTTTAAATATTTTATAAAATTAGCCTTTGAAAGTATAACTCCTACTATAATCATTGATAAAGGACCTGTTAATGAACCTACTAAATCTAAAGTATTCAAAATTACAGTTGGTAAATTTAAATTAAAAATCATAATTATTAATCCTATAACTACTGCAATAATTGAAGGATTTAAAATAACCTTTTTTATATCTTTAAAACTAACCTTACCTGTATATAACAAAACTCCATAAGTCCATAAAAATATAGTAAAATACATATTAAATATAGATGCATAAATTACTCCTTCAGCTCCAAAAATACTAATTATTACAGGAAATCCTATAAAGCCACAGTTTGAAAAAACATTTGCAAATTGAATTATTACCTTTTTGTCTGATTTTAAAGGTAGAAGTAATAAATATGAAACTATTATTGTTATTAAAATTACTATAGGACTATAATAAAAACATTTTATTATGTTATTTTTAACCTCTTCATTCATATCAAAAATAAAAGATACAATTATCATAGCTGGCAATGTTATTTCTAACAACAAATTAGTTAAACCTTTATTAATTTCTCCTGTAATAATATTTCTCTTACTCCCATAAATACCAACCAAAATTATCAAAAACAATGATATTACACTATTAATTATTACTGATAAATCCATTTTTCATCCCCCTTCATTTCTATATTATTCTAAAACTATCTATAAGAGAAACACTTAACATCTTAATTTTTACAAATTTTTTTATACCAAATATACTCACTTAAAAATTTTAACAAATAAAAATGATAAGTTAAAGAAAACTCTACGTTTTAACTTCAACTTATCATTTAAATTTTTAACTAAAATAATGATAATTGGTTTGTTTCTGACATTCCTTCTAAGCATCCATGATTACTTAAAGTTTCAATTACTGTCTTAGAAACCTTTGATCTCAACCTTAAATCTTCCTTTGAAATAAATTCCCCATCTTTTCTAGCTTCTGCAATAGATTTAGCTGCATTTACTCCAACTCCTTGAAGAGAACTTAGCGGTGGTCTCAATGCATTATCTACAATTTGGAATTTAGTTGCATCTGATTTATATAAATCAACCTTTAGCATTTTAAAACCTCTCTTATACATTTCAAAAGAAAGCTCAAGTACAGTCATTAAACCCTTATCCTTTACTGATGCCGAATTTCCAAGAGCATATAGTTCTTGTAATTTAGCATGTACTGCACTTTCTCCTTTACAAACTAAATCTGCATCAAAATCATCAGCACCTCTTACTGTAAAGTATGTTGCATAATATGCTAAAGGATAATAAACCTTAAAGTAAGCAACTCTAACTGCCATCATAACATATGCAACAGCATGCCCTTTAGGGAACATGTACTTAATTCTTTTACAAGACTCTATATACCAATCTTCAACTTTATTTTCCTTCATTATTTTTTCAAATTCTTCTGTTAAGCCTTTACCTTTTCTTACACTTTCCATTATTGTAAAAGCTGTTTTTGGTGGTACACCTTTATACATAAGGTATACCATGATATCATCTCTTGTTGCAATACAATCTCTAAGTGTAGTGTATCCTTCCTTAATAAAGTTTGAGCATTATTAAGCCAAACGTCTGTACCATGAGATAAGCCAGATATTCTAACTAAATCTGAGAATGTTTGTGGCTGTGTATCAACAAGCATTTGTCTAACGAATTTTGTACCAAACTCAGGAAGTCCATAAGATCCGACTTCACATTCAAGTTCCTCTTTAGTAACTCCTAAAGCTTCTGGTGATGTAAATAAAGACAGTACTTTTTTATCATTAAGTGGAATAGTCTTAGGATCTACTCCAGTTATATCTTGAAGCATTCTAAGTACTGTCGGATCGTCGTGTCCAAGTATATCAAGCTTAAGTAATCTACCTGAAATTGAATGATAATCAAAATGTGTTGTAGTTACATCGGATGTAGAATCATCAGCTGGTCTTTGTATAGGCGTAAAATTATAAACATCTGTATAATTAGGTACAACCATGATACCACCTGGATGTTGTCCTGTAGTTCTTTTAATACCTGTACATCCTATTGTTAATCTTTCGATTTCTGCTTGAGATACCACTATTCCTTTTTGATCTAAATATTTTTTAACAAATCCATATGCAGTTTTTTCAGCCACTGTTCCTATTGTACCTGCCTTAAATACGTATCCTTTACCGAATAAAACTTCTGTATATTTATGAATATCAGCTTGGTTATCTCCTGAAAAGTTTAAGTCGATATCTGGTTCCTTATCCCCTTCAAATCCAAGGAAAGTTTCAAATGGTATATCATGCCCATCCTTAATATATGGCACATGACAATCTGGACAATCCTTATCTTCTAAGTCTGCACCCGAACTTACAGATCCATCTAAAAAGAATATAGATTTTTTACATTTTGGACAAACATAATGAGGTGGAAGTCCGTTAACCTCTGTTATATCTGACATTGTTGCAACGAAAGAAGATCCAACTGATCCTCTAGAACCAACTAAATATCCATCTGAATATGACTTTGCAACTAACTTTTGTGCAATTAGATAAAGTACTGCATACCCATTATTAATGATTGAATTTAATTCTTTATCTAATCTCTTTTGAACTACTTCTGGTAAATTATCACCATAAATAGAGTGAACCTTATTTAAAGTCATATTTCTAATATCATCATCTGCACCTTCAATTTTAGGCGGATAAGTTTCATCTGGAATTGGTTTTAATATATCAATAGAATCTGCTATTGCTTGAGGATTTTTAATTACAACTTCTCTGGCAATATCAGAACCTAAATATGAAAATTCCTTAAGCATTTCTTCTGTTGTCTTAAAATATAGTGGTGGTTGATTATCAGCATCAGCAAATCCTTGCCCTGCCATTATAATTCTTCTAAAAGCTTCATCATACGGCTCTAAGAAGTGAACATCTCCAGTTGCAACTGTAGGCTTATTTATTTCCTTAGCTAAGTTATATATTTTTCTATTTATATCTCTAAGCTCTTCTTCATCTTTAACATTACCTTTTTCAATTAAGTACGCATTATTTGCAATTGGTTGAATTTCTACATAATCATAAAATTCCATTATACTTTTTATTTCATCATCACTTTACCACCAATTACAGAACGATAAATCTCTCCAGCTTCACAGGCCCCACCTATAATTAAATGTTCTCTCATTTCCATAAGTCTTGACTTCTTAGTTCTTGGTCTTCTAAAGAAATTATCTATATGTGCTTCTGAAACAAGTTTATATAAATCCCTAATACCTTCTTGTGATTTTGCTAACATTATTATGTGATATGTAGGTAATTTCTTAATATCAACCTTTTCTAAGAATACCTTATTTAACTCTGTTAAAGTTTCTATTTCTAATTCTTCTTTAATTTTCTTTATACATATAACTAAAATATCACCTGTTGCCTTTGCATCATCTACTGCTCTATGGTGACTTTCAAGCTTAACACCTAAATGCTTAGCAACTAAATTTAACTTTACGGATTTAAGCTCTGGATATAAAAATCTACAAAGCTGTACAGTATCAACGATGGTATTATTAAACTCTAAACCTAAATCCATGCAGTTTTTTGATATAAAGCTGCAATCAAAACTTGCATTATGAGCTACAACAACTGCATCCCCTATAAATTCTAAAAATCTTGGGAGTACATCATCTATTGCATTTGCATTTGCTACCATATCATCACTTATACCAGTAAGTTCTGTTATATTATATGGTATAGGCCTTCTTGGATTAACAAACTCACTAAAGTTATCAACTATAACTCCATTTTGAATTTTAACTGCACCAATTTCAATTATCTTGTCATTTTTAGATGAAAAACCTGTTGTTTCTATATCAAATACAACATATGTATCATCTAAGCTTTGACCTTTTTCATGTAATGCAAGAGGCACACCATCATCAACTAAATATCCTTCAACACCGTATAAAACCTTTATCTTATTTTTCTTAGCTGCAATTTGTGCATCTGGGAATGCTTGAACCCCACCATGGTCTGTAATTGCTATTGCAGGATGACCCCATTTTGCAGCTCTTTCTACAATTTTACCTACTGGTGTTGTACCATCCATAGCACTCATAGTAGTATGGCAATGAAGCTCAACTCTCTTTTCTTCAGCTCCGTCCATTCTTTCAATTTTCTTCATCTTAAGAATATCTCTGCCCATTATTACAACTTCACGCTGATAAGTATCGTATATAGCTTCTCCTCTTACTTTACAATAAAGGCCTTTCTTAACATTTTCAAGAACTTCATCTTTTTCTTGTTGCTTTAAGAAGCACTTAACTGTAATTGACCCTGTATAATCAGTTATATAGAAAGTTAATATTATCTTACCTGTCTTAGTTTCCATAGTTTCAACTTTAAATACTTCGCCAAGTATAGCAACAAAACCTGAAGTTTCATCTATATCTCTAATTGCAGTTGCCTCAATAGAAATATTTCTACCATATATAGCATTTTCAGCCTTAGGCTCTCTCTTATATGTATTTTCTCGCTTTTCATATGGCTTCTTTTCTTGTGGTTTATTAGCTACTGGTTTAGATTGACTAGCTAACTTTGACTCTGAAGCCATTTCCTTAGCCCTATCTGAAAGTGCCTTAGTTAATAATTCTCTTTCTCTTCTTTCAGCTTCCTTAGGATCAATAACAATTTCCATAGCAGGATCAAATTTAACTTCAATTTTACACGTTATTCCAAACATAGCATTTATGGAATTTTCTAAAGACTTTACTCCATCTTTAGCCTTTAAATGATCTGTTAATTTTTCATAACCATTATAAAGAACTACTTTATTTCCTGTAACTTCTTTTCTACAATTCATTAATAGTGTCTTACAAAGTGGTGTTTTCTTTAAAGTATCAGTAGTGCACTCAATCCAATGATTTTTTATTACTTCCTCTAAAGTAATATCACTGGCATCTCTATAAAAAACTATCTCAACAGTTATTTTTATCATAAGAGTTCTACATATAATATTTTTTATTAGCTCTTCTTCTTCTATAGCTAATTTTTCTTTACCTCTTAAAATGACCTTTAAAATCATACTTTTTCTTAAAAGTTGAAATTTTATTATTTTAAGCTCCTTATCTTCTAAGCTTTCTTGCTTATTTATTTCAAGGGTTAACTTTTTAATAATGTCTTTGCTCATATTCTTCCCCCTTAATTTCAACTAAAATAATCAGCTTTACTATTATATCATAAATTAAAATTACTTAAATAACTTTAATTTATTCCATTTATAATAATAAAAAAACAACCTCAAAACTACTTCTTTATAGCTTGAGGTTATTTAATATCTTAAACTAATTCATTATTTTTTATTCTTTCCATTAAATCTTTAATTTTAATTTCTATAGTTTTTGCTGTCTTAATAAAGTCTTCATCACATTTTCCTGTAGGGTCTTCTAATCCCCAATCTTCAATATGCTTTGCTGGTAAATATGGACATACTACATTACATCCCATTTTTATAACTATATCTACAGTTGGAATATCATTTAATAATTTTGATTTTTGTGTTTCATTCATATCAACATCATATAACTCTTTTATTATTCTTACTGCATCTTGATTTATTTGTGGTTTTGTTTCAGTTCCTGCAGAATAACTTTCAAAAACATCTGATCCATATATTCTCCCTAATGCTTCTGCCATTTGAGATCTACAAGAATTGTGCACACATACAAATGCTACCTTTGGTTTATTCATAACTTTCTCTCTCCTTATATAGATATATATCTATATAGTATAAAGAAATTATATTCATAGTCAATATAGTTTCTTCATATTATTCTTAGTTGCTAAAAATCACTAATAATTTCCTAAGTTAATAATCCCTTTGTAGAAAAAATAATCACTAAATTTTATCTTTTTATATCTACTTAATTAAATATAAAAATAATAAATATCGTATTTTTATTACTTCTACTTACTCTGTAAAGCTAATATTTTTTATTAATCTATCTTCACCTATTATTGTATTTTCAAAAATATTAGTTGCATTTTCTATAAATTCCTTTGGTTCTGCTAAAGCTGGACTAAAATGTGTTAATAAAAGTTCTTTACATCGTCCTTCTTTTGCAATAGTAGCTGCTTCACTAAATGTCATATGTTTATTTTTTATTGCCTTATCTTTATCTAAATCACTTCCATAAGTTCCTTCACAAATAAATAAATTACTTTCTTTAATAAAATCTATCATTTCTTCCTTGGGTCTGCTATCTGTAATTAAACTTAACTTTATTCCTCTTCTTTCATCACCTAAAACCATCTCTCCAGTATACTCTTTACCATCATATACTATCACTTCATCAATCCCACCTTTTTGAAGCTTATTCCATAATATTTTAGGCACTCTATTTTTCTCAGCTTTATCCACAGAAAATTTTCTATCACGTCTAAAATAAAAGCTATATCCTATACATGGTGATGAATGTTCAACTTCTAATGTAGTTAATTTTATTTCTCCTTTTTCTTCTACTACATTTATATTTTCTTTAGTAACATTTAAATTAACCTCTCTTGGATTTTCTATTATATTAATATCGTATGGCAAATACTTTGCTATAACTCTAAGACTATTAACAACTTCAGTAATTCCTTGTGGTCCAATTATAGTTAAAGGCTCCAATCTTCCACTATTTCCTATAGTTGCTAAAATTCCTGGAAGTCCTACAATGTGATCTCCATGGCAATGAGTAATCATAATTACATCTACAGACTTAAACCCCCACCCTACTATTCTCATAGAAACTTGAGTTCCTTCACCACAATCTATAAGTATCTTTCTTCCTTTAAAATTCAAAAGTGTTGCCGATAAATTTCTATAAGGCATAGGCATTCCACCTAAACTACCTAATAAACATAAATCAACCATATTTACACCAACTTTCTACTGTATACTTATTAATATTCCATCCTAAACGTACACCCTGGATAGTTTTTGCATCCTTTAAAGCTACCATATCTATTATGACGTTTCTTTAGCTTTCCTCCACATCTAGGACATCTATTTTTATTTAATCTTTTTTTAGCCTTTTTAACACTTCTTTTAATACTTTTAATATGTACTTTTCTTTCTCTTAAAGAATTTATATTTAATTCTTTAAGCTTTCCATAAATATTATTTACCTCTTCTATAGTAAATTCTCTCTCTTTATTTTTCTTTATAATCCTATTTATTTTATTACAATAAACTACGTCTGTTTCAACATTAATATTTAATTTTGCTCTTTTAGTAAATGCAATTATTGAATTTATCTTTTTATATTTAAGTTCCGGAATTATATTTTTTAATGCTATTATATGACCATTATTTTGCTTTATAGGATTTCTTAGAGTTTCTTTCTTATTAAAAAGTATTTGTATCCAATTGTGGTCATATTCATTTCCTTTAATTATTCCTTTATAGTTTTTAGTTTCTATAACAAATATTCCATAAATTGATATAACTATATGATCTATTTGGGTAGTAGTGTTTGGTGCTTTTAAAAGTATATTATTTATTACCTTATATTTTTTCTTATTTAATTTACTAAGTCTTTTACTTACTATTATTTCCCCTATATAACCTTTAACCTTAGATTTATATACATTTATAATAGTCAGTAAAATTATTAATATTCCAACTAATGCTTTTATCTTCATGTACTTCCTAATCTTTCTATCTGATTTGATAATATTATTTTGCCATCTTCCATAGTTATTGTAAATATTTTATTTTTTCGTTGCTAACGCAACAATGTTATGATAAAATTCATTTCGTTGCTAACGCAACAATATTTAAAGGAAGGTGAAAATATGTCTAAAACAAATAATCAAGACACTCTTGGTAATGAAAGTATTTTAAAACTTTTAATTAAATTTTCAATTCCAGCCATAGTTGGTATGATAGTAAATATGCTTTATAACGTAATAGATAGAATTTACATCGGTAATATACCTAATATTGGTGGACTAGCTATAACTGGTGTAGGTATAACTATGCCATTAACTACAATAATAACTGCATTTGGTATGCTAATTGGTATTGGAACATGTGCTAATATATCTATTGCATATGGTAAGAAGAACAAAACTGAAGCTGAAAGTTTCTTAGGAAATGGTGTAGCACTTATAATTATCATTAGTATCTTAATTGCTATACTTGGTAATATATTTGCTAAACCACTTTTAACTTTATTTGGTGCAAGTGAAAATACATTACCTTATGCATTAGCATATATAACTCCATTGTTTACAGGAACAATTTGTAATTTATTTGCATTTGGTTTAAATAACTCTATACGTTCAGATGGTAATCCTAAGCTTAGTATGCTTACTATGATTATTGGTGCAACTATAAACTTACTGTTAGACCCTATTTTTATCTTTGGCTTAAATTTAGGAATAAAAGGTGCAGCCTATGCTACTATTTTATCGCAATTTATAGCTAGTTGTTGGGTTTTACATTACTTTACAAAAAGCAAAAAATCTTCTATAAATATCACATTACCTAAAATGAAATTAAAAAAACATATAGTTAATTCAATATTAATGATAGGCTTATCACCATTTTTAATGCAAATAGCTAGCAGTATCGTTTCTGTTCTTGCAAATAAAGCTTTAATGACTTATGGTGGAGATTTAGCAATTGGAGCTATGGCTATAATAACTTCTATTTATTCAATATTCATAATGCCTATATATGGGTTAAATCAAGGTACTCAGCCAATTATAGGATATAATTATGGTGCAAAAAAATATGATCGTGTAAGAAAAACTTATATTTATGGTTTAACTTGCTGTACGATTATACTAGTATTAAGTGCTATCTTTATTCAATTATTTCCTGAAAAAGCTGTTGGAATGTTCAATAACGATCCACTCCTTACAAATATAACCATATCAGGAATGAAGCTTTATCTTTTATCAATGCCTATAATAGGAATTCAAATGACTGCTTCAAATTATTATCAAGCTGTTGGTAAAGCGAAAAAGGCAATGTTTATAAGCTTAACAAGACAAATAATCTTTTTAATCCCTGCATTTTTAATATTCCCTAAATTATTTGGGCTTACTGGAGTTTGGCTTGCTGGACCTATTGCAGATTTTTTAGCTATATTACTTTCAGGAATTGTTATATTTAGAGAAATGACCTCATTAAAAAATCTCTCTACTGAAGAATCTGATCTAAACACTAAGAAATCTGTTGCATAATAATTAAATTAATATTTCATAATACAATTATTAATTGTATTATAATATAGATTTTTATTTAATTAACATGTTAAAATATCAGTATATATTTTAATAATCGAAAGAAAAGGTAATATATTTATGAATTTATATGATAATGAAACTGTATCAAAATATTTAAGCTTTTTTCATAAAATAGGTGTGAGTTTTTTATCAAATGCTTATGAAAAATATGAAATAGGTGTTGGACAGTATCAATTTTTAATTCAACTTTATTTAAATGATGGTCTATCTCATGATGCTTTAACTGAAAAGGTATCTGTAGATAAAGCTACTACTACAAGAGCCATAAAAAAACTACAAGAATCTGGCTATGTAAAGCTAGAACTTCACGAAAAGGATAAAAGAAAATATCATATATACCTTACAGAAAAAGCAACGTCACTAAAAAATGAAATTTTTGATGTTTATTATTTATGGGAAGAAGAATTAGTTAAATCTCTTTCTGAAGAAGAAGTAAAAACATTACTTTCATTATTTAAAAAAATGTATGAAAATGGTCTGGATAAATTCTTAGTAAAATAAAAAATTAGAGAGCAAGATATAACTTGCTCTCTGTCTTTATATACATATATTTTTCATACATACCTTCTTCAATTATAATTTCAAATTCTAATACAACTATATTTAATACTCACCTCTTTCTTACTTCTCCCTTTAGTTTAATTATTTTTTACTTTTCAATAATATAATTCTCAAATAGTAAATTTACTCTATACTATATATTCATACTTACTCATTAATCTTTATACCAATTATTTTTAAATTTGTGTTGACATATTAAATTCAAAGTTGTATCCTTAATATAACAATTAAGTTAATAAATTCTGTGAAGAGAAAAGTAAGTCTTATATTTGTTCTACAGAGAGTTGGTATTTTGCTGCAAACCAATGTTCAATGTATTACTGAAAATCATCTCGGAGAAGCAGTACTGAACTTTTTAGTAAGTATTGCCGGAGTCTTTCCCGTTAAAAGAAAATCGTATTGTTTGATATGTAACTAAGTGCTATAAGGGATTTTTATAATCTTTTTATAGAATTAGGGTGGTAACGCGGTTAATTCCGTCCCTTGTTTTTAAGGGACGGATTTTTTTTATTCAAATTTATTAATTTAATTAAGTTTTTCACAAAAAGGGGGCAACGTTATGAGTATAGAAAGCGACATAGATATTAAAATAAGAAATTTAAAATCAGATTAAATCATACTACTTGTTATACATTATTGTTAATATTTACTTTAATAAACATATAAATGCTATTTTGTATAACAAATAAATTAAAAATACTGGGGGCAAAATTATGAAAAACTTATCAAAAAAAGATTTATTATTAGTAAGCTTAATGCTTTTCTCATTATTCTTTGGAGCTGGAAATTTAATCTTTCCACCATTTTTAGGGCAATCTGCTGGAAATAAAACTTGGGTAGCTATGGCTGGATTCCTTATAACAGCAGTAGGCTTTCCAATCTTAGGAGTTGTTGCTGTTGCTAAATCTAACGGATTATACAATTTAGCAAAAAAAGTTAATCCTATATTTGCACTAATTTTTACAACATTAATATATTTATCAATAGGACCTGGACTTGGAATTCCAAGAGCTGGTAGCTTACCTTTTGAAATGGCTGTAGCACCTTATTTACCACAAGGCATGTCAAGAACTTTAGCATTATTTTTATTTACTTTAGTTTTCTTTGCTGTGGCTTACTGGCTTTCATTATCACCATCAAAGTTAGTTGATAGAATGGGTAAAGTTTTAACTCCTACTCTTCTATTTTTAATTGCTATAATTTTTATATCTTCATTATTTAGCCCATTAGGCTCTTATGGAAATACTGCACCTGAATATGTTGCTAATCCATTTTTAAAAGGATTTTTAGAAGGTTACTTAACTATGGATACAATTGCTGCATTAAACTTTGGTATTGTTATCTCACTTACTATAAAATCTAGAGGAATAAAAGATGAAAATTCAGTAATTTCATCCTCCATAAAAGCTGGACTTATGGCTGGTTTACTATTAATTGTTATTTATTCAATGCTTGCTCACCTTGGTGCAACTAGTGGTAATTTATATGGTTCAACTTCAAATGGTGCAGAAACCTTGACCAATGTAATGTCTCACATTTTTGGTGCTCCTGGACTAGTATTACTAGCTGTGGTATTTACTTTAGCTTGTTTAACAACATCTGTCGGACTTATAACTTCTTGTAGCCAATACTTTGGTAGTTTAACAAGTAGGATTTCTTATAAAAACTGGGTAAGAATTTTAGTCCTTTCAAGTATGTCTCTTGCTAATATGGGGTTAAATAAAATACTATCTATTTCAGTTCCTATATTGAATGGAATTTATCCAATTGCAATCATGCTTATAGTTCTTGGAATCCTAAATAAATATTTTAAAGATAACTCTACTATATATAAATTAACTATTTTATTTACAGGAGTTGTTAGTTTTTTAGATGCTCTATCTCAACTTGGATTGAATATTGACTTTTTAAATAAATTATTATACAAACTTCCACTTTATTCTCAAGGTCTTTGCTGGCTTGTACCTGCTTTAATTGGATTATTATTAGGGGTTATACTTTGTTTATTTAGAGAAAAATTATCACCTTCAAAATTAAAATCTACTTTAAATTAATATAAATTAAATGGCAAGTAAAAAAAACTTTTGATAATTTTTTATATACATTATCAATTTTACTTCTAACTTGCCATTTATCACTTCTAATTTTAACTAAATAAATTTATATTTAACTTTTAATTTTATTTTATCATTAGCCAATATACCATTTCACTAGAAAGTTCAAATCCTAGTTTTTTTTGAAGCTTAATGGATTTTTCATTATTAACTTTAACTTGTCCATAAGGTATTCTACTTTGCTGTAATGCTAAATTAGTTGCATGTTTTTGTAATAATGCTCCAATCCCATTCTTTCTATACTGTGGTAATACTTCTAATATTCCCATGGAACCCTCTTCATGTGTTCCAATAAAACCGACTAATTTTTCATTAATAAAAGCACCTAACATAGTATTAGTATTAATTCTCTCCTTTATATATTTAATATCTACAGTATTTTTACTTGAATAATTATTAAATATACTTTCTACATATTCTTCATTAAGAATTTTTACATTAATACTACTTTCTTCAATATTAAAAGGTTTATTTTTTGTATAAACACTCTGATAACAACTCATTTCATCATAAACATTAAATCTTTCTTTTAAATAATTACAATAAAAATATTGATGAATAACTAGCATTTCAACACCTTTAGGTATTTTATCTATTAAAGCCTTTGCTGTTTCCATATTAAAAGCTGTTAACATTATTAATGCCTCTTCTTTATCAGATATTAAAACTCCACCTTCAATATACTCAATTATTTTATACTCATTATTCTTAATACATTCTATCATATCAACATGAAGTAAATACTCTTTATATAAAAATTCTAAAACTTTTTCTATAGCTATCACCTCTCATAAGATTTTCACAATATCCTTTGATTTTCATACCTATTACAAAGTTATTACTTTTCTTTTAATTATAAACTATAATTAAAAGAAAAAATATGTTTAATACAAAATAAAGCCATAGGATTATCTATGGCTTAGAATACAAATTATTTCTATATAAAATTAAACTTTTTATAAAAACTCTTCCTCTACATCAAAATTATCTCCACCACTTAAATTCTCTTGTAAATTTATATTTTCTAAATCTCTAAAACTGTCTAACTCACTTAAATCTTCTTGTGAATTTATATTTTCTGAATCCCTAAAACTATCTAACTCACTTAAACTACCTATTTCACTAATACTATCAGTATTAACTAATTCTTCTGTAGAGTTTAAACAATCTATATACTCAAAGAAATTTATATTATTTTCGCAATTTGGATTACTTTCACACTCTGTGTTATTTAAAGATTCTGTGTTATTTAAAGATTCTGTGTTATTTGAAGTTTTAATACACTCTTCATATCTTAATTCTAATATACATCCTTTTTCTTTAGCTTCAATTGATTTATCAATCATATTTAATGCATTTTTTAATGAACATACAGCCCTCTCAATATATTCTTCTGAAAGATCAAACTGCTCATTAGCACTATCTTTTAATTCTTTACAGCTATTACTGTTTGTATTGCATACATTTCCGCAAATATCCTCACGCAAAATCTTTTCTGCTACACGCTTACATGCTCTTGCCTGATCATAAGTTCTACTTGCATTACATAATGTTTTAATGGCCTCAATAATTTCTTTCCTTGCTGTTTTATTAAGCAATTCCTCACTCTTATCAAATAACCTTTCTGAAAGTCTAATTAAAAGATTATACTTTTGTACAGTTCTAATTAAGTTTTTCTTATTGCAATTACAACAACTCATTCTATCTCCTCCTTTGTAAATAAAATCATTTATACTATTTATTATATGGAGATACATGTAAGCTGTTATTTATTTTAATACATTCTTACTAATATCAAGATTAACTATATCTACATCAGTAATATATTCCTCAATAATATACTTAGCTAAATTAATCCAACCTGTACATTTATCAAGTATTATAGAATCGCTAGATACAACATAATCCATATTTTCAAGTTCTTTATCAGGATTTTGAACAATATAAACATTAGTATTACAATTCCATCTTGTACTTGCTTCTAATATGTTTGTTTTAAGTTTTCCAGAATTAGATACAGGCTTATCTATATAAAAATTAACACCTCTTAACTTTAAATCCTCAAATGCTTTTTCTAAAATCTCTAATACAATATATGTTTTATCAATTAATCTATACGTACCCCTAAGACCAGCTAAATCTCTAATTGTTCCATCCATACATCTTATTAAAAGCCCCTTAGATAATGCCACTTCTAATGTAATTATAAAATTAAACGCATCAATGTTAATATCTTTTCCGCTTAATTCATCAATCTTATATTCCTTAGCTTTTCTTAAAGTTAAATTTTTAATTGCACAACTTGCTCTTTGAATTGCTATACGTTGTCTTGATGAAAACTGATACCTTCCCCCCACAAGCTCCATAATACTCGATATATAATATCCTCTATCTAATAACCATACAACCTCTTCTTCTGCTTTCCTTAACATATATATATTTTCAATTGAAAAAAATCTATTATCTTTGGAATCTGTACCTCTTACTGTAATTTTCTTTTGATTTTCCTTCTCCATACTTATTACCTACCTTATTATACTTATATAAGGTTATTATATCCCAAACAAAACTATTACTTTAATTATTATTAAAATTAATTATATGCTACTTACCTTAATAAATTTTTCGTATACTATAAATAAGAGAATCAAAATGATTCCCTTATTTATAGATTATTTCTTATAAATTTTGCATTTTTATTAAACTATATTCCTTTCAAAACTAATAAACCTGCTTCCTTGGAAAGATAAAATTCCATTATCACCTTCAGCTATTAATCCATATTTAGTCGATGGAACCCTAAGTTCTATCCTTTCCCTATTACTAAACTCAAATGTAATATAATACGTTGTAGAACTAGAGCTAGTATGAGTGTTGTTATTATGATGATGGGTAGTATGTCCCCTCTTTGCAACTACTATAGCATCTACTGGTATTATTGGCTGCTTATTATTATAGCTCCATTCTTTTATTCCTTTAAAAATACTAATAATTATTACTCCTACAATTAAAATAAACATTATAGGAAATATAATTGAGAATATATCGCCAAACCACATATTTATCATCCTCCTAAGCAGTTGTTCTTTTTAAAATATATATGTAATGTTTTGTGGTTCATAATATGATAATCCATGAGCTTTTACCATAGATTGAACCAAATCATTTAAATACTCAGCATCTTCTATCATGCACCCTATTATTACAAAACCTTTTCCTTTATCTGCTGTTATATTAAGCTTTTTTGAAATTAAATCTTCATAAAACTCATCAATTATATCTATATCACCAACTAATGTAGTATTACCTTCACATAACATTTCATATAAAACTTGTGCTCCTGCTGCACTAGATACTGCATCACTATTCCATACTGCACAATACCAATCCATAATTTTCTCCTCCATATATTTCTTTTTTCAAACCTTCTAAAAAAATTTCTACTAACTATTGAATATAAATCTATAAATCATCCTCCAAATATATGTTAAAATTACATTAATTATAGAAAATAAAATAGCTAACATTAAAAACATAAGTATATAAGTATTTATAATACAACCTATTTTTAATAATTTCTCTGGACTAAAACCTAAAAATACCATAACTACGTTTACTATAAATATAAGTATAAAAACACTAGGTAATCCTTTTAAAGCCCCCTTTACATCAGCAGAACTTAATGACCTATGTGATGCCACAGACATTGCTAAAAATATAAATATCCAAAATTGTATCTTTGAAAAATTATCTCTTGCAAAAATTATTGTAATCATATCAAAACTTGTTTTCATTATTATAGAAATAAACTCTAAGCTAAAAACTCCAATTTCTTTACTTATATCTAAAGAATATTTAATTATTTCTAGTAATTGAAAATACGTATTTGGTATTAATAACTTCAATATTACAAAAAGGAATAAAGTTCCTCCTATTATAGGTGCTATACCTACTAAAAATAAAAACATCCTATGTATAATATTACTCTTATTATATGAATAATTTACATATCCGAGCCTTCCATCAGTATACCCTTTAATAGGTCTAAATAGCTTTACTTCTGTTGGTTTCATTCCACCTAATAAAACAAAAATTAAATGACTTAATTCATGAATTACTACTCCCAATCCAGTAATTATAATACCTTTATATCCTATTCCTATATATATGTTTTTTATAGCCTGTCTCTCAAATATCTCTATTAAAAATCCTACAATAGTTATGCAAATCAAAGTATAACATAAAGTTACAAATGAATTTTTAATCACTTCAAAAACTATATTCATTACTTCTCCCCTAAATATTTTTATAGTACTCTTTAAAATTATATCAAACAAACAAAATTTATCCAATCTAAATCCCATAGTAACAAAATGGTACAAATTTATTCTTATTTGACTATAATATCTATTAGTGATAAAATACATAGCATACTATGTATTCAAGGAGAAGAAAAAATGAGTGACTTTAATCCTAGAGATCATGTTGGTCTTTTAATTAAATTTCTTAATGGAAGGATTTCAAATAAAGTTAATAAAAATCTTTTACAATTTAATTTAACTGGCGTTCAACATGAAATATTATGCTTCATTGATAGAAATGAACGAAAAAGAGATGTTTTTCAAAAGGATATAGAAAAATGCTTAAAGCTAACTAATCCTACAGTAACTGGTATAGTAAAAAGATTAGAAGAAAAAAAATTGATAGTTAGATGTCCAAGCACTGATGATGCAAGATATAAATGTCTACATTTAACTAAACAAGGTCAAGAAGTTATTTGTAAAAGCCTTAAATTTGGAGCAACTCATATTGAAGGTAAATTAACCGAAGGAATGACAGATGAAGAGATTAAAATGTTTAAGTATTTATTAAATAAGTCACTAGATAATATGGAATAATACTATTATTCATTTTTAATACAATATATAGTCTACTATGTATTTAAAATTAATGTAAAAACATGAATATTACTGTAATAAATATCTACTACAGTAACAGTAGTGTTTTATATAAATAAAAATTTTATAAAGAGGTGAAATCATGATAAAAAAACTACTTCCGTATATGAAGAAATATAAAACGCCTTTAATATTAGCAGTTTTATGTGCTGCTTTAGAAGCTATTTTTGAATTATTAATTCCATTAGTAATGGCTCAAATAGTTGACGTTGGTATTTCTGCTGGAGATACGGGCTACACAATAAAAATGGGACTACTAATGGTTGTTATGGCAATGATATCACTAGCTTTTGGCCTTGGGCTGTCAAAATTTTCAGCACAAGCTGGACAAGGCTTTGGTTCAGAACTTAGACAAGCTGAATATGAAAAAATTCAAACTTTTTCATTTAAAAATATTGAAAGGTTCAGCACATCCTCATTAATTACTCGTTTAACTACAGATATTACAATGATACAAAATTCTCTTACAATGGGAATTAAACTTTTAGTTAGAGCTCCTATGATGCTTATAGTTGCTTGTATATTATCTATTACAATTAGTTCTAAGCTAGCAATGATATTCTTAGTATCTATGCCAGTTCTTATTATTTCAATTGGACTTATAATAAAAAATGTTAAACCAAGATTTGAATCAATGCAAAAGAAAATTGATAATCTTAATACTACTGTTCAAGAAAATTTAATTGGTATTAGAGTTGTTAAATCTTTTGTAAGACGTAATAAGGAAAAAGAAAAATTCAAAGTAAGTAATGATGATTTATTACAAGCTTCTGAAGGTGCTTTTGGTATAGTTGTTCTAAATATGCCAATTATGCAAGCTGTTGTTTTTGCTAGTGTTATAGGTATTCTTTGGTTTGGTGGAAATATGGTTTACGCAGGATCATTAACAGTTGGTAAACTTACAAGCTTTATGACTTACTCTTTCCAAATATTAATGTCTCTTATGATGCTTTCAATGGTTCTTATGATGATGTCTAGAGCTGTTGCATCAGCACAACGTATAATTGAAGTTTTAGAAGAAGAATCTGATATTAAAGACCCAGTAAATCCAATAACTAAAGTTAAAGATGGATCTATTGAATTTAGAAATGTTAATTTTAAATACGAAGATGATAGTGATGAAAATAACTTAGAAAACATCAATATCACTATTAAAGCTGGTGAAACTGTTGGTATAATAGGTAGCACTGGTTCCGGTAAATCAAGTTTAGTTCAACTTATTCCAAGATTATATGACACAACTACTGGAGAAGTTTTTGTTGGTGGAGTTAATGTTAAAGACTATCATTTAGAAACATTAAGAAACGAAGTTGCAATGGTTCTTCAAAAGAACACTTTATTCTCTGGAACTATAAAAGAAAATCTTATGTGGGGTAATGCAAATGCAACAGATGCTGAAATTGAAGCTGCTGCATCCTCTGCTTGTGTAGATGAATTTATAGATAGACTTCCTGGTAGATATGATATGCATCTAGAACAAGGTGGTGTTAATGTATCTGGTGGTCAAAAGCAAAGACTTTGTATAGCGAGAGCTATATTAAAACAACCTAAAGTATTAATCTTAGATGATAGTACAAGTGCTGTTGATACTGCAACTGATGCTAAGATTAGGAAAGCCTTTGCAGAAGATTTAAAAAATACTACTAAGATAATAATTGCTCAAAGAGTTAATTCAGTATCTACTGCTGATAAGATTATCGTTATGGATGATGGTAAAATAAGTGCTATTGGTACTCATGATGAATTAATTGAAAATAGCGAAATCTATAAAGATGTTTACAAATCTCAACAAGAAGGGGTGGGTTTACGTGAGTAAGGAAAAAATTAAGCCTAAAAATATTTCTCATGGAATGCCAGGTAAAGGTGGTAAAAAACCAGGACCTCCGAAGCCTAAAAATATGAAAAAGACAATTAAAACTTTAATGCACTATGTAGGTAAATATAAATTACTTCTATTATTCGTAATGATTTTAATAGTAATAAATTCCTTTGCAATGATTGCAGGTTCATACTTCCTAAAACCACTAGTAAATAATTATATATTACCTGGTGACTTTGCAGGTCTTGCTAAAATGTTAGTATTGCTTGGAACAATTTTTGCTTTAGGTGCACTTGCTTCTTATGGATATTCAAGAATAATGGTTCATATTTCACAAAATACAATAAGTAATATAAGAACAGATTTATTTAATAAGATGCAAGAACTTCCTATTAAATATTTCGATAGAAATACTCATGGTGACTTAATGAGTTTATATACTAATGACATAGATAATATCGGTGAAGCTTTAAATAATAGTTTTACAAATATTTTATCTTCTGGACTTACATTTATGGGAACTATAATAATGATGGTTGTTTTAAGTCCAATCTTAAGTGTAATTACCATTGCCTTCTTAAGTTTAATGATATTTATTATTAGTAAAGTTGGTGGAAAAAGTAAGTACTACTTTGGCATGCAACAAAAAAATATTGGTAAATTAAATGGTTATATCGAAGAAATGATAGAAGGACAAAAGGTTATTAAGGTATTCTGTCATGAAGATAAAGCAATTGAAGACTTTAGAGTTCATAATGAAGAGTTAAGAAAGGCTTCTACTGGCGCTCAAACATTTGGTGGATTTATGATGCCAATGCTTGGTAATCTTTCTCATATGAATTATGCTGTTACATGCTGCGTTGGTGGATTAATGACTATAGGTGGAGCATTTGACCTTGGTTCTTTAGTTTCTTATCTACAATATACAAAACAAGTTTCTAACCCAATTGCTCAAGTTTCTCAACAAGTTAACATGATATTAGCTGCCCTTGCTGGTGCTGAAAGAATATTTGCTGCTTTAGATGAAGAAGTTGAAGTTGATGAAGGTGAAGTTACTTTAACAAGAGTAGAAATCAAAGAAAATGGTGAATTAGTAGAAACTGAAAAATATACAGGCCACTGGGCTTGGAAGATTCCTGCAGCATTAGCCTCAAAATTAAGAGATAGTGAAGATAAGGAAGCTTGCGCTGATTTAGCTAATGATAACTTAAAAGCTCCTGCATTAAAAGAGCTTACTGGTGATGTTAGATTTAAAAATGTTGTATTTGGTTACAATGAAGAAAAAATAGTATTAAAGGATATTAGTTTATTTGCAAAACCTGGACAAAAAATTGCCTTTGTTGGTTCAACAGGTGCAGGTAAAACTACAATAACTAATTTAATAAATAGATTCTATGAAATAAATTCTGGTACAATAACTTATGATGGAATAGATATTAAGGATATTAAAAAGGATGATTTAAGAAGATCATTAGGAATAGTTCTTCAAGATACTCATCTTTTCACCGGAACTATAGCTGATAACATCAGATATGGTAACTTAAAGGCTACCGATGAAGAAGTTAAAGAAGCAGCTAAACTTGCAAATGCACATACATTTATTAAACACTTACCTCATGGATATAATACAGTTATTACTGGAGATGGTGAAGGTTTATCACAAGGTCAAAGACAATTATTAGCTATAGCAAGAGCTGCAATTGCAAATCCTCCAGTATTAATAATGGATGAAGCTACAAGTTCAATAGATACAAGAACTGAAAAACTTATTGCCGAAGGTATGGACAAACTAATGGAAGGAAGAACTGTTTTCGTAATTGCACACAGACTTTCTACTATTAAAAATTCTAAAGCAATAATGGTTCTTGAACAAGGTGAAATAATTGAAAGAGGAGATCACGATTCTCTATTAGAAGAAAAAGGTAGATACTATCAATTATATACTGGTAAATCTGAATTATCATAATATATATATCCTTATATAAAAATATAATTTAATTAGTATATATATTCTAAAAGAAATAGCACTAAGTAATATTAAAGCTCATTACTTGGTGCTATTATTATATTGGGGGAATAAATTATTTATACTCTGATATGCATATATCTAAAAAATTATAGCTCCGGTTTCATTAACCACTCATATACTGCATAGAATACATCGAGATCTCTACCTTGTAAACTTGAAAGTTTTGAATAATTTCCTGCCTCTATTAAATCATTTATCTCAACAACTAATCCTTTCAAACTCTCTACTTGTTCTAATATATCTGTATACTTACCTTTATCTAACCCATCAAAAGTATCATCTAATGTTTTTATTAAATCATCAGAGATTTTATCAATATCAGTTGTACTTAATCCTATCTTTTCATAATTAATAATAGTATTTGCTTCTAAAATTACGTTTCCTAATAGCATCAACAAATCCTCTATCTACTAATTGAGTGTATAGCTTTGCTTCCTCAGTTAAAGATTCTACATCTGCCTCTTTAAGTTGTCCATTAACTATTCTATAACTATATGAATATCCCATTTCATCAGTTATATCTTCAAATTTAATTTCTCCTACAACTTCTACTGCTAAATCTGAAAACTCAATTTTCTTTCCTTCTTTAGGATATACAGCCATAGTATTAACAAGTTGATTAGTATTAGGTAAACAATATACACAACTTTGATATGGCATATTCATTAGATATATCATTGAGCCATCTAAAGGTGAACTTTGAGCCATAAATCCTGTAATTTTAACCTTTGTTCCATCTAACTTGCGTAACTCTTCTACATCTATCATATCCTTAAATCTTATTTCTGTAACTGTTCCTGATGCCTGATTTATACTTTTTGAATCACTATTCTTATTACATCCTACTAATAATAAACAAATTGTAACTATCATTAAAATAAACTTTTTCATACTTTATTAATTCCCCTTTTTAGTTCTAATATAGGTATATAAAATTGTTGAAATCATTATAATTCCTATATAACTTAATGTAATATAAATTTCATTTGGATAAATCTTAGTTACATCTAAAACAATTCCTAATTGTGATGAAATATTGTTTGCAATTTTTAATACAAACTTATTTATCACTAATGATGCTACTATACTTATTGATACTAATATTCCTGTTTGCCATATGACATAACTATATATCTTTGATTTTTTCATTCCTAAAAATCCAAATAAATTTATATCTCTTTTCAAATTAATAAGCATTAAAAAGCTCATTACACAAGTTAAAAGTATTGCTAATATTATTATGATTCCACATAATAATAAAGCTACTTGTTTGCTCATATCTATATTTCCAACTAATTTTCTTAAAACTTTTGTTGTATTTATAACTTGTATATCTGCATTTTCATTAAAATCAGCCTCTAATTTATTTGCTATAGACATATTGCCTGTTTTTATTAATAATGAAGTATATCCAGCAACTTCTTCATGTTCATGATCTTCTTCATAATGAATATCATAACTATACTCTTTATTCTGACTATGACTTTCATTATCATATTCAAGTTCTTCTGTAGATATACCTTCATTTTCATCATCTTCACTATGCTCATGAGAAGCATGTACACTTTCTACATTAGTAAAGCAAGTATTATCATAAGATGTATTTGTTACTTTTAGTATACCTACTACTGTATATGGACTATGGTAATGCTGCTCTGATAAAGCACTAGTCCCATGAGCTGTTATTAAGCTATCTCCAATTTTAAGGTTATAGTCTTTAGCTACATTACCTCCTATAACAATTTCAAAATTATTGGCAAATAAATTACCTTCTTCTAACTGATACTCTTCTAATAAATCACTAGTAGTTCCAACTATTCTACTGTCTCTATAATAATCAGCTATAGCTAGGGGAATTATTTTTGCTAAATCATATTCTTCAGATATTTTATTAAGATATTTACTATCTACTGTTCCTAGAGGATCATCTGAAAAGAATAAACTTGACATAACTAATTGTGTATCGCTTCCTTTTGGTCCAACTATTATATCATATTTTTTATCAACTTGATAAAATCCCTCTTCTATTTGTGAACTAATATTAATAGCTAACATACTTATAGATACTGCAATAAATATAGCTAAACTAAATAAAATACTTATTGTTTTTTTGCTTAATAAAGATTTTATAGAATACTTTATCATTAGTTTATACCTCCAATACTCATCTTAGTAAAATCTTCATAATGAATAACTTTATCAAAATACGAGGTTAAACGTTCATCATGTGTAACTACTATTAAAGTACTTTTAGTTTTTTTATGCAATTCTATAAGAAGCTTTATAATTTCATTTGCTAATGCTTGATTTAATGAACCAGTAGGCTCATCACATAAAATTATTTTTCCTTTTTGTAAGAGTGCCCTTGCAATACAAACTCTTTGCTTTTCTCCACCTGATAATGTACTTACCTTTTGTTTTAACTTTTTTGATAATCCAACAAGTTTTATCGCCTCTTCTATAGAAATATTAGTACTTTTTACATGATTTATTATATTTAAATTATCGTAAACAGTAAAATTATCAAATAAATTAAACTCCTGTGATACATAGCTAATATTATTTCTTCTATACTCTTGCAATTTATCTTTTGGTAAAGCTTCTAACCTATATTTAATATTTTCTATGGTTGCTTGTACATTACCTCCATCAGCCTTTATATTTCCACTTAATAAATTTAATAATGTTGATTTACCACATCCTGATGGTCCAAGTAATACATAAGATGTGTTATCTTCAAAAATTATATCTTTAAACTTTATTTCATTATCTTCGAATATTTTTACAACATGCTTTATTTCTATCATTTAACTTTTCTCCTTTTGAATTATTTATTTTCTCATAAAATTAACTTATTTTATTTTTTAAAATTCAAATAGAGTTAACTATTTTAAAATCAAAAAATAATTCAAAAGGATTTTAAATATCTAACCGCACCTTAAGGGATACTAATGTATTATTATAAAAATACTTATTAACTAATATTAAAATAAATGCTATTATTGCTATATTAAAAAGATTATTAATATTAAAGAAACTAAGTGAAATCCCATATTTATTTATGTGGACTATACAATCATTTATTTCAATACATATTTTACAATTTTCATGTGTACAATTATGATAGGCATTAGATACACTATATCCTATATTAATTAAAATATTAAATAATATGAAAGTTGCTATTAACATAGCTATTAACCGATTATTATTAGTTTTTTTAATAACCTTTTTAAATTCATATTTATTTTTAATATAATTCACCACTATCCTCCTTTCCAACATTTGCATTTATAATACAGATATAATTTTACACTAATACTAATCTTTTCACCAATATTAAATTTACTTTTTTAGATTCCAGTAAGTATAATTCATTTAAAAATCACATATAAAATATATTAAATATTCAATAAAACAAAAAGCAGTAAATTAGAGAATGAAACTTTTAAGTAATTCAGATCTACTCTTTATAAGTTCTTCCTAAACCTACTACTCTTTATTTTAGACTTTTCATTATTTTATACTGCTACTTCTTCCACTTTATTTAATTTCGGCAATTCTATTACCCTATCACAAACTCTTTTAGCTAATTCCATATTATGAGTAACTACAAGCATCCCAAATTCATTTTTCTTGGAAATCTTTAAAAGAAAATTCCATATTTGTGCTTGAGTTATTACATCAAGCATTGTGCTTATTTCATCACAAACTAAAAATTTAGTTTCTGGACTTAAAACTCTTGCTATACAAAACCTCTGTAACTCTCCACCAGATAATTCACTTGGCCACCTGCTAAGCCATGACTTCTCTATGCCCATTTCACTTAAAATATTATCATCTATCTTAAATGCCTCATTTAAGATTTTACTCATTTTCCACCTTGGATTAACTGACTTTTCAGGATGCTGATAAATCATTTGAATTGGGCAATATCCCTTTTCAGGAATTGGTTTACCATCCCATAAAATTTCACCTTTTTCAGGTTTTATATATCCCGATATTATCTTAGATAAGGTACTTTTTCCATAACCTGATGGACCGACTAAAGCAACCCGTTCTTTAGAGTCTATAGTAAAGCTAACATTTTCAAGTATCCAAGGAGAATTTTTGTTGTATCGATAACTTATATTTTTTACCTCAAGTAGCATTAATACATCTCACCTCTCCACCTCTTAATCTTCTCATTTCAATAGCTTTATTACAAGCTTCAGACCTTATAGGGCATCTATCCCCAAATAAACAACCTGTTGGTAAATTTCCAGCATAGGGTTGAAATCCTGGTATAGCTTTAAATTTATTTTGTGGAAGTGCATCAATAAAAGCTTTGCTATATGGATGTCTTAAAAACTCCTTACCTTTTATAAAATCATATACTTTTGCAATTTCAACTATTGTTCCTGAATAAAAAACAGCTATTCTATCAGCAACATTTAATGCTAAATCTACATCATGAGTAATTAACAAAACCCCACAACCACTATTTGCAATTTCTCTAAAGTGTTTTAATGTATCCATAGCTAATTCTAAATTTAAACCTGGAGTTGGTTCATCTGCTATAATTAATTTTACATTATTCATTACAGCTGTTGCTATTAATACTCTTCTTGCCATACCTCCTGATAATTGAAAAGGATATTTATCTGCAACATTATCGTCTAAATCATATTTTTTAAATACCTCTCTTTGTTTTTCTTTATTACCATTAATTCCAATAACCTGTTTTCCGATTTTCATTAACGGATCTAAAAATTCTATTGATTGAGGTATAAACGCTATATCCTTCCCTCTAATCTTTTTTAAATATTTTTCTGTTAGATTTTCTTCACAAAACTTTATATTGCCCTTTACTTTTGCATTACCAGGAAGTATTCCCATTATTGCATGAGCTAGAAGACTTTTACCTGAACCACTAGAACCTACTACTGCTACTATTTCTCCCTTTTTTACATTTATGCTTAATTCATGAATAACTTCTAAATCATTTTTATTTAATCCTTTATCATACATGCTAAAGGCTACTGATAAATTTTCTACTTCTAATACTTTTTCATTTTCTTCTAATACCATTATATTATCCTTCATATAATCCTCCTTTGCATTAATTTACTGATTTCCACTACTTGGATTAATTAACAGCTTAAGATTTTCCCCAATTACATCAAATAGTAATACAACACTTAATAACATAAGTCCTGGAAATAATGCAAGCCACCATTTACCTGTTGCAATATGCTTCATTGCTTCTGATAAAATAACACCAATAGCAGGAACCTCTGCTGGCAGTCCAAACCCCAAAAATGTTATAGAGGCTTCATGCATAATTGCATGTGGAAATAATAATATAACTCCAATTAAATATACTGGAAGTACATGAGGTATAATATGTTTTTTTGCTACTTCAAATTTACTTTTTCCCATCTTATAAGCAGCTTGTACATACTGTGTTGAACGAACTTGTAAAACTTCTGCACGTACTAATCTTGTAAGACTTGTCCAGTGAGTAACTGCAACTGCTACAGTAACTCCAAAAGCTCCTCTTCCTAGCATAAATGATATTAATATTAATAAGATAAGATGTGGTATTCCCATACAAAGATCTACACACCAATTAATAAATTTATCATACCATCCACCTATAACAGCAGATGAAATTCCAAATATAAGAGCAATAAATGAACTTACTATAGATGCAAAAACACCTATTAATATACTATTAGATAAACCTTTAATACATCTCCAAAACATATCTCTTCCCATAAAGTCAGTTCCAAATAAATGTTCTAAAGATGGACTCATAAATTTTGCAGAATAATCTACTGCGTATTTATCTGGACTCATTGTTAAACCCACAATAAAAATTACCATTAAATAAATAACTGAAAGCGTCACATAAAAAGTTATTCTTTTTCTAGTATTTGAAAATATTCTTATTCTTTTCTTCTCTAAATTAGCGGAAGGATTATTAAGCATTATATCCCTCCTCTTTTAATCTTGGATCTAAAACTCCATATAATATATTTGCAATAAAGTTTCCTACAAATACAAATATAGCACTAAATATTGCTATTCCAAGTAATAATGGAACATCACCTTTTAAGCCTGCAGCTGTTGTTGCAGTACCTAAGCCTGGATAAGAAAAAACTGTTTCTGCTAAAGCAATCCCTCCAAAGAGCTCACTAAAAGATGCAAACTGTTCAGTAATTGCTGGTAATGCTATATTTTTAATTCCATGTCTCATTATTAATTGAGCAGTATTTTCTCCTCTTGCTTTTGCAAAAAGTATAAAATCACTATTCATTATTTCTATTAATTTTTGTCTTGTAAATAAAGTTATCTTACCTATGCTTAATACGCTTAATGTTAAAGCTGGTAATATAAGATGATATATTCTATCCCAAATAGTTATGTCTGAAGATAATTTTCCCATTGGAGCTGCAAGCCCTATAGGAAACCATCCTAACTTAACTGCAAAAAGGCTTAAAACCAATAATCCAATCCAAAATGTTGGTGCCGATTGAAGAGCAAGACAAAATATCTTTATAATCTTATCAAATATACTTCCCTTATATACTCCAGCTAAAATTCCTATTATAAATCCTAAAACTCCTGAAAATACCCACGCTACCAGCATTAAAACAATTGAGTATTTAAATCTTTCTAAAATTACTGTTTTTACTGGTTGCTTAAAAGTTATTGATGTACCTAAATCACCTTGTAATACATTCTTTCCCCAAGTTATAAATCTAGTCACTGGGGGATCATTTAATCCCCAGTGTTCTGCAATTTCTTCTTTTGCAGCTTCTGATAAAGTAGACTCTGTTCCTACATATGCTGTTAATGGGTCTATAGGAGATGATGTAACTAATATAAAAGATAAAATACTAACTGCAATTAAAAGTGATAACATTCTTAAAAATGTTGAACCAATATATTTAATTCTATTCATTTATCTTCCAATCCTTCATATTACAAATAATTGGAGAACCATGTCCATGTGGATGTGGGATTTGCGTATCTACTGAAATATCAACAGAGTCATTTATAAAATAACTATGCTCAATATTTACTATATATAAATAAGGATAATCTTCTGCTGAAACAGTTTGAACTTCCTTCCACTTTTCAACTGCTTCCTCTTGATTATTACTATCTATAGCCTCATCAATTAATTTATCTACTTTTTCATTAGAATATCCAACTGTATTGTCATAACCACCAGTTAAGAATAAATCAGAATAAAGTAATGATCTTAATACTGTTGGACTATATTGACCCCATCCCCATACTATTCCACATCTATTAGCTTTTTCAGTAATTTCATCCCATGTCGCTTGTGTTACATTAATACTTATTCCCAATTTCTTAGCATCCTCTGCAACTGCAACTGCTAATAAATAACGTTGTTGGTCATTAGCTGCTGCACATACCTCAAACTCGCACTTTATTCCATCTTTTTCTCTAATTCCATCATTATCTGAATCAACCCATCCTGCTTCTTCTAAAAGCTTTTTAGCTTCATCTTTTTGATTATCTTCATAAGTAGTAGTATTACCCCAAGATAAATTATTAGTAAAGCCAACTGCTAGCTTACCTATACCATTTAACGCATTGTCTATTATTGATTGTCTATCTATTCCTATACTTAAAGCTTTACGAACTGCAATATCAGAAGTAACATTATTTCCTACAGTTACTTCTTTTCCATCTTTATTTGTTATGGTTTGCTCCTTTAAGCATGGCAAACTAATATTACGAACATCCATTGTTTCAAGGTTTTCAATATGCATTCCATCTATTTTTTCATCTGCATAATTAGGTGCTACCATAACTATATCTAATTGACCTGATTTTGCATTGGAAAATGCTGCTTCATTGTCCATCTTTATAAAAGTTACTTGCTTAATTTCAGGTGCACCTTCATAATAATCTTCATTTGCTTGCACTATAATTTGTTGGTCTGTATCATATTGAACAACTTTCCAGGCTCCAGTACCTATTGGATATTTATCAAAGGTTTCACTATCATAAGCATCACTTGGAACTATTCCTAAAGATGCTACTGAATCAAAGAAAGGTGAGTAAGCCTCTGACAATTTAAATTCAACTGTATATTCATCTAAAGCCTTTACTGATTCTAATCTTGATAGATCTACATTTTCATTATTTCCTTGATTTTCTTTAACAGTCTCATAAGTAAACACTACATCTTCTGCAGTAAAATCTGATCCATCTTGAAATTTAATACCTTCACGTAATTTAAATGTATAAACTAAAGAGTCTTCGCTTATCTCCCATTCTGTTGCTAAATCTCCTTCATATTCTGAATTTGGATTTACTCTTGTTAATGCACAATTTGTAAATGAGTACCCATAACTCATTGCACCTTTAATAGGATCTAAACTACTTTCAAAAATATTAGTTCCAACATATATTGATATACCATTCTTAGAACTATTAGTAACAACCTCTTCTTCATTAATATTGTTATCAGATTCATTGCCAGCACTACCGCATCCAACAAGCATTAAACTCATCGCAACAAATAGTGATAATACTACTTTTCTTTTTTTCATTTTCTTCCCCCTAATAATATTTTTAAGTGAGCTATTAATAAAATCTTATCATTTAACATTTTTTACCACAAGCCCGGTAGGGGGTATTTTTTTATAATATTGATGATATTTTGTATAATTGAAATAAAGAAAAAAATATAGTAATATATACTTAAAAATGTAATAGTTGTTTATTTTTTACAAAGGAGGAAAAACTATGTTAAACTTGATGATTATTTGTTCACTAATATTATTAATATGTATAACTTCTACAAAGATATTATATAAGTTCGGTGTACCAATTCTTTTAATCTTTATAGTTCTCGGAATGCTTTTTGGGTCAGATGGCATTGTTGGCATATACTTTGATAATTATGAACTAGCTAGTGATATATGTTCTATAGCATTAATATTTATAATGTTTTATGGAGGCTTTGGTACTAATTGGAATATGGCCAAACCTGTCGCATTACAATCTATAGCTATGTCTTCATTAGGAGTTGTTTTAACTGCTGGATTAACAGGTTTGTTTTGCTTCTTAGCATTTAAAACAACATTATTAGAAGGATTACTTATAGGTTCAATAGTTGCATCTACAGATGCAGCATCTGTTTTTGCTATATTACGTTCACAAAAGCTAAATCTAAAAGGCTCACTTGCTTCTACCTTAGAAATAGAAAGTGGTAGTAATGACCCATTTGCGTACATGCTTACAATAATTATATTAGGATTAATGTCTAATGGTGGATATGGCTATATAATTCCAATATTATTAAGTCAAATTATTGTAGGAATACTGGCATCAATTATATTGTCAAAATCCTCAATTTTTTTACTAAGACATACCAAATTTGAAATAGAAGGGTTTTATCCTATATTCATAACTGCTATAGCAGTATTATCTTATTCATTAAGTGAATATTTTGGTGGAAATGGATATTTAAGTGTTTATATAACAGGTATTATCATAGGAAATAGTAAAATTCCTCACAAAAAAAGCATATTCCAATTTTTCGACGGTGTATCTTGGCTAATGCAAATATTGTTATTCTTCTTACTTGGATTATTAGCATTTCCATCTAAAATTCCATCAGTTATGCTTAAAGGAGTATCAATTTCAATATTTATGATTTTAATTGCAAGACCAGTTGCAACATTTAGTATATTAAGCCTATTTAAAGTTCCTTTTAAGCAAAAACTTTTCATATCATGGGTAGGTATTAGAGGGGCAGCCTCAATAGTTTTTGCAATATTTGCTATAACATATGGTGTTCCAATAAATAATGATATTTTTCATATAATATTCTTTATAGCATTATTTTCAGTTTCCGTACAAGGAACCCTTATACCTCTAGTTGCAAAAAAACTTGATTTGATAGATAACTCTGAATCAGTCTTAAAAACATTTAATGATTATAAAGAATATAAAAGTACACAATTAATTGAATTTAATATTAGTGAAAATAATAGTATTGCTAATAAAACTTTAATGGATGCTAATATTCCCGAAGATATTCTTGTTGTTATGATAAAACGTAAAGGGGATGTATTTGTACCAAATGGTGCTACAGTAATATTACCTGGTGATATACTTGTTTTATCAGGTAATAATCTAAATAATTTTAATTTTTATAAAGAAGATAAAAGTACAAATTTAATGGAGATTTCAGTTAAAGATAATAGTATTATTGCTAACAAAGCCATAAAGGATTCAAATATAGCAAGTAATATTCTTATAGTTATGATAAAACGTAAAGATAAGATAATAATCCCAAATGGAAATACAGTAATACTACCCTATGATACATTAGTTGTGACAGCTAATGATATAACAGAAGTAGAAAGTCTTGTAACGGCTTAGTTTATGTGAAAACAAATATAATGAACTTTATAAAACATTAGAAAAGAGGCCATTTGTAAATAATTTTCAAAACAGCCTCTTTTCAATAAAATTCCAATATTATGTCATTTAATAAATTGTCCTATTGCTTTATTTAAATCTTCTATAGCTTTTTTATCACCTGATTCTACTGCAACTACTATACAATTTTCAATATGCTCTTGTAAAATAACTTTTCCTGTGTTATTTAAGGCTGCTATTACTGCAGCTAATTGAATTAATACTTCACTACAATCTCTATCATCTTGCACCATTCTCTTTACAGATTCTAAATGCCCTATTGCACGTGATAATCTATTAACTACTGCCTTAGTATTTTCATGTATATGTTTATGTGTATGCTTTCCATTATCATCATGGGTATGTGTGTATATATGCCCATCTTCGCCTATATGAATGTGTTCTTTAACTGCATCTTTATCCAAAACTATACCTCCAAATTATTTATTTAAACCATATTTATTATACCATTTTTTGTTATAAAATAATTATATTGTAAAAATTGCTTTTTACAATTATCAGATAAATTAAATTTATTTCATCCATTTTAACTATATTCTTTTAATTAATAATATCCTATTACTAATTACATATATTAATTCTTTTTTTATTTATATGCCTATACCGACATTAGTTTTCTATTGAATTTAATAAAGTATTAAATATTTTGCAAAAGAAATACCTACTGATATTCTTTCATAGCTTTAAGTTTAGCTTACTAACTGGAGACTTGTAGTTTTAATTATAAGAAATAAATTTTAATTTTTACAGTTGTAATTAAATTAGTATGTTATAATTATATGAAACTTAAGACAAATGGAAGGTATAATATATGAATTTTAAAAACTTAGGAATTAGTAATGATATAGACAATATACTAAAAAAATCTGGAATTAAAACCCCAACGCCTATTCAACAAGATAGTATTTCACATATTTTAAGTAATAAAGATGTTATAGCAGAAGCTCAAACAGGTACTGGAAAAACTTTAGCATTCTTACTACCTATATTTGAGAATATCTCATTAGGCTCTAAAGGCATACAAGCCTTAATAATTTCTCCAACAAGAGAACTTGCTATTCAAATCACTGAAGAAGCTAATAAATTAAGTACTGCTAAAAATGTTGGTGTATTATCTATGTATGGCGGAAAAGATATTGGCTCACAAATGAAAAAACTTCAAGGAAATATTAGACTTATAATTGCAACTCCTGGAAGACTTTTAGACCACCTTAAAAGAAAAACTGTAAATTTAAGTTCATTAAAAACATTAGTATTAGATGAAGCTGATCAAATGCTTTTAATGGGTTTTAGAAATGAAATTGAAGCTATAATGAAAGAAACTCCAAAGAAAAAGCAAATCTTATGCTTCTCTGCAACTATGGATTCATCTGTAAAAAAACTTGCTTATAGATATATGAAAGAGCCTATAGTTGTAACTGTTAAGAAAGAAGAAATAACTTTAAGTAATATTAAACAAGATGTTGTAGAAACTATTGATAGAGAAAAAAGAGACGCCTTATGTAAAGTCTTAGATATAGATAATCCATTTATGGCAATTGTATTCTGTAGAACAAAAAGAAGAGCTGACGAACTTGAAACTGTAATGCATAGACGCGGATATAACTGTAAAGTAATTCATAGCGATATTCAACAATCTAAAAGAGAACGAATAATGAAATCTTTTAGAAATGCTGACATTCAATATTTAATTGCAACCGATGTGGCATCTCGCGGCTTAGATATTAGTGGAGTTACTCATATTTATAACTATGATATTCCAGAAAATGTTGAAACTTATATTCATCGTATAGGTAGAACTGGAAGAGCTGGTGAAGATGGTTATACTTGTCTTTTTGTAGACCCTAAGGATTCTAGAGTACTTTCTGAAATTGAAAAAGAAATTAATTTTAAAATTCCTAGAAGAAATTTATAAACACTTAACTTTATTAGCTCATCTATAAATTACATTAAAACATTTATAAACTTCCTGTATTTATAATTAGATATATAGCTTTGTAATTTTATAATATTTAGATAGAGGTGTAATTTTGAATATTAAAGAATTTGACTATTTAGAAATAGCGTTAAATGAATTAACAAATAATCAAGAAGTTCTAATTAAAGCTTCTATTGATTTAGAAAAAATCTTTTTTAATATTTTAGATGAAAGTTATTGTGATTTTTCTAATATTAGCTGTAGAGTTAAATCTACAGAAAGCTTACGAAAAAATACTTAGAAATCATTATTATAAACGCTACCCTAATGCCAATGACCTTATATTTAAATTAAGTGATCTTATTGGAATAAGAATTGAATGCAGATTTGGTGATGACGAAAAGAAGATTTATCGTTTCTTAAAAAAATATTTCAATAAAAAACTTGATGATGATTTTTACTGTAGTGATAATTATAATAATATTTTTCTTAAACTTTCTGGTAAACAACCACAAAAGCAAAAGAATGGCTTCACAATTTATAGGATTGATGGAAAACTTCTTTATGAGAATTTATTAATTCCATTTGAATTACAAATTAAATCTCTTACAAATATGTTTTGGAGCGAAATTGAGCATCAAATAATATATAAAAATTCTAATTATGTTATTGAAGATCAATTTTTAAAAGATATTATGAATTCTATAAAAAATAATTTAACTATGATAGACAATCAGTTATTAACGGTTTTAAGACATGTTGAATCAAAAAAAGTTAAAACTAATGTTTCAAATAAAAGAAATCTTCAAGAAATAGTATCAAAACTTATATACGATATGTTCTCATCAAAAATGAAAGAATCTATTGATATGACTATTAATTTTAAGGATTCTTGTGAAACTATAGTTGAATATGTATTCTTTAAAAACAATATATCTAACGAAGCTGATTATACTGATATACTAATAAATGCTTTAAATAGATTAAACTTAATTTCAGATGAACAATTAGATTTTAATTCTCATTTAATATTTGAAAGAAGTGTAGTTTATGATCACCCATTTAAAAAAATACTTGGTGAATATTTTGAACAAGTAATGAATAGTGAGTTTAATTGGAATTTATTCTTTAGAATTTTATTCTCCTTAGAGCCTTTAGATAATGCTGGAGACTTTGAAAAGTTTTTATCTTATCTTAAAGTTAGCTATACAGAAAGTAAATATATTAATAAGCAAAAAGATATTTTAATTTCTAGGTTTGATAATGACTTTTTAATAATTGAAGATGCAGTTAAAGAACAAATTGCTAAAACTTTAGTATCTATTGATAAAATAAATATAGTTTATGATTATGTTATTGAAGAGGTTAATGCTGCTGTTGAATATATTTATAAATATATTTATGATAACATAAACACCCTTGAACAATGGTTTAATAATTCAGAAGCTATATTGTCACATTTAAATACTGAAATAATAGAATCCTTAGAATAATTTATATGAAACAAAAAAGAACTATATCTTATAAAATAGTTAAACTATCTTTCATAAATAGTATAATTTAGAATAATATAGTTCTTTTTTATTTACCTCATATTTACTTACATAATTAAATCTTCTGTAATTGAATACTTAAATCTACAATTGGATACTTAAATCTAGGTTTTTTCTCCTTATATCTTGCCAATTATTTTTATTAGATAATATTTCAGGTGAATCACCACTGAATACTTCACTTGCTTCATTATCATTCATTAATGTATATCTAAACCAAGCTGTCATATATCCATCAGCATAAAGTAGCATGTCCCCATGGTCCACATTTTTTCTTCTAGCCATAATCGCCTTAATATCATTATTTAAATACATATAGTTATTAATTATAGACTCAAGTGGAGCTATTGTTTCTGAATCAACTTTACCCGTGCCTGCAACCATAAAATAAGGTATTTCTATTTTTGTTACATCATATGTCCACTTAAGAGCGTTAGCTAATTCAATAGATGTGGTACTTGCAGTATAAATAGATTTAAAAACATCACTATTATCAAAATCAGTTACAGCGTTTATTGCACCTACCCCACCTTGAGAATGTCCTGATATTCCTACATTTTCTGTATCTAATTTATTATAAAAAATACTCTCTTTATTGTTATTTAATGATAATATATAGTCTAATGTAATTGAAGAAGATTCACCTGTTGCAGAGCTCGCATCATCATTTCCTACAACAACAAATCCCCATGAAGCTAAATGTTCAAATGTTGCTTCATATTTCGAATACGGTACCCCTGTTCCATTTACAAATATTACAATAGGATATTTTTTATTATAATTTTTACTTAATTGAGATGGATACCATATCTTATATTGAGTAAATAATTCTTCTCTACTTTTAAATTCAATAGAGTCAACCTCAAACTCCCCATAATTAGTATATTTTTTTTCTAATGTTCCACATGCGTCAACATAATTAAAATAATCACTTTTAACTGCTTTTACCTCTAGATTTTTTAATATTATTAAAAAAGTAATTATTAATAAAAATATAATTATTAATACTATTAATGTAATTTTTACTATCTTCTTTATCATTTATATCCCCCTTGACTATCCTATGATACATATGTATCATTATTTTGAGACAAGTGTATCATATAGCATTCTAGAAGACAATATTTAATAAGAAAATGAGACAACTAGCGAGGTTTTGTATCAAATGAAAACAGAGAAAAGTAATTCATATGTTAAAAAACAGATTACCAAGGCACTTATAAAATTAATGCAGACTAACTCTTTTGAAGAAATAAAAATAACAGATATAGTAAAAGAAGCTATGGTTGGAAGAGCATCTTTTTATAGAAACTTTACTAACAAAGAAGATGTATTAAAACAATATTTAATTCAACTAATTCAAGAATGGGGAAGTGAATTTGAACAAAGTAAAGATCCAAACTTAGTGGAAAGTTTATTTAGTCATTATAAAAAATATAGTGAATTTTATAAACTACTGTATTATTCTAATTTATTTCATTTAGTTTTAGATAATATTAAATCTGTTTGTGGTCCTAAACCAGAACAAGATTCATTACAAGCTTATACAAGTGCATGGTTTGCCTATGGTTTGTTTGGTTGGATTAATGAATGGGTAGCAAGAGGAATGAATGAATCTCCAACCGAAATGTCACAATTAGGCAAGTTAAATGGGTAACTTTAAGTTTCTAAAAACTAAAAAGTGGACATAATGATATGCTCCCATTATAGTAGACAGTTAAAATAATAAACCTGCTCTATAATGGGAGGAATTTTTTATACTTAACTTTAAAAATTCTATATTAAGTTATATCTTTTTAATAAATCTTCAATTACAGTTCCTGCAATTTCCTTTTTAATTTTCTTTTCTGCCAATGTTGCCATAAATGGTAATTTAATATCTGTTATTTTCTTGCCATCCATCATCTTAGATGTAGAATCTAAAAGCACTCTAATATCATAACAAGAACCAAATACTTCTGGAACTCCACGATCTACATCTAACAATGTATATACTGCTTCCATAGCTGTTCTTACTGAATATTCTGTAGTAAATACAGTATCACGGACAGTATCTGCAAACTGTCCTAAAAAAGCAAAGTTAACACATCCATCTGGTACAACCTTTGGTCTATCACCTGCACTTCTTGGCATAAAGAATGCAGTTATATATGGCATCATACAAGGTACACAACGTGCTGAATTCCTAGCCATATCTGGAATTTCTTCTACTGGAACACCTAAGTGATATAGCCATTCTTGGGTAATCTCATAGCCAGTACATTCCTTCATTGGTTTATTAATAAAATCACCTGGTACATCTGTAAATAATCCATAAACCCATACAACAAGTTCATTATCAGATTGTATCTTAAAGTGTGGCTGACGATTTAATGTATAGCTCATTAACCAAGAAGAGTCTTTAACAGTTATAATACCACCTGTAACAACATTTCCACTAAAAGGGTCACGCTTGCATATATTTTTTATATATGGTGGTATTCTATAATCTAATGTTGTTATTGTTGCCGATTCCCAGTTAGTGGCTTCTATATTAGTGCAGAATTTATCCGGATGTCCAAATGAGGTGTCTTGTGCTGCGATATTTCTCCACAGTTTCCAACATGCGCCTTCTTCAGTATTCAAAACTGGTGCATGGTCCTGATCACCTAAAGTAGCATTTTCTGTACAACTACCATTTGTAACAAATACTAGATCATCTTCGACTAAATCTATATTTTCTCTTTTCCCATTATGAATACATTGAATTTGTTTTGCTACTTTCTTATCTCCAACAATTTCAAAGATTACATTTGTCACTACAGTATTATATTGAAAATTTACTCCATTGGATTCTAAATATTTAATCATCGGTAGTATTAATGATTCATATTGATTATACTTTGTAAATTTTAAAGCTGAAAAATCAGGAAGTCCACCAATATGATGAATAAATCTTTGTATATAAAGTTTCATTTCTAGTGCACTATGCCATTCTTCAAAAGCAAACATTGTTCTCCAATACAACCAAAAGTTCGATTCAAAAAACTCTTCTGTAAATACATCCTCAATCTTTTTATCATATAAATCTTCATCCTTTGTTAAGAACAAATGTATAATTTCCATAGAAGCTTTATCACTTAAGGTAAACTTACCATCAGTATACGCATCTTCTCCTCTATTAACTGTTGCTCTCATTAAAGAATAGTTTGGATCCTTTTTGTTTAGCCAATAATATTCATCTAATACAGAAGCACCTTCTGTTTCTAATGATGGTATTGATTTAAATAAATCCCATAAACATTCAAAATGGTTTTCCATTTCACGTCCACCACGTATTATAAATCCTTTTTCTTTATCTTTAATTCCATCACAAGCTCCACCTGGTAAATTCATTTCCTCTAGAATATGAATATGTTCACCTTTCATTTGACCATCTCTAACTAAAAAACACGCTGCTGCTAATGATGCTAGCCCTGCCCCTACCAAATAAGCTGATTTTCTATCTACATCTGCTGGTTTTTGTGGCCTTGCAAATGCCTCATAATTTCCATTACTGTAATACATAAAAATCCCTCCCTTTTAATACTTAATTTTTACTCTTATCTTTATATCATTTAATTATTTAATTTATATTTTTATATTAGCTTTTTTTATAAATACTTTCTCTAGACATCTTTATCTTAATGTCTAATTATTAAACATTTCCTTATAATTGTAAAAAAACTAGACAAATCTTAAAATTTGTCTAGTT
>NZ_KB291716.1:0-16132 GCF_000320405.1 Clostridium celatum DSM 1785 | reverse complement strand
AACTAGACAAATCTTAAAATTTGTCTAGTTTTAAAAATTACTATTTATCACTTATTTAATTTCTTATCACTCTACTTTAAAACTTTTATCAGTTCTATAACCTTCTAATGCCTTTTCTATATTTCCACTAATTAAAATATTTAATCGTTGGATTATATCATTAGGATCTTCTCGCATTCCCTTTCTAATCCAATCTATTACTAGTCCAACAAATGCATATTTATAAAAATCTGCTATAAATGACTTATCCTTATCCCTAACAGAAATACCCTTAGATTTTTCATCAACCACTCCAATTAAAAGTAAATATGTTTCATTATATAAATATCTCTCTAAATATTCCCTACTTACAGAATTATAAGTATTAAGTACAAATTCCTTATTTTCTAATATATAATTAAATATTTTACTAAATCCTTGTTGCCAAGTATCATATGTTTTTTTCCCTTCTAAAGCCTTCATTGCTTCATTAGTGTATACCCACTCCAGCAAATCATATATATCTTTAAAATGATAATAAAAAGTTTGTCTATTTACTTCACAATCCTCTGTAATATCTATAATTTTTATCTTATCTAATGGTTTTTGTGATAATAATTTCTTTAAAGATGCTGCAAATGCCTTCTTAGTTGTTTGCGACATATAAATCCCCCCTAATATTACTATATAAGCTTACATCAAACTATATATTTTATTTACAATAACTTCCTTTATGAATTTATAATATCATAAATTCTTATTCTATACTGATTTCTTTATTTTATATCTACTTAATAAAGAGAATATTAAAAATGTTGTTTTAAATTAAGATAATAATAAAAGCAAAGAGATTCTCTCTTTGCTTTTATTATTATCTTAATTTACTTGTATAACTAAAAAATAACCTTTAATAAATTAGTAATAAGTATTTATTATTAAATTATAATACCTTCAAAGTGGTCTATTTCATGTTGAATTATCTGTGCTGTAAAACCATTAAATACTTGTTTATGCTTCTTAAAATCTCTATCAAAATATTCTACTTCTATTATTTCATATCTTTTTGTTTTTCTAAACCCACTTAAAGATAAGCAACTTTCTTCTGTATCATAACTTTTTTCTTTTTTTAATATAACTGGATTTACCATTGGAACAATTATATCACCTATACTAAATACCAATATACGCTTTTTTACTCCTATCATATTAGCAGCCATCCCAACACAGTCCTCTAAATTTGCTCTTAATGTATCAATTAAATCATCAATAACTGCTATATCCGCTTTAGTTGCAGCTTCTGATTTCTCCCCCAAAAATAATATATCTTTTACAATTGGTCTTATCATAATTACTTCAACCTTTCTAGTTTCTTCGTACAAATTAATTTAATATATCATAAATATTTTAAATATGTTCATTATTTATCATTACTAATTATATATTAAATAACTATATATTTAAATATTAACATATTACTTTTTCTTTTTAATCATTTCGACGATAATTATTGAAATAGCAGTTACAAATAAAACTATTGCCTTAATTAATTATCTATTTCAGAGAAATCAAAAGTCCACTCCATTTCTTCTAGGCTTTTTAATGTCTCTTTTGGTATATCCTCTATAGTCCCTCTTTCAATTAACTTACAACTATATATATCAGTACCTGCTGGATAGGTTTCTCTAATTTCGCTATTACATATAATTTCAATTTTATCTCCTGTTTGTAACCCTTCAAAAATACTATCCTTTTTAGAACTATTTCCCATTACAATTGGTGAGTTATTTTCATCAATAATAAGATGTGTATCACTAGTAGATTTTAAATATCTACCTGTCATAGATACTTTATTTACTTTAGAACATCCTCCAAGTATAGATATAATACAAATACACCCAAGAAATAATGTAAATATTGATTTTCTCATAATTCTTACCTTCCTTTTATTCAGTATATCTATTAGACAAATAAATATTTAATAAAGTTCCTTATTTGAAAATATTTACATAGCCATTGATTTAAAATTTAATTTTTTTTCATTCTAAAACCTTAATATTATGTTCTCCTCTAAACTTTTATTTCATTTCTTTTAAGATACTATTCTATATTTTGCAAATTTACTCTACTATATCCTATATTCCTAATTGAAAGGAAAAATTATTAATGAATACTCTATTTAATAAACCTGTAACAGAATTAATAACTTTAAGACATTCACTTAGAAACTATAAAAATTCATCTTTATCAAAATATATAATTGAAAAATATAAGAATTAATTTGATAAAAAAGGGGAACTCTAATAATGAGTTAAAGCTTGGCACTTATTTCGTTATAAAAGGTACAAACTACTTTTTAACAGCAGCCTTGGAAAGTATTAAGAGATATAGATGAAATCATATATCTCATTTTTTATTAAGGAGTGTATATAATGTTTAAAGTTAATAGAGAAAAATGTATTGCCTGTATGCAATGTATTAAAGATTGTCCTACCCGTGTTATTTCTTTAGTAGATGGCAAAGCAGATATTAATAATGAAGGTTGTATAAAATGTGGCCATTGTGTTGCTATTTGCCCAGTAGAAGCGGTTTCAACAGATGATTATAATATGTCTGAAGTAAAAGAATATAATAAAGGAACCTTTGCAATAGATGCTGAAAATCTTTTGAATTTTATTAAATTTCGAAGAAGTGTTAGAAGATTTAAAAATAAATCAGTAGAAACAGAGAAAATTAAAATGATAATTGATGCTGGAAGATTTACTCAAACTTCAACTAATAGTCAAGATGTTTCTTACACTGTTGTTACTGAAAAATTAAACGAACTAAGAGAACTAGCTTATGAATCATTAAGAAAAAAAGGTGAATATATATTAGCTACTTTAACTCCTGAAACTGAACATCTTAAAAGATATGCTAACATGTGGCTATATAGCTATAAGCAATTTAAAGAAGATCCAATAAAAAATGATAGATTATTCTTTAATGCACCTCTTGCTATATTTGTTTCTTCACCATCTCCAATAAATGGTGGATTAGCTTCTTCAAATATGGAGCTTATGACTGATGCCTTAGGTCTTGGTACTTTCTTTAGTGGCTTCTTATTAGTTGCTTCTCAAGATAATAAAGAAATATTAAATTTACTTGGAATACAAGATAGTAAGCAAATAATATCTTGCTTAGTTATTGGATATCCTGATGTTAAATACCAAAGAACAGTCCCAAGAAAAGATGCAAATATAAATTGGATTTAATAAAATACATAAGAGCTAGATGAAGATTTACCTAGCTCTTAGTTTGTTTAAAATAAAATTTTAATTTTCTTTTTATTTAATAGTATATTGTTTAATTGATTATTTCTTTCTTCTAGTAAGGAATCCAGCACCTGCTGCTAATACACCTGTAAGAGCTACCCATAAGCTATTTACTCCACCTGTGTTTGGTAATTTTCCAGAGTTTGAAGTATTGCTTGAGTTATTGCTTCCAGTACCACTTGCAACATTATTACTTTCACTGTTATTAGTACTTCCATTATTATTACTGCTTCCTGAATTACTTCCTGATGATGCAGTTTCTTTTAATCCATCAATTGCAGATTGTAAACTCTTTTCTGCATTTGCAATTTCATCTTCAGTTGCATCTTCATTATTCATAACTGCATTAGCCTTTTCTACAGCTGCTTCTACAGCTTTCCAACTCTTAGCTGTATACTTGCTACTATCAAGAGTTTGAACTTTATTTATTAAATCATTTAATTTATCTTTACTTGGTTTTAATCTTAATTCTAAGAATGATCTTAATAAAGATTTATAAGTTTCAGAAACTTCATTTTCCATTGCATTTTCATCTGCCATAACAGCATTTGCAACTTCTAATGCAGTTTGTAAGTTTGTCCAAGTATTAGAAATATACTCATCACCATTTAATCCATTAATTCTTTCTATTAATGAACCTAAAACTTCTTTATCTCCCTTTTCAAAAGATAACATTTGCATTACTGCACTTAATCTATCAAATGATGCATTTATTTCTGCTTCAGTAGCATTTTCTTTTGCTAATATAGCCTTAGCTTCTTCTAAAGCTGCTCTAAACTCAGTAACTACTGCTGGTACAACATTTGCTAAATCAGATTCTGTTACTTCATTGGCTATTTCTACTGCTATTTGTAATGCACTCTTATTTACTACTACATCTTCACCTTCATCTGTAGAAGTTAAATCCTTAATATATAAATCATCTAATACTAACTCATCATATCCATTACCCTTATCTATTGATAAGTAGTAATCAACTGCATCTCCAGTTGTAAATTCTATCTTGAATTCTTTAACTTCTCTGCTGTAGTTTGGTCCATCTTCTGGTGTTCCTATAACTTCACCCGGAGTTAAAACTTCACTAAATAACACACCTTCTGTTGCTGATTTAATTGCTACAGAATATAAATTATCAATCTTATTAGTGTATTTGAATCCTAATTCATAAGTTGTATTAGGTTCCAATTGTAATGTTGATTGGTCTGTTAATAACATTTCACCAACAGTTCCAGCTTGTTGATTAGTCTTTAATGAGAATCTATCACTGATTACCCAGTTCATGTATTGTTTTCCTTCTGGATCTTTTTCTGCATAATGAGTTCTATTATCAGTTCCTAAAGCTTGACCCATATATAATGGTCCATGACCTTCATCAACATTTTCAAAGTCTTCGTATAATACATACCCTTCTCTATTTGTTGCTTCTGATTCTAGAGGATTTGTCCAAATTCTAAAGTCATCTAACATTACACTTGTAGCTTCTTCTGATCTTGGAATATCAACATAAAGCTTGGCTGTTGTAACTCCTTCTGGCACTGTAAATTCAACTCTCATTCTAGTTAATTTTTCACCATGCCATTTTAAACCTTCACCAACATTCATTCTAGTTGTTGCTCTATCAATTGTACTTGTAGTGTCTACTCCACCACAATTAACGCCTAAAGTAACTTCTCTATCTCCATAATTCTTAACCCATACAGAAGCAGTATAAGTTTTTCCAGGTTCTAAACCAGTTAAATCTTGAGAAATATTTGCACCTTCTCCAAATACCTTATCTTCATCTGGAATTTCTACATCTTGATAAACATTTAATTCTGCTATTGATACAAATCCATTTACATATTCATTAGCAACTAATCTAATATGTGTAGCCTCTACTGTATCAAAGCTTATTGTTTTAAGTGATGCTGATTTATCCCAATCACCTTGAGCTACTGTTGTAAAGTTTATTCCATCATTACTTACTTGTAATTCATATTTTGTTATTATACCATTAGTTCCTGATTGTCTTGGAAGGCAAGTAACTTTGTTTACTTCATAGCTTCCACCAAGATCTAAAGTAATGCTTTGTGGGCCTGTAACTCCTGAATAGCTAGCATGCCATAAAGTTCCTTCATTTCCATCAATAGCTTTGCTTGCATCTTCACCTGATTGATAAGTTGTTGCTGTTGCTGTCATTTGAGATTGTGGTATTAATGATGGATCTACTTTATCTATTCCTTGAATAAATAATGCATCATTACCATTTCTTCTAGCAACTGTTTCATTAATTATAGAAATATGATCCATATTGTCAGAAGTTGATTCTACTGTCCAATTATCTAATGTTTGAGAATCAAATCCTGGATCATTTATTAATGTTCCTTCTCCCCAATTATCAATTCTATCTTCAGAAACTTTTTCTTGGAATACTACATAAGGAGTATTTTCCTTAGCATCAATAGTAACTTGTCCATTAACAACTTCTATTTCTTCAACAAAAGTTCTACCTAAGTCTGAAAGTTCATATAGCTTAACAGTTTGAGTTCCTTCCCATCCATTTGGAAGTTCCCAAGTAGTTTCTCCTCCGTATGGATTCCAGTGATATACTTTATTCTCTGCTTCATCACTTAATTGTTCCCAAGTCCAAGGAATAAATAATGTTGTCTTCCCTATTCCTCTATCATCAATAGTATCTTGAGCAGTAGATGATATTAACTTACCGTCCTTATACATGTTGTTATATCCATTTTCTCTTATAACTTCTAAGTTATCATTAAACTTAACAAATCCACCATCTGTTCCGTCATCTTCCCACTCTTGAATTTCAAAGTGTTGCATATATTTTGATGGTAATGTTTGATTATAGAATGTTTCTACAGCATAGAATCCTTCTATATCATGTCTAGTTCCCCATCCACCAGATAACATATGCTTACCACCTTTTAATAGGTCATCAGACATATAGACATCTTGTTCTTGGTTTCTTATAAATCTCGTAATTGTACTTTCATTACCTCTGTTTGGATATGCAGGGTCTCCTCCCCAGTGAGTCCAAGCAACTTGTTGTTCTAACGGTCCATTAAATTCAGTTGCAAGCATCCAATCATTATTATTAACTATTTCAGCTAATTCATTTGCATTCCATCCATTTCCTGTATATACGTCAACATATATCCATGCTAAATCTGGATGATCTTCTTTAAGCATGCTAAATCTTCTTTCAAGTTCACCTGTTATTACATCTTGTTTTTGATCTACATAATAAGAATCATCTTTCCATCCCCAGCCCTTTTGGAAACCTGGTTTTAAATTATCCACATCTAATTCAAAGGCATCTAAATGATATTCAGTGGCATTAACATGAACACCAATCTTAGCATTATAGTCTTTACCAATTTCAATTAAAGTATTAAGGTCATCTTTACCACCTTGTCTTATACCAGTATGTCCTCCGATATCAGCAATAACATCATCATGTCCTTCCCCTTGATATCCTTTTTCTAATACTAATTGCCCAAATCCATCAGTATAATTAGATAACTTTTTAACTGTATCTGCAGTATATAAGAATGGTGATTGTGCTAATGAACCAATGTTAAATGGTATATATGAGAAGCTATTTCTAACATAATCTGCGCCTTGAACTTCTTCCATGTTTTCTCTATAAAGTATAGCAGCATCTTGCCAATTTACTTTACCATTTCCGTTTTCATCTCTAGCAATCATAATTTGTGACCATGGTAATTCTTCTGGATTACCTGGAACTACATCTGATTCTTGTAAGCTTAACTTAACAGTTGTTCTGTTATTTTCATCTAGTGTAGCTTTTATTAAATCTCCATATTCACTACTTAAACCTATCATATTGATAGTATCTTTATAACCTTGTTCTGGAACTGCTCCACTTACATTGTTAATACAAATAATATAAGATGCTCCTGCTGCTTGTGCATTTTTAGCTTTATCTTCAAAAGTATGGGTTCCTCTATCTACTATAGCAACCTTTCCAGTAAGATCTAAACCTTCAAAATCTTCTACTCCACCTAATCCACAATAAACTGCTTCATATTCTTTACCCATATAGCTTTGAACTTTTTTGTCATTAGAGAAGATAGGTTGATTAGTATTACCCTTAATTTCAACTCCTCCAATAGTTCCTTCAAATGCTGGAGTAGTAGCAGAGTTTACTGATTCTCTATAAACCCAAGTACCATTTGATAACCCTGCTTTTTTGTAACCATCTTCATCACTTACATTAACAACTACTCTATTTCCACCTTCTACAACGTTATTATCTATAGTTATAGCAAATTTATCATCATTTATTATTCCATAAGTCTTAGAATAATCTCCAGCCTTAACATTAGCTACATCTTCAAAGCTTTCTTTAATATTATTCCAATCACCTGTAGTTAATACCCCTGATATTTTTCCATTTTCAGTACTCTTTACAGATGCTAAACTATGATTTGCAAAATTAATAGTTCTTACCTTAAAACTACCTTCTTCTTTTATTTCTGTAACTTCCATTCTTAAAACATTATCTTTAGCTAAAGATAATCTTACCTTCATAGTTACATCTAATTGATCAAAAGTCATAGTATAGTCTGCTGTTTTAGCATCTACTTGAGTAAATTCTACTGATGGAACATAACTAAAGTCATTTATATCAACTTTAAATAATTGTTCTTCTTCACCAGTTAAAACTTCTCCATCTTTCCATTCATATCTTATAACTCTTGGGAAGTTATTATCTAAAACTACAGTCATATCTTCTGAAACTAAAGTCTTTTCTTCTAAAACAACATCCGGTGGAAGTAAATCCCCATCAGTTGCAGCTTTAACTGTAACAGTAGCTGTAACTGTAACATCTTCTCTTCCTTCTAAAGTTCCTATAACTTCAAAAGTACCTTCTTTTGCATAACTTTCTTTATCTACAGAATTCCATATTACATTCTCGGTTCCAGTTGAATTATCTTCATAAACTACATTAACCTTAGCTGGTAATTTAGGTGCAGTTTTAACTATAGTTTCAACATTAACTTCTTCTACTGACTTTATATCTTTATTAAGATTATTGTCTTCTATTGAGCCTACTGGACCAAATTTTAAATAATTTACCTTAATACTTTTACTATCATACCAAGTTCTAAATCCTACTCCATAACCTTGTCCTGTTGGCATATTATTTATATCTACTTCATCACTAAATATTTGCTCTCCATCTACCCAAATAGTTATTTTTTTACCTTCAAATCTAGCCTTTAATTTATAAGCTTGACCTTCCACAAGTGTAGGTCCTGCTATATCATCTTTCCAACCTGAGTTACTTTCTACTAACCACTTACCTGAATCATTATATCCAATAAACAAATAATTACCATCTGTTGCTGGTCTTACAACAACACCAAATCTACTAGTTCCACCCTCAAATGAAAATTCTGTTTCAACTTCCCCATCTGTTAGCATAGGAGCTTTTTGATCATAGAATACAAAATTATTTCCGGCAGAACTATTTCTTGTTATATTCAAATATCCATTTTCTATTGTTCTAGTTCCATCGCCCGAAATATTATGCCACTCAGGAGCATTAGAATCTGTTTCATCAAAGTTTAAAGTATATACCTCACTACTTTTAGCTTGAGCATTTTCAACTCTAATAACCTCACTATTAACATCATTAGCCTTAACTGGTACAGCTATTGATGCTACTTGATTTGCTACTACTGCAGTTGCTACTAATACAGCCAATCTTTTACTTAAAGTTTTTCTTGAATTAGCTACATTTTTATTGTTTTTCATTCTTTTTCCCCCTTTACTTATGCGAGAATTCTCTCGTTATTAAAATATTACATTATCTGTAAATGTTTTCTCAACAATTTTATTGTTGTTTTATATTAATATATTGTGTTTTGTAATTATATTGTATCTTTGTTTTATTTTATAAGTATTGTAAATTATTTAAAATTGATGTTGATCATATATCAGAATCTATGTTATCGCTCTTGTTATAAGTTTAATGACTAAATATAGTAAAGATATTAACCTTTACACTATTTATCAGGATTATCTCAAAATAAACAAAAAAAAGTTTAAGATATTGTTATAAGCAATATCTTAAACTTTTTTCAGCATGATGATTTCTAGCAATTTAATTTTTATCTTCACAACCTAGCTGCTCTTTTAATATGTCTTCTATAGAAGGATGTCCCTTAGGAAGCTTTCTTCCATTAATTAATAATAAAATACTAGTATTTAATGTTGGATGACACTCTGGCAAATCTACTTCTTCTAAAATTTTATATAAATATTTTCCTAAATAGTTATATATTCTGCTCATTTGACAAGAATAAGCTCTAAACTCATATCTATTATACAACCCCATATATTCTCTTTCCTTTATCTTAAGCTATTCCACAATATAATAATATTCTCAAAATTATCATTAGTTACAAATTTAAAATTTTAAGTAATTAAATAAATTATTCCTCCAAGAAAACCTGAACCAATCATCACATATATTGGATTTACTTTAAATTTACGCAATATAACTATAGATATTGTGAAAAGTATCACTGCAATAAAATTAATTGATTCTATATTAAAAGAAAAGCCCTTTTCTCCAAAAATAGTAAGAATTAAAATAGATATTCCAGCCGATGCAATAAGTGCTACAACAGCAGGTCTAAGTCCTGACAAAATACCTTTTATTACGTCTACATCCTTATACTTAAAGTATATAAAAGCAAGTGTTGAAACAATAATACAAGATGGTAATATACAGCCTAAAGTTGCAACAATTGCTCCCTGGATACCTATAACTTTTATTCCAACAAAAGTTGCAGAATTTATTGCAATAGGCCCTGGTGTCATTTCAGCAATTGTAATTAAATCTGTAAATTCAGTTAAAGTAAGCCAACCATGAATATCAACTACTTGATTTTGTATTAATGGCATTGCTGCCATTCCTCCTCCTATACTAAATAATCCAACTTGAAAGAAGCTCCAAAAAAGCTCTAATAAAAACATTATTCTTCGTCGCCACCTTTCTTTTTAGCTTTAATAACAACCTTTAACGCACCTATTATTCCACAAACTAATATTATATACATCACATTTACCTTAAAAAAATATGTAGCAATAAAAGCCCCCATCATAACAACTATTGATATTATTTCTCTTTCTTTAGATATATTACTAGCCATATTTATCACAACATCAGCAATTACAGCTGCAACACCAGCTTGCATACCTTTTAAAACTGAATTTACAACTATATTTTCTCGAAACACTGTGTAAAAAATAGAAACGATAGATAATATAATAAATGGTGGTAATATTGTACCTATAATTGATACTAATGCACCAAATATTCCAGCAATTTTATATCCTACTAAAATTGAAGCATTTACAGCCACCGCTCCAGGTGAAGATTGTGCTATAGCTGTAAGATTTAGCATTTCCTCTTCTTCAATCCATTTTAAATCATCAACAAACTTTTTCTTCATAAGCGAGATTATTACATATCCACCTCCAAAAGTGAAAGCACTCAAATAAAAGGTAGATAAAAAAAGCTTAATATATATTTCCTTTTTATTTTTCATTCACGACTCCCCCCTTAAAACAATCTTTTACTTTTTTTCTTATAAACACCTATAATGTAAGTATATATATTGAGAGGTCATATGTTAAATAGTATAATTATATATAATTCATAAGATTTTTATTATATATAATTAAGAGAGGTATATTATGACTTTACGACATATTAAAATATTTGTAACTGTTTGCCAAACTGGTAGCATCACTGCTGCTGGTGAAAAATTATTTATTGCACAACCTTCAATAAGTGTTGCAATTTCAGAACTTGAAAATTACTATGGTATAAAACTATTTGATAGAATTTCAAAAAGATTGTATATAACAGAGCCTGGAAAAAAACTTTTACAATATGCAAATCATATCGTAAAGTTGTTTGATGAAATGGAAACGGAAGTTAAAAATTTTGATAATCATGGAGTTATTCGTATAGGTGCTAGTATAACTATAGGAACTTATCTATTGCCTAAGTATGTAAAATCATTTAAGGAAATTTATCCTGATATTGAAGTACAAGCTATTGTAGATAATTCCGATACCATAGAACAACATATATTAAATAATTATATAGATATAGGTTTAATAGAAGGTAATATTCATAATTCATATATAAAAAGCCATCACTTTAAAGAAGATAAATTAGTATTAATATGTGGTATTAATCATCCATTATCTAATCATGACGAACTAGATATTAATGATATAAAAAATGAGAATTTTCTTTTGCGTGAAAAAGGTAGTGCTGGAAGAGAATTATGTGATAATATTTTTGCTACTGCAGGAATTGATTTAAATATAATTTGGGAAAGCTCAAGCACTCAAGCTATAATAAAAGCTGTTACTCTCGGACTTGGATTGTCTATATTACCTTATTTATTAGTTAAAGATAGCATAAATAGAAAAGAAATTAAAATGCTTAATATAAAAAATATTTCTCTTGATAGATACTTTAGTGTTATTTATCATAAAAATAAATTTCTAACTAATAGTGCAAAAGCTTTTATTGATATATGTGAATAGTATAAAAATATGACCAGGGGAAATAAAATTATTATCTTTCACCTGGTCATATTTTAATTATTATTTTTCTTATCAATTATATTATCAATAATTACTACTAATGCTATTATAAATGGATTATTCTCATAGTCTATATCTACATAATAATTATCTGTAAATGATAAAAGTTCCTTATCTATATATGCAACAGTTCTCCCATTATGGTTAATTCTATATCTATAATGCCAAATATCACCTTCGATTTCAAAGTTACCATAATTACTTTCTACCAATATATTATCTCTAAAGAAAGTTATTTGCTTTTTTACATATCCTATAATGTTATCATTACTATCATAAATTTCATAGCTTGGCATAAACTTTAAAAGTTTTTCTCTTACTCTATAAAGAACATTGTTATTTTCTATTACTCTAAATTGTAACCCAAAACTAAAGAACTCTTTATCTATAAAATAAACTTCTTCTCCTCTATTATTTTTAACCCAAAAATCTTCCTTTATTTTAAAAAGCTTTGATTTGATATAGTACCTCATAAAAACCCATCCTTTTTATAAAAATTTAATTACCTATATATTACTATATTATTTAACTCTTTTCATCTTTATATTATAGTGCATATAGCTATTAAAATTATAATTTAATTATTTTAAATGACTACTTTATTTATGTAAAATTAATTTATTTATACAAAATTGTCTTTCTAAATTATTTATATTAATAATTCTCTATTTTCATATATTTTTTTATAGAAAGCTAAATTGCTAGTAAACATAACTTAATGATATAATTATTTAATAAATTGCACAAATTAAATTAATGAATTTAATTTAAACTAAATATAAAGGTTGTGAAAATATGCTAAAAAAGCTTACTGATAGAGTTTATTATATGGATTATAAAAAAGCTGGAGATAGACCTACTTTAGGTCTTATTATTGGAGATAACTGTAGTTTAGTTATTGATGGTGGTAATTCTCAAAATCATGCGGAAGAATTTTTAGAAAAAGCTAAGAAAGTAAGCAAATCTCCTCTGAAATATTTAGTTATAACTCATCACCATTGGGATCATATAGTTGGAGCTAATTACATGAACTTAACTACTATAGTTAATGGTATAACTTATGATAAACTAAAGGAACAAAGCAAGCTTGAATGGACAGATGAAGCTATTAAAGAAAGAATAAAAAATGGAACTGAAATAGAATTTTGCTTAGAACATATTAAAATAGAACACCCAGATAGTAATAGAAAATTCACTCTGCCTAAAGGAGAAATAGTATTTGATGAATATTTAAAGATTGATTTAGGTGGAATTAAGGTTTCCCTAGAACATATTTCTAGTGACCATGCTAATGACAATACAATTGTTTCAGTTGAAGGTGATGATAAAAATACTGTTTTTGTTGGTGACTCACTTTATTTAGATATGTTTAATGGAAATTGGAGTTACACTAAATCAAAGCTTATACCTCTACTTATTGAAATAAAATGTTGCGAAGCTGACTATGTAGTTCCATCTCATAATGATATTTACACAAAAGATTCCTTTTTAGAGTTTTTTAATTATATGAAAAAAATAGCATTAATAACTGAAAATAAACTTTCCATTGATGAAGCATTAATTGCATTTGAAGATGAATTTAAAAGAAAAGCTACTATCTCTGAAAAAGAAGACTTACTTTCATTTATATATGGAAATGAAAAATTGTAAATGAAAACCCCTATAGTTTCTATATCAATACAAATATATATTAATATAAAAACTATAGGGCTAACTATTAATAATTATTGTATATATTATCATATGTAAAATCTAATATAATCTTAGGATTATTATTGGGTTTTAGCCATTTTAATATATTAATAAGCTTATCTTCAGCTATAGCTACACATCCATATGTATAACTTCCTAAATCACAATGTAAAAATATAGCTGAACTTTTTCCTGATATTACAGGCCATCTATTATAATCTATGACTATGGAATAATTATAATACCCTTGAAAGCTTGATAAATGTTCAGCCGAATTCCATCTTCCATTTGCATCTCCAAACTGCATAGTATTATAGTAATCAGAATTTTCATCATCCACCCAATATTCACTTCCATCTAATACTCTATATGGAAGTGCTGAACCTGGATTTTCATTTATTCCAAAGGCTTCACTTAATGTATAAATACCTGTTGGTGTGCACTTGTCCATTTCATATACATCACCATAATATTTCATTCCATTTTCTCCTAATCTAGCCGGCATAGAATCAACTTCAATCCATTTTCCATTAGATAATTTTTCCCACATAGTAAGTTCTGCATAACTACCACCATTGCTTACTACAGTAATTAATTGATTTGAACTTTGTGCTGCTATAGTATTTGAAATTTTAGGTTCATTATCATTATTAGTTTCTGTAATAGCTTCATTTTCACTAACATCAGTATTTTCCTCTGTAGTTGCTTTTTCAGCTTCAACTTTATTAGTATTACCAGCGTTTTCTTCATTTAATGCTATTTCTTCTTTTCTATTTTCTATAATAGCTTCAATTTCACTAACATCTTCTTTAGGGTTTTCACTCTTAAATATTTTTAATAGAGTTTCTCCTTCTACTATATCCATTTCAATAACTTCTATAATTTTGCTCTTTTCTTCATCTAATAGTTTTATCTTTTCTTTACAATTATCTATTTTTAATCCTAAACTTTCTTTAAGTTTTTCAAATATATCTTCATTCAAAGTTTCTCTATAATTATTTAAAAACTCTTCTAAAGCTTTAATTAAATCTCTAACATAGGCTTCTTCATCAATTTCTATATATTTTGTAAGCATTTTCTTATAATTATTTATTTTTTCTATTTCCTCTTTACTATATGCTGAAAAATCCTGTATATCTTCTAGCTCACCTAATGCATAAATGTATTTTTCCTGCTTAATTAGATCCATTATATAATTATATTTATCATCCTTATCAATTTTAGCAGATACTTTAACTCCTATTATTGATGCTAATATTAACATTATAACTGCTGTAATTATTGCTAATATACTTTTTTTATACCTTGAAATGTTTAACTTATTCAAAAGTACTCCCCCTTTGTTATACTAATTTTAATATATATTTTAAATAATCACAAATGGTAACTATATCTAAATCTTATTTATAAAACAAAAATACCCTAGATAGTTATATTTATCCCTATCTAAGGTATTTTGTTATTAATTAATATTCTTTGTAAAAATCATCACAATCTTTTTCTAGAGTTTCCCACATATCATCTAAGTTGTCACATATGCTATCTAAATCATCACATATATTCTCTAAATCATAGCATCCATCATCATATTTCTTTTCATGTTTATCATGGCATCCATCTTTATGATAGCCCATATCTTTATGATGCTTTTCATCTTTATAATAACATCCATCATCATAATATTCGTCTTCATAATTACAATCATCATTATAGTTATAATCATTATTGCAATTACATTCATCATATTTCTTTTCATGCTTATCATAGCATCCATATTTATGATAGTCCTTATCTTTGTGATGCTTTTCATCTTTATGATGCTTCTCATTTTTATAATAACATTCATCTTCATAATAATTGTCTTCATAATTACAATCATCATTGTAGTTATAATCATTATTGCAATTACATTCATCATATTTCTTTTCATGCTTATCATAGCATCCATATTTATGACAACCCTTATCTTTGTGATGCTCTTCATCTTTATGATGCTTCTCATTTTTATAATAACATTCATCTTCATAATTACAATCATCATTGCAGTTATAATCATTATTACACTTGCATTCATCAATGTACTTACAATGACGAATGTGATTACATTCATCGTTACAACTACATTTTTGTTTTTCATTGCATACTAATGCTTCTTTTAAAATCTCCTTAATTGATGGATGACCCTTTTGCAATTGGCATCCATTAGCTAAAGCTAATAAGCTTTTATTTAATGGTTTATAGCATTTTGGTAAATCAACTTCTTGTAAAATTGAATATACTGCTTTTCCTAAATAATTATATATTCTATTCATTTGATAATAATAAACTCTGCGAGCATAATTGTAACCATAATTTGAATTATTACATCCCATTTCGAATACCCCTCTTTCATCTTACGCTATACTATAATATTATTCATTTTTTTATCTCACGTTACAAAGTTAGTCAAATTTATACACAATCGAGTAGGAGGAAAATAATTATTTTAT
>NZ_KB291715.1:64072-85842 GCF_000320405.1 Clostridium celatum DSM 1785 | reverse complement strand
CGATGGTTCGAATCCGTCCTCCCCCACCATTAAACATGATATATTATATATCATGTTTTTTTTGCTTTAGAATAAATTTTTGAAGATAGTAGTATATATTTAAAGTACTGATTTATAAATCTTATGTACATTCACTTATTCAGAATTTATTCAGCAGTACAAGTAAATGTATGTAAAAATAACATAAAAATAGTATTGACATAGTATAATTAAATTGATATTATATTCAAGAAATAAAATTTGATATTAGTTCTTATCCAGAGAGGTGGAGGGAAAAAGGCCCTGTGAAGCCCGGCAACCTATTTAGAAACTAAGGAATTAAGTAATTAACTTTAAATTACTTAATAAGCTAAATGCTCTTAATTAATAAGATATATTAATTAGCGTAAGTAACTTAGTTACTATTTGTGGTGCAAATTCCTGCAGAACATTATATTTTTGCAAGATAAGAAGAAAGACCTTTAGATAATATAGTCTCTTCTTATTTGAAGAGACTTTTTTTATTGCTTAGAATTAATATCAAAAGATTTGAAAGGAGCTAAGCAAAATGAAGAGATTATTTACATCAGAATCAGTAACAGAAGGGCATCCAGATAAAATTTGTGATCAAATATCAGATGCAGTTTTAGACAGTATATTAGCAAAGGATCCAATGGCAAGAGTTGCTTGTGAAACAGCAGTAACTACAGGAATGGTATTAGTTATGGGAGAGATATCAACTAATTGTTATGCTGATATTCCTAAAATTGTTAGAAAGACAATAAGAGAAATCGGATATGATAGAGCAAAGTATGGATTTGATTGTGATACATGTTCAGTTTTAACATCTATAGATGAACAATCAGGTGATATAGCTATGGGAGTTGATGAAGCCTTAGAATCTAGAGCAGGAGAAAAAGATGAAGTTGAAGCAGTTGGAGCTGGAGATCAAGGAATGATGTTTGGTTTTGCAACTAATGAAACTCCAGAATATATGCCTTCTCCAATTGCTATGGCACATAGATTATCTAGAAGATTAACAGAAGTAAGAAAGAATGGAACTTTACCATATTTAAGACCAGATGGAAAAACTCAAGTAACAGTAGAATATGATGATAATAGAGTAGTGAGAATTGATGCTATAGTAATTTCTACTCAACATGACGAGCATGTTACGCAAGAGCAAATAAGAGAAGATTTAATGAATCATGTAATTAAAGCTGTAATACCAGCAGAATTATTAGATGATGAAACTAAATATTATATAAATCCAACTGGAAGATTTGTTGTTGGTGGTCCACAAGGTGATAGTGGATTAACTGGTAGAAAGATAATTGTTGATACTTATGGCGGATACGGAAGACACGGTGGTGGTGCATTCTCAGGAAAAGATCCAACAAAAGTTGATAGATCAGCAGCATATGCAGCAAGATGGGTTGCAAAAAATTTAGTAGCAGCAGGGGTTGCAGATAAATTAGAGATTCAACTAGCTTATGCTATTGGTGTTGCAAAACCAGTGTCAATAGAAGTTGAAACATTTGGAACAGGTAAATTAAATGACAGTCAAATAACAAATATTGTTGAAAAGGTATTTGATTTAAGACCAGGTGCTATAATAAGGGATTTAGAATTAAGAAGACCTATATATAAACAAACAGCTGCATATGGTCATTTTGGAAGAAATGATTTAAATCTTCCTTGGGAACAATTGAATAAGGTTGAGGAAATTAAAAGATACCTTTAGTTAGATTTTAATAATTAGTAGTTTAAAGATAATAAAACCAGTAGAAATTAGATTAGAATTCTACTGGTTTCTTTTATAAATTTTTTTAGTATTAATTTAAAATATTGTGTACAATTTTTCCACCAACTATTGTCATTTTAACATCTATATTTTCATCAAATATAACTAAGTCAGCATCAAAATTTTCTTTAATTTGCCCTTTTCTATCATCTACGTTACAGTATTTAGCTCCATTATAAGATGCCATTTTAACTACTTCATATAATGGGTAATTAGTATTGTTAAATACATTTCTTACTGCTACATTTAAGGTTAAAACTGAACCGGCTAATGAGCCATTTTCAAGTCTTGCGGCACCATTTTTAACAATAACTGGTTGTCCGCCAAGAGCATAAGTTCCGTCAATCATTCCACATGCACACATAGCATCACTTACTAATAAAGTTTTATCAGTTCCTTTTTGATTATAAGCAACTCTTAATGATGGATAAGAAATGTGTATACCATCAGAAATTGTTTCTGTAGTTATATCAGAATCAAAAGTTGCCCCCACAACTCCAGGTTCTCTATGAGTAAAAGCTGTCATTGCATTAAATAAATGTGTTGAATGGCAGAATCCAGCTTTAATACCTTCAAAAGCTTCTTCATAAGTAGCTTTGGTATGTCCCATAGAACAACGAATTCCCTTAGAAGTTAAAATAGTAGCAAGTTCTTTTGCACCTTCCACTTCAGGAGCCATAGTAATAGATACTACAGCATCTTCAGCATCGCCAGTCATGGCTTTAAAGTTTTCATAAGAAGGTTCAATTAAGAAATTAGGATTTTGAGCTCCTATGGCACTAGGACTAATAAAAGGACCTTCTAAATGAGCACCTAAAACTTCAGCACCATCAGTACCTTCTAATTTTGCTTTTTTAATTTCAAGTATTGATTTTAATATAGCTTCAGATGACATAGTCATAGTTGTTGGAGTAAAGGCTGTTGTTCCGAATTTACAAATAGTTTTAGAAATTTCATTAATAGCTTCGTATGTTCCATCCATAGTATCGTGCCCACCAGCTCCGTGTATATGAATATCTATAAATCCAGGTGATACGTATAAACCTTTACAATCGATTGAATCGATATCATCTTGATTAGCAGGATTTATTTCTTTAATTTTACCATTTTCAATAAGTAATGAACCGTTTACTATTTCGTTTAGTAGTATTATTTTGCAATTTTTTAATAACATTTATATTCCCTCCATTTATATGTTTACAATAAGCATTATATGTCCATATTAAATAATAAGTAAACCTATAACTTATATTTAAATATGAAAAAAGTTTCTTATGATATAATTATATAATATTAATAATTATAATAAAAGGTTTGGAGCGATAATATGGAGATATTAGAAGGTTTAGTAGAGGCAATTGTTTTTAAAAGTGATGATAGTGGTTATACTGTAGCAAAAATTACTACTGATAAAAAAGTTATAACTATAGTTGGAATTATGCCTTTACTAAAGGAAGGGCAACAAATTGAAATTAAGGGTAATTGGATAAATCATAAGCAATTTGGCAAACAATTTAATGTAGAAGAATTTAAAGAAATATTGCCTACTTCTGTAAAGGAAATAGAAAAATATTTAAGCACTGGAATAATACATGGAATTGGACCAGTAACAGCAAAAAAGATAGTTAAGGCTTTTGGGGATAAAACATTAGATATATTAGATAATGATATAGAGAGATTAAAAGAAGTTGAAGGTATTGGTGAAAAAAAATTTAATATTATATATGAATCTTACTTAGAAAGTAAAGAGTTAAAGGATATAATAATATTTTTTCAAAAGCATGGAGTTACAACTAATCAATGCTTAAAAATTTACAAGAAGTTTGGACCAGACTCAAAAAATATTGTATCTAATAATCCATATATTTTGAGTGATGAAATATCAGGAATAGGTTTTTTAACGTCTGATAGAATAGCTAAAAGTTTAGGAATAGAAGCAACATCAGATTTTAGAATTCAAAGTGGAATAAGATATGTTTTGAATAATTTTTCAGGCCTTGGAAATACGTATATGCCAAAGGATAAACTTATATCTGAAAGTCAGAAAGTATTGATGGTAGACAAGGAATTAGTAGAAGCAAATTATATATAATAGTGTTTTAGATGGAAAGCTTAAGGCAGAAAAAATAAATGATATTGAAGCAGTGTATGCTCTGCCATATTATTATTGTGAATTAGGAGTAACAAATAAAATAATTACATTAAGTATAGAAAATTTTCAAACTATAAATTCAGATATATTATTTGAAATAGAGGCTTTTGAAAGAAAGAATAACATAAAGTTTGCTGATTCTCAAAAAGATGCAATAATAGGTGCTTTTGAAAATGGTATAGAAATTATTACAGGAGGACCAGGTACAGGAAAAACAACTATAATAAAATGTATAATAGAGATATATGAAAATAATGGAATGAAAGTGCTTTTAGCTGCACCTACAGGAAGAGCTGCAAAAAGAATGACAGAATCTACAGGAAGAGAAGCTAAAACAATACATAGACTGCTTGAAATGGGAGTAAGTGATGAGGATAACTCTTTCTTTGGTAGAGGAGAAGGGGAACCTTTAGAAGGTGATGTAATAATTATAGATGAAGCATCTATGATAGATATAATGCTAATGAATAGTTTACTTAAAGCAATAAAATTAGGAACTAGAGTAATTATAGTTGGAGATGTGGATCAATTACCTTCCGTTGGTCCTGGAAATGTATTAAGAGATTTAATAAATAGTAATTTTATTAATGTAGTAAGATTAAATGAAATATTTAGACAAGAAAAGGAAAGCATGATAATTGTTAATGCACATAAAATAAATAATGGAGAGATGCCTTACTTAAATAAAAAAGGAGGAGATTTCTTTTTCGATAATAGAGAAAGTAATGAAGGAATTTTAACTACAATAATAGATTTAGTAAATAGAAGATTACCATCATTTAATCCAAATTGGAATAAAGTAAGGGATATCCAAATACTTTCTCCTACAAGGAAAGGTATTTTAGGTGTTGATAATTTAAATAACGAGCTTCAAGCTATACTAAATCCACCAGATGAAAAAAAGCGAGAGAAAAAAGTAAAAGAAGTTATTTTTAGAGAAGGCGATAAAGTTATGCAAACTAAAAATAATTATTCATTAAAGTGGACTAGAATAAGTGGGTATGGTGATAAAGAAGGTGTTGGTGTATTTAATGGTGATATGGGGTTTATAGAATCTATAAGCGAGGAGAATAGAACTATTACTGTTGTATTTGATGACGAAAGAAGAGTAGTGTATGAATATATTTATTTAGAAGAATTGGAACTTGCATATGCTATTACAATACATAAAAGTCAAGGGAGTGAGTTTAGAGTGGTAATAACACCTGCATTTATGGGATCAGCATTCTTAATGAATAGAAATATTTTATATACAGGAATAACTAGGGCAAAAGAACTAGTAGTTGTTGTTGGAAGTCAGAAGGCATTAAAATTTATGATAGAAAATACTAATAATATGGAGAGATATTCATCTTTAAAGGAAAGAATAATTGAAATTACATCTGAGGATAAAATATATAAAGAATAGAAAAAATGAGGTTTTATAGCTATGAATTATAATGAGTTAAATAAAATTTTAAATGAAATAAATAAGTGGTATAGCAGAAGAACCAAGGTATTGTCTATAAAAACAAGGCCTTTTAATACATTTGAAGTATTTACAAATATAATAAATAAAATACTAAATAATAATGGTAAAGTATTGTATATTTTATGTTCAATAATTAATGAAGATATGTATAAAAAACAAACAGAGATAGAGGAGACTATATTTAAAAATAAAACAGATGAACAATTAAAGAAAAACTTAGTATTTTCTCCTATTGATAATATTAATGATAAATATGAAAAATATGATTTGGTAATATTTGATGATATAAGCTTATTTTCTAAAATAGGAAATGAAAGTATTAAGGAGCGTGTAGAGCAATTATATTGGAATTCTAGAAAGATGATAATATACACAGCGGAATTTGTCTTTCCGATAGGAGAAAGATTGGAATTAATGTATTTACGATCTAAAAATCCAATGGTTGAACCAAGATTATTAATGACTAGAATAAAGCTAGAGGAAGATATACCATTAGCTTTATTTGAATATTTTAAATGGTTTAAGGAAAATAAAAAAAAGGTGTTAATAATTGTTCCATCTAATGATAAAGTGAATAAGGTGTATAAGCATTATTATGGAATTTTGAAATCTTTTAATATAAGTGTTGTTAAATATAATAAAAATCAAAATTTTAAATTTTTAATTAATGTTTTTAAAGAACACAAAGAAAGCGTGTTCATAATTACTAATAATGTTGGAGATTATATAAATCAAATTAATGATTTAAATATAGTAATGTTATTTGCAGATGATTTTTATTTTAATTACAAAAAGATAGTGTATATATGTGGAGCAGTCCACAATGATATCAATATAGTATCTGAAGTGTTAATGGTAACAAAGGAATTATCAGAGGATATAGATGTGGCTAAAAGTATTATAAGGGGATTTAATCAAAGCCTATGGGAAAAGGGTTATTTAAAAATATAAAGACTATCATTAAAGAAGTAATAGAAATAATATATCCAATAGAAGAAAAATGCACTCTATGTAATGCTGATGGTTTTATAAAGATATGCCCTAATTGTAAGTCTATGATAAAAAGATCAGAAATAACAAACCAAGAAGAGATATCATATGGATTTTATGGAGGAATATTAAAGGAGCTTGTATTAAGTTTTAAATATAGGAAAAATTTTGTAGCAGGTGAAGTTTTAGCTGATTTATTTATAGAAATTATAAGAGAACAAAATATAAATGCAGATTATATTTGTTATATACCAATGAGTAAAAAAGCTGAAAAAAAGCGCGGATTTAATCAGTGTGAAGTTATTGCGAAAAATGTTAGTGAATATATAGATATTCCTATTAATAATTCAATAATAAAAAATAAATACACAAAAGAACAAAAAAAATTATCAAAAGAACAAAGGATATTAAATATTAAGGGAGCATTTTCAATTAAAAGAAAGAGTAATCTTTATGGAAAAGATATTATATTAATAGATGATGTTACAACAACAGGGGCAACTTTGACTGAATGCAGAAAAGTATTAAAAAAATATGGTGTAAATAAAATTATTTGCTTGACAATAGCCAAAAGCAATATATAATAGTAATGTAAAGTTAGGTCTGTGGATGAAAGTCGATGCCAGTCGCAGGCGAAACGATCCACGTAAGTTAAACAAAGTTTTAATGAGCATGGTGCGGTATAGAAGTAAGCCCTGCCAGTAGAGATACTGAGAGTGTTAGTAGTGAGAGGTTAATTCCGGGTAGCAAAAGCTCCAGCAGGCGAGTGTGGGGTCAAAATCCAGGTCAGCTAACTTTATAAAAAAACATCAATTCATATGAATTGATGTTTTTTTATTTTAAATTAAATGAAAAATTAAGCTAGAGTTAGTAAAAGTAAGTTATGTAGAGTAAAGAAGAAGAAATTTTCTGCAAATTCTGAAAAAAGACTTTGAGTAATAAAATAGTTAATGGTAAAATATACATATAGTAAATAATAACTATATTAGTTGAAGTCTTAACTATATAATATAACTTAAAGAGAGGGGTTGACCTTATGAGAGTAACTGTAATAGGAAAGAATATTGATGTGACACCTGCATTAAAGGAGATAGTAGAAAAAAAGATTTCAAAGCTAGACAGGTATTTTGATCCAGAAGTACAAGCAAGAGCAACTTTAACTGTACAAAAAAACAGACAAATATTTGAGGTGACAATACCTTTTAATGGAGTAATTTTAAGATGTGAAGAATCAACAGACGATATGTATAAATCTATTGATTTAGTAGAAACAAAACTAGAAAGACAAATAAGAAAACAAAGAACTAAGTTACAAAGAAGAAATAATGAATCTTTAAGATTTAATAATTTTGATGAAATAGCATCAGAAGAAGATGAACATAATGAAATAGTAAAGATTAAAAAATTTAATATAAAACCAATGAGTACTGAAGAAGCAATATTACAAATGGAACTAGTTGAGCATAATTTCTTTGTATTTAAGGATTGTGATACAGATAATGTTAATGTTATATATAAAAGAAAAGATGGAAATTATGGACTTTTAGAACCAGATTATATTTAATAAAATAAGGTTTTCAGTTAAAAAAAGAGAGAACATTAATTAATGTTCTCTCTTTTATACTATACAGAAATATAGAAAAAATTGATATTTTAGCTTGTTGTGACATTATTTGTAATGAAATTTAAAAGCATACATATTTATTGTTGAATTATAAACGCTATAAATGGTATAATTTATATATATGAAATATAAAAGGGGTAACTTTGTATAGTAGATAAAATAGATTAAGTAAATTAATATTTAATTTAATGTTTTAAGTATTAATTATTGAAAGGAAATACATTATGGGATTTTTAGAAAAACTTTTTGGGACATATAGTGAAAGAGAAGTTAAAAAACTTCAAGTTATAGCAGATAAAATAGAAGCTTTAGATGAATCAATGCAAAAGCTAAGTGATTCAGAGCTTCAAGCAAAAACAGTTGAGTTTAAAGAGAGAATAAATAAAGGTGAATCTTTAGATAATATATTACCTGAAGCTTTTGCGGTATGTAGAGAAGCTTCAAGCAGAGTTCTTGGAATGAAGCATTTCAGAGTACAATTGTTAGGTGGTATGGTACTTCATCAAGGAAGAATTGCTGAAATGAAAACAGGTGAAGGTAAAACTCTTGTTGCAACATTACCAGCTTATTTAAATGGATTAACAGGAAAAGGTGTTCATGTAATAACAGTAAATGACTACTTAGCAAAAACTCAAATGGAAGAAATGAGTGTATTATATAATTTCTTAGGGTTAACTACTGGATGTGTAATTCACGGAATAACTCAAGATCAAAGAAGAGCAGCATATAATGCAGATATAACTTATGGAACAAATAATGAATTTGGATTTGACTATTTAAGAGATAATATGGTAATTCATATGGAAGAAAGAGTTCAAAGATCATTAAACTTCTGTATAGTTGACGAAGTTGACTCTATCCTAATAGACGAATCTAGAACTCCACTTATAATATCTGGAATGGGAGATAAATCAACTAAGTTCTATAATGTTGCAGATAATTTTGTAAAAACATTAATAAATGAAAAAGACTTCACTGTTGATGAAAAAGCAAGTGCCGTTTTATTAACAGATGATGGTGTTGTTAAGGCAGAAAAATATTTTGGAATTGAAAACTATGCTGATTCTCAAAATTTAGAATTACAACACTATGTAACTCAAGCATTAAAAGCTAATTATACTATGAGAAATGAAAAGAACTATATGGTTAAAGATGGAGAAATAGTGATAATAGATGAGTTTACAGGAAGACTTATGGAAGGTAGAAGATACTCTGATGGTCTTCACCAAGCTATTGAAGCTAAAGAAGGAGTTAAGATTCAAAGAGAATCAAAAACTCTTGCTACAATAACATTCCAAAATTACTTCAGAATGTATGAAAAATTATCAGGAATGACGGGTACAGCATTAACAGAAGAAAATGAATTTAGAGAAATTTATAATCTTGATGTTATTGTAATACCAACTAATAGACCTGTTCAAAGAATAGATAGACCAGATATGGTATATAAGAATGAAACAGGAAAGTATAAGGCTATAATTGAAGAGATAATTGAAGCACATAAAAAAGGTCAACCAGTTCTTGTTGGTACTGCAAGTGTTGATAGATCAGAATACCTTTCTTCTTTATTAAAAAAGAGAGGAATAAAACATCAAGTTCTTAATGCTAAATATCATGCTCAAGAAGCTGAAATTATATCTCATGCTGGTGAACTTGGAATGGTTACTATAGCTACTAATATGGCAGGTAGAGGTACTGATATAAAGCTTGGAGAAGGTGTTTTAGAAGCGGGAGGATTAAAAGTTCTAGGTACTGAAAGACATGAATCAAGAAGAATAGATAATCAGTTAAGAGGTAGAGCAGGACGTCAAGGAGATGTTGGTGAATCTATATTCTTTATATCATTAGAAGATGATCTAATGAGAATATTTGGTTCAGAAAGAATTCAAGGAGTAATTGATAAATTAGGACTTGAAGATGATGAAGCAATAGAAAGTAAAATGGTTACTAAGGCTATAGAAAATGCTCAAAAGAAGGTTGAAGGAAATAACTTTGATGTAAGAAAAAATCTTCTTGGATATGATGATGTTATGAATGTTCAAAGAGAAATTATATACAGACAAAGAACTGAAGTTTTAGAAGGTAAAAATCTTAAAGAACAAATAGAATCAATGATTGAAGAAGTAGTATCTGATGCAGTTAACTCACATTTAATTGGTGAAATGGAAGATATAGAACATGAAGTTAATACATTACTTCAATACTTAGGTGATATTTGCTTACCTCATGGATCAGTAACAGCTGATGAATTAGTTGATTTATCGAATGAACAAATAAAAGATAAATTATTAGAAGTAATTATGAACACTTATAGAGGTAAGGAACTTGAATTTGGTGAAGAACAATTAAGAGAAATTGAAAGAGTAGTTCTTTTAAGAGTTGTTGATCAAAAATGGATGGCTCACATAGATAATATGGATCATTTAAAACAAGGAATGGGATTAAGAGCTTATAAGCAACAAGATCCAATTCAAGCATACCAAATGGAAGGTAGTGCTATGTTTGAAGAAATGATTGAAGGAATTAAGACTGAAACTGTTAAATTCTTATTCCATGTAAGAGTTGAAAGACCAGTTGAAAGAGAGCAAGTTGCAAAAGAAACTTCAGCTAGCCATGGAAGTGATGATAAAAGCTTAAAGAAAGAGCCAGTAAGAAGTGAGCATGTAGCAGGAAGAAATGATATGTGTCCATGTGGAAGTGGAAAGAAGTATAAAAACTGCTGTGGCAGGGAAGTATAATAAAAAAAGTGCCTGAAAAGGCACTTTTTTCAGTGAAAAGTTAGAAGTTAAGAGTGAGTAGTTTAAGAAATAAAGTTATTATTTTTGGATTAAATCAAAACATCTAACTACATTAAAGGGGTGATTTTTTTGTTAATAAAGTTAGAGCAAGAACTAGCTAAGGTTAGTGGATTAAAACAAACATTAAAAGAAATGGGGGCTTCACTTTGACAAAGAAAGCCTAGAAAAAAGATTTCAAGAATTAGAACTTCAAATGCAAGAAAAAGGCTTCTGGGATGATATAAAAAGAGCAGAGGATGTAACTAAAGAAAGCAAAAGAATTAAAGATAAAATAGATAGGTATGAAAGCTTAGTTACAAGGCTTGATGATGTAGAAGTTTTAGCTGAACTTGCAGAAGATGATGAAGAGACTATAAATGAAGTAATAGTTGAAATTAGAGATATAGAAAAATTAATCGATGAATATAAAATAGAGTTGTTATTATCAGGTGAGTATGATAAAAATGATGCAATATTAAACCTCCATGCTGGAGTTGGAGGCAGTGATGCAAATGATTGGACACTTATGCTCCTTAGAATGTACACTAGATGGTGTGAAAAAAAAGGATATAAGGTTGAGACTTTAGACCTACTTGAAGGTGATGAGGCTGGTATAAAGAGTGCAACACTTAGAGTAAAAGGTGAATTTGCTTATGGATATTTAAAGGCTGAAAAAGGAGTACATAGATTAGTAAGGATTTCACCATTTAATGCCAATGGTAAGAGACAAACATCTTTTGCATCAATAGAAGTTCTGCCAGAGCTTACAAAAGATCAAGATATAGAGATAAGACAAGAGGATTTAAAAATAGATACTTATAGAGCTAGTGGAGCTGGTGGGCAACACGTAAATAAGACAGAATCAGCTATAAGAATAACACATATACCAACAGGTATAGTAGTTCAATGTCAAAATGAAAGAAGTCAATTTGCAAATAAGGATACAGCAATGTCAATGCTTAAATCTAAACTTATAGAGCTTAAAGAAAGAGCTCATAAAGAAAAGATTGAAGATTTAACTGGCGAACTTAAAGATATGGGATGGGGAAGTCAAATTAGATCATATGTGTTCCATCCATATAATATGGTTAAGGATCATAGAACTAATGAAGAAACCTCAAATGTAAATGCTGTTATGAATGGAGAAATAGATGCGTTCATAACAACATATTTAAAGAGTATTTCGAAATAAAAATGAATTTCTGAAAATACAGTTATAATATTTTTAATTTATTATATGACAAATGGCAAATTAATAATTATCACTAATTTTTTAATTTGCCATCTGTCTTTTTTATTTAATTTTAATATTAAGCGTTAAGTTTTTTATTTCCAAGTATTAATGTTAATATAGAAAAAACAAATATTAATATAATGAAAAGTGAAGTTTTATAACCTTTAAAATAAAATATAGTGGATACTATTGATGCTATTAGACCTATCAAACAAAAGAACTTTATTCCTTTTTTATCTAATATTACTTTGCTCTTATCGAAAATTCCCCAAGCTATTAAAATTATTAATGTTATAAATAGCCAAAGCAATGATTGAGAGCTATATACAAAACGAGTAAAGCCACTATAACAAGAAGTTTTTATTTTTTCATCAACTATATTATAAACAGTATCGATAGCTTTTGTATCTATATAGTCAATAGTATCATTAGGAGTATGGATTTTACTCATATCACTATGACAAAAAGTAACAGCATCAATATTCAAGTTATTAAAGCTAGCGTGATCACTAGAATTTTCAAAAACTACTGTATAGTCAGTATTGTATTTTTTACAAATCGTTTCTATTGAGGATAGGAGCTCAGAGCCATTATTTTTAAAGGCAACACCTTGCATTAAGCTAATTGGACAATTAGAACTTCCTATCATATCAAAATTAATTACTTCTGAATTTTGAATTTTAAATAGATTTTTTTCGGCAAAGGCTTTAGAGCCCAATAATCCAAATTCCTCTGCATTTAATCCAACGAAAATTATATCTCTTTTAGGCTTGCCATAAGTAGAAAGACTTCTACTAAGCTCTAGCATAAATGAGGCGCCAGAAGCGTTATCTAAAGCACCATTATAATTTGTTCCAGCAGCATCTTTTCCAAGATGATCATAGTGTGCAGTAATTATAAAAGGTGCAAGGGAAGAATTAGAACCTTTTATAACTCCAACAATATTAGAGATAGTTTTTTCCTCATTAGAAAATGGGATGTGCACCGAAATTTCTTTACCTAATTCTAGGCTATCCTTTATTTTTTTATAAGTATTAGATGTAATCATTATTATTGCATCATGAGAATATTCACTAAAAAAAGAACTTCTAAAAGAAAGATTATCATTTTCAGGAATATAAAATAAGAATTTACCATCAGAACATTTTACCTCTATAAAGGAAGAGTATGAAGTTATAGTGTCTTTATTAGAAAAAGAAAAAGTATTGTTTCTGAAATTTATCATATCTTCTTTAAAGTCAACTCCATATTGTAATTCTTCTTCTTCATCATTAGATAATATCTTTAAATATGGAGAAGTATTTGTATTTACAGGACATGTAGTTACAAAATCTTCATTGTAGTCATCATCTAAAGGTACTAAGCCATAGGATTTAAAGCGATTTTTTATTATTTCACCAGCAACAGAGTTTTCAGTACTACCAGCTAATCTTCCTGTCAAAACATCAGAAGATAAAATATAGATATTATCTAATACATTGTTAGAATTAAAGTTTGAATATGTATTATTAAGAAAAATAGTAGTGAGCAACAAAAATGAAGTAATAGATAATAATGAAAAGTATATAATTTTTTTTCTCATAAAAAATACCTCAAAAAATAGTAATTTATAATAAATACTATTAAATGAGGCTTTATAATATGATAGTTACATAAATTAAACTTGAATTTTTAATTAAAATATTAGGCATTACTATGAACAAGATCAAGAAATCCTTGAAGAAGTGAAAAAAACAAACAAAAGTAAATTAATATGTTAAGTTGTTTATCGGCAACTGTATATATACCACCAATTATTGCACAAGCTAATATTAAGATGCTTAATGCTTTGCTAATCCTAGAGCTTCCAGTTAAAAGCTCTTTTGAAGAAGTTAGTAATATTAGAGTTAATGTTAAAAATATAAATACATCTCTAATGCTATCTGAAAATTGTATAATATAAAATTGATTTAAAACTAAAAAGGTTATTAACATTATAAGAACTATATTTAAAAATCTATTTATAAACTTATTCAAAGAAATTCCTCCTTTTTAATATTAATTGTAAAATTTTTACAATTTAATTATACTATTAATTTTACTTAATATCAATAGTGTAAAATTATGTTATAATTGAAATTACAATATTAGATTAAATAATAAAAATTTATAGGAGGTACAGATGGTAAATGTAGAAGAAAGATTGTCTAAAGAATTAGGCATATCCTTAAAACAAGTACAAAATGTAATTAATTTATTAGATGAAGGAAATACAGTACCTTTCATTTCAAGATATAGAAAAGAACAAACAGGTGGGTTAAGTGATGATGTTCTTAGAAAGTTTTTTGAAAGATTAACTTATTTAAGAAATTTAAAAGAAAGAAAAGAAGATGTATTAAGATTAATAGATGAACAAGGTAAACTAAATGATGATATAGTTAAAGCTTTAGAAAAAGCAGAAACATTAACAGAAGTCGAGGACATATATAGACCGTATAAACAAAAAAAGAGAACAAGAGCAACAATAGCTTTAGAAAAGGGATTAAAACCATTAGCAGATTTAATATTAGAGGGGATTTTTAAAGGTGATATAAATAATGAAGCTGTTAAATATATAGATGATGAAAAGAAGGTATTAACAGTTGAAGATGCCATAAATGGCTCTTTAGATATAGTAGCTGAAATTATTTCAGATGATGCATCATTTAGAAAGTGGATAAGAGAACTTGTTGTTAGGGAAGGTAAAATTGAATCCAAAGGTTCAAGTGAAGAACCAACTGCTTTTGAAATGTATTATGAATATAGTGAAGATGTGCATAAAATTCCTGCACATAGAATATTAGCAATAAATAGAGGTGAAAAAGAAAAAGTATTATCAGTTAAAATAATATCTAATGAAGATAAAATAATAACATATCTTCAAAATAGATTATTAAAAGGTAATACAAATACAGATGAATATTTAAAATTAGCAATTAAAGATTCTTTAAAGAGATTAATATATCCATCTATTGAAAGAGAAATTAGAAATGAATTAACTGATAAGGGAGAAGAAGGAGCAATATTAATATTTAAAGAAAATTTAAAAGCATTGCTTATGCAACCTCCAATAAAGGGAAAAGTGGTTATGGGTTATGACCCTGGATTTAGAACAGGATGTAAGGTGGCTGTATTAGATTCTACAGGTAAATTTTTAGAAAAGGCTACAGTATATCCAACAGTACCAAAGAGGGATGTTGAAGGTACAAAAAAGGTATTAAAGGAACTTATTTATAAGTATGATGTTGATGTTATTTCTTTAGGAAATGGAACTGCATCAAGAGAATCAGAAGAAGTTATTTCAGAAATGCTTACTGAAATAAAGAATGAAAGTGGAAAAGAATTAGCATATGTAATAGTGTCTGAAGCCGGTGCATCTGTTTATTCTGCTTCTGAACTTGCAGCTAAAGAGTATCCAGATTTAGATGTTACTATAAGAGGAGCAATATCAATAGGTAGAAGACTTCAAGATCCAATGGCTGAATTAGTTAAGATAGATCCAAAAGCAATAGGGGTTGGACAATATCAACATGATGTTACACCAAAAAGGTTAGAAGAATCATTATCAGGTGTAGTTGAAGATTCGGTTAATAAAGTTGGTGTAGATTTAAATACAGCCACACCATCATTGTTAACTTATATAGCTGGTATTAATGCATCAATTGCGAATAATATAGTTGCTTATAGAGATGAAGTTGGTGGATTTAAAAGTAGAAAGGAATTATTAAAGGTTAAGAGACTTGGTCAAAAAGCATTTGAGCAATGTGCAGGATTTTTAAGAGTTATGGAAAGTAAAGAACCTTTAGATAATACATCAATGCATCCAGAGTCATATGCAGCAGCAGGGAAGCTTATTGAAATTTTAGGTTACACTAAGGAAGATTTAAAAAATAGAAATTTAAGTGATATTGAAGATAGAGTTAAAGAAAAAACTTTAAATAGCTTAGTTAAAGAACTTGAAATTGGTGAATTAACTTTAAAGGATATAATTAAAGAATTACAAAAGCCAGGAAGAGATCCAAGAGAGGATATGCCAAAACCAATTTTAAAAACTGGTGTTATTGATTTGAAAGATTTAACTCCTGGAATGGTCTTATTAGGAACAGTTAGAAATGTATCAGACTTTGGTGCTTTTGTTGATATTGGAGTTCATCAAGATGGATTAGTTCATAAGAGTCAAATGGCAAATAAATTTGTTAAGCATCCTTTAGATATAGTTAAAGTTGGAGATGTTATTAAAGTCAAAATAATGGAAGTTGATGAAAAAAGAAAAAGAATATCTTTGACAATGAAGGACGTAGAGTAATAAGAATTTTAGCAAAAGTAGCATAAAAAAATTAATAGTATATATTGAAAAAAATGGAGTGTAGATATATAATAAGATTAAATAATAAATATCTTCAGGGCAGGGTGAAAGTCCCTACCGGCGGTAGCCCGCGAGCATTTTTGCAGATTCGGTGAAACTCTGAAGCCGACAGTAAAGTCTGGATGAAAGAAGGTAAGAGTTAGGTTTAATGAATATAAGTATTATAAATTAATTTATTATTTAAAAAATTAAAATAACAAGTTAATTTAAGAAATTTATATTTATTAATAGCTTTGTTTTTAATGCCCTGATGTAAATTGCATCAGGGCTTTTTTGTATTAAAAAATAAAAAATAGACAAACTATTATTAAGTATTATTAATATTGAAGTATTTACTAAACTAACTAGTGCCCCAGAAGATAACTTTTGGGAGGAGTAATAAATATGAACACATCAACTAAATTAAACAAAATGATTAAAGTGGCTGTATTAGTAGCAATTTCAGTAGTATTAATGTATTTTGACTTTCCAATCATTCCAGCATTCCCATGGCTAATGATTGATTTAAGTGAAATACCAGCACTGATGGGAGGATTTGCATATGGTCCTATAACTGGAGGCGTAATAGTAATTTTAAAAGTACTTTTAAGATTTTTACTTAAGGGAACAGGAACTGGATTTGTTGGAGAAGTAGCGAATATAATAATTGGACTTGCTTTAGTAGTACCGGCAGCTTGGATTTATCACAGAAATAAAAGTAAAAAGACTGCTATATTAGGAATGATTGTTGGAGCATTAGTGATGCAAGTAGCAGGTGTATTTGCAAATATATATATATTATTACCATTGTTTAATATGCATTTAGAAGGTGCAGAACTTATGGCTTATATATTTGGTGGATTAGTACCATTTAATGGAGTAAAAGCATTATTAGTTTCCATTGGAACTTACTTATTATATAAGAGAGTATCTGTAGCAATATTTAAAGTTGATCATAATTTTGGAGCAAAGAAAAAACAAACGGTATAATACAAAAAGTGGATTCATATCGAATCCACTTTTTTGTATTAAATAATATTTCTTTTCCACATTATTATGGCATCTTCACCATTATCAGAATAATACTTTTTTCGAATGCCTTCTTCTTGGAATCCAAATTTTTTATAAAGGTTTTGAGCGGGAGTATTAGAAGCTCTAACTTCTAGTGTTATATCAGTACAGTTAAATTCTTTAGAAAATTCAATCAGCTTACTGAAAAGGTTTGAAGCTATTCCTTGCTTTCTATAAGAGGAGTTAACAGCAATATTAGTTATATCACCTTCACCAGCTATTATCCACATGCCAACAAAGCCAATAACTTCATTTGTGGATAAATCTTGAGCTATTACATATTTTGCTAAAGGGTTGTTTAATTCATTATTAATAGAATCTAAAGTCCAAGGAATAGCAAAACATTCTTTGCTTAATTGATAAACTCCATTAATATGAGAAGCGTCCATTAGACTATAATCTATTTTCATTTTTCATAGCCAACCTTTGTTCAAGTTCTCTTTCAGCTTGTGGTTTCTTTATATAAAGAGGAGCAGAATTCATATCATCAACTTCTCCAGTTTTTATCTTTTCCATCCCAAGTTCACCAAGTGATGAAGCTCTTATTATACTTAAATGATTTGGTGCAAATTCACAAGACTTAACATTATTAATTAAGAAATCCTTATGCTTAAATACTCCATCACCAGTAAATATTACTTTTTCACCTTTTTCATTTAAAATATTAGCAAGATCAGTTAAATCTAATGCAGTACATTCTAAAATATTAGTTAGTTTTCCATCTATATTTTTATAAAGTCCAGTATAAACACTATCTCTTAAAGCATCCATTATAGGACAAATAATTCCATCAAAAGTTAATAATGAATTAGCTAAAGCATCTAAACTTGAAACAGATACATATGGTTTGTTTGATCCCATACTTAATCCCTTAACTGTTGCCATACCAATTCTAAGACCTGTAAATGAACCAGGTCCTTTAGAAACGACAAATCCATCTATTTCATCAATATCAACTTCACAATCTTTAAGTAGCATTTGAACTTTATCCATTAAAATTACTGAGTGTTCTCTTTTAAAGTTTAAAGTGTATTCTCCTAAAATATATTCATCCTTAAGTAAAGCAACAGTAGTTACTAAAGATGAAGAATCTATACTTAAAACTATCATATCTTTAACTCCTTTATGTAATTATATCTTTCTCCGTATGGTGTTATAGTAATTTTTCTATAATCTTCACCATTATCCAAATCTTTTTCTATGTAAATATGTAAAAAGTCTTTAGGTAATATTTCTTCGATATAGTTTGCCCATTCTATTATAGAAACAGCATCAGAAAAAATATAATCATCAAAGCCTATTGCATAAATCTCATCGGGATCTGAAACTCTATAAACATCGAAATGATTTAATTTTAAACGACCAGAATCATATTCATTTACAATGGTGAAAGTAGGGCTTGTTATATAATCAGTAACACCTAAACCTTTAGCAATACCTTTAGTGATGTGAGTCTTACCAGTACCTAAATCACCAGTTAAAGCAATTATGTCACCTGAATTTAAAAGTTTACCAAGTTCTACACCTAGTTTTGTAGTTTCTTCAACGCTATTAACTGAAAAAATCATATTAAAATCCTCCATTTAAACTAGTTAGCAGTTAACAAGATAAATTTATTAACTACAAACTGTATCAGCTAGTTTATATTTTATCCAAAATTTTAGAAAAAGAAAAGAATAATAAAAAAATAGTAGAAAAATATTGATTTTATGAAAAATATAATGTATAATGAGTATTGTACTTAGGGGTATGGCTCAACGGTAGAGTAGTGGTCTCCAAAACCATTGGTTGTGGGTTCAAATCCTACTGCCCCTGCCAAAAGAACTAGTAAGATTTTCTTGCTAGTTTTTTTTATACGCATTTTTACCAATTAAATAGAGAAATATTATTTAAAATAAAATAATAAGTATTTTAATGTTTAAAAATTAATTAATGCAAAGGCTAATGTATAGATAAATTAAATAGGGTAAGTATTAAAAATATTTAAGTGGTTATTTAATATAAATTAATATAGAAGGAGAAGTTATGGAAAAGGCATTAGAATTATTAAAAAAATATTATGGATATACTTGTTTTAGACAAGGACAAGAAGAAATAATAAGAGAAATTTTAAATGGAAATGATGTATTAACTATTATGCCAACAGGTGGAGGAAAATCTATTTGTTATCAAATACCAGCATTATTATTAGATGGTGTAACTATAGTTATCTCCCCACTTATATCTCTTATGAAGGATCAAGTTGATAATATTAATAATTTAGGTATAAAATCTGCCTATATTAACTCTTCTTTAAGTAATATTGAAATAGATAATATATTAAATGAAGCTGCAAAGAATGAAATAAAAATATTATATGTAGCTCCAGAAAGATTAGAATCATATGCATTTATGGAGCTTATAGCAAGTATTAATATTTCTATGATAGCTATTGATGAAGCACATTGTGTTTCGCAATGGGGACATGATTTCAGAAGTAGTTACAAAAAGATTAGTAGAGCAATTTCACTTTTAAGAAATAGGCCTATTGTTACAGCATTTACAGCAACAGCAACAAAGGAAGTTAGAGAGGATATTATTAATCTTCTTGAATTAAATAGTCCTAAGGTATTTATATCTGGGTTTGATAGACCAAATTTAAAGATAGTAATTGAAAAAGGTGTAATTAAAAAGAGATATATTTTAGATTATATAAATGAAAATAAAGATCAGTGTGGAATAATATATTGTTCTACTAAAAAGGAAGTAGAGGCACTTCATGAATTTTTAGAGAGTAAGGGAATTGAAAGTAAAAAATATCATGCTGGTTTAAGTGGAGAAGAAAGAAAACAGGCTCAAGAGGATTTTATATATGATAGAGTTAATATAATAATTGCAACAATCGCATTTGGTATGGGAATTGATAAACCTAATGTTAGATATGTAATTCACTATAATATGCCTAAAAATATAGAAGGATATTATCAAGAAATTGGTAGAGCAGGTAGAGATGGTGAAAAAAGTGAGTGTATAATGTTATTTTCACCAGGTGATGTTACTACTCAAAAATATATAATAGATAACTCAACAGAAAATATTATGAGAAAAGAGAATGAGTTAGCTAAACTACAAACTATGATTAATTTAATTTATACACAAGATTGCTATAGAAAATATATATTAAATTATTTTGGTGAAGAATTTAATGATAGATGCAATAATTGTAGTAATTGTGAAGCACCAGGAGAGTTAATAGACAGAAGTATTGAAGCACAAAAGGTAATTTCTTGTGTGTATAGAATGAATCAAAAGTTTGGAATAGGTATGGTTGTTAATGTTCTTAGAGGGTCTAAGGAGAAAAAGATATATGAACTGGGATTTGATGAGTTATCGACTTACGGAATAATAAAAAATTATACTAAAGACGAATTAACAGAATTTATAAATATACTTGTATCATATGGATATTTAAATTATAAAGGCGAGTTTCCAGTTTTAACTTTAAATAAGCTTTCTATGGAAATAATTAAAGGTGAAAGAAAAGTATTTGTTAAAGAACATGTTGTTAAGAAAATGAAGCTTGAGGAAAATGAACTATTTACAGTATTAAGAGAGTTAAGACGAGAAATTGCTATAGAAGAAAAAATACCACCATATATGATATTTGGAGATGCTACTCTAAAGGAATTAAGCAATAGAATGCCAACAAACGAGGAAGAATTCTTAGATATTAGTGGTGTTGGTAACTCTAAGTTAGATAAATACGGGGAAATATTTATTAATAAAATAAAAAATTAAATTGATGAAAAAAATATTGAAGTTAGGTTCATATTTAATAAAAAAGTTGCTAAGGATAGTGAGAGTAAAATAAAAGATAAGAATAATAAGGAAAAAGAAGGAAAGATAAAATCATATGAACAAACAGTAAACTTAATTAGAGAAGGAAAAAAATTAAAGGATATAGCTAAAGAAAGAGGATTAGCATTATCAACTATTGCATCACACATTCAACAATATATAGGTAATGGTAACGAAATTGATTTTGAAATTAATTTTGATGGGTTATTTACTGAAGATGAAGAAAAAATAATATTAGATGCAATTGATAAGGTTGGATATAATAAGACAAAAGAAATAAAGGAAATAATACCAGAAAATATTAGCTATGATGCTATTAGAGTAGTTATTTTAAAGAAAATAGCGAATCAATAGTAATATTTAATATTGTTACTAAATTTAAAGAAAACCTGTAATATTATGTTGACAAAAATATATTATAATTATATAATATATTTTGTACTTAGGGGTATGGCTCAACGGTAGAGT
>NZ_KB291715.1:0-64052 GCF_000320405.1 Clostridium celatum DSM 1785 | reverse complement strand
AAAGACTTAACATTTAAAATGTTAAGTCTTTTTTTGATATAACGACAAAAAATATTGAAAACATTAACAATTGACAATGGTAAAATGCTTTGCTAATATAGTAATACTTGAAATAAGAGGGATTGTATCAAAAAGAAATAATCTATTTTACTTAAATTAGCACATAGTTTTATTAGTAGAATAAAAGTTATTTTGGTACAGCCCTTATTTTATTAAATTCCATAAGGGGGATAGTAAAAATGCTAGTGGAAAAAGTCTTAAACAATAATGTTGTTGTTTCAATAGATCCTAAAACAAGAAAAGAAGTTATTCTCATGGGAAGTGGAATAGCATTTAATAAAAATGCTGGTCAATTAATAGATGAAAGAAAAATTGAAAAGGTCTTTTATGTTGAAGATGAAAATTTGGGGAATAAAATAAAGAAATTAATTAATCAAATTCCAGAAGGTATATTTGAAATTGCAGATGAGATAATAACTCATGCAATAGTTGAATTAAATACGGAGTTAGATAAACAAATATATATATCTTTATCTGATCATATTGCCTTTGCGGTAAAAAGATTCAAAAGTGGCATAACAATAAAGAACGATTTATTAAATGAAATAAGAAGAGTTCATAAAAAGGAATTTAAAATTTCCTTATGGGCTGTTGATTATATTAATAAAAAGTTAGACGTAGAATTACCAGAAGATGAAGCTGGATTTATAGCTTTACATTTTGTTAATGCGGGATATAAAGAAACTACAATGAAGTCTGTAGAATCAACAAAAATTATAAAGGATATATTAAATATAATTAAATATCATTTTACTATAGAGCTTGATGAAGATGATTTAAATTATGATAGATTATTAACTCATTTAAAGTATTTTGCAAAGAGAATAGTTAATAATAATCAACATGAAAGCACTGATGATTCATTTGTAAAGATGGTATCTAACACATATAAAGAAGCTTATGGATGTGCTGAAAAAATAGGTGAATATATATTAAATAATAATGAATACAAGGTAAATGATGATGAGCTTGTTTACTTAACTATGCATATACAAAGAGTTGTATCAGTAGCTAGAGAAAAAAATAATAGATAGTTATAATTAAATATATTAGTGGAAAATTGAAATAGTGTATGCATATAAATGCCCCAATTAAGATTATCTTAATTGGGGCATTTAATGATTATTCAGTTATCCATTGAGAATAAGTTTTTTCGTAATTAGTAGATTTATTTTCAGATACATAGTTATAGAATTCTTGTAGGAATTCAAGTTGATTTTTATTATCTGTTAAAAGTATCCCACCTATATTATATTGATAAGATATTATTTGATTTAAAGATAGATTAGTATTATTTAGCATAGTTTGATACATTGCCATAAATAAGGTAGTTCTTCCTTCACCAGCATCACAATGAAAATGGATATGTAAATCAGTAGGTTTGTTTTTTATAAATTCAACAAAATTATCAACAATGATAGGTGTAGGTGAACCGTTGTCTTTTACTGCATATCGTTTATATTGCATAGTATCATTTGTTACAATAGAATCTTCATTACTTACAAATTCAGCAGTTACTTCTTTAAATAATCTTCCAGTTTTATGATAAATATCAACGTCAGAGCCAATTTTTATAGAAGATAATTGAGAGTTTTCTTTCTTTATAACTTCTTCTGTTGTTAATCCATTATTTAAATCAGTATATGGGCTAAAAAAGCTTATTGCAAAATCGTTTAACATTCCATGAGATTCTTGTCTAAGATCCACTATACAAATATTGGGTTTGTTTATGGCTTCCTTTAGATTATTTATTTGAGATTTTGTAAATTGAGAACTACCAGATATATTTAAATTAGTAATATCTCTGAATCTATCAGGTAAACCAGAATTTGATGCACTGTCTAAAACAATAAGTGTTTTGTTATTTTTAAATAAATTGTTCATAGGATTAGCAGATATAAAGGTAGAAAGTAGAATAAAAACAAAAATTAAATTAACCTTTCTAAAAAAATAACTTTTCATATATAACCTCCAATAATTAATTCTTATAATATTTTCTGTAACTTAAAAAGGATTTATTCTTTGTTTAAAAAAATGTGATTTGGATAGAATTTAAATAAATTAAAACCTAAAATAAGTGAGAGGTGAAATATGAATTTTATTCAAATTCAAATAATTATTTTTTTTAGTATTTTTTTTAGTTCATTAATTATAGGGAAGAAAGCTTTGTTTATATCTAGCATAATATGGGTTATAGAAACATGTATAGTTTATAATGTAAGTGCCACTAATCGTTTGCAGTTAATAACTCTTTCAGTATCGTTTCAAATAGGCCTTGTAGTAGCTGTTATTAGAGATTTTATATTAAGTAAAATAAAAAAGAATAAAAATAACCAAATCAATGAAGGATAAGTCAAAAAAAGAATTAACTCCAAAATTTACTTGTAATATAAAAACTTATACTGGTTAATATAATAGTGTAAACAGAAACAACTTAAATTTAAAAAAAGTTTAAGTTAAGTTTACAAAAAACCTGGAAGCCAAAGGAGGAATCTATTATGTCAAAAGCATTAGTTCCAGAAGCAAAACAAGGATTAAGCGCATTCAAGAACGAAGTAGCAGCGGAAATGGGAGTACCATTCACAGATTACAATGGTAACCTAACATCTAGACAATGCGGTTCCGTAGGTGGTGAAATGGTTAAGAGAATGGTAGAACAATACGAAAGTGGATTAAAGTAATCATCACTAACGGAGACTCAAATTAACTTAAGTAAGGAAACAATACTTTCGAGAGGGTGAGTACTGTTATGAGTGAATTACCACCTGAAACTTAAGACTATCGTTCAAAAGGGAAGAACTATATTTATGTAGAATTAATTTCTATAAAATATGGTTCTTTTCTTTTTTATTACCAAAAAATGTGATAAAATAAGAACAAAAGTTCGTAAATAAGAAGGGTAGTAAATGAAAAAGGTTAAGATTTTACATTGTGGGGATTTACATTTTGATACTCCATTTAAAGAATTAAATAAAAATATTTCAAGAAAAAGTAAGAATGAATTATTAGAAGTATTTAAAAAAATTATAGATTTAGTCATAGAGAAAAAAGTAGAAGTATTACTTATTGCAGGCGATGTATTTGATAATTTAACAGTAAATAGAAGTACTATATTTTTTATAATAGAGCAATTAAAAAGAATATCTAATGTATATGTTTTTATATCGCCAGGAAATCATGATCCATATGGAGAGAAATCATTTTATAAGCTTATAGACTTTCCAAATAATATTTATATATTTAAAGGTGAACTAGAAAAAAAGGAAATACCAAAACTAAATGTAGTTATATGGGGAGCTGCTTTTAGAAAAAAATATGAAAAGAGTACGTTAATAGAAAAAGTAAAAATAGATAAAGAGAAAATTAATATAATGCTGCTTCATGGAGAAATTTCAAATGAAAATAAAGAAAATGAATACAATCCTATTTATTTAAATGATATAAAAGAATCTAAAATGGATTATATAGCATTAGGTCACAGACATAAGTTTTCAGGGATTTTAAGGGAAAATTCAACTAGTTATGCTTATTGTGGATGTCCTCAAGGTAGAGGATTTGATGAAATAGGTGAGAAGGGCGTAATTTTAGGTGATGTATTTAATGGTGGTACCCATTTAGAGTTTATTCATACACATAAAAGAAAATATATAATAAAAGATGTTGATATAAGCAATTGTATTACTTATAAGGAAGTAATGCAAAGCATATTATCTAACTGTGAAGCTGATGAAAGAAAAAATAATTTTTATAAAATAGTATTAAGAGGCAATATAAAGGAAAATCTAAATTTTGATGAAAAAGTTATAACAGAAATGTTGGAAGATGAGTTTTATTATATAAAAATTATTGATAATAGTAGCATAGAAATAAATTTAGATACGATATCCGAGAATTTTTCTATAAGGGGAAAATTTATCTCTAAAATCTATAAATTATTAGAAGAAGCAAAAAATGAGGATGAAAAAGAAATATTAAATATAGCCTTAAAGCTTGGTATAAAGAGTATTTCACAAGAAGAGGTGAAATTAGATGATTATTAAAAAAATAAATATAATTGCTTTTGGGGGATTGAAAAATAAAGTTTTAGAGCTAAATGAAGGAATAAATATTATATATGGAGAAAATGAAGCAGGCAAAAGTACAATTCAATCTTTTATAAAGGTATGGTTATATGGATTTTCAAGCTATAGAGGAAAAGATTATAGAAATAATGAAAGGTTAAGATATTCACCTATAAATGGTGATAAAATTAGCGGAGAATTATATATAGAGCATAAAAATAAAGAGTATATTATAAAAAGGGTTTTTGGTAAAACAAAAAAGGAGGATTCATGCATAGTAATAGATGCTATAACTGGGAATGCAGCCAATGAAATAAGTTCTGATGAGCCTGGAAAGAGCCTACTAGGAATAAATAGAGCAACGTTTTTAAACACATTGTTTATTGGGCAATTAGCTGTGAATGTTAAGAGAAATAAAGATGAAGAGATATTAGATAAGATAGTTAATTTAGTTAGTGAAAATGAAGAAGAATCTTCGATAGATTCATCATTTCTTAAAATAGAAAGGTATAGAAAAAGTATTTCTAATAATAGAAAGAGCGGAGAATATGATTTATTAACACAAAAGTACAGCAGTTTACTTAAAGAAAGATATGAGGCATATGAATTATCCGAAAATAATTTAAAAAATGAGGAAAATATTATTAAATTGAAAGAAGCAAGAAAATATTTAAATTTTAAGTTAATTAGTTTAGATGAATATAAAAAGTATTTAAAAAAAATAAAATTAAAGAAAGAGTATGAAGAAATAAATAATTATTTTTTAAGAAAACAAGAACTAGAAAATGAAGAAAAGAATATTATAAAATCTTTAAAATTTAATGATAAAATAATTGATAAAAAAATCATAGATAATATCAAAGAAGAATATTTCATTTATTTAAGGCTTTTAGATACAAAGAAAAAGCAAGAAGAAGAAATGAAAATGAAAGAGGATAATTTAAGAAAAGCCAAAGAACCTTTTAAACAATATGACTATATAAATAAATTTGATGAGGATATTGTAAACAGACTAGAAAAGTTAAAAATCCAAAAAGATATATTAGGTGAGAAAGTTAATATAAAGAAAAAAATAGATAGTGAAATTAGCTATTTAGAAAATAAAGAAAGTGAAGCAAGAAAAATAGTTAGAAATTTAAAAAAAATAGAAGAAATCAAACCTGAAATAGAAAGCACTCTTAAAGAATATAAAAACAAATTAGTAGAATTAAAAACTAGCATAGAAGAAAATAAAAAAGTTAAAATTAATGTGCTTTCTGATAAAGGATTAATATGTATAGTAATTTTTGCTTTAATTATTGGCCTTATTATTAAAAATATTGTTTTAAGCTTAAGTTTATATATTATAGCGATGGTAACATTTTCGTTATATGTTTATAAGGTGTACTCTTCAAATAATAATAATAAAAAGATAAATAATTTAAAGAAAAGCATAGATGATTTAGAAAAACAATTAAACTCTTATATGAGTATTATAGGAGTTGAAAGTTATGAAGAATTATTAAAGAACTTAACGATCTATAATGATTATTTAAGTATACAAGAAAAGATAAACGAGAGAATATTAGAAAATATAAGACAAAAAGAACTATTAGATTTAGATAAAGCATTAATAAATTACAATGAAAATGAAATAGAGATAAAAAAATATTTAGAAATTGCTAATGCTAAAAATATAGACAAGCTAATAAATACTATAAATAATTATAAAAAAATTGAAAAAGATTTTGTTGCAATGGAAATAGAAATTAAGAATTTAGCTACTTCCTTAAATAATACAGTAAATGAATTAAATTTAAAGCAAAAAAAAATAGCTGAAGAATTAAGCTTAATTGGAATTAAAAATAATAATATAAATAATACAGGGCAAGTTATTTTAGATTTAGAAGAAAAGATAGTATTAAAAGATGAGATAGATAAAAAACTTGCATCTGTTGAGGAAGCCTATTTAGCATTAACTAAAGATAAAGATATTGAGTTAATAAAAGAAGAAATGTTAGATATAATTCATAATAACGATAATTATGATTATAAAAATGAAGAAGAAGTTGATAAAGCTATAAGAGATAAAAATAAAGAGTTAATTGATATAGAAAAACAAATTAAAGATATAGAAAATGAAGTTAATACTAGATTTAAGGGTAAAAGAAATATTCCAGAAATAGAAGAGGAAATAGAAGAAACTAACAGAAAAATTATTAGGTTAAAAAAACAGCTTGAAGCAAGCATTATTGCAAATAATATTTTAAAGGAAGCTTATGATGAACTTAGGGGTGGGATTGGAGAAGTACTAAATGATAAAGTAATAGAAGGATTTAAAGAGCTTACTTATGAGAAATATAATAAAGTTATGGTTGATGATAATTATGAAATGATGGTTAAAGATGAAAATAATATGTTAAGATCAGAGTTTTTAAGTAATGGAGCTAATGATCAATTATACTTAGCTTTGAGATTAGCATTTATAGAAATGATATTTAAATTAAAAGATTTAGCAATTTATTTAGACGATACTTTTATTCAATATGATGATAAAAGATTAGACAGAGCTTTAAAACATTTAATAAAGTTAAATATTAAACAAATACTTATATTTACTTGCCAAAATAGAGAAATAGAAATATTAAATAGGGAAAATGTTAAATACAAATATAATGAATTAATGAAATAAAATTACTTTTATATGGATTAAATGATAAAAATAGTCTAAACTTAAAATATAAAATTAATTAAAAAGAGGTATTGTTAATGAAAAAGGCACTTAAATATTATGAAGATAATATTATTAAGTTTAAAGAAGAATTAAGAAGTTTAGAAAAAGAACTTATAATATTCTCAAGCATTAGATTTGTAATAGTTGCTATTGCATTAATTATGGTATATTTTGCATATAAAAGAGATAATATTAACGGAATGATTATTATTGCAATAATATCCGTTATAACTTTTATGTTAATAGCATTCGTTCATAATGGAAAAATAAATAAAAAAAATAAGATATTAATAATGCTTGAATATAATGAAAAAGGGAAAAAAAGATTAAATGGTGATTGGAAATCATTTGTGGATACAGGAGTAGAATTTATAGAAGAAGATAATCAATTCGCAAGTGATTTGGATATCTTTGGAAAAAATTCATTATTTCAGTGGATAAATATAACTATAACAAAGTTTGGAAGAGAAAGTTTAGCTGAAAAATTAATGCTGAAAAACATTCCTACTAGATATGAGATTAAGGATAATCAAGAGGCTATAAAAGAGTTAGCTGATAAAAGGGAATTTTGTGAAAAAATATATCTTGAAGCATATAGGGAAAAGAAAGAAAAAGATAAATTAGATTTATTAATTAAATGGATAAATGAGAAATCAGATAATAATTTTACTATAAGATTTATTCCGTATTTTTTTATAACTATTACAAGTATTTTATTATTTTTAACCGTTATAGGAAGATTGGAAATAAAATATTTATTATTGGATTTAGTTATAAATTATTTAGTAATTAAGCTACTTACAAGAAGATTAACAGATGTCATTGATATTTTTATAAGTAATAAAAAGAAAATAGTTCAATATAGTAATATATTAAGCATAATTCAAGAGGAAAACTTTAAATCAGATAAATTAGTTAAATTACAAAAGGGTTTATTCAGTAGAGATGTAAGTTGCAAAAAACAAATGTCTAAGCTTAAGAATATAATAAATTGGCTTGGAGATAGTAATGCAAATGCTTACTATTTAATAATAAATGTACTATTTATGTCAGATATATTTATTCTGTATAATTTAGAAAAATGGAAGAGCACTAATGGTGAAAATTTAGAAAAATGGCTGAAAATAATGGGAGAAATTGAATCATTAATAAGTCTTTCTAGTTTAGCATTTGAACATGAAGATTGGGTTTATCCAAGTATTTCAGGTGCAAATGAGATTGAGATAGTAGATGGGGGACATCCGCTACTTGGAGATAGAGCTAAAGTTAATAGTTTTAAATTAAGTAATTCAGAGAAGGTTGCATTGATTACAGGTTCAAATATGTCAGGAAAAAGTACCTTTTTAAGAACAATTGGATTTAATATGGTGCTTTCATATTTAGGATTACCTACATTTTCAAAATCGTTTAAATGTGGAATATATAATATTTATACATGTATGAGAACACAGGATAATCTAGAAGAAAATATATCATCTTTTTATGCAGAAATATTAAGAATTAAATTAGTAATTGAAGGAGCTAAACGTGGAGAAAAAGTATTTTTCTTGTTAGATGAGATTTTTAAAGGTACTAATTCAAGAGATAGACATGAAGGTGCTAAAATATTAATAGAACAACTTGTAAAATTGGATGGTATGGGATTAGTTTCTACACATGATTTAGAGCTATGTAATTTAGAAAATGAAAGAAAGTGGCTTGTTAATTATAATTTTAGAGAATACTATAAAAATAATGAAATACATTTTGATTATATTCTCAGAAAAGGAAAAAGTGAGACACAGAATGCAAGACATTTGATGAAATTAGCAGGTATTGAGATTTAGGGGGGAGAATTTTGGCTTTTATAATAATTGACTTAGAATTTAATAATTTAAGTGGAATACATAAGTGTTTTCCTAATATATATAATGAAATTCCAAATTTGAAAAATTTAGATTTAGTAAATGAGATAATTGAAATTGGTGCAATAAAATTAGATGTACATCTTAAACCATTAGAAGAGTTAAGGGTATTTATAAAGCCAAGTGTAATTCCAGTAATAAATCCTAAAATATTAGAGATAACTAATATTGATGTAAAAAGTTTAGAAAATGGAGTACCTTTTATAGAAGGAATTGAAAAATTAAGGAATATGGTAGATGATGGAGACATTATTTGTTCATGGGCAAAGGATGATATTGCTGAAATAATAAGGAATTCTAATTATTATGGCTATAATGATTTAAGTTGGATACAAAATTATCTTGATATTCAAGAATATACAACCAAAATATTAGGATATAAAAAATCATTAAGCTTAAAGAATGCTCTTAAGTATTTAAAAATAAAAGCAAATGAAGAGCTATTACATGATGCTTTAAATGATGCTATTTATACAGCTCATGTATTTAAGAATATATATAATTCAAGAGCTGTAAAAAACTATATTATAAAGGATATATTTAAAATGCCAGCTTTAGATGTAAAATCATTAGAGGATATTGAATTAGACTATAGTAAGATTAAACAAATTTGTCCTAAATGTAAGAGTAAACTAGATGTTAGTTATCCATTTATAATAGTAGGGTGGAGATTTATATCTCTTGGTATATGTTCAAAATGTGATAGTAAAGTTATGGACGAGCTTATTGTAAAAAGAAGTTTATGTGGTGATGAAATATATAAAGAGGTATCAACAATTATTGACGAATATGAGTATATAAGATATGAAGATAAGTTTAAAAATAAAATTTTCAATAAACACGCAACTAAATTAACAAATTGTTAAAAATCAAAATATTTACAACATTTACATTGAAAATATGATAAAATGAAATAGGAAGATATAATTATAAATTAGAATTAAAAGAAGGGGAAATGATATGAATATTGCGTTTCTTTTAACTCCTAAAAGTGAGGTTATTTACGAAAATATAGAAGCAACAATGAGGCAGGTTATAGAAAGAATGGAACATCATGGTTACACTGCTATTCCATTAATAGATAAACAAGGCAAGTATATGGGAACATTAACAGAAGGAGATTTGTTGTGGAAACTAAAAAATACTCCAAATCTTAATTTTAAGAATACTGAAAATGTTAAGGTTAGTGAAATACCAAGAAGAACAAGGCATAAATGTGTATCAATTAATGCTGATGTAGAAAGTATTATAAGATTAGCAACAACTCAAAATTTTGTACCAGTTGTTGATGATGAAGGTATTTTTATTGGTATAATAAAGCGTGGAGATATAATAAATTATTGCTATAACATCATTAGTAAGGAAAAAAGCTTAATATAGTAAATAAAGGGCCTCTTACTGAATAGAGGTTCTTTTTTTATTATTTACAATATTTTTAATAAGTTAAATTTTGAGAGTTACACTTGTATAAAATTAAAGGGTAGCTTAAAATTAAGAGTGAAATGTTTGTTATATGAGGAGTGGTATTATGACAGTTGAATTAAACGAAAACTCAATGGGAGATTTTTTAAAAGATTTTGATGTTAAGAGAATAAGTTCAGGAGATATATTAAAAGGTCAAGTTATTGATGTTAATGATAAAGAAGTTATAGTTAATATTAATTACGCATTTGATGGTGTTATATCTAAAGAGGAATTAACAAATAATGATGTTTCTTTAAATGAAGTGGTTAAACCAGGAGATATTTTAGATGTATACGTTATTTCACCTAACGATGGAGAAGGTTATGTGCAATTATCAAGATTAAGAGCACTTCAAATTACTGAAAAAGAAGATTTAAAGACTGCATTTAAAAATGAAGAAACTATTAAGGTTATAGTTAAAGAGGAAGTTAAAGGTGGATTAGTTGCATATTATGGATCTATTAGAGTATTCATTCCAGCATCATTAGCTTCGAGAGAAAGAGTTGATCTTAAAACTTTACTTGGAAAAGAAATTGAAGTTAGATTAACAGAATTAGACTTAAGAAACAGAAAAATTGTTGCTTCTAGAAGAATTTTAGAAGAAGAAGCTTATGAAGCTAAAAAGAAAGAAATTTGGAAGTCTATTAAAAGTGGAGAAAAAAGAGAAGGTATAGTTAAGAAAGTAATAAAAGCTGGTGCAATTGTTGATATCGGTGGAGTTACAGGATTAATTCACATTAATGATTTAGCTTGGGAAAGAGTTAAAAGAGTTGAAGATGTTGTTAATGTTGGAGATAAGGTTACAGTATTTGTTGGTGAAGTAGATGCTCAAAATGAGAGAGTTTCATTAATATTAAAAGATGTAGATAAAGAACCTTGGAAGGTACATGCAGATAGCATAAAAGCAGGAGATGTAGTAGAAGGTAAAGTAGTTAAGTTTATGTCATTTGGTGCATTTGTAGAATTATTCCCAGGAGTTGAAGGATTAGTTCATATAAATGAAATTACAGATGAAAATATAGCAAAACCATCAGATGTACTTCAAATGGGTCAAACTGTAAAAGTTAAGGTTCTTGATGTTAATAAAGCAGATAAGAGAATATCTTTAAGTATTAAAGATGCAGTAGAAAGATCAAATGAATACATGCAATATAATGATACAGAAGATGGGGTTACTCTAGGAGAATTATTCAAAGGTTTATTCTAGGATGAAAGAAATATATTAGAGAACAGTTATCTATGAAATTAGATTAAATGTTAGAGTAGAGAAAGTGCTTATATAACATTTCAGTTATATAAGCACTTTTTAGGTTAATTTTAACTATATTTTTTCTATTTTTAGCATGTTGGTTCCGCCAGTATAGTTTGTTGGCATGCCTGCAGCTACAATAATATCATCACCTTCTGTAGCGAGTTCTAGCTTCTTAGCAACTCTTTTTGCTTCTGCTAAAATATCATCAGTACTTTCAAAATGAGAACATAAAACTGGAAAGACACCAAAATTTAAGCTTAATCCACGCATAACTTCATCATGAGGAGTTATTGCAATTATAGGACACCTAGGTTTATATTTTGATACCAGTTTAGCTGTAGAACCAGAGTTTGTGGCAGCTACTATTGCCTTAGCATGAAGAACATTGGAAGTTCTACAAGTTGAATAACTTATAGCTTCAGCAAAATCGTACATTGCAGGTTCCTTTAAGCGTTGATTTAAAAAGTTATAATCTAAATGTGATTCCGTCTCTTTTGCTATTTTAGACATAGTTATTGCTGCTTCTATAGGATATAATCCACTTGCACTTTCACCACTTAACATTATTGCATCGGTACCATCAAAAATGGCATTGCATATATCGCAAGCTTCAGCTCTAGTAGGAAGTGGGTTTCTTATCATTGAATCAAGCATTTGGGTAGCTGTAATTACTATTTTTCCAGCTTCATTACATTTCCTTATTATAGTTTTTTGAATAAGAGGAACTCGTTCTATTGGAATTTCAACGCCCATGTCTCCTCTAGCAACCATTATTCCATCAGATACTTCTAAAATAGAATCTATGTTGTTTACGCCTTCCTGACTCTCAATTTTAGCTATTATTTGAATGTTACTTCCGTTATTGGCATTAAGCAAATCTCTAATTTCTAAGATATCAGAGGCTTTTCTTACAAAAGATGCAGCAATAAAATCAACACCCATTTTACATCCAAATATTAAGTCGTTTTTATCTTTTTCTGTTACAGAAGGAAGATTGATACTAACGTTAGGGACATTAACCCCTTTATGATTTCTAATTACACCATCAGTTAATGTTTTGCATACAATACTTTTATTTTCTACAGAGATAACTTCAAATTTTAAAACACCATCATCTACAAGAATAGTGCCACCAGGCTTAACATCTTTATATAATTCGTCATATGTTATAGAACAACATGTATTATCTCCTAAAATTTCTTCACCACATATAAATGTAAATATTTGTCCAGCCTTTAACTCTACAGCATCATTAATAAAGTTATGAGTTCTAATTTTAGGTCCTTTAATATCTAACATTATTGCTGTTGGAGTATTTAGGGATTTTCGTATTTTTTTTATAAGGTTTATTTTATCTTTATGGGTTTCGTGAGTTCCATGGGAAAAATTTAATCTAGCAACGTTCATTCCTATGTTTATAAGTTTTGTTAAAGTTTCTTCATTATCACTTGCAGGTCCAATTGTAAAAATCATTTTAGTCTTTTGCATAAAACCACCTCACTTTAATTAAAATAAAAATTATATAGCAGTAAATTTTATTGATATATAGATTATAGTATACTGTTTGATATATAATTATTTTAACATAATTAACAAAATAAGGAGACAACAATATGAAAGTTTTACAAAATTTAGAACCAAAAGCTGTTTTTGAATATTTCGAAGAAATTTCAAATATTCCTAGGGGATCAGGAAATGAAAAAGAAATAAGTGATTATTTATTAAATTTTGGTAAAAGATTAGGTTTAGAGTCTATCCAAGATGAAGCGCTAAATATTATTATAAAAAAACCAGGTACAAAAGGATATGAAAATGCACCAACGGTAATTATTCAAGGTCATATGGATATGGTTTGTGAAAAGAATAATGGAATAGAGCATGACTTTGAAAAAGATCCATTAAAATTAAGAATTGTTGATGATTATATTTATGCAACAGATACGACATTAGGAGCTGATAATGGTATTGCAGTTGCTTATGCAATGGCTATTTTAGCATCAGATGATATTCCACATCCACCAATAGAGGTATTAATTACTACTGATGAAGAAACAGGAATGTCAGGTGCAATGGCTATAAATAAAGAACATATAGATGGGAAGATATTAATTAATCTTGATAATGAAGAAGAAGGTTACTTATTAGTTAGCTGTGCAGGCGGTATAAGAAGCAATGCTACTATAGATGTAAATTATCAAGCTATAAATGATAAAAAGTTAATAAAAATAAACATATCAGGATTAAAGGGTGGTCACTCTGGTATGGATATAATTAAAGAAAGAGGAAATTCAAATAAAATATTAGGCAGAATTCTTAAGGGATTATTAAGAGAAGTTAAATTTAACCTTGTAAGTTTAAATGGTGGTTCAAAAAATAATGCTATTCCAAGAGAAGCAGAGGCTGTAATAGCTATAAATGTTAATGATGAAAATATAGTTGTGGATATAATTAATAATTGGAACACAATAATCTCAAATGAACTTAGAGCTCAAGACCCAGGATTAAAAATAGAGGCTTCAATTTATTCTAATAATGAAGGAAAAGAGTTTACAGATGAATGTACAAGTAAAGTTGTGAATTTATTATATCTTTATTCCAATTTGGAATAAATACAAAGAGTACAGAAATAGAAGCGTTAGTTGAAAGTTCAACAAATTTAGGAGTATTAACTACTGTAGATAATAAAGTTATATTTGATTCTGCTATTAGAAGTTCAGTACCTTCATTAAAGGAAGAAATAGTTTTAAGAAGTAAAACTATAGTTGAGCTTTTAGGTGGAGATTTCTCTACAACATCAGATTATCCAGCTTGGGAGTATAATCCAAATTCAAAGATAAGAGAAATATGTCAAAATGTTCATAAAGAAATGTATGGTAAGGAAGCAGAGATAGTTGCGATTCATGCTGGGGTTGAATGTGGATTATTTAATGAAAAGCTAGGAAACCTTGATATGATAAGTTTTGGGCCAAATCTTTATGATGTTCATACACCAGATGAACATATGAGTATATCTTCGGTAAGAAATTGCTACGAATACTTAAAGGCTATACTAAAAGAGATTAAATAAATATAAGAAATCTTAGCAACAAAAGATTAGAAGTTAAAAGTTACATTAGAAAAAGTGATGATATGACTGGAAAGAATATATATTAAGAAGCAGTAAGCTACTTATTAGAATGTATAAATTTCTGTATAATATATCATCACTTTTTTGTTAAATTTAGTAAATAATTAAATCAAGATAATATAGAGTTTGATGATATCTATTTAGAGGTTATTTTGGAAAAATAAAAATAAGTTTTTACATAATGTATATAAGCTATTACTGATGAATATATTGTAATGTAAGACTATTAAAACAACAATAAAGGTAGGGGAGAGGGAGGATGAGAAAGTGAGGTATACTAAATACAATTATAAAAAAAAGAAAAACAATGATATTTGGAAATCAATTTTATCATTTGTAGTTATGAGTGTATTTGTAATTATAGTTGGAGTATTATTAGCAAATGTAATTATCTATTTTTTACCTGCAAATGATGCAAATGAGAATTTAATAGATGCCAATGAGAAACAACAAATAAGTGAAAATACGAAGATTAATAGTGAAGAAGTTGATAATAATACTGATGATAATTCGACTATAACAAGTAGTAATAATGTAGTTTCTTCTTTCGTAATAGTTCAATGTGGATATTTTTCAAGCAACGAAAATGCTAATGTTATATTAAGTAAAATTAGTAGTGAATATAGCGCTTTTATATTTAATGATAGTGATAAGTTTAAAGTTTTAGCAGGTATATATAATAGTGATGAGGCGGATTCAGTAGTAAATAAATTAACATCTAATGGCATAGAAAGTGCAAAAGTTACAATTAATTTAAATGTAAATGATGAAGTTCAAAGTCAAGTGTCTGCAATTTGTGATGGTTACTTAAAATTATTAAATACATCTCTTAATAGTGATGTTAAATCCGTGTCTACAGATGATTTTAAAACTTGGGTTTCAAATTTAGACAGTGTAGAATCAGGAGATAAAATAGAAGTATTAAATAATTTAAAACAGCACATAAATGAAAGTGCATCAGAAATTAAAAAAGAAGATGTATCACAAGAAATGCAATTTATATATACGACACTAATTAACTTTAGTTAATTTGGGGACTTATAATATTATTAGATAAACATATAAATCTATATAAAAATTCATATATAAAAAGAGGAAAGTGCTTGTTTGAATATCTATAAAGTGTTAAACTATATTAGAAAAAAGATAGGTGACAGGAAGCATTTACCTCTTTTTTTATTTTGTTATTAATTAAAATTTAAAGTTAAGTGTAAGACTGATATAAAATTGGGAATAATAAAAAATAAATGTTGTAGGATGTGATAGTTTGAAAGTTATATTAGCATCCGCTTCAGAGAGAAGAAAAGAATTACTAGCTAGAATAGTAGATGACTTTGAAGTAAGGGTTAGCAATTTTGATGAAGAAAAAATAAGTTTTAATGGTGATGTAGATTTATACGTTAAGACTTTATCAAAAGGAAAAGCTAAAGACATAGAATCTAAGGTCAGTGAAGACTGTGTTATTATAGCAGCAGATACTATAGTAGTTATTAATGATAAAATACTAGGAAAACCAAGAGATGAAGAAGAGGCTATGGAAATGCTTAAACTTTTAAGTGATAATGTCCATAGAGTATATTCTGGTGTTACTGTTATTAATACTTCTACGGGAATTATGGAAAGTAAAAGTCTTTATACGAAGTTTACTTTTCAAAATTAACAGACGAAGAAATACATAAATACATAGAAACAGGAGAATGTTTAGATAAAGCAGGAGCCTATGGAATACAAGGCTTTGGCGGAGTTTTTGTTGAGAAGATAAATGGTTGTTATTATAATGTAGTTGGTTTACCGTTAAATTTACTTAACAAAATTCTAAAAGATATTACATAACAATGAGGGGTGGGTATAAATTTACTTTAAGGAGTTTTTATGCCAGAAAATATAAGAGTAAATGATATACCATTAAATGAAAGACCAATAGAAAAATTACTTAAATTTGGAGTGAAAAGTTTAAGTGATGCGGAACTATTAGCCATATTATTAAGGACAGGTACAAAGGGTGAAAATGTTATAAATCTCAGTAGTAGGATTATTGCTGAGCTTAAAGGATTAGACGGACTTTTAAATATAAGTTATGATGAAGCAAATAAAATAAAAGGTATTAAAAAAGTTAAAGCTTGTCAAATAATAGCAATGACAGAGTTGTTTAATAGATTTAAGACTTTAAAATCTATTAATGATAGCTTTAAGGTAACGTCGCCTAAAGATATCTCATCTTTATTAATAAATGAGATGAGTAATTTAAATCAAGAAATATTTAAAATTATATTGTTGAATACTAAGAATATTATTATTGCTACAAAAGATGTTTTCAAGGGAACTTTAAATTCATCAATAGTTCATCCAAGAGAGGTTTTTAAGGAAGCAGTTTCGATGGGGAGCGCAAGTATTATAGTATGTCATAATCATCCTTCTGGTGACCCAAGTCCGAGTAAGGAAGATATAAATATAACAATTAGACTAAAAGAATGTGGAAAGATAATGGGAATTGAACTGTTAGATCACATTATAATTGGAAATAATAAATATGTCAGTTTAAAAGAAAAAGGAATTATATAATCGAAAGGGGAATTCACATGGGATTTTTCAGTAGTAACAAAGATATGGGAATAGATTTAGGAACAGCTAATACGCTTGTTTTCGTAAAAGGAAAAGGAATAGTATTAAGTGAACCTTCAGTTGTAGCTATAAATAGTAATACAAAAAGACCATTAGCAGTTGGTCAAGAAGCAAAGTTAATGATAGGTAGAACACCAGGAAATATTGTGGCAATAAGACCACTTAAAGATGGAGTTATAGCTGATTTTGATGTTGCTCAAACTATGTTAAAAAAATTAATAGAGAAAGTTACAAGCAAAAGTGCTTTTACTAGTCCAAGAATAATAGTATGTTATCCATCAGGAGTAACAGAAGTTGAAAGAAGAGCTATAGAAGAAGCTGCAAAATTTGCTGGAGCTAGAGATGTAGTTTTAATGGAAGAGCCAATGGCAGCAGCTATAGGTGCAGGACTTCCAGTTGGAGAGCCAACAGGAAGCATGATAGTTGATATTGGTGGAGGAACTACAGAAGTTGCTATTATTTCTTTAGGAGGAATAGTAACAAGCAAATCTTTAAGAGTTGCTGGTGATGAATTAGATCAATCTATTATAGCTTATGTTAAAAAAGAATTTAACTTAATGATTGGTGAGAGAACAGCAGAGCAAATAAAAATGGAATTAGGTTCAGCTTATAAAATAGATGAAGAAGAAGCAAGTATGGATATTAAGGGAAGAGATATGATAACAGGGCTTCCTAAAATAGTTACTATAACAGAAGATCAAATAAGAGAAGCATTAAAAGAACCTGTATATGCAATTATTGAATCAATAAAAACTACACTAGAAAAAACACCACCAGAATTATCAGCTGATATAATGGAAAAAGGAATAATGTTAGCAGGTGGTGGAGCTATGTTAAAAGGCCTAGATCAATTAATTAATAAGGAAACTAATATGCCTGTTCATATTGCTGAGTCACCATTAGATTGTGTTGTTTTAGGAGCAGGAAAAGCTCTAGATAATTTTGATGAATTAAGCAAAACTCAAAGAGGTCAATAATGAAACCTTTTAAAAACAAACTGGCAGTAACTATTGTGGTACTGTCAGTTGCCTTTTTAGGCGTAATTATGTTTAGTCTTAAAAAAGATTCAAATAGTATATCTAGTGGTGTTGGGACAATAATAAGTCCTCTTCAAAGAATTATTTATTCAGTAAATGATAAACTTAAAAATTCATTTGATTTTTTTGTGAATTTTAAAAATGTAAAAGAAGAAAATGATGCTCTTATTTCAGAAAATGCAGAGTTAGAGAATAAATTAGTTGAGTATAATAGGTTAAAAGAAGAGAACGATAAATTAAGAGAAATATTAAATTATGCAAATGCTAATAAAAACTACGATTATCTAGGATGTAATATAATTGGATATAGTGGTGGAAATATTTCAAATGGATACCTTATAGATAAGGGAACTAAAGACGGTGTAGAAAAAGATATGGTTATAATTAGTTCACAAGGGTTAGTTGGAAAAATAACTAGATCAGAAGAGAACTTTTCAATAATGCAAACTATATTAAATGAAAATATTGCTGTTGCAGCTATGGTTGAAAGTACAAGAGAGTCTACGGGAATTATAAAAGGAATTGGTGATGGAAAAAACAGGAATCTAATTTCGTTAACAAACCTTCCTATTGATTCAGAAATAAAAGAAGGTGATGTTATTTTAACATCAGGACTTGGACGTATGTACCCTAAGGAGATTAGAATTGGGGAAGTAATATCAGTTGAAACAGATAATGTAAAAGTTATGAAGAGTGCTGTAGTAAAGCCATATGTTGATTTTAATAAATTAGAGGAATTAGTTATAATTATTCCAAAAGAAAAAGTAAAATATGATTAGAGGTTAATTTATGAAAAGGTTAATATTAATATTAATATCAATATGCTTACTAGTTATAGATAACACTATATTACCATATTATTCTATAAATGGAGTATTTCCGAGCCTTTTATTTGTATTTGCAATTGCATATTCTATAATTTGTGGAAGTGAAGAAGCAATATTTATAGGTATTGTAAGTGGACTTTTACAAGATATTTTCTTTTTTAAAGGATTTGGGGTAAATTTGCTTTTGAATATGCTTTTATGTGTATTAGCAGCAAAGGTTGGAAAGAATATATTTAAAGAAAATAGATTAATTCCAATAGCAACTGCTTTGGGGATATCAATATTAAAAGTATTAGGGGTAGCGATAATATTTAAAATTTTCTCATTAAGTATTGATTTAAGAAGTGCATTATTATCTAGTATTATGAATTCAATATGTATGATGTTATTTTATAAGTTAATTTTAACTACTTTAGATAAATATATTGCTAGGGATAGATGGAGGTTTTAATGATAGTAAATAAGCCTAAAAAGGATAAGGGAGATGTAAGGTACACAATTTTATATATAATAATGTTTATAATTTTAGGTACTATAGTATTCAGATTGTTATTCCTTCAAGTATATAAATACGATGAATATAAGGAAAAAGCTGATGTTAGTTCAACTAGATTTATTGCTGAAAATGCACCAAGAGGAATTATATATGATAGTGATGGAAATATTTTAGCAAGTAATACACAGACATATGTATTAACTTATATGGAAGCAGAAGAAGCAACAGAGGCCTTTTATAGCACTATGGCAAAAGTGTTTAATATACTTAAAGAAAATAATGAGAGTTTTAATGATGATTTATCTTTAAAAATAAACTCAGAAGGCGAATTCTATTTTGATTTTAAAGTATCAAGTGAGGATGCAAAAAAATCATCAGAGATAAGATTTAAGCGTGATAGAGGAATGAATGAAAGTATAGAAAATGAACTGTATAAAGATAAATCTAGAGATTTAACCGATGCGGAAATAGAAAAGGTTAATGAAAAACTTTTAGCAATAACACCGGAAGAAACCTTTTATTATTTGATAAATCAATATGATTTGTTTGAATTATTATTACCAGATGGATATACAATTGATGAATATAATACTTTATATAAAAAATATAACAATAGTGGTAGCAAGTTAACCTCATATGAAATTGGAGAATTAATATTTAATGACATTGTTAGTAATGGATATTCTATAGAAGATATTAGAAAGTATGTTGTTGTAAAAGATGCTATTAAAATGAAAAGTTATGAGGGATATAAGGCTGTTACAATAGCTAATAATATAAAGAGAGATACTTCATTTATAATATACCAAAGATTAAGTGATTTACCAGGAATAGATGTTAGTTTACAACCAGTTAGAACATATCCTTACAATAATTTGGCATCATCAGTAATTGGATACGTTTCATCTATAAATAGCTCTGAGGCAGAAAGCTATGAGTTAAGAGGATATGATATATCTACAGATTTAATAGGTACTTCAGGTATAGAAGCTGCTTTAGAAGATCAATTAAAAGGAAATAAAGGTGGAACAACTGTAAAAGTTAATTCACAAGGTAGAGCAACTGAAGAGTTGTTTAAGCTAGAGTCTTATCCAGGAAACAATGTATATTTAACAATTGATAAAGATGTTCAATATGCAGCTCAAGAAGCACTAAAAGATACACTTGAACGTGTTAGAAATGAAGATGGACAAAAAAGTGCAACAAGAGGTGCTGTTGTAGCTATTGAGGTTGGAACTGGAAGAGTGTTAGCTATGGCTAGTTATCCGGATTTTAATCCAAATGATTTTGCTATTTCTGGGCAATTAAGTGATGAATTATATGAAAAGTATTTTTCACCGAACTTAGAGGCTTTTGGATTACAACATATAAAAGATACTGGGGCAACAATGAGTTTAGATGAATTATTCCCTAAAAATGAAAGTGGAATCAGAGAAGATATCTATGATATATATCCAAAACCATTATTTAATTATGCGACTCAAGGTACTTTACAACCAGGTTCAGTATTTAAACCACTTACATCAATAGCTGGTTTAATGGAAGGCGTTATAACAGTAAATGAAACAATGAATGACGTTGTACTTGGAGTGGAGCGGGACTTACAGTTAAAAACTTCCAAGGAAGTGCTAATGGAGTAATTACAGTAAAAGAGGCTCTTCAATTTTCATCTAACTACTTTTTCTATGAAACAGGACTTAGACTGTATTTAAAAGGGGTTGAAGAGACAGGTTCCGAGATAGAGGGATTAAATACATTAGCTCATTATGCATGGAAATTTGGGCTAGGAGTTGAACAAGGGAAAAATCCTTCTACAGGAATAGAAATATATGAAGATTTTGGTCAAACATATAACTTTACTTCATGGAAAAATGCCGTTTTAGGAAGTCATATGTTCACTTTAGTAGATTATTTAGAAAGTGGAAAGTATGGAGCATATTATTTCGTTCCATTTGATATCGGTTATAAAGATACGGATACTGATGAATTAAAGAATTTAAAATCTAGCTTAAAAGAGAAAATTAATTCGACATTGGAAAAAGTTGGAACAAGTGAAGAAGTTGATGATGATGTTGCCTTTAAGGAATATATTGAAAATGATGTATTAAGTATAATGAATACATCAGAAGAGTATAAAAAAAGCATAGCTAATTATGAAAAAGCTAATAATACCAAGGTTACTATAGAAGATCAAGCAGACATTATTTCAACTATAATAGCTGATTATACTATTTTTAGTATGACTACTGAAATTAAAGGACCATCTCAAGCGGTAACTGATGCAATAGGTCAATCTATGAATAACTTTACTCCGCTTCAATTAGCTAATTATGTTGCAACGTTAGCATCAGGAGGAACTAGATATAAGGTTTCTATAGTTGATAAAATAACATCTCCTACAGGAGAAGTGTTACATGAGTTTAAACCAGAAGTTGTAGATGAGTTAGATATTCCAGAAGAATATTTACAGGCTGTAAAAGAAGGTATGAGAAAAGTTAATACATACGTTAATAACGGTTTAGCGTATGAATGCTTTGGTAATTTTCCTATAGAAGTTGTAGGTAAAACAGGTACGGCCGATTTTAGTACTGAGGAGCATTATACTGAAATAGGAAGAAGGCCTCACGGTAACTATATAAGCTTTGCTCCTATGGATAACCCTAAGATAGCTATTTTTTCAACTCTTTATGATGGTAATAAGGGAAGCTCAGGAGCTACTGTTCATAAAGCTATATATGAGGCGTATTTTAAAGATGAGTTATTAAAAATTAATCCTAATTATGCGTCAACATCTTCAAGTTTCCAAAAGTATGTTGTAAATGCACCAGCAGATAATAAAGAAACAGAAGAAAGCAATGTAGAAGCAAATAAACAAGACACTAATAATCAAAATACTAATACAGAAACAAATAATATAGAACAATAAAGTATAAAGGCACTTATTTACTAGAACAAATTGTGGTATAGTAAAATAAGTGCTTTTTTTGTAAAAACTTACATTACTTTTTAATGAAATATGTTACTAAGTGTAGATATATGATATAATTAGGGGTATAATTACATTGAGTTAAAAATTGGTGGAGGGTAACCAATGAATGATAATAGGATACAAATTAGAGGGAATAAAGATGGAGTTAATGTTATAATAGACATAGAAAAATTTCCAACTTTTGATGCTGTAATAGAAGGTGTAATATGTACCTTAGAAAAAGGAAAGGCCTTTTATAGTAACTCTATAATAAAAATCACATCAAATTTTAAGAATGTTACAGATAGTGATATAGCAAAATTAAAAGATGAAATATGTGAAAAAATAAATGTAAGAGATTGTGTTTTTGATGATATTAATGAATTTAATAAAAGTAATAATAGTAGTAGGATTTTTAATGGTATTAATGAAGGAAAAACAAAATTTATCAAAAAAACAGTACGAGGTGGTCAATGCATTGAATATCCAGGTAATATTATTATTATAGGTGATGTTAATAGTGGTGCGGAAATAAAAGCAGGTGGAAATATTATAGTATTAGGTAGTATAAAGGGACAAGTGCGAGCTGGTACAGGTGGAAATAAAAAATCTATAATAGCCGCATTTTTGATGCAGCCAGAATTAATGCAAATTTCTGATATATTAACACTATCACCAGATGATGGTATAAAGCCATCTTATCCAGAGGTTGCTAAAATAAAGGATGGTTATATAGTAGTAGAACCATATTTACCTAATAAATATATTTATTAAAAAAGTGGAGGGATTTACATGGGAGTTTCGATAGTTATTACATCAGGTAAAGGTGGAGTTGGTAAAACTACAACGACTGCAAATTTAGGAACATCTTTAGCTAAGCTAGGGAAAAAGGTTGTAGTGGTTGATGGAGATACTGGTCTTAGAAACCTTGACGTTCTTATGGGATTGGAAAACAGAATAGTCTATACAATTATAGATGTTATTGAAAATAGATGCAGATTAAAGCAGGCTTTAATAAAGGATAAAAGATATTCAAATTTATGTCTTTTACCAACAGCTCAAACCAAAGATAAAGATGATATTAGAGCACAAGATATGTTTGAGTTGGTAAATAAACTAAAGGAAGACTTTGATTATGTATTAATTGACTCGCCAGCTGGTATAGAGCAAGGATTTGAAAATTCAGTAGTAGGTGCTGATAGAGCTATAGTTGTTGTTAATCCAGAAATAACATCAGTTAGAGATGCAGATAGAGTAATTGGAAAGCTAGATGCAAAGGGATTGGAAGATCATGCAGTTATCGTTAATAGATTAAATTATGAGATGACTAGAAGAGGGGATATGCTTGACGTATCAGATATTATAGAAACCTTATCTGTTAAACTTTTAGGAGTAGTTCCTGATGATAAAAATATCACAGTTTCAACTAACAAAGGAGAACCTATTGCTTTAGATGACAAATCTATGTCAGGTCAAGCATTTAGAAATGTTGCAAGAAGAATTACAGGAGAAGAAGTTCCATTATTAAAATTGGGATCAGAATCAACAGGACTTTTTTCAGCAATAAAAAGAATGTTTAAGAAAAGCTAGGGGGAATATGGGAAATGGATTTATTAAGGGTATTTTCAAGTAAAGTTACACCAAAAGAAGTTGCTAAAGATAGATTAAAGTTAATACTTATTCATGATAGAGGAGATTTAACCCCAGATACTTTAGATAAGATAAGAGAAGAGATATTACAGGTTATTTCTAAATATATAGAAATTGATGCTAATGATGTAGAAATTTCATTAAATAGAAGTGATAGTATTGAAGGAGAGGGTGGACCTTCACTTATAGCAAATATCCCTATAAAAAATGTAAAGGGAAGGTAAGATATAAGAAGTTTGTATCAAAATAAGAAGTGTAAATAATTTATTTATATTTAATTTTGATGCAGGCTTTTTTATATTATGGAGATTAAGTTAATATAATAAAGATATAGGGGCAAAAATATTGAATATAGGATATTAAAAAATGATTTCATCTAACAAAATTACTTGAATTTAAAGTTGATATAAAAAAATATTTAGTTGATTAAAATATTAAGTTTTTCTGAATTTTATTAGAGTATTTTAATTATTTATGGTGAAAAAAGTTGAAATAAGATATAATGATTAAGTAAAATTTAAGGAGATGAGACAATGATACCTTTATCAAATTTTAAGATAGATTTTAAAAAATTAAAAGAAATAGATAAATGGATGCTTATATCAATAATAGTTATTACTATATTTGGAATACTAAACATATATTTAGCAACTAAAGCTCACTATGATTTAGTTTATTTGAAAAAGCAAGGAGCATTCTTTATTTTATCATTAGTTGTTTTATATTTTGTTATTGCATTAGATTATACTATAATTAAAGGATTTACGCCTTTGTTTTATTGGGGGTCTATTGCTTTATTAGTACTTGTTTTGGTAATAGGAAAAACAGTAAATGGTGCTCAAGGATGGATATCATTGGGACCGCTTTCGTTCCAACCAGCAGAGCTTGCTAAAATAGGAACAATTATGATGATGGGTAAAAAACTTGAAGATTTAGATGGTGATATAAATAATTTTAAAAACTTCTGTATATTAGCAATTTATGCAATAATTCCAGCTGGTCTTATAGTTATACAACCAGATATGGGAATGACAATGGTTTTATTTTTCATGGTTTTAGGAGTATTTTTTATAGGTGGATTAGATAAAAGGGTTATACTTGGAGGGCTAGGAGCATTACTTTTAGGAATAGTGTTATTATGGAATTCTAGTCTTATACAAGATTATCAAAAGACAAGAATTACCTCATTTATGAATCCGGAGCTGGATAGTTCAAGTAGCGGATATCATTTAAGACAATCGCTTATAGGAATTGGATCAGGCGGATTTTGGGGAGCTCATAATAGTTTAGCAAATGATAAAACAGGTGGATATGCATCACAAAATGTACCAGAAGTTGAAACTGATTTTATATTTGCACAAATATCAGAACAATGGGGAACATTAGGAGCAATATTTTTATTAAGCTTTTATGCTTTATTAATATCAAGAATGATTAATATTGCAAGAACAGCAAAAGATCTTTTTGGGAGAATTGTATCCATAGGTATGGTAGCATATTTTTTATTTGCTATTTGGCAAAACATAGGTATGACTATTGGGCTTATGCCTATAACAGGAATAACACTACCATTAGTTAGTTATGGTGGAAGTTCCCTTTTAACAACAATTGTATCACTTGGATTAGTGCTTAATATAGGAATGAGAAGAAAAAAGATAAGTTTCTAAAAAATAGATGTGTAAGTTAGTTTACACATCTATTTTTTTATGTCCTTTTAACTTAGAGATAAAATCATTAGAAAGTTCTAATTTGATATTGTTAAAAATACAATATAATAAGCAATTTTTTTAGGAGGAGAAATGAGAAATTATAGTAGAGAATATAAAAATTATTATGAAAACTTAAGACATACAAATGTAAAAGATAAAAGGTCTGCTGTCTATAATAGAAGTAATTTTGAAAGTGTGTATGGTAATAGCGGTAAAAGGATTAATAAGAAGGAAGGCTTTTTTTCTAGCATGATAAATATTTTTATTTATCAATTAGTAGTTGTTTTAGTAATGATAATGACTGTATTTTATTTAAAATATTCTTCAAGTGAAGAAGCTACAGAAAGCTATAACAATATAAAGGCTGTAATGAATAGTAATGTCTATGAGGAAAGTGGTGAAAATATTGATATTGATGCATTCTCTACAATAAAAAAGATTAATGAATACATAAAGTTGAAAATAAATGGAAATAAAATAAATTTGTAAAAGTGAGGATTAAAGTTTATATGTGAATAGATTAATATAGCACTTTTTAAGGTGAGATTGATGAAAAGAGGAAAGCGGTTATTTGTAGCAGAATTATTATTATTAGCAGTTTTATTTAGTATGAATAAACATACAATTAGAGCGTTTATTAGTATTTTTATACATGAGATTTGTCATATTATTGTAGCTAATTGGAAGGGAAGTCAGTTTAGTAAATTTCAAGTTCATATATATGGAACACGAGTAAAATTATCAAATTTGGATGAATTATTAGATAAAGATAAAATAAAAATATACATTGCTGGCCCTGCAATTAATTTGTTTATATCAGGAATGTTTTTTTGTATAAATTTTTTTGTTGATAGCAATATAGTTAGTGAATTTATATTAATAAATTTAGGATTATTTTTATTTAATATGATTCCTGCATATCCATTAGATGGAGCAAGAATTTTAGAAATAATACTGTCTAATAAGATGTTTTACAAAAAGGTTCAAAGTATAATGTCACAGGTTAGCTATGCTTTTGGATTATGCTTTATAATTTTATTTTTTCTTTTCATTTTAAAAGTAGGTGAAATAAATTTAAGCTTATTAATTTCGGGAATATTAATATGGTATATAACGTATTCTCAGCAAAAAACAAGCACTTATATATTAATGGGGAATATATTTATGAAAAGGAATAAACTAATAAGAAATAAGTATTTAGATAATAGAATTATTTCAGTATATTATAAACAAGGTTTAGTTAATTTAATGAGTATAATAGATAAAAATAGATTTAATACATTTTATGTATTAAATGATGATTTAAAACTTTTATTTATAATGCATGAAGATGAGCTTATTGAAGCATTAAAAGTATATGGAAATATTAGCTTAGAAGAGTATAGCAAGAAAAGACTTGGTAAAAGCATTTAGTTTACTTTTAGATGTTTAGTATGCTAGAATATCATAAGAATAGTTAGGAATTAGAAGTGAGGAGTTAAGAGTTCAACTAGGTAACTCTTATTGGGTTTCTAAAATATATTTATAAAGTCAGCTTTGCTGACTTTATTCCTATGCTTGAAACTCTACACTACAAGATCCAAACTGATTAAAAGGAGGGTACTTATGAATAAAATAACTGATGATATTTTATGTAAGGTAGAAAAACCATCTAGATATGTTGGTGGTGAATTAAATCAAGTTATAAAAAATCCAGAGGATGTTAATATAAGATTTGCATTTTGTTTCCCAGATGTATATGAAGTTGGTATGTCTCACTTAGGAACAAGAATTTTATATCATACTATAAATGAAAGAAAAGATACATATTGTGAAAGAGTTTTTGCACCATGGCCAGATATGGAAGCATTAATGAGAGAAAATGACATAAAACTATTTACATTAAAACTAAAACTTCATTAGATAAGTTTGATATGTTAGGATTTACTCTTCAATATGAAATGAGTTATACAAACATATTAAATATGCTTGATATGTCAGGAATAGCTATAAGAGCAAGTGAAAGAGGAGAAGATGCTCCGATAATTATGGCTGGTGGCCCTTGTGCATATAATCCAGAACCTTTATATGATATTGTTGATTTCTTCGAAATTGGTGAAGGTGAAGAAATGATGAATGATGTCTTAGAGGTTTACGCAAGACATAAAGAAGCAGGCACTTTTAATAAAAAAGAATTTTTAAGAGAAATATCAAAGATAGGTGGAATTTATGTTCCAAGTCTTTATGATGTTACTTATAATGAGGATGGCACAATAAAAGAATTTAAACCAAAGTATGATGATGTACCTGCAAAGGTTAAAAAGAGAATAGTTAATGATTTTGATTCAGTAGCATTCCCAGATGAAATGATAGTTCCTTATACTGAAATAGTTCATGATAGAGTTGTTTTAGAAACTGCTAGAGGATGTACAAATGGTTGTAGATTCTGCCAAGCAGGTATGATTTATAGACCAGTTAGAGAAAAGACTACTAATACATTATTAGAACAAGCAAGAAAGGCATTAAAGGCTACTGGATATAATGAGGTATCATTAGCATCTTTAAGTATTTGTGATTATTCTAATATTCAAAATTTAATATCTAGCCTAGTTTTAGAGCATGAGCAAAATAAAGTAGGTATAGCTCTTCCATCAATAAGAGTAGATGCCTTTTCTGTTGATTTAATAAAAGAAATTCAAAAGGTTAGAAAGACAGGTTTAACTTTTGCACCAGAAGCAGGTTCTCAAAGAATGAGAGACATAATAAATAAGGGGTTAACAGAAGATAGAATTCTAGAAGCAGCTAAAAGTGCTTTTGAATCAGGATGGAGTACTATTAAGTTATACTTTATGATAGGGCTTCCTTATGAGACAACAGAAGATGCTGCTGGAATTGGTGAATTAGCAGAAAAAATGGCAGATGTTTACTTTAGTATTCCAAAGGATAAGAGAAGCAAGGGACTAAAAATTACTGTTAGTGCATCAATATTAGTTCCAAAGCCATTTACACCATTCCAATGGGCTCCAATGGAAAGACCAGAAGTGGTTTATGAAAGAATTGGTGCTGTTAAGGGTGCAATAAAATCAAGAAGTATAGTATTTAACTACCATGAACAAGAGACTTCATTTATGGAGGCTGTATTTGCAAGAGGAGATAGAAGAACTTGTGATGCTTTAATTAGAGCATTTGAAAAAGGCGCTAAATTTGACGGTTGGTCAGAGTACTTTAATATGGATATATGGAAAGAATCTATGGAGGAATGTAATTTAGATCCAGAGTTCTATGTATATAGAGAAAGAACATATGATGAAGTACTTCCATGGGATTTCATTGATATTGGTGTTAATAGAAAATATCTTGAAAGAGAAAATGAAAAGGCTAAGAAAGCTGAGCTTACAAGAAACTGCCTAGAAGGATGTACAGGTTGTGGTATAAATGTAAACTTTAAAGAAGGGAAGTGTTTTGAAGGTGCGATACGTAATCAAGTTTTCTAAGGGTGAAGAAATTAAATTTATTGGACATTTAGATTTAATGAGAACTATTCAAAGAATAATAAAAAGATCAGGATTACCAGTTGAATATTCAAAAGGATTTAATCCACATATGGCATTATCAATAGCACAACCACTTTCTGTTGGTGTTTATTCAGATGGAGAATACTTAGATTTAGTTTTAACTGAATCTCTTGGAGTAGGAGAGGTAATAGAAAAGTTAAATGAAAGTGCGCCTCCTACAATTAAATTCTTACATGCAAATGCAGTAGAAATAGTTGAAAATGTTAAAAGATTACCACAAGCAATGGCTCTTTTAGATGGTGCTAGATATATAATTAAGATAAAGTTAAATGGAACTTCAAAAGTTGAAGAAGAAATGAATACTACTCTTAATGAAAAAGTTTGGGAAATAGTTAAAAAAACTAAAAAGGGTGAAAAGCTTACTGATATTAAACCTTTTGTTAAAGAATTTAAATATTGGATAAAAGATAATGAGTTAATATTAAATACATTAATAGCTACAGGAAGTAGAGAAAATCTTTCAGCTGATCTTTTAGTTACTTACTTAAAGGGAAAAGTTTCAGAAATAAACCCAGAGGCTTTTGTTAATATAAAAAGAGAAGAAATGTATATATTAAAAAATAATAAATATTTTCCTTTATACAAAGGAATTTAGGTAGTAAAATATGAGAGAAGTTTTTGTTGAGAAGAGGCAAAATCTCTTAAGAATTGCATTAAAAGAAAATGATGAACTAGTAGAATGTTTTGCACATGAGGATTCTACTAGTCCTCAAATTGGAGAAATATATAAAGCTAGGGTTAAGAATATTATTCCAGGAATTAACTCTATATTTTTAGATATAGGATTAGAAAAAGAAGCTTATATGTATTATAGCGATGAGCTAAAAAGAAGAGGAATAAAAAAAGGTGAGGAGTTATTAGTTGAAGTTCTAAAAGAGCCTTTAGGAAACAAGGGAGCAAAGGTTAGTAATAAAGTGTCAATTTTAGGAAAACTTATGGTTTTAACTTTAGGTGACGAAGGAATAACTTTATCAAAGAGAATAACTCAACTTGAACATAGACAAAACTTGACTACATTTATAAAACCAATTAGGGGTATAGGCATAGTTTTTAGAACAGAAGCAGCTAATGCTACTAAGGAAGAGTTAGTAGAAGAATTAAATTCTTTATTAGAAAAGAAAGACGCTTTGGAAAGAAAACTTAAATATTCAAAAAATATAGGCAAGATTAAATCAAATAGTTTAATATATAGATTTTTTGAAGAGTTAGACGATAAAAAAACTAAGGTTATTAGCGATGATAAATATTTCTTAGATATAATTCAAGATTTAGTTAAAAGTAAGGAAAACTTTGAGTTTAAATTTTATGAAGATAAAAGAACTTTGTTTGATTATTATTGTATAGAAAAAGAAATAATTAAATTAAGGCATAAAAAAGTTAATCTTCCTTGTGGTGGATATATAGTTATAGATAAAACAGAAGCTATGTATGTTATAGATGTTAATAGTGGGAAAAATACAAAAGCTAGAGATTTTAATAAAACTATATATCAAACAAATTTAGAAGCAGCAAAAGAAGTTGGAAGACAAATTAGATTAAGAAATTTAAGTGGAATAATTGTGGTGGATTTTATCGATATGAGAGATGAATTGCAAAAATTACCAGTAATAAAAACTCTAAAGAAATCATTAGAAGCAGACAAAGGAAATGTCAAGATTTTTCCATTTACAGAGTTGGATCTAGTTCAAATAAGCAGAAAAAGAACAGGAAAATCTATTTATGAATATTTAGAAGAACCATGTAAAAAATGTAAATCCAATGGGTTTCTTTTAAAATTATCTTATATAGAAACTCTTATTAGTAATGAAATAATAAAATGTTCTAATGAAAATTCTATAAAGGATTTTTACATAGAAATAGATAAAAATTATGAAGATGACATAAAAGGCGATTTAGTTAGATTTCTGAAAAACATTGATGGACTAGATAAAGAAATTTATTTAAATTTTGTACATGACATAGAAGGATATAGGGTTGAACCATTAATTTTCTCTAATCAAAAAGAAAATTACCAAAAGTACAAAATAAAAACAATAGAAAAAGTATAATAAATTTCTTTACAAAATGTAGTTTTATATGATAAAATGTCATTTGTAAACCGCACATAACGGGTTTTATTAAAACAAAGTTAAATCTTTGTACCTACATTGGCGAGACCGTTTAAGAGGAGGTGTTTTTAATGTACGCAGTAGTATTAACTGGAGGAAAGCAATACAGAGTTCAAGAAGGAGACGTAATATACGTTGAAAAATTAAACGCTGAAGTTGAATCAACAGTAGAATTAACTGAAGTTTTAGCTGTTTCTAACGGAGAAAACTTAACAGTTGGAGCTCCATTAGTATCAGGAGCTAAAGTTGTTGCTAAGGTAGCAGCTCAAGGTAAAGCTAAGAAGATCACAGTTTTCAAGTATAAGCCAAAGAAGGACTACAGAAAGAAGACTGGTCACAGACAACCTTACACTAAATTAGTAATCGAAAAAATCGAAGCTTAATTATAAGTTATGATTAAGGTTATTATATTTAAGCAAAAACATGTATCTCTCGGATTTAAGATTGAAGGGCATGCTTTATCTAGAGAGGAAATTGAAAGTGCTACAGGTGATGTGTATGACATGATTTGTAATAGTGTTTCAGTTTTATCTCAAAGTACTGTAATAGGTATTACGGAAGTTTTAAAACTACCAGTAAAGTATGAGGTAAATGATGGATTTTTATCACTGAATTTATCAAGTCTTAAAAAAGATGATATTGAAAGAGGGCAAGTATTACTACTAACATTTGAAAAAAGTTTAGAAAGTTTAATGATGTCCTTAGAAGCTAGTTTTGGTAAAAATAGACGGAATAAATATATAAAAATAAAATTCGAGGAGGTGTAATGAGTATGTTAATGATGAACCTTCAATTATTTGCCCACAAGAAAGGGGTAGGTAGTTCTAAGAATGGTAGAGACTCTGAATCTAAGAGATTAGGTGCTAAAGCTGCTGACGGAGAATTCGTTTTAGCTGGAAACATCCTATACAGACAAAGAGGAACTAAGATTCACCCAGGTCTAAACGTAGGTAAGGGTGGAGACGACACTCTATTTGCTAAAGAAGACGGAATCGTAAGATTTGAAAGAATGGGAAGAGACAAGAAAAAAGTTTCTGTTTACCCAGTAAGCGTGAAGAAATAGCTGAATAATTATATTTTATATAGATAAAAGCACCCTATGGGTGCTTTTATTCTTGTAATAAATATCTTTTTTTTATATACTATTATAAAATATATATGTTAAGGAATAATAAAAGATAGATTATTATGTTTAACATTAGGAAGTTACAAGGAGGAAAGTAACTATGTTTATAGATAGAGCCAAGATATTAGTAAAATCAGGTGCAGGTGGAAATGGTGCAGTTACATTTAGAAGAGAAAAGTATGTTCCACTTGGAGGACCAGATGGTGGAGATGGTGGTAAAGGTGGAAGCGTTATCTTTACAGTAGATACTGGATTAACTACACTTTTAGATTTTAAATATAAGAAAAAATTCGTAGCTGAGGCTGGTGGAAACGGTCAAGGTTCAAAATGTTATGGTAAAGATGGAGAAGATTTATACATAAGAGTTCCAATGGGAACTATTGTTAGAGATTTTGAAACTAACAAAGTTATATGTGATCTTTCTCATAAAGATGATACATATGTTATAGCTAGAGGTGGTAAAGGTGGTAAAGGAAACTGTAAGTTCTGTACACCTACAAGACAAGCGCCACACTTTGCAGAGCCAGGAATGCCAGCAGAAGAAAGAACTTTAATGCTTGAATTAAAATTACTTGCTGATGTTGGATTAGTTGGATTCCCTAATGTAGGTAAATCAACTTTATTATCAACAGTTACAGCTGCTAAGCCAAAGATAGCAAACTATCACTTTACAACATTAAAGCCAAACTTAGGTGTTGTTAAGGCTGAAGGAATTAATGCATTCGTTATGGCAGATATTCCAGGAATAATAGAAGGAGCTGCTGAAGGTGTTGGTTTAGGATTAGATTTCTTAAGACATATAGAAAGAACAAGACTTCTTATACATGTTGTTGATATATCAGGAATCGAAGGAAGAGATGCATTTGAAGATTTCGTTAAGATAAATGAAGAACTTAAAAAGTATTCAGTAAAACTTTGGGATAGACCACAAATAGTAGTAGCAAATAAAGCAGATATGCTTTATGATGAAGAAGTATTTGAAGATTTTAAGAAAAAGGTTAACGAATTAGGTTTTGATAAAGTATTTAAGATGTCTGCAGCAACTAAGTCTGGGGTTGAAGAAGTTATTAGAGAAGCAGGTAAGATGTTAACAGAAATTCCATTTATGGATTTAGAAATACCAGAAGAAGAAAGATATGTTGAAGAAGAAAAGAGATTCACATACACAATTGAAGTTGAAGAAGGCGAAGAATACGACACTTATGTTGTTACAGGATCATTTGTTGATAGATTACTTGCTTCTGTAAATATACATGATGCAGATTCATTAAGATACTTCCATAAGGTTCTTAAAAACAAAGGTGTATTAGATGAAATAAGAGAAATGGGAGTACAAGACGGAGACATGGTTAGATTAAATGACTTCGAATTCGAGTACATTTTATAGGAGGAATAATCATATGATAACAGGAAAGCAAAGAGCTTATTTAAGAGGGCTTGCAAATACAATGGATCCAATATTCCAAATCGGGAAAAATGGAATTGAAGAGGCATTCTTAAATCAATTAGAAGAGGCTTTAGAAGCGAGAGAGCTTATAAAGATAAAGGTTTTAGAAAATAGTGGATTAGCTGCAAGAGAGGCATCTGATGCAATATGTAGTGCTATAGGTTGTGAAGGGATTCAAGCTATAGGAAGTAAGATAGTTTTATATAAAAAATCATCTAAAAAGTCTAAGATAGAATTACCACAAGGGAAAAAATAAATATCAATGAAGAAATATGGTATTATGGGTGGAACTTTTAATCCAATACATTTGGCACATTTATATATTGCTTATGAGGCAAAGGAACAATTGAATTTAGATAAAGTTATTTTTATACCAGCAGGAAATCCACCACATAAGAAAAATAATGGAATAATAGATGCTGAGTATAGATATAATATGGTAAAAAAAGCTATAGATGGTTATGAAGATTTTATAATAAGCGATTATGAAGTTAATAAAAATGGATATAGCTATACTTATGAAACATTGAAATATCTAAAGAATAAATACTATGACACTGAAATATTTTTTATTTCAGGTGGTGACTCCTTAATGGATATAGAAAAATGGAGAGAGCCAGAACAAGTATTGAAAAATTGTACTTTTGTAGCTTTTAATAGAGGCGTATATACAAAAGAAATATTAAGTGAACAAAAGAAAAAGCTTGAAGATAAGTATAAATGTAAAATAACATTATTAGATGTTGTGGATATAGATATTTCATCTTCTATTATAAGAAAGAGAATTCAGGATGGAAAAAGAGTAGATTTTTTCCTATCTAAAGAAGTTAAAGATTATATAGAAGAGAATGCTTTGTATAAGGGAGAATAAGATGTGGGAAATAGATAAAATAAAGGATTACGTAAAGGAAAATTTAAAAGTTGGTAGATATAATCATACTTTAGGAGTAGTAAATACAGCGGTAGAATTGGCAAAGGTTTTTGGAGAAGATCAAAAAAAAGCTGAAATTGCAGCTCTTTGTCATGATGTTGCAAAAAATATGGATTTAGAGCAGTTAAGAAAAATTATAGATGAAGAGAATATTACTTTATCTATAGATGAAGAAAACACTAAAGAAATATGGCATTCTATAGCTGGACCAATTATAGCAAAAAATATATTTAAAATAAATGATGAAGAAATTTTGAGTGCTATGAGGTGGCATACTACTGGAAAAGAAAATATGAGTAATCTTGATAAGATAGTATATTTAGCTGATTTGATTGAACCTTCAAGAGAATTTGATGGAATTGATGAGATTAGATCTATTTCCTATAAATCTTTAGATTTAGCCATGATTAAAGCGTTAACTCACACAACAATATACTTATTAAATAAGGGATATGCAGTTGATATCAATACAATAAAGGCAAGAAATTATTTATTGTATAATAAAAATAAACTTGATAATTAGTATTATTGTATAAGGTGGGGAAGGTATAATGGCTAAGAAAACAGGTGATAATAACGAAAATATTAGGGAAGTCAAGCGTAAGGTAACTTCACAAAAGTTCAGTGCAAGGCAAGAATTTGAAAGAAAAAAACTATTAAGAAAAAAGGCAAAAAGAAAAGCTACTATAAAGAGAGCAATAGCTGCAGCTATTATAACTGCAATATTATTAATAGCGTTTGTTGCTATTTATTTATTTTCATTTGTATTTTCATTAAATAATAATGATATGGTTAAAGGTGTATCACCATCTGGAAATGAACCTGTTAATATATTATTATTAGGAATGGATATTGGAGATACAGAAAATATAGAGAATTCTGCAGCAAAAAGAACTGATACAATGATGCTTTTAAATTATAATCCTAAAACAGATAGCATAAATATTGTATCTATTCCAAGAGATACTTTAATTGAAGTAGAAGATGCATATGATGCATATGGTGATTATGTTCCTTATTGGAAGATGAATGCTGCTTATGCTTTAGGTGGGGAGAAAGAAGTTATATATCAAGTTCAAAAGCTTTTAGATATTACAGTTAATTATATAGTAGAGATAGACTACAATGCATTTAGAAGTTTAATTGATGCTATAGGTGGAGTTCCTATGTATATTGATCAAGACATGTATTATGATGATGATGCTCAAGATCTACATATAAACTTTACTGCTGGAGAAACTGTAATGTTAGATGGGCAAAAAGCTGAAGAGTTCTTTAGATGGAGACAAAATAATGATGGTACAGGGCTTGCTGATGGAGACTTAGGAAGAATAAAAAACCAACAAAAGTTTATAGCAGCAGTAATAAAAAAATGTACCAACCCATTAATAGTAACAGATGTACCTAATATATTAAAAGCTATTAAAGAAAATGTAAGAACTAATATGCCAGGAGATAAAATTATTTCATATGGATTAAAAGTTTTATCTAATACAGGAATGACTATGAACACTTTATATGGATATGATGAAAGAATTTATGGTCAGGATTTCTTAGTTGTAGAACAAGAGTATAATCAAGATATAATAGATATACTTAAGAATGGTAATGGGGCTAATAGTAGTACCGTTAATAAGGCTGTTTATTCAATAAAGATATTGAATGGTACAAGAGTTAATGGATTAGCTGGCAATTTACAAGTAGAACTCGAAGAGTTAGGTTATTCTAACATGAGCATAGGCAATGGAGAGGAAGCCGAGAAATCAGTTATACTATGTAATAATGATGAATTAAAGCAGCTATTACAAGATGATATAGGAATTAATAATATAAAGAAAAATAAGGATAGTGAATATTCAGATTTTGATGCAGTTATAATAATTGGAGAAGACTATTTAGTATTTGAATAACGTTATTAATTATAAGTTTTAATAATAAAAAGTAAATGGCAAATGGCAAATGGCAAATTGGTGTAGTTTAAACCTTCATTGTCAATTAGCCATTTGCCATTTTAAATTTTATTTAGGGAGGGTCGTATGAGTACTTTAGAAAAATGTGTTGAGAAAAGTTTTGAAGGTAGAAAGATAAGAGAATACTTAAAAGAGGAAATGGGGTTATCATCAAGACTTATAAGAGGTGCAGCAATTGATAAAAGAATATTAGTTAATAATAATCCAGTTAAAATGAATTATGTTTTAAAGGAAAATGATAATATTTTAATTAATTTAATTAAGAAGGAAAGTCAAAATATTGAACCAGAAAAAATGGAATTAGATATAGTTTATGAAGATAAGGATATTATTGTAGTAAATAAGAGACCTAACATGGTTGTTCATCCAACTAAGAGATATCAAAGTGGGACTTTAGCTAATGGGTTATTATATTATTTTAGAGAAACTAATCAAAATTGCATTGTAAGACTTGTAAGCAGATTAGATATGGATACCTCAGGACTTATTATAATAGCTAAGAATCAATATGCCCATATGGAATTATCAAAAGAAATGCAACAGAATAATATTGAAAAAAGATATTTAACAATAGTACATGGACATATGGAAGAAATGCAAGGAACTATAGATAAACCAATTTATAGACCAGAAGAAGAAGGAAATATGAAAAGAGTTGTTGATGACAGAGGGCAAAGAAGTATAACCCATTATAAAGTAGTTGAAAGATTAAAGGATGCAGATTTAGTTGAATGTCTACTTGAAACAGGTAGAACACATCAAATTAGAGTTCATTTAAGCTCTCTTGGACACCCTATATTTGGTGATACTTTATATGGATATGAAGAAGATTCTGAGATAATGAAGAGGCAGGCACTGCATGCATATGGATTAAACTTCAAGTCGCCAAGAACTAAGGAAGAATTAGAGTTAAGAGCTAAATTACCGGATGATATTCAACAACTTTTAGAAATGCTAAGGGTTTAAAAAAGAGGCTTAAAGCCTCTTTTTAAAAATTATGTTTTTTTCTAATTTTATGTCTTCTTTTTAGGAAAGAACGTCTTCTTTTTACATATCTAATTCTAAGTATTAATAATACCAGTAATAAGATTATAATAATAAAAACAGTTAGTATTCTAGGAATAAAAGATTTCTTTTTAGTAACTTTTTCTATAGCTTGTTGTAACTGAACTTCTGTAGTATATTCTCTTGTGATACCACTAGATAAATCAATATTTTTATAGCTTTCACCATTTACTAAAAGTGAAGCGTTAAAAAGAATATCTCCTTTTCTGATAGAAGTAGTACTAAAATCTTTATTTGTATATTCTACTGACGTATTAATAGTAGTTATATTACTTGAAGAAGTATAATAGATATCTTCTGTAGCTAATAAGGGAATAGTAGTATTATCATCTAATATATATTCGTCTAAAGTATCACCTTTAGAAATTATCTTCTTAGTTTGAAAGTTTTCAAATCCCCAATTAAATAATTCTCCTACACTAGTATAAAAACCAGCTTTATCTACTCCATTTAAAAAAGCACCAACTAATAATTGATCATCTTTTTTTGCAGCAGCTGTATACGTATGATTTGCCTCAGGAGTATATCCTGTTTTACCGGAATAAAGATACTCGTAATAATAAGTAGAGTCTTCACCTAAACAATTATTCCTATTAGTGGCCCATTTTTCAGTACCATCTTCAAAAGGATGATCCTCAAAAAAGTAATAAGGCGTTCTAGATATTTCTATAAAAGCAGGTAGTGATAGGGCATATTGCATTATTAAAGCTAAGTCATGTGCTGTAGTAACATGTCCTTCTTCACTTAAACCACTAGGGTTTTTAAAAGTTGTAGAAGTAGCTCCTATTTCATGAGCCTTTTCTGTCATAAGCTTACCAAAAGCTGAATTTGAACCAGAAATATGTTCTGCGATAGCTTCAGCACAGTCATTTCCAGATTCTAATAAAAGTCCAAGTAGCAATTCCTTCATTGTATAAACTTCACCTTCAGCAATACCAATGCGAGATCCATCAACTAATGGTGGATTTTTACCAATAGTAATAGGTTCATCAAGGTTACAATTTTCAATTGCAAGTATAGCAGTCATTACCTTAGTTGTTGATGCTGGTTCATAAAGTATATCGGCATTTTGCTCATATAAAACATCTCCTGTAATCCCATCCATTAAAAATATAGCTTCAGAATAGAGTTGTGGGAAAGCAGAGTACTCTACAATTGACAATGTAGTAAATATGTTAGCAAAGATAAAAACCAAGACTAACATTTTTATTAAGAACTTTCTCATAATCGTCTCCCTATAAAATATGTATTCATTTACCTATTTTATCAAAAAAGTAGCAGTATTTCTATATTTAAAGTGTGAATAAAAGTTTAGATAATAAAAATATGTTAATAATTATAGGTATAAAGTAATGGAGGAAAAAATATGAATAATAAGAAGAATAAAAAAGCTATTGCCATCATAGTTATATTAATTATTATATTTTCAGTTTCTTTATTAACATATGGAAGAAATAAGAAGAATGTTTTTAAAGATGAATATATGAATAATATTTTTATTGAAGAAGATGAAAATATCATAGAGGGGACTAGTTATTATGATGATAGTGATATAGAGGTAGTTAAAATAAATAATAATGAAAATAAAGAAAATGAAACTCCGGGAGTTAAAAATAAGATAGTTGTAGAGATAAAAGGAGAAGTAGTTAAGCCAGATGTTTATTTATTAGATGAAGGAAGTATAATAAAAGATTTAATAGACATAGCAGATGGATTAACTGATGAAGCTGATATAAGTAATATAAATAGGGCAAAGGAGCTAAGCAATCATGAATTAATTATTATTTATAATATAAATGATGAAGATAGAGACAATACTAATTATGCTTTAGAAAATGATACTGAAAGCAACAATATAATTAATATTAATACAGCAACTGAAAGTGAACTACAAAGTATACCTGGAGTTGGTGAAGTAAAAGCAAAGTCAATAATTATTTATAGAGAAAAAAATGGTGGATTTAAAAAAATAGAAGAAATAAAAAGTGTTGATGGTATAGGAGAAAAAACATTTGAAAAAATTAAGGAGTTTATAAAATTATAAATAAACACTATAAGTAGTGTGAATTTTGACTAAATATTTCGACAAAAGCTTTTAAAATACTGCATTATAATGTTATAATTAATAGGATTTAGGAAAAAATATTACTACAGATTTAATAATGTAGGGGGAAAAAATATGAAGAAAAAAATACTAGCTTTAATGTTAAGCTCTATGATTACTATTACTATTGTAGGTTGTTCAAATGATAATAATCAAACAAATGTAGTTAGTGAAGATTCAGCTGTACAACTAAGACAGGTGGAAACTTTACCTGGAGAATGGTCAAATGACTATACTAGAGATGAGGTAAAAGCTTTATATGAAGAAGGTTTAGCAAGAGTTATATCTACAACAGAAGGATATTCACTTGATTATAGTGTTGTAGAAAATGAAATAAAAGAAGAAAATGGTATATCAGTTAACGATAATTATATATATTTTGATAATGAAAATCCAGAAAAAAACAGATTAGAAAGTATGTATTATGGATTTAAGCAATTTGGATCTGATTTAGCAAGTGGTCAAATTTGTATGAAACTTGGATTTAATTTAGATAAAGAAAGTATAATTGAGATTGGAGAGTTTAATATAGAAGAATTATCTCTATCAGCATATTCAGCAGCATTTACTGGTGATTATGATAGGGATTATACTGAATTAAACAAAGAAATATATGATATCATTGAAGGAAAAGATGGTATAAGTAGTGTTGAAAATAATCTAGATGGTATAAAGGAAACAGTTACTATTACAGATAATTTCTTATTATATAAGCTAGAAACTAAAGAATATAAGTTTAAATAATATGCTTTAATTATATATACAGCAATTTATATATTATAAGTTGTAATAATAGTAAATGGAGGTTAGATGGTGGAAAAAAATAATGAAAACCTAGAAAAAGAAGAAATAACATTAGATGAGCTAGATAATGAAGTAACATTAGACGAGTTAGAAGAAGAAGTAGAAATAATTCGTGCAGAAGAAAAGATAGCAGAAGAAAAGGAATTTCTAGTTAGTGAAGATATAAAAAACGAAGGGAAATTTACTTATTATGCAAAGGTATTTTTAACTGGAGTGTTTGATCAAATATTAGCTATAGGTTTAGCATTGGTTTTATTTGGTATACTGACTTTAATATTAAATGTAGCAGGATATCAAATTGTAATGAAAGAAGCTATGTTTACTATACTATATATAATAAGTAATGTTTTATATTATCCAATAATACAAGAAATGTTACATGGAAAAACTTTAGCAAGAAAATTACTTTTTAGATAATTATCAAAAACTAATAAGTGAACTTACACCTCTATATAATTTATAGAGGTGTTTTTATAATTGATTTAAGGTATAATACTATTAGTAGTTAAGGATTAGCAATTGACAATTGTTAATATAGAATTTACTATTGATAAAGGTAAATTGAGTAACATAGTATAATTAAGAGTAATATATAATAAAAATTATAAATAAAAATTATTAGAGATTAGGAGCGTAAGATGAAAAGAGGAAGTCAGTTAGAACTAAAGATAAATAGTATAGAGTTTCCATCAACAGGAATAAGTGAAGCTGAGGGTAAAAAAATAATGATCAAAGGGGCTTTTCCAGGGCAAACTGTAAAGGCTACAGTAAAGAAAAATAGAGAAAATTATGCAGAGGCTAAACTTGTTGAAGTAGTGGAAAAAGCAGAATATGAAATACCAGCACCATGTCCACATTTTGGAGTATGTGGTGGATGTAGTTCTCAAAATTTAACTTATGAAAAACAACTAGAATTCTTAAGTGATGAAATTTGTGAACTTTTTGAAGCACGAGATTTACCTATGGGTATGTATCTTGGAGTTAAAGGAAGCGAAAACTGTTGGGAATATAGAAATAAGATGGAGTTTACTTTTGGAGATTTAGAAAAAGGTGGAGAGCTTACTTTAGGTATGCACATGAAAGGAAAATCTTTTGGCGTATTAACAGTTGATAACTGTATGATAGTTGATGAAGATTTTAGAACAGTGCTTAAAACAACAGTAGAATATTTCAGAAAAACTGGATTACCATATTACAGAGTAATGAGAAGAGAAGGATATCTAAGACATTTAGTTATTAGAAAAGCAACTAATACTGGTGAACTTATGGTTAATCTTGTTACTACAACTCAAATTGATTTTGATTTAACTGAATATACTGAATTACTTAAGGCTCAAAACTATAAAGGTGAATTAGTATCTATATTACATACAGAAAATAATTCATTATCTGATGCCGTTGTACCAGAAAAGGTTAATGTATTATTTGGCAGAGATTACATAGTTGAAACATTACTTGGACTTAAATTTAAAATATCTCCATTTTCATTCTTCCAAACTAATTCTAAGGGAGCAGAATCTCTTTATAGCTTAGTTAGAGATTTTATGGGAGATGGAGAAAATAAAGTTGTATTTGATCTTTATTGTGGAACTGGAACTATAGGTCAAATAGCAGCTCCAAATGCTAAGAAGGTTGTTGGACTTGAACTTATAGAAGAAGCAGTTGAAGCAGCAAAGGAAAATGCTAAGCTTAATGGATTAAATAACTGTGAGTTTATAGCTGGAGATGTTGCAGAAACTATTAAAAGAGTTAAAGATAAACCAGATATAATAATATTAGACCCACCAAGAAGTGGAGTTTCACCAAAAGCTTTAGATTATGTAATTAAATTTAACGCACCTGAGATAATTTATGTTTCTTGTAATCCAAAGACAATGGTAGAAAATTTAGATGTATTATTAGCGCATGGATATACTGTAGATAAAAGCACAGTTAAGGATATGTTCCCAAATACACCGCACGCTGAGACGGTTGTTAGACTTACAAAGAGTGGAGCGATGAAGTAAGGTTTTTACTGTCGTCCATACAAAGAATGTCCAGGAGAGTATAGTCCATTGGAAACACCCAACTGCTTGACATAGTAGTTAGGTTAATAAAGAAATAGAAATATTATATAAAAGGAAAGAGCACTATTATATAAAAGAATAGGGCTCTTTTCTTTTTTAAATATAATTACCAACATTAACAATATAAGACATTATAATAGTTTTATTATAATATTAGTGAATATATAATGAAGTTATATGTAAAAATAATAATGTTTTTATAAAAAGTACAATTATTTAATTAATAAATGCAAAGAAAAAAAGGGGAAATATGATATGATATTTTTGTAATATTTTTCATATAAAGGGAGGAGAGGTATAAATGAAAAGGAAAACATTACAGAGAGCATTAGCGGCTTTTATTTCAGTGTCTTTATTTGGACAGTCAATTACGCCAGTTTATGCTGTAGAAGTTGATTCAATTAGAGTCGAAAAAACAAACAATAATTTAGTTCTAGGAAATCAATACTTAGAGCGTGAATTTACTTATGCAGATGGTAAATTGATAACAAGTGAGATTAACAACTTAAGAGCAGATGAAACTTTCATACCAGGAGATGGTAGTGAAGAATTCATTATTAAATTGTTTGAAGAAAAAGCAGAAAAGCCAGCAATTGAAGGAATTGATCGTTCAAAATGGACTGCTACAGCAAGTAGCCAACAAAATAATAATTTAGGGGATTCAGATGGGCCTGCTGCTAACTTAATTGATGGTGATGTAAATACTATCTGGCATTCAAACTATTCTGGAACACCACAACAATATCCACATTGGGTAGAATTTGATTTACAAGAAGAAACAAGCTTTAAGGCATTCTCGTATACACCACGTCAACAAGGTGAAGATACAAATGGGAATATTTTGGGATATGAATTATATGTTTCAAATGATTTAGAGACAATAACAGATTCTGAAAACTTAGTTGCACAAGGTAATTTTAAGTATGATGGAGTTAATCAAATTGTTGTAAACCTTAACAAGGAAGCGCAGGGTCGTTATGTAAGACTTGTTGCTACATCATCAAAAAACGGACAAGCATTTGCAGGTGGAGCAGAATTCAATCTACATAAGGATATTATTGAAGATGATGAAGCTTCAACTGGATATGAAATAAAAACGAGTGATTTAACTTTAGATGTAGATAACATTAAAGTGGAATCAACAAATGTAGTATTGAACAATGAAGAAAAAGAAGGGAAAATAATAGAATTTCCATTTGAAACATATGAAACTTTAGGAGTTGAATTCGATATTACTCAAAAAATAGTCATGTATGAAGGCGATCATTACATGCGTAAATTTATAGAAATTGAAAGTTCAGATACAGATATTCGTATTGATTATATTGATTGTGAATCTTTAAATGTTAATGAAGAAGACGCTACTTGGACAATTCCAACAGATGCAGGTGGAATTGTAGAAATGGAAACATTTAAAGCAAATTTAGGACAACCAGTTTATATTCAAGGTATGTTCTTTGGATCAGAATTCCCATTAAGCGATACACAAATTGTAGATGATAACGCTAGAATGAGATATTATAGTGGTAAAAACTTTGGAGATTTTGAGCGTGATAACCAATTAACAACAGAAGGTGAATATGTAACTTGGCAAACAGTAGTAGGAGCTGCTCGTTCTACTGAACAGCAAGTAATTCAATCAGACTTCTATGATTATATTGATGATATTGCTACACCAACAGATTTTCGTATTCAATATAATTCATGGTTTGATAACATGATGCTTATTGATGATCAAAATATTTTAGAATCATTTATTGAGATTGATAAGCAATTCTCATCAACAGGAATACGACCATTAGATTCATATGTAGTTGATGATGGATGGATTAACTATAATGATACAAATATAGTAGATGCTAATAGAGCAGGAACAACTTTAAATGAATCGGGATTTTGGGAGTTTAACTCAAAGTTCCCGAATAAACTATATCCTTCAAGTGAGTTAGTTCAAAACTTTGGTTCAAACTTTGGTGTATGGGTTGGACCACGTGGTGGATATAACTTCTATGGACATTTAGCTAATATTTTAACAAAATCAGGTAAGGGTAGTAAGGCAGGCGGATCAATTGACGTTGCTGATAGAACTTACATTGAAAACTTAATTGATATGTTTATAGAATTCCAAACAGAATATCAAGTAAACTACTGGAAATGGGATGGATTCTCAGATAATGCACAATATAATTCTTTCCCTAAGGGTGAAGGTGTAGTTGGAAGAGAAAATAATCATATGTATGGTGGATACAAGGGAATGTATCATGTAACTGATTTATGGGAAGCATGGATTGATTTATTTGAAATAGTAAGAGATCATGCAACAGATGAACAAATTAATAAATTATGGTTATCATTAACTTGTTATGTTAACCCAAGTCCTTGGTTCTTACAATGGGCAAATTCAGTTTGGTTACAATGTATTCATGACCGTGGAGATGCAGGTCCAATTTCTGGATATATGGATAGAATGTTAACATACCGTGATGCGGCATACTATGACTTTATTCATAACCATGAATTCCAATTCCCACTAGCTAATATTTATAACCATGACCCTGTATATGGTAAAGAAGGAACAGGAATGAATGCAAATTCAATGACTGATGAACAATTCCAAAATTACTTATATATGATGGCTACTCGTGGTACAGCATTCTGGGAATTATATTACTCAGCAGACCTTTTAAGTGAAGGTAAATATTTAGTAAATGCAGAATTCTTAGAGTGGGCAGAAGAAAACTTCCACATATTAAGAAATGCTAAGATGTTTGGTGGAAATCCAGATGATGCAATACGTTTAGGATCAATTGGAACAACTACAAAAAATGAAACTTATGGATTCTCTGCATGGGATGGAACAGAAGGAATTATCTCAATGCGTAATCCTAATAATGTAGCTCAAGAATTAACATTTGTATTAGATCGTAACTTAGGGGTAGGAGAAACAAATGAAACATTCTATCGTACAGTTGTAAATAACTACAATGTTCCAGAAGGTGCAGATGATGCATATCAAACATTACAATATGGAGATACAGTAACTGTTACATTACAACCAGGTGAAACAAGAATATGGAAGTTATCTACAGTAGAAGATACAGTAGCTCCAACAGTAGAAAAAGCACAAGCTACTAGTGAAAATGAAATTATTGTTAAGTTCACTGAAAGAGTTGTTGAACCTACAGTTACAGTTGCTGGTCATAATGTTGCAAGTGTAGAAAGATTAGCAGATAAGGTTACTTACAAGGTAACATTAGCAGATTCAATGACATCTTCAGAAAAAGTAACTATTAGTGTTGCTGGTGCTAAAGATGCAAGCAATAATGTAATTGGAGATAATTCAACTGAATTAACATATTATGCAGATTATAAAGTATATGAAGCAGAAGATGTTGTAAATGGAACAATAGAAGAAAATGTATATGGTAAATATGGATACTCAGTAGCAGCTACAGTAGATACAGCTAACTTAGAAGGTAATACTGCATTAGCTAAACAAGAGGGTGCTTATGAAATTGGTATTGATGCTGAAGGAAAACCTTATTTCCAAGTTGATGAAGCAAGAGCAACTGCATCTGTATCAATATTAGATGGAGAAGAACACCAAATTGTTGGAGTTAAAGAAAATAATGGATTAATTAAAGTATATGTTGATGGAACATTAAATAAATCAGATTATGAATTAAGTAATGTTGATAAATATGTAGAAGAAAATAATACTGAAATTTTAAATTCAATGAATTACTTTGCAGTATTCAATAAATCTTTAGGTTATGATGAAGTAGCAGATTTATTAGAAGGTGAAGTAGAAGATAGTAAAACAGCTTTAGATCCAAGTGAATTTACAGTAGAAGTACCATCTAGTGGAGATTCAACTACTCCTGAAAATATATTTGTTGAAGATCCATCAGTATATTGGATTACTGAAGAATATAGTGATGGAATTGAAAATAATGCATACGTAACAATTGATTTAAATGGATTATATAATATCAATGGTTTCGATTATACAAAGCGTTATCACTCATCAGTAAATTATGATTGTACAGGAAGCTTACTAGACTATATCTTAGAAGTAAGTAATGATGGTGGCGAAACTTGGAAACAAGTTGCGGCTGGAGAAACTACAGGAGCAACAACAGAAATCAGATTTGATGAAGTTGCTGCAACTCACATTAGATTAAAAGCAACACAATCTTATCATTGGCAATCTCAAAATGCTAATAAGTTTATGGCTGTTGGATATGTACAAGTTTATGGTGAAAAATTAGAAGTTACAAATGTAGCATTAGATGCAACAGTTACAGGTAAATGGACAAATGGAGATGACTTAACTCTTAACAATGATCGTCCTTTATCAATGATTACTGATGGAATTAAGGATAATGTAAATGGTAACTATGGTGAATTTGGACAAGATGGAAAGAAAGAATCATCATATGTTGAAATTGACTTAGGAAAGTTATACACATTAGAAAATATGAATTTATATCGTTACTGGGCAGATGGAAGAATTTATGATGCTACAGTAATTGAAGTATCAAGCAATCCAAACTTTACAAATTCTGTGATTGTATATAATTCAGATGCTGATAATGTACATGGTAAGGGTGCTGGAACTGATGAACTTTATGCAGAAACAGCGACAGGAAAAGCTATTGAATTTGATAAAGTAAATGCTCAATATGTAAGAATTTATATGTATGGTTCAAACAAAGGAACAACAAATCATGTTAATGAATTAGAGATATTCGGAATGCCAGCTGTAGATAACTCTATTGTTTCAATAGAATTTGATGCAGAATCAAAGACTGGATATATTGGTGATGAAATTACATTAGCACCAGTAGTAACACCAGTAGATTATGTAGATACACTAACATGGACTTCTTCAAATGAAGCAGTAGCAACAGTAGATCAAGATGGTAAAGTAACAATTAAAGGTGAAGGTGAAGCTATAATTACAGTTACAGCAAGAAATGTATCTGCTTCAATTAAAATACAAGGTTATGCAAAAGAAGAAGGTAGTGAAAATACAAATAAGCTTGCCTTAGAAATAGCTGTTGAATTAGCTTTAGAAGTAACTGAAGCTGAATTAGAAAATGTAGTACCAGCTGTTGTTAATGAGTTTAAAGCAGCACTTGCAGAAGCTCAAAGCGTTTTAGAAAATGATAAGGCTACTCAAGATGAAATTGATCAAGCTTTTGAAAGATTAAGAAGCGTAATGGAAATGTTAAGCTTTGAAAAGGGTGATAAAACTCAATTAGAAGCTTTAATAGAAAAAATAGATGCTTTAGATTCAAGTAAGTATATTACTAATACTTGGGATAAGTTGGCTGCTAAATTAGAAGCTTCAAAAGCTGTAATAGCTGATGAAAATGCTATGGCTGAAGAAGTAGCTAATTCATATGAAGCATTACTAAGAGCATTCTTAGAATTAAGATTAAAACCAAATAAGGATCTGTTAGAAGAATTAATAAATAAAGTAGAAAATATGGATTTAGCTAAATATACTGAAGAAAGCGTGGTAGCCCTTCAAAATGAATTAAGAACTGCTAAAGAAATATTTGCAGATGAAAATTCAACTAAAGAAGATATAGAATTAGCAAGTGCTAATTTAACTAAAGCAGTAAATAATTTAGTTGAAATAGCTTCAGGTGAAAATGAAGGTGGAAATGGAACTAGTGATAACGAAATTACTGATAACGAAACTACTGGTTCAACTGTAAATAATAATAGTGGAAGCAATAACAGTGGAAATAGTTCTACCAATGGAAACGCTGGAAAGGGTGAAGGTAAACTTCCTCAAACAGGTGGTGTAGATACTAGAAATGTTCTATTTGTTGGAATTATATTACTAGGTTTAGGCGCTGCATTTATGTTCGCTAAAAAGTCAGCAGTTAAAAAATAATTTTAATTTATATAGGCAAGGGAAGTATTCCCTTGCCTTTTAACTATAAATATAAGCTTTTTAAGAATACTACTTAAATATAATGTTAAGTTATTATTTTTAAGTTTATAAAAATAGTATTTATGTTAAAATTATTATTATATAATTAATAAAAACTTTAACAGGAGATAATAGGATGATTAAAGTAGGAATAACTGGTGAAACTAAAGATGTTGTAAATGAAAGTAATATTGCAAAAACTTTAAGAAGTGGAGAATTAAAGGTATACGCAACACCTGCTATGGTTGCACTTATGGAGGAAGCAGCATATAAAAGTATTCAAGATGAATTAGAAGAGGGAAAAGGTAGTGTAGGGATACTTATGAATATAAAGCATCTTACTAGCACACCTATTGGCATGGAAGTAATTGCAAAAAGTGAGTTAATTGAAATTGATAGAAAAAGAATGGTATTTAAAATTGAAGCTTTTGACGAACGTGGAAAAATTGGTGAAGGCATCCATGAGCGTTTTATAATTGATAATGAAGAATTCCAAAATAAAACTGATAATAAATAAATTTTATTAGAAGTTAAAAAGACAAAATTAATGTTTTGTTAAAGAGGATATATCAAAATAAGTTTTGATATATCCTCTTATTAATAGCTTTTGTATGAAATAAAGATTAAATATTTTTTATTTTATTATTTTCATATCATTTACATTAAAAAGGACTAACTATATAATTATCATATTAATTAATAAGATATATTTATAATATAATTTTAAAATTAAGCAAAACATAAATATAGAACTAAAAAGATAAGGGGGAAAAGACATGAAATCTTTAAAGATTGCTTGTACCGAAAGAACTAGAAATTACTTTTTTACTGATAGAGAAACTATACAAGTAGGCACCACTGATTATACAGATGTAGCTGCTGCAGTAGTTAATGAAAATGATATTGAAGTTATAAATGATATATATGATACAAGATTTGGAATAGCAATATTTGTTATAGCTGAGACTAATGATATTAGCTGCGAAATTAATGATAAAGTATATAAAATAATAACTATTAGTGACTTAAATGAAGAAATATTTAGTAAGGAATTAAATAAAGTTGCTGATAAATATGAAGAGGAAATGTTACCACCATTTTTTAATGTTTTAAGTGAGTATTCAAGAAGAGGAAATTTACAATTTGCTTGTCCTGGACATCAAGGTGGACAATATTTTATAAAGCATCCAGCAGGAAGAGCAATGTATGAGTTTTTTGGAGAAAATATATTTAAATCAGATATATGTAATGCAGATGTTGACTTAGGAGACTTATTAATACATGAAGGGCCAGCAATGTCAGCTCAAGCATATGCAGCAAAGGTATATAATGCAGATAAGACTTACTTTGTAATGAATGGAACAAGCACATCAAACTCTGTAGTTATAAATGCAATAGTATCGCCTGGAGATTTAGTTTTATTTGATAGAAATAATCATAAATCTATATATAATTCAGCGTTGGTTTCATCAGCAGGAAAGCCTGTATATTTAGAAACTGCACGTAATCCCTTTGGATTTATTGGTGGAATAGATGCGCATTGTTTTAATGAAGAGTATCTAAGAAATGAAGCAGCAAAGGTTGATAGTGAAAAAGCAAAAGAAAAGAGACCTTTTAGATTAGCAGTAATTCAATTAGGAACTTATGATGGAACTATATATAATGCCAGACAAGTGGTAGATAAAATAGGTCATCTTTGTGATTATATATTATTTGATTCTGCTTGGGTTGGATATGAGCAATTTATACCTATGATGAGAGATTGCTCTCCATTATTATTGGATTTAAAACCAGAAGACCCTGGAATATTACATACTCAATCTATACATAAGCAACAAGCAGGATTTTCTCAGACTTCACAAATTCATAAGAAGGATAGCCATCTTAAGGGACAAAAGCGTTATGTTGACCATAAGCGTTTTAATAATGCTTATATGTTATATGCATCAACGAGCCCATTTTATCCATTGTTTGCAGCATTAGATGTTAATGCAAGAATGCAAGATGGAGAAGCAGGAAAAAAACTTTGGGCTGATTGTATAAAGGTTGGGATAGAAGCGAGAAAAGATGTTTTAGATAGATGTACAATGTTAAAACCATTTATTCCACCAACAGTTAGAGGAAAACTATGGCAGGATTATAATGCTGAAGAAATAGCCAATGATATTGAGTTCTTTAAATTTTATCCAGGAGAAAAATGGCATTCGTTTGAAGGATATGGAGAAAATCAATATTTTGTAGATCCTAATAAATTTATGTTAACAACTCCAGGAATAAATGTAGAAACAGGTGAATATGAAGAGTTTGGTATACCGGCAACAATATTAGCAAACTATTTAAGAGATCATAGAGTTGTACCAGAAAAGAATGATTTAAATTCAATATTATTTTTATTAACACCAGCAGAAACTACAGAGAAGATGCAAGGCCTTGTAGACCATCTTGTAAGATTTGAGAGTCTTATAAAGGAAGATGCACCATTAAGTAAAGTATTACCAAAACTTTATGCTAAGTATGAAGAACGTTACAAAGGATATACAATAAAAAGGTTATGTCAAGAAATGCATGATTTTTATAAAGAAAATGATGCTAAGACATATCAAAAATTATTGTTTAGGAGAAATTCTCTTCCGGAATATGTTATGAATCCTAATGAAGCTAATGTTGAATTAAAGAGAAATAATGCTAAGCTAGTTCCTTTAAGCGATATCGTTGGAGAAATTGCTTTAGAGGGAGCACTTCCATATCCACCAGGAGTATTTTGTGTAGTGCCAGGTGAAAGATGGAATACAGTAGCACAAAAGTATTTTTCAATTTTAGAAGAGGGAATTAATAGATTCCCAGGCTTTGCTCCAGAAATTCAAGGTGTTTATCTTGAAAAAGAAAATGGAAAAATAAGAGCTTATGGATATGTTCTAGATAAATAAGATATAGATTAATAAAAATTAAACAATAATAATGGCAAATATAGAGATAAAAAATATATCTCTATATTTGTCATTTTTTATTTATGATTTATTAAAAAGTATATATGCTGTATAAACTTTATTAAATATAAAGAATACTTAAGGAAATAAGTATTTGTCCTACATAGTAAGTAATCAAGTTTAATCTACTAACAACTTTAGAACAATCCTTATAAAATAAAACAAAAGCTAAAATAAAATCAGAAATTAAAAAAATAACAGTACCAGATATAATTAAAGATAGATATATATTGTTTAAATAAGTTATATTAACAAGAGAAAGTGAAGTACACACCATAAATGAGATAATTAGAGCATAAAAGCATACAGGAATGAACATATTTTTAAAATTAATTTTTTTAATACATTTTAATATAGAAATTAATATAAAAGCTAGCATGATTGCAAATAAGAAGTTTCTAAAAAATAGCTTAGATAAATTAATGAATGATAAAGAGTAAAAGATATGTGTAATAGAAAAACTAATTAAAGCACATAGAAATAATGTGTTATTAGAAATTGAATTAGAATTATTGATTCCAAGAAATAGATCACCTAAAAAAGAAAAAATTAAACCAATAAAAATGAGCAAAAAGTAGTTGAAATTATTGGCGTTATTGAAATAGGCAGATAATGAAATAAGTAAAAAGCATAAGCTAGTTAAAGTTTTAGAGATAAGCCTAAAATTCTTAATTGATGTATGAGTTGAATATATTAATATGCTTAGGCTTAAAAGACAGAGAAATACAAATATATAACAATTCATTTAAAATTAAAACCTCCATATAAAAATTATTTATATAATATTCTAGCTTTTGTATATATATGATAATAGTAAGTATATAAATAAAATTTAAATATTATATAAAAAATGTTGACAAAAACATCCAAAAAGAATATTATACAAATAAAGGAAGAATTAAATCCAATGAGCAGGGAGAGTAACTAAATTAAGGTTCGCTTCAGAGAACTAGGGGTGGTGTGATCCTAGTAAGAAAAGATTTGGTGAATGGGCCTGTTAGGAGTAAAGGGAAATTTTATTAGAGTACCGGTTACCGTAAGCTCCACGTTATAGGAGATAGAGCATGTTAGTGCTTGAAAATGAGAGGTATATATAATTAAGATATCTATTATATATACAAATTAGGTGGTATCGCGGATTATACTCCGTCCTATGTATTTAGGACGGAGTTTTTTTATTTAGGAGGTGATTTTGATGGTATGAACTGTTTCTAGTGAAGATGATATTGAAGAATGGAAAAATAATATATTAATTAAATTTTGGAGGGAAAATTTTATGAATACAAGAAAATTAACTATTAATGCAATACTTTTAGCTGTTGGAGCATTACTACATCAAATAACACCTGCTATAGGGTTACCTATGCAACCTGATTTTTCACTAGTTATGCTATTTATAATAATGCTAATTAATAAAGATGATTATAAGACATCTATAATATCTGCAATAATAACAGGAGTATTTACTGCACTTACAACTAAATTTCCAGGTGGTCAAATTCCAAATGTGATAGATAAGATTGTTACTGCAAATGTTGTATATTTAATTATATTTGGTATTAATAAGATTAAATTAATAAATAATTTAAGTGAGAAAAAGAGAAAAAGTATTGTACTAGCTTTAGTTTTTCCTATTGGAACTTTAATTAGTGGAACTATATTTTTATTAGCAGCACAGTTTATAGTTGGATTGCCAGCACCGTTTATAGCATTATTTTTAACAGTAGTATTACCTGCGACAGCAATTAATTTAATTGCCGGACTATTCTTATATAAAGTAGTAGAGATATCAATGAAAAGAATAGCTTATGCTAGATAATTTATAAGAAATATTTTGTTGATATGATTTAATATTAAAGAAAAATATGTTTTTTTGACATCATTTTGACATATTGTTGGGATATAATGAAAATAAATTAGAAGACTGAAATGGAGGTTTTCATTATGATTATATTTGCTTTATTAATATCTATAGGTATAATTTATCTTATAACTAAAGAAGAAGAGTATAAAGAAGGAGTATTAGTTCCAGTTAGAATAAATCCCAAAGAAGTAATAAAAGAGAAGTTTTTAAGTGGCCAAATTGATGAAATAACATATTATGAAATGATTTTAAAATTAGAGAATAACAAAGAGAGATAAGTAATAATATAATAGTGGATAGTATAGATACTTGTATGTATTTATATTATCCATTTTTTTAATTTGGATAAAAATAGAAAAAGTGATATTGACTTTAATAATTTAGTGTGATAAAGTGTTAATATAATAAAAGGATAAGGGGGAGCTATAAATGAAAAAGGGAATTAGAAAATTAATTGCAATAGTAGGTATAGGGGGAATAATTTTGGGCATGATAGGGTGTGGGAATGCTAATAAATCATTAGAGGATAATTCTACTATTGATAAAGAGACATTAATTGTTGGAATAGATGATGCATTTGCACCAATGGGATTTAGAGATGATAGTGGAAAAATAGTTGGGTTTGATGTTGATTTAGCAAAGGAAGTTATAGAAAGGCTAGGAAAGGAAGTAGAATTTCAACCTATAGATTGGTCAATGAAAGAAACTGAATTAAATAGCAATAATATAGATTTTATATGGAATGGATATACAATTACAGAGGATAGAAAAGAAAAAGTAGATTTTTCAGATCCTTATTTAAACAATAGACAAGTTATTGTTATTTTAGCAGATAGTAATATTAAAAGTAAATCAGATTTGAAAGGGAAAAAAGTAGGAGCACAAAATGAGTCTTCAGCAGTAGTTGCCATGGAAAAGGAGGCAGAGTTATATGCTAGCTTTGATGGTGGAAAGGCTGTTACCTATGAAGATAACAATCAAGCATTAATGGATTTAGAAGCAGGAAGAATTGATGCTGTAGTTGCCGATGAAATATTAGTTAGATATTATATCAAATTAAAAGGTGAAGATAAATTTAATGTTTTAGATGATGATTATGGAAATGAAGAATATGGAATTGGAATAAGAAAAGGGGATTCTAAAACAGTACAAGCTATAAATAATGCATTAAATGAAATGAAAGAAGATGGAACTATGAAAGAGATTTCTGAAAAGTGGTTTGGTGAAGATATTACTGATTAGTGATAAATTAAGTGTTAAATTATAGGAGGAGAAAATATGGACAATATAGCTAACTTTATCACAGAATTATCTAAATATTTTATAACACTAATGCCACAGGTGTTGGATGGATTAATTGAAACATTAAAACTATTTATAGTTACATTGGTTCTTTCTCTTCCTTTAGGAATTATAGTAGCAATTGGAAGATTATCTAAGAATAAAATTATAAATAAAATAACTAATTTATATATAACAATAATGAGGGGAACTCCATTGTTGCTTCAAATAGTTTTTGTGTTTTTTGGTTTGCCACTTTTAGGAATAGTATTTGATAGATTTACCGCAGCAATAATAGCATTTACTTTAAATTATGCAGCATATTTTGGGGAGATATTTAGAGCTGGAATAGCATCTATAGATGAAGGGCAATACGAGGGGGCAGAAGTATTAGGATTATCAAAAAAAGATATTTTTTTCAGAATAATATTACCGCAAGCATTAAAGAGAGTTATACCACCAGTAGGCAATGAGGTAATTACTTTAGTAAAGGATACGGCACTTGTTTATATTATAGGTATAGATGAACTACTTAAGGTTGGTAAAAATGCAGTTAATAGGGATGCAAATTTAATGCCACTTATAGTGATTGGAATAGTGTATATTATTTTAACATGGACCTTGTCTAAAATAATGAACAACATTGAAAATAAATATAGCTATTACAGGTAGGTGATATATTATGTTAAGAATAGAAGGATTAAGAAAGTCATTTGGAAAAGAAGAAGTTTTAAAAGAAATAGATTTGCAAGTTAAAAAGGGTGAAATAGTAGTTATAGTAGGACCATCTGGTGGAGGAAAAACCACACTATTAAGAATAGTAAATGCATTAGAGGATGCAGATAGTGGAAGTATAAAAATTAATGGTAGATATCTTTATAGGGATGGAAATAAAGCTAAGAAAAAAGAAATAAAAGAAATTAGAAAAGATATAGGAATGGTTTTTCAAGGGTTTAATTTATTTCCACATATGACTGTATTAGAAAATATAATTGAAGCTCCAATAAGAGTTAATGGTGAAGGAAAAAGTAATGCAATAAAAAAGGCAACTGAAATATTAGAGTTTTTAGGATTAAAAGGTAAGGAAAATAATTATCCTTTTGAACTTTCAGGAGGGCAAAAGCAAAGGGTTGCAATAGGTAGAGCATTAGCATTAGAACCTAAGATTATGTGTTTTGATGAACCAACGTCAGCTTTAGACCCTAATTTGACAGAAGAAGTTTCTAAACTTATAAAAAGTGTAAGTGAAAAGGGAATGACAACTTTAATAATTACTCATGATATGAGTTTTGCTAGAAGTGTAGCAGATAGAATTATATCTATGGATAAGGGGAAAATTGTTCACAAGGATATATTCAGTTAAAAGATTAGTTTAGTTACGATTATGATTAATAGAAAAAATAAATAATAAATCAAAACTAGTTTAACTTTATTATTTCAGAAATGTTTAAATAAAGTATAGTACAAGGGTATTTGAGAAAGGTGATGATATTTTTTTGTAATACATCATCTTTTTTTTATTTATTAAAAAATATTTACATATTTAAGTAAAGGTTTAAATGACAAATAATATTAAATTTATTAAAAATATCCTAAAGAATATTGTAATAATAAAGAGGAAAATGTAATTATATGGATTAATATAAGATTTGACATAGAGTGCACTCTAGTATTTATAATTACCATTAGGAGGGATAAAATGAAATATTTGATAAAAGAAGCAGCAGAAAAGCTTAATGTTTCTATACATACTCTTAGATATTATGACAAAGAAGGACTAACTCCCTTTATAAAAAAAGATGAAAATGGAGTGCGAAAATATACTGAAGAGGACTTAGAGTGGATTAGACTGCTAATAAGTCTTAGAGATATTGATATGCCAATTTCTAATATAAGAGAATATATAAATCTTTTTTTACAAGGTGATAAGACTATAGAACAAAGAAGGGAACTTATGATTAGATATAGAGATTATGTTAGAAAAAAAGTTCAAGGTATAATGTCAAATTTAGAATTAGCATCTAAAAAATTATGTCAATATGATGAAGCAATAGCAGACTTAATAGATGATGAAGATTTATTGAATTTGAAATAGCAATTTATTTAAGAATAAGGGGGAAATATGAGCAAAAGGTTATTTATTGGTGCTGGAATAATTGGGTTAGCAGCTTTAACAGAAGTAGTTATGGCAAGATATCTATTAGAAAGAGTCTTAATAAGAAAGAATGTAAAAACTGAAAGAACACAAAAGATGTCTGGAACTAATTGGGATAACTATATTCCTTTTATTAAAGAAAGAAAAGCGTGGCTAATGCTTCAAGAAAGAGAAGATGTATATATAACTTCAGATGATGGCTTAAGACTTCATGGTGTTTTAGTTCCAAATGAGAATTCAAAAAAAACAGTAATTTGTTTTCATGGATATTCAAGTAAAGGAGCAACAAGTGATTTTGCTGCAATATCAAAATTTTATAAGGAAAATGATTTTAATATATTAATGGTGGATGCAAGAGCACATGGAGAAAGTGATGGTAAGTATATAGGCTTTGGATGCTTAGATAGAATGGATGTATTAAAATGGATTAATTATGTGGTTGAAAAGTTTGGAGAAGAGTGTCAGATCTTACTTCACGGAATATCCATGGGAGGAGCCACTGTAGTTATGGCAAGTGGATTGCATTTACCTAATAATGTTAAATTTATTATTTCTGATTGTGCATTTACATCGCCATGGGAAGTTTTTAGTGACGTTTTAAAAAATATGTATCATATTCCTCCGTTTCCAGTTATAAATATTGTAAGTAATATGTGTAAAAAAATGGCTGGATATAATTTTAAAGAGTGTAATGCAGATATAGAAGTAAGACGAGCTACTGTACCAATATTATTTATTCATGGAGCTAATGATACTTTTGTTCCATGTAGAATGTGTCATGATATATATGATAATTGTCATTCAGACAAGGAAATATTAATAGTTAAAGAAGCTGGACATGCTGAATCGTATTATAAAGAAACTGAAATTTATGAAGAAAATATAAAAAAATTTATTAGTAAATATATATTAGATGAAATAGGAGCGGGTAATAATGATAAAAGAAAAAGATATTAAGTTGTATCCATTAACAGCTGCACAAAAATTACATTTTTATACTTTAACTTATTGTCCTAAAAAACAAGTATTAAATATAGGAACTAGTTTAACTATAAAGGAAGATATTGATTTTGAAGTTTTAAGAGAAGCAGTATATAGGGCATATGAAAGATGTGAAGCAATGAGAATTAGATTTGTTCATGATGAATCTGGAAATGTAATGCAATATGTTGCAGAAAAAGAAACTAGATATATAGAATTTTTTGAATTTTCACATTGGAAAGTAGAAGATGCTGAAAAGAAAATGAGAGAATGGACAGAAACACCTTTTGAGAGAGAAAATAAACCATTAAATAAAGTTGTTATGATATCAATGCCAGAAGGATATAAAGGAATTTATTTATTGGTAGATCATATGACTATGGATGCACAATCTTTAATAGTATTTATGAAAGATATTATTGAAATATATTGTCATTTAAAATATGAAGGCATTCCATATCCAAGAGAAATGGCTTCATATATTGAACAAATAGAGAAAGATTTGACATATGAATTAGGAAACAAAGCTAAAGAAAGAGATGAAAAATTTTTTAAAGAATTAATAGAGTGTAAAGAACCAATATTTAATGATATAGAAGGAAAAGAAAGACTACGATTAGAAAGATTACAAAGAGATAGTGAGAATTTAAGATCAGTAATTAATACTAGCAACAACGTAGATGCTAATATAACAATTTTTAACTTAGAAGCACACCCTTCTCATTTATTAGAAAGATTCTGTGAAGAAAATAAAATTCCAATGGTTTGTTTACTTATTATGGGGCTTAGAACATACCTTCAAAAGTTTAATGATGAAGATGATGTTTCTATAATGTCAACAATAGCAAGAAGAGCAACTTTAAGTGAAAAGCTATCAGGGGGAACTAGAGTGCATTGTTTTCCATGTAGAACAATAGTTAAAAGAGATATGACTTTTATGGAAGGATTAGAGGAAATAAGAAAAGAACAAAATAAACTATTTAGGCATTCAAATTATGATCCAGTAAAATGTTTAGAATATAGAAGAATGTTTTACAATAATTTGCCTGGGGAGACGTATGAACCACTTAGCTTGACTTATCAACCTTTAACTAAAAATGATTTAAAACAAAGACCAGGACAAACAGTTAGCTTTGAAAGTATTGATTATAAAACTAATTGGTATTCTAATGGTGCTTGTGCACATGCTTTATATCTTACAGTTATGCATCGTGCTAGTGATAATGGATTAGATTTTAATTTTGAATATCAAACAGGCAGAGTAACAACAGAAAAGTTAGAGTATATGTATTATTATTTATGTAAAATTTTATTTACAGGAATAGAGAATAAAGATAAAACAGTAGGCGAAATTATAGAAATGGTTTAAAGGAGTTTAGTATAGTATGTTAGAAAAATTAAGAGAGTTATTGAGTGAATATGTAGAAGTAGCAAGAGAAGATATTACAGTTGAATCAAAATTAGTTGAAGATTTAGGATTGAATTCGTATGAATTTATGACTTTGGTAGGTGATTTAGAAGAAGAGTTTGATGTAGAAGTAAATGAGAGAGAAGTAGCTAAAGTAAATACTATAGGGGACATAATTGAGTATATTACAGCCCTACAAGTATAAAATTTTCTATAAACAGATTCCTTTAAAGAAGGGAATATCCAAATTAGAACAAAATAAAATAATGCATGATGCAGGAATAAATTTATTAGATGAAAAGTTAGAAGAAATATTTAATGTAAAAAATGCAAGAGAAAATTATTGTAGTAGCTTAAATGGTAAACCATATTTAAAAAATAGTAGTATTAATTTTAATATAAGTCATTGCAATAATATTGTAGTTGTAATAATAAGCAATAAAAATGTAGGAATAGATATAGAGGATATAAAGGAATTTAAAAAAAGCATTATAAGAAAAGTATTAACAAACAATGAATTAATAGATTTATTATCTGCTAATAATAAAAAAGAATATTTTTTTAAATTATGGACATTAAAAGAGAGTTTTTTAAAAGCTATTGGAACTGGACTATCTTATGGTATGCAAAATATTGAATTTAGTATTAAGGATAAAAATATTATTTGTAATAAAATAGGCTTTTTATTCAAACAAGAAAGTTTAATTTTTAACAATAATAAATATATAGTGTCAATAACTTGGGAGGTTTAGGTTATGAATAACATTAAAAATATGAGGGATATAATAGATTTTGCAGCAAAGAATTATGGCGATAATATTGCTTTTAAATATAAAATTAACAAAAATGAAGTTGATGAGAAGTCATATAATGATTTAAAAAATGATAGTGAAGCTGTAAGTAATGCTTTAAAAAGCCTAAATATGATAGGGAAACATGTAGCTATAGTAGGACAAACATCATATCCGTGGATTGTTAGTTATTTTGGAGTAGTTAATTCAGGAGGGGTTATAGTTCCAATAGATGTTCAGCTGCCAGCTGATGATATATGTGAATTAATAGAGAGATCGGATGCAGAAATTTTAATATATGATGAAATAAGACATGATGTAGCTGAGAGGATAAAGGAAAAATCACATAATGTAAAGTATATAATTTCAATGAATGAAAAGCTTAATACCGAATTTGCATTATCACTAAATGAGTTAATGGCTGAGAATAGATCAAGCTTTCATATAGAGATTGATGAAGAAAAACTTTGTACAATATTATTTACTTCAGGAACTACAGGGAAAAGTAAAGGAGTAATGCTAAATCATAGAAATCTAACAGATAATGCAATTGCTTTTGATGTGCAACTAAAAGCGGGAACGGTATCAATGACTGTATTACCTATAAATCATGTATTTTGTTTCACTATGGATATTCTTAAAGGAATACATTTAGGATTATGTATTTGTATAAATGATTCTGTGATGAGAGTTTTAAAAAATTTAAAATTGTTTAAACCACAAGTTATGTGCCTTGTTCCAATGATTATTGAATCTTTATATAACAAACTTATTGATGAAAGCAAAGATATATGTAAAGAAGTTGTGGCAAAGGTAGCCTTAGGCGGAAACTTAAAAACAATATATAGTGGAGGAGCATATTTAAATCCAGAGATTATAGATGGCATGAATGATTTTGGAATTGAGGTAATACAAGGATATGGTATGACAGAGTGTTCTCCAGTAATTAGTACAAATAATAATTGTGAATTTAAACGAGAATCTGTAGGTAAACTTATATCAAATTGTGAAGCTAAAATTATTGATGAAGAAATTTGGGTAAGAGGCTCTAGTGTAATGATGGGGTATTATAAAATGCCTAAAGAAACAGAAGAAGCATTAGTTGATGGATGGCTTAAAACTGGAGATTTAGGATATATTGATGAAGATAACTTTGTTTTTATAACAGGAAGAAAGAAAAACCTTATCATATTATCTAATGGAGAAAATGTTTCACCAGAAGAGTTAGAAAATGAACTTAGTAAAAGTAGATTAATTAAAGAAATCTTAGTAAGTGAATATAAAAATATAATAAAAGCAGAAATACTTCCAGACTATGAATATGCAAATAATAATGGAATAAATGATATAGAAAATGAAATTAGAAATTTAGTGGATAAATATAATTGTGAATTACCAACGTATAAGAGAATAGGGATGGTTATAATAAGAGATACAGAATTTGAAAAAACTACGTCTAAAAAGATAAAAAGAGAATATACAAAGGTATAAATGAATAAATTTATTAAGTAAGCATTATTAGTAAATAGGGGAGTTTTATGAAATATATAGATATGCACTGTGATACTTTAAGTAGAGCTTACTTTGATGGAAATAATGATATATATAAACTAGATAAAACATCATTAGATATCAATAGATTAAAAAAAGTTAATTCAATGGCACAGTTTTTTGCTATATATTTAGTTCCAGATGATGAGAAAGAAGGAATTTCAGATGAAGAGTATATACTAAGCCTACTTAATATTTTTAATAATACAGTTAAGAATCATAGTGATATACTATCAGTAGCTTATTCATTTAATGATATAATAAAAAATGAAAAACAAAATAAAATAAGTGCTATTTTAACTATAGAAGATGGTAGATGTATTGATGGAAAATTAGAAAATATTAAGAGATATTATGATTTAGGAATAAGATTAATTTCTTTAACATGGAATAATAAAAATTGCTTTGGTAGTCCAAATTCCGATGATATAAATATAATGAAATGTGGATTAACTTACTTTGGAAAAGAAGCGGTTCAATATATGAATGATTTAGGAATGATTATAGATGTTTCCCATTTATCAGATGGGGGATTTTATGATGTAGCTAATTTATCAAAAAAACCATTTGTTGCATCACATTCTAATTCTAGAAGTATTACAAATCATAGTAGAAATCTTACAGATGATATGATTACCATTATAGCAAATAAGGGTGGCGTTATAGGGATTAATTTTTGTCCTAAGTTCTTAGATAATAGAGAATTAAATGATGAGAATAAAGAAAGTAAGATTCAATATATGATAGAGCACATAGAGCATATAATTAATGTAGGTGGAGAAGATTGTGTATGCATAGGAACAGATTTCGATGGTATACATGGAAATCTTGAAATTGATTCTGTTAGTAAAATGCCATTATTATTTGAAAAGATGAATGCCTATGGATTTAAGTATGATTTTATAGAGAAGTTTGCATATAAAAATGCATATAGAACTATAAAAGACATAATAGGGTAAATAGATTAAGCAAGAAGGTAATAAAATGGACAACTATATATTTGATAGTCATGTACATTCTAATAATTCTTTTGATGCAACTGATAGTATAGAGGATATATGTAAATATGCTATAAAAAAAGAAATTAATGGCTTCTGTATCACAGATCACTTAGATGTAAATGAATATAATGATCATATGGAAAAGTGCATAAAGAAATCATATGAAGAGGCTATATGTGCAAAAGAAAAATATAAACATAAGGTAAGTGTTAGAGCTGGTGTTGAACTTGGGCAACCCCTACAAAACTTAAAGATAGCAGAAGAGGTAATAAATAAGTATAATTATGACTTTATCATAGGTTCAATGCATAACGTTAAAGATGAAAAAGATTTTTATTTTATGAAAGAATGGGATTTTACCCATAGGATAGATGAATTACTTATTAAGTATTATGAAGAATATTATGATATGGTAAGATGGGGAAATTTTGATGTAATTGGACATATAACATATCCACTTAGATATATAGAAGGAATATTTAAAATTAAGATAGATATGTCAAAATATAATGATATAATATATGAAATGCTGAGATTAGCTTCTACTAGTAATATTGGGATTGAAGTAAATGTATCAGGGTTTAGGCAGTCTTATGGAAAGCAGTTTCCCAATCTTGACCATATAAAGATGTATAAAAAATTTGGTGGAGAAATAATTACATTAGGTAGTGATTCACACAATAAGCATGATATAGGAGAAAATTTTAAAGAAGGAAAAGAAATATTGTTAGAAGCAGGTTTCAAGCATTATTGTGAATTTGAAAATAGAAATCCTAAAATTATTAATATTAAATGATAAGTTTATAATGTATATTTAAAATCATTTTTATAGTCAGCTTAATATTTTATAGGTTAGTTATATTTTAATTCTTAGGGATGCACTTTTACTTACACGTAAAAAAATATAAAAAAAATTTAAAAAATATGTTGACTTTTGTCTAATGATAGTGTAACATATGAAAAGTAGTCAGCAGACGGTGACAGCAAGGCCCCTTGGTCAAGCGGTCAAGACACCACC
>NZ_KB291714.1:1381-5966 GCF_000320405.1 Clostridium celatum DSM 1785 | reverse complement strand
GCAATGTTCATATAACTTAACAGATCGAATTATATTTATGGGGGGACAAAATGAAAAGGAAAATGATTATAAGAATTGTAGCAGTTCTTACTTTAAGTGCTGTTATGGCTACTAACTCTATGATGACAATGGGGAATGTTTATGCAAATGAATTAACAGAAGGAGCAGAACAACAAGAATATGAGACTCTTGCTGTAGATAGTGACTACTCACAAATAGGTGGAGTAGAAAGTTATATTGTAGATGGAAATAAGGTTACATTTAAGATGGTAACAGGGGAATATGTTAGAGTTTCTCTTTTAGATAATGATGTAATACGTCTATATATGGACCCAAACGGGGAATTTAAAGAAGATCCTACACCTAATGATGAAAGTCATGTTACAACAATTAGAGAGAAGGATGATGATGAGTATGAAGGCGTTGATGCTAAGGTAGAAGATGGAGATATTATTACAGTATCTACAGACATTATTGAATTAAGAATGGAAAAAGCTACAGGAAAGATGGAGCTTTTTAATAAGGCTACAGAGCAAACATTATGGAGGGAAGCAGAGCCTTTAAAATATACAGATAGTGAAACAGTTCAGACTCTTGAAACAAGTAGTGATGAATATTTTTATGGTGGAGGAATGCAAAATGGACGTTTCTCTCATAAAGGTGAAATTATAAATATTAGAAATGAAAATAACTGGGTTGATGGAGGAGTAGCAAGTCCAACACCATTTTATTTCTCAACTAGTGGTTATGGAGTTATGCGTAATACTTTTAAACCAGGACAATATGATTTTGCTTCAACAACTGAAAATATAGTTGTTACTAAGCATAGTGAAAAACGTTTTGATGCATATTATTTTATTGATGATACAGCAAATGGTATTATAAAGGGATTCCATGAGTTAACAGGTGATCCGTTACTTATGCCAGAATATGCATTTTATTTAGGGCATTTAAATTGTTATTCTCGTGACTGGATAAATGATGAAACAGGACAAGAATCACAAACACCAGCACCTGGATTTGATCGTCAAGAAACATTGATGGTAGATGCTAAAGAGGTTTTAGATACTCATATTAGCAATGATATACCACTTGGATATTTCTTACCTAATGATGGTTATGGATGTGGATATGGTAGAGCAGAAACTATTGATGAAAATATTGAAAATTTAAAAACATTTGTTGATTATACTAGAGAGAAGGGAGTTCAAACAGGTCTTTGGACACAAAGTCAATTAACTCCTACAGGAAATCAAGCTGCTTATTTAGAACGAGATATAGAAAAAGAAGTTGGTTATGCTGGAACAAATGCAGTAAAGACAGACGTTGCATGGGTTGGAGCTGGATATTCTTTTGCACTTAACTCAGTAAGACAAGCTGCAGAAGGTATTGAAAATAATTCAAGGGATAATGCAAGACCTTATGTTGTGGCAGTTGATGGATGGGCTGGAACTCAAAGATACGCAACTTTATGGTCAGGAGACCAAAGTGGTGGAAATTGGGAGTATATTAGATTCCATATCCCAACATATATCGGTACTGGATTATCAGGAAATCCAAATATGGGTTCTGATATGGATGGTATATTTGGAGGTAAGAATCCAGTAATTCAAACTCGTGATTTCCAATGGAAGGCGTTTACTCCTATCCAATTAGATATGGATGGTTGGGGAAGTAATGCAAAGAATCCTTATGTATTTGGAGAGCCATATACTTCTATAAATAGAATGTATTTAAAATTAAAAGGTGAATTAATGCCATACATTTATAGTAATGCAAGTGTTGCTACTAATGAAGGTATGCCAATGATTAGAGCTATGATGCTTGAATATCCTAATGAATATACTTATGGAAAGGATACTCAATATCAATATATGTGGGGAGAAAACATGTTGGTTGCTCCAATATATCAAGATACTGAATCAGATGCATTAGGAAATGATGTTAGAAATGATATTTATCTTCCAGATGAAGACCAAATTTGGATTGATTACTTTACTGGAAAACAATATCAAGGTGGAGGCGTATTAAATAATTTTGAAGCTCCTGTATGGAAGTTACCGTTATTCATAAAGAATGGTGCAATTATTCCAATGGCAAATGAAAATAATACTCCAGAAGCAATAGATAGCTCTATACGTAAGTATGAAGTATATCCAAGTGGAGATACAAGCTTTGAAGTATATGAAGACGATGGTTTAACTACTGACTATAAGGAAGGTAAATCAGCAACTACATTAGTTACATCTTTAGCGCCTAAAACAGGAAAAGGTACTGCTGTAATTAAAGCAGGAAAATTAGAAGGTAGCTATGATGATATGATAACTGAAAGAAAAACTGAATTTGTTGTTAATGTAAGTGAAAAGCCAACAGAATTAACAGTAAAGGTTGGTGGAAATGATGTTAAGCTTACTGAAGCTAAATCATTAGAAGAATATAATAGTGGAAGCAATATGTATTTCTATGATGAGGCACCAAACCTAAATAAATATGCTACAGAAGGTTCTGAGTTTGCAGATATAGAAATTACTACAACTCCAAAGGTTTACGTTAATGTTGAAGCAACTGATGTAACTAAAAATGAAGTTGAATTAACAGTAAAGGATTTTGTAAATACTCAAGAAGGTGTAAATAGTGACTTAAATACTAATTTAAGTGCACCTACTAACCTGCAAGCACCACAAGAATTAATAACACCAACAACTATAAACTTAACATGGGATGCTGTTGAAGGAGCAACTTCATATGACATTGATATTGATGGAGTAATATTTAGGAATATTACAGCTACTGAATATAAGAAGATTGATTTAGAATTTGATACTGTTTATAAATACAGAGTAAGAAGTGTAAATTCAGAGGGATACTCTGAATGGAGTGATTATATAGAAGCTAGAACTAAGTTAGATCCATATACTAATGTTCCAAAAGATATGGTTGCAATTTGGGAATGGGGTAACTATGGTACTGATTATCTTGAAAATGCTGTAGATAATAATGATAGTTCTATGTTCCATTCTGCTGGAAATGCTATTGATAAACCATTTATTGTTGATATGCAAAAGGCTTATGATATTGAATTCTTAGATTTAAAATTTAGAGCTAATGCAAATGGTTCTGTTAGTAGAGCATTAGTTTATAGTAGTGTAGATGGAGTGAACTATACAAAGGTATTTGATAATACAATAGATTATGGAAATGCATGGTCAACTGATGGAAACGTTAAGAGAATTGAATTTGCAAGTCCAATTAAAGCACGTTACTTTAAGATAGTAACTAAAGAATCAAGAAACAACTTCCTTGCAATAAATGAAGTAAGACCAGTAAAGGTTGATGGAACAGTAGGAAAGGTAGTTGGAGACTGGAATAATAGTGGAAAAGTAGAAGAAGGTGATTTAACATTCCTTCAAAACTATGCAGGTTTATCAAATGTAGATGCAGATTGGCATTATGTTTCTGATGCAGATTTAAATAATAATGGATTAATTGATGCATATGATATTGCATATGTTGCTAATAAGTTAAATGGTGGAGTAACTGAAACTGATACTAAGATTTCAGGTGAAATTAATATTATTCCAAGTAAGAAAAATATTAAAGCAGGTGAAACTTTCACTGTAAATGTTGTTGGAGTAGAGTTAGCAGATATAAATTCATTTAGTGTTGAACTTCCTATAGATTCAAGTAAATATGAATTTGTTAATATAGCACCAACAGAACTTACTAGTGGTATGACTAATTTCTCTAAATTAAGAGTTCATAGTGATGGAAGTCAAGCTGCATATGTAATATTCAATAATATTGGAGAAAAAGCTAAAATTTCAGGTACAGAAAATATAGCAACTGTTACTTTAAAAGCAAAAACTGATGTTACTTTTGATATAGAAGCTACTGATGCTTTACTTGTTGATAGTAAATTAAATCAAAGAGATGCAGCAGATATATATCGTAATGTACCAGAAGGAATGACTGCAATATGGGATTTAGGAAATGAATTACAATTCTATCCTCAAAATGCAGTAGATAATGATGATAGTACAAGATTTATGTATGCTCAAAGGGATGGAGTTGATAAAGAATTCATAATTAATATGAATGGTGAATATGACCTTGAAAGAATTGATGTTTTATGTAGAGATATTAATATAGGTTCAGGAAACGGTGGAGTATTAAGAGCAGAAATTTATACTAGTGTAGATGGTGAAAACTATGAATTAGTTTACAGTAATGCTGAAGAAACAGGATTACCAGTATGGGTAAATGAAGGTAAATATAATGTAGCTATGTTAGAAGAAGTAGTAAAAGCTCGCTACATTAAGATAGTACCTAAAGAAACTCTTGGAGGATATATTTCATTTAAAGAAATACGTCCAATAGCTGTTGCAAAATCAGTTGAGGTGCCTGAAGAACCAGAAATTCCAGTAGTAGTGGTAAAGGATCATTTAAATCTTGCTGTTGAAATAGCTAATGAAGTAACTGAAGAAGAACTTTTAGATGTTGTTCCAGCAGTAGTTGTAGAGTTCAAAGAAGCTCTTGATGCAGCTAATGCTATATTAGAAAATGAAAATTCAACTCAAGAAGAAGT
>NZ_KB291714.1:0-1361 GCF_000320405.1 Clostridium celatum DSM 1785 | reverse complement strand
GAAAATTCAACTCAAGAAGAAGTAGATTCAGCCTTTGAAAGATTAGCAAATGCAATGCAAATGTTAGAATTCATTAAAGGAGATAAAACTCAATTAATTAATTTATTAGATAGAATTGAAGGATTAAATTCTGATGAATATATTAATGATACTTGGAGCAAATTACATGCTAGTGTAGAAAAAGCAAATGCTATTATAGCAGATGAAAATGCTCTTGAAGCAGAAGTAGCTGATTCTTATAAAGAACTTTTAAGAGCATTCTTAGAATTAAGATTAATACCAAGTAAGGATAAATTAGAAGGTTTAATCAATAAGGTTGAAGCTTTAGATGCTAGCAAATATACTATAGAATCTTGGAATAACCTACAAGCTAAATTAGGCATGGCTAGAGGAGTATTTGAAAATGAAGAAGCAACTGTAGCTGAAATATCAAATGCTGAAAATGAATTAAATGCAGCAGTTAATGCTTTAGTTGCAAATGTAGGTACAGGAAATGAAGAAGTACCTGAAAATCCAGGTAATACAGAAATTCTAGATAATAATGAAGTACCAGAAAATCCAGGAACTACTGAAACACCAACAAATCCAGATAAAAATGAAGTTGCAGATAATACTGAAAAGACAGAAGATAAGAATGAAAATGTAGCTTCAGATAATGTGGTAAGTGGTTCAAGTAGCTCAAGTAGTAATTCAAGTAGTGCAACAAACACTACAAGTCAATCACAAGGAAAAGATAATCTTCCTAAGACAGGTGGTGTAGCAGGAGTATTAGCTACAACTATAGGAGCTATTTTAGCAGGAGCAGGTGCAATATTATCAAAGAAAAGAAGATAGAAATATTAATAGAATTTCTAAATGAAGTTTTAGAGATAAAAAAGAAGTAATTGAAAACTGCGTAGATTAATCTACGCAGTTTTTTTGCTAATTTTGAAAGTTAGGATTTTTAATTAGCTTTAGCTTTTAAGGCTGGTATAAATGTACGGAATAAGAATAAGCATAAACATACAGCTGCAAAAATTATACCTACAGGATAGGCAATTGTTGTTGGAAGTTTAAAGCCTTCTTGTGCATATAAGATATAGGTACAACTTACCGCGGACATAAAGGTTGCAGGTACAGCTGCAATTAGTGATGAAACTGGTTTGTTTATCTTAGCGTATTTAGCAAGATATACAGAACCTGCCCAAAGAACTATCATAGCTAATGTTTGGTTTGACCATGAGAAATATCTCCAAACAACTGAATAGTCTATAAGTGAAATTAAATATCCAATTCCAAGTAGAGGAATAGCAAGCATTAATCTCTTAGGAATTTTAGTTTGGTCAATTTGGGAGAGTAGATAGATTTGTGTAAAAAACAAA
>NZ_KB291713.1:33989-34364 GCF_000320405.1 Clostridium celatum DSM 1785 | reverse complement strand
GAGTATTACCGATATACGATACCCGCATACTGAGATTTTTAATACCTAATTAGTTAAACACATTCATCTAACTTTGTCAAGTATTTTTATTCAACTTCTAATTTCTAGTTGAATTGGTCGGGGTGACAGGGATCGAACCTGCGACCTCATGGTCCCAAACCACGCGCGCTCCCATCTGCGCTACACCCCGGTAAAATGGTGCGTGTTAAGAGATTCGAACTCCTGGCCCACGCCTTAGAAGGGCGTTGCTCTATCCAGCTGAGCTAAACACGCATTTACCAAAGAACGTTTATTATTTTAAAACATTTCTTTAATTATGTCAAGCTTTTTTTCAAAGCTTTTTTGGAGCGGGTAGTGGGAATCGAACCCACCTTT
>NZ_KB291713.1:0-33969 GCF_000320405.1 Clostridium celatum DSM 1785 | reverse complement strand
CCACGCGCGCTCCCATCTGCGCTACACCCCGAAATCATCTTGCTTAATCTCGTTTTGTCTTGCTGCATCTCGCAGCGACAAGGATTATTCTACATGATGATTTATAATCCGTCAACACTTTTTTTAAAATTTTTTAAAAAAACTTTTTACATTTCTTTTATATAAGTTATAGGTGCTTTTCCTTCTAATAACTCTATATAGCCTAAAGTCTTCATTAATCTATGTTGACAATGAGATATACTGCCTGGATTCATTAATATTAATCCATCGTATTCTTCTATCATTGGTATATGTGAATGTCCAAATACAACTATATCTACATTTAGTTCTTTTCCTCTATAATAAATAGAATTATATCCATATTTAACACCATATCTATGTCCATGACACATAAATATTCTTTTGCCACTAATTTCAACTATTCTTTCCTCTGGACTATTATTAGAAATATCACAGTTACCTTTAACAGTGTATACTTCCCCCTTAAAATCCTTGGCAATTTCTTTTATATCATTTTCCCCATCACCTAAAAACAATAAAGCATCAGCTTTTTCTATATATTCTTTAACCTTACTAATACTATTACTATTTCCATGTGAATCACTAATAACTGCAATTAACATCACATTCACCTCCCAAAATAACCACACTTTAGAAAACCAATCTCTATGCCATCTTTATCTAACAATAGCTTATAACAAAAATATTAACTTTTACAATAACTCATAGAATTATTACTAAAATAGTTATATAAAAAACAATTTATATTATCAAATTTTAGAGCACAGTTATTTACAATAATGTATTTCTAAAATAGATTTTAATTTTTCTAATGCTTTTCCTCTATGGGAAACACTATTTTTCTCTTCTGATGTAGCTTCTCCAAATGTTTTATTAAACTGCGGATAATAGAATAATGGATCATAGCCAAATCCACCTTTGGTTTTTAATTCTTCTATTATAACGCCTTCTACCTCTCCCCTAATAAGTTCTACATTTCTATTTTCGTTAACTAGAGCTATTACACAAACGAATCTTGCACTTCTATCCTTACTATCTGCATTTTTCATTTCCTTTAATAGCTTTATATTGTTTTCATAGTCATTCCCATGTTCTCCTGCATATCTTGCTGAATAAACTCCTGGTGCACCATTTAAACAATCAACTTCTAATCCAGAATCATCGGATAATACTAAGAAATCATTTTCCCCTTTTTCTTTTAGGTAATCATATATTTCAATAGCCTTTTTCCTTGCATTTTCTTCAAATGTAGTACCGTCTTCTACTACTTCTATATCAATTCCCATATCATTTAAAGAATATACTTCAAATTCTAATCCACTTAATATTTCTTTTATTTCTTTTATTTTTTTTAAGTTATTACTTGCCAACACTAATTTTTTCATTTACTTTCTCTCACCTGTTCCTATCCATAATGCATCCATTTTTAAAGCATCCTTTTGTATATGAATCATTTGCTTTATTCCCTTTTCAGCTAAATCTAATAATTCATTAAGTTCTGCTCTTGTAAATGGTGCCTCTTCTCCAGTACCTTGAATTTCTACAAACTCGCCATCATCAGTTCCTATGACATTCATATCTACTTTAGCTTTAGAATCCTCTTCATAACAAAGATCTAATAACTTTTCATCTCCAACAATTCCAACACTTGTTGCACATAAAAATTTTCTTATTGGATATACTTCAAAAGGTTTATGCTTATGAAGCTTATTCATTGCATCTACTAAAGCAACGAAAGCCCCGCAAATTGATGTGGTTCTTGTACCACCATCAGCTTGAATAACATCACAATCTATCCAAATAGTCTTTTCTCCTAAAGCCTTTAAATCTACAACTGATCTTAATGCCCTCCCTATTAATCTTTGGATTTCCATTGTTCTACCATCAACCTTTAATCTAGAAATATCCCTTGGTTTTCTAGTTGCTGTTGAACGCGGAAGCATATTATATTCTGCAGTTATCCATCCTTCTCCTGTTCCCTTTAAAAATGGTGGAACTTTCTCTTCTATAGAAGCTGTACAAATTACTTTAGTATCACCTACTTCTATTAATACTGAACCTTCTGCGTGTTTTATATAATTTCTAGTTATTTTAGCACTTCTTACTTGATCATTTTTTCTTCCGCTACTTCTCATATAATAATCCTCCAATTTATAATTTGACTAAAACTCAAAAGAAGATATCTCATCCATATTTAAAATTCTCCTTTTTTAAAAAATAATGCAACAAATTATTCATCTACTCATAATATTAATATAAGGATTAATTAAGAGGTGAAAAATTTGAGATATATTGGGCCATTTTTTAGGATGAATAGCCTTTCGCAAAAGGAAATTAATGGTCAGCTTTTTTATTTATCTAAAGAAGCTGTTAAAACTATAGTATTACACTCTAAATGTGGATTAGTTTCTCCAATTAAGAGATATAGTAAATCTTCTTCTACCGTTGATATTACCACAAATAGTAATTTTTCTCCACTATTATGTGTGTATAGAAAGGCGTCTCCAACTCTTGTTCACAGTAAAAATTCAAATGGATTTGATGAAGATTCTTTTAAAAAGGAAATTAACCCTAGTACAAATGCCTTAATGACATTGTCAATGTTAGAATTACTAGATTATTATAGGAGTTTCAAGGATATAGATAATTCTCTTTATTCTATTTATGAATTATATAAGTCTTTGTCTAAAGATCAACTAGAATTCTATTCTATAAACCTTAGAAATACAGAAGGTGTTTTTACAGAAAAGAAAAATTTACTTGAAAATAATTCAAAAAACTTTAATTTAATTGATAAAGATAAGAAATTTAAATTTTCAGATCAAGCTTTTATGATGTTAGCTTATTTTGTATACTCAAAGAAAAATAATACTGAAGAAGTTTCAAAAGCTTATTATGAATTTTCACTAGAAATACTTTCAATGTTCTCTAATTTTAAAGAAAATGTATATGAATGTTCTCTTGATGAAATTTGCAAAATATTACTAGTGTTTAATATTTTATATAGCTATGAAGAGTTGCCTGAACTTAATGCTTTGATAATTGATTTTGCCGATTATGCTATATGTAAGTTTGACGAAAAGGATTATTATATTAATTCTTTAGATGTATGCTCTTTATGCAGCATAGTTTTATCATTATCTTATAAACATACACATATTATTTCTTTTCTTGATAAATCAACAGAGATTATTGAAAGATTATATACATTATATGATGAAGATAAAGGAACTTTTTATAAACTATCTACAAAAAAAGAAATTAAATATTCTTGTACAGACATTACATTTTATTTCTTAGCTTTTGTGATTTATGGAGAAATTTCTGATACTACTTCTAAGTATAAAGATATGATTCTATCTATATATAAAAAGTTTTTAATTAATTCTAGGTTGATTCCTAGTTGGCCTTCCGCCCCTACTTTAGACGATTTTGAGCGTTATCGTGGTTTCAGTCTAAATTCTGCTGATATGATAGATGAAAGCTTCTTTAGAATGCCTGATATACCAACACCAGAAAGCACTGGAATAGCTCCTATTTTTAATAAATCATTAACTTATAACAGAAAAAAAGATACTTTTTCCTGTGACAAAGTTACCTTTGATAGTTATAAAAACTTTTTAAACTTTTATATGTTCATTCATTTTTTTAAAGATGAATATATAAAAGACATGAATTTAACACCTAATATTGATAATTCAAGATTATCTTCCATTAATATTAACGATGAAGGAAATCCTACTGATATTAATACTACAAATATTGAATCGAATGATTCTCTATCCAACAATAATGATATTTCCAGTTCAGATACGGTTAATTTAGACCCTACTGAAATTATAGATGAAAATTTAAATGATGATGATTTTTCTTCAAATAAGTAAACTTTCAAATTTCACAAAAATTCATACACTTAATTTAATTAGTTTAACTTATCTTACAAAGCAATACCATCAATAAATTTTCTTTAATTATTCATAAATAAGATATAGCTGCCGAAATTCTTCAACAGCTATATCTTATTTAGTTAGATTTCTAAAAATTATATTTCCATTGCCATCTAATAAATCATCTGTTAATTCACCATTAATTGCTATATTATCATTGTAAAATAATAAAGGTAATATTTTATAAGTATTAAATAAATCTTCTTCTATCTCTGCAAATAATTCTTCTCTTTCTTGTATAGTAACACTATTACTTATCATTTCTCTTGATTCTTCTGTAATATAACTAGATAGCGTATTTATTAATTCTTCACTATCCAAACTTGCATCTACATTTATTAATGCTATATCATAATAATTTTTTTCACTGATAGATTTCATATCTTCATCTGGCAATAAATTAACAACTAGGATTACATCTGTGTTATCATCAAACCAACTTATTAAGAAATCTGTTAAATCCTTGTTTAATAATGTTTCTTCTGCAACTAATACAACCTTACTTGGTAACTCCGCTTCTTCCTCCGTATTTATCATAACATTTCTAGTTTGAAGTTTAGTTAAATCTTCTTTATCATCTCTAAGATAACTACATTCTGCTAAATCAACAGAAATACTATTTATATTTTGATAATCTTCAATAGCCCTGTTTACCAATCTAAATAATTCTTTTTTTGAAGCAGATGTAATATTATCATTATTTATATTAAATGCTAAATATATAGCTTTACTTGATGGAATAGTAATTAACTTTCCTGCTTCCTTTAATCGTTGTAATTGACTTTTTGGTGGATCTACTACAACATCCCTACTTCCAATTTCAAAAGCAGCTAAAGCTAAATCCTCACCATTATCTTTTACTAAATGTATAGTTTTCGCTAATTCTAAATTTGACTTACTACTTCTACTCAATATAATTTCATTTTCATTTATAGAACTAATAAAATAATCACCTGAATACACTATATTATTAAAATTTGAACCCAAGTCTTCCCAAAACAATAACCCTTTTCTCACTCTATATTGTGGCTTTGAAAGTTCTACTAAAAAATTGCTATCTGGATAATTTAATTTAATTATTACACTATCTTCATTACTACTTATTGCTACTGTTTCAGAAAACAACTTATTACTATTTATATAATCTGTAACACCAAAAACATTTAATAGTGCAGATATATCTTCTTCTTCTGTAATTATCTCTCTAAATGCTAATACAATATCTTCTGGAGTAATTTTATTTCCATCACTCCAATAAACATCATCTCTTATTTTAAAGACATATTCTAGCCCATCTTCACTAATATTAACGCTCTCTGCTAATGAAGGTACTATTTCACCATCTATATCAAGTTCTACTAACCCTTTACTAACTGCACAAATTATATCTTGTTCTCTTTTATCTAAATTACCAATGGATTTTAAATTAGTTTCTATATTATTTATTGAGTAAATAACATCTGACTCATTATTAATAACTTGGTTAGGTGACCTATCTATAAAACCAAGCAAAAATAGTATAGTTATTATAGAAATTATTATTACTGCTATAGTTTTTTTCACTAAAATCCTCCTCAAACTAATATTTCTCTTATATTTTTTATTAGATATTATAGCCATTTTTTCAAGTTGTTAATCCATTTTTTGTATATTAAATACACTTTTATGTTATTTATTCATTTCCTTCCTTATTTTTTATGATATAATCATTTAAGTAAACAATTTTAAGGAGGTGCTGATATATGTCAGTTGCATTACAAGTTGTTCAAATAATATTTCAATCAGTTGCTATAATATTCATGATTTGCTTTATGTTTATTGGAATATGGTCCTTTATAATTTTTATTAAAATGTTTAAAAATCAAAGGATACAAAACTTCTTACTTGAAAAAATAAACACAAGTATATCATCACTTGAAAAATCTTATAAAAACACTAAAAACTTAGATAATGATATAAGCGTTGATACAGATTTTAATTTTGATAATTTTTTAGATGAAGATGATAATATCATTAAATTTGATGATAACGTAAAATAAATACTTAATAAAAAAATGGCAAATAGAAGTAATTACACTAGTAATTTTATACTTCACTTGCCATTTTTTATTTTTATTTAATCATTTTTTCAAACTCTTCTTCACTTAAAATAGTAACTCCTAAATCTTGAGCCTTTGTTAATTTAGAACCTGCTTCTGCTCCAGCTATAACATAATCTGTTTTCTTACTTACACTACCTGAAACCTTCGCTCCTAAAGCTTCCAATTTTGTTTTTATTTCACCTCTAGAATAATTTTCAAGTGTGCCTGTAACTACTACAGTCTTGCCATTAAAACTACTTTCAACTATTTCTTTTTCTTCAAATATTGGACTAACTCCAAGACTTAATAATTCATCAATAGTAGTTAAAACTTTTTCTTCATGGAAAAAGTCTATGACACATTTAGCTACTATATCTCCAACATCTTGCACTGATATTAATTCTTCAAATGTAGCATTTTTTAATCCTTCTATTGATTTAAACTTATTTACTAAATCTTTAGCTGTCTTAACACCAACATTAGGAATTCCAAGTGCATAAATAAATCTAAATAATTCAGGTGTTTTACTTCTTTCTACTGCATCTAAAAGATTTTGGGCTTTCTTTGGTCCAAACTTATCTAAAGTTAATAGTTCATCATAATTTAACTTATACAAATCTGCTATTGATCTTATGTCTAGTTTTTCAAATAGTTGTTCCGCTGTTTTCTCTGAAAAACCTTCTATATTCATTGCTTCTCTACATGCAAAATGAACTATACTCTTAACCATTTGTGGTTTACAAGATAAAGTATTTTCGCAGAAATAATGAGCCCCATCTAATACTAAATGACTTCCACATGCTGGACAAGTTTCTGGAACTTTAATTTCAATAGCGTTTTCCAAACTCTCCTCAACAACGCCCATTATTTCTGGAATAACATCATTTGATCTTCTAATAAATACTTCTGCACCTATCATTACACCTTTTCTCTTAATATCATCCATATTGTTAAGCGTTGCTCTCTTAACTGTAACTCCTGCAAGCTCTACTGGCTCAAGTATTGCTGTTGGTCCTACTCTACCACTTCTACCAACATTCCATTCAACATCTAAAAGCTTTGTTGTTGCTTCTTGTGCTTCAAACTTAAATGCAATAGCCCATTTAGGGAATTTAACTGTATATCCTAAAAGTTCTCTTGTTCTTATATCATCAATAGCAATTACCACTCCATCAATATCATAATTTAAATCAAATCTCATATCTTTTATTTCATTAATATAAGTTTTAACTTCCTCTAAAGTAGTAGCATATTTAATATAATCATCCATTGGAAGTCCTTTTTCTTTAATAAAACCTAACATTTCTTCATAGCTTTTAAAGTTTTGTCCTTCCTTGTATCCTACATCATAAAAGAATGCTGAAAGTCCTCTTCTAGCAGTTTCTTTTACATTTAAATTTCTCAGTGCTCCTGCTGCACCATTTCTTAAATTTTTAAGAGGTGTTTCAGATGTAGCATTGTACTTTTCAAATGCTTCAACTGTCATTATTGCTTCCCCATGAACCTCAAATACATCTCCATTTGTAGTTTTTAATGGAATCCCCTTTATAGTCTTTACTTGAGCTGTAACCTCTTCTCCTGTTTCTCCAGTTCCCCTAGTTGCAGCAGTTTCTAAAATCCCATTCTCATTATATGTTAAGTTTATTGTTAATCCATCAAATTTCTTTGTTATAACATATCTAAGAGGCGGTAATTCTTCACCTCTATTATTCATTTCATTAACAAATTTAACATTCCTATTATGCCAATCTTCTATTTCTTCAAAGCTTTGAGCTTTATCTAAACTCCAAAGTCTAGCTTTATGAGTATACTTATTAAACCCTTGAAGAACAACATCTCCAACCCTTTGAGTTGGTGAATAAGGAAGTACATATCCTGTTTCTTCTTCTAAAGTCTTTAATTCATCATATTTACTATCGTACTCTTTATCTGTTACTGATGGATTATCTAAAGAGTAATATTCATAAGCATATTTATTTAAAAGTTCAACTAATTCTTCTATACGTGCTCTCTTATCCATTTAACTACAACTCCACTCTTTGTAAATTTAAAATTATAAATGACAAATTAAAGTGTCTCATAATCAACTTCAAATTTGCCATTTACAACTCTTTACCTATACTTTATATCTTAAATAAACTACTAACTATAATAATTCTAGGTTTGCTTTTGATAATAATAACATCTTAACTCCTTGATTATTAAATGCTATTGTTAATTTCTTATCTCCATTTGAATCTGCTACTGCAACTATTGTCCCTTCTCCAAATTTATCATGCTTAACTTTTCTTCCCATAGTCGCTTCTGCTGGTGACATAGTTGTACCTATAGATGCTGAATTTGCCACTTTTGATGAACTTGCCCCACTAGCTCCTCCACCAAAATTTCTATTCTCAAAAGTTCCATAGTTACTTCTTAAGCTATGTGGATTACTTTGTGCTGGCTTAAATCTTCCATTTACAGTACTTGCACCTGAAGGCGAAGTTACATCTTTAGAATCGCCTGTCATAGTTACATATTCTCTAAGATCAGATTTAATTTCTGAAATAAAATCTGATTGAGGATAAGCTACAGTTCTACCAAATACTCTTCTAACTTCTGCTGATGTCATGAATAAAGTTTCTTTTGCCCTAGTTATACCAACATAGCAAAGTCTTCTTGATTCTTCCATTTCAGCCTCACTATTAAATGAAGCTTGCCCTGGGAATATTCCATTTTCCATTCCAACCATAAATACTACTGGGAACTCTAGTCCTTTTGCACTATGGATAGTCATTAAAACTACAGTTCCATTTTCATTTTCTTCATCATCAAGTTTATCTGTATCTTGAACAAGAGATACTTTTTCTAAATAAGCTTCTAATTGTGTTTTGTTTATATCAAAATCGGCATTTCCTGATTGTTTTTCTTTTTCATATGATTTTTCAAAATCAACGGCATCAGATACTAATTCTTTTAAGTTTTCTATTCTACTCTTATCTTCAATTTGTTTTGAGGCTTCAAGTTCTTTTATATATCCTGTATCTTCTAATATAGTTTCAATTAAATGTGATACTGGTACAGTTTCAGAAAGCATCATTAAGTTTTCCATAAGTTCCATAAACTTTTCGATACCTGCACAATTTCTTGCAGTTAAAGTTGGTATGGTTCTAACTTCAGATAAAGCATCCCATAAAGGTAATTCATAACTTTCTGCAAAATCTAATACTTTTTGAATAGTTGCATCACCAATTCCTCTCTTAGGAACGTTTATTATTCTTCTTAACGCTATACTATCTGAAGGATTTACAAGAACCTTTAAGTAACTTAACATATCTTTAATTTCTTTTCTATCATAGAACTTGGTTCCACCAACAATTTTGTATGCTACTCCTGCTCTTCTTAAACTTTCTTCAAATATACGAGATTGAGCATTAGTTCTGTAAAGTATAGCAAAATCCTTATATTGCTTATCTTGTTCTTGCTTTATCTTTTGGATTTGATTAGCTACAAAAGTACCTTCATCACCATCAGAATACGCTCTATATATCTTAATTTTATTACCTGCCTCTTGCTCTGTTCTAAGTACTTTACTCTTTCTATTTGAATTATTTACAATAACAACATTTGCAGCATCTAAAATATTTCCTTTAGATCTATAATTTTGTTCTAATTTAATTACCTTTGCATCTGGATAGTCCTTTTCAAATCCTAAGATATTCTTAATATCTGCACCTCTCCATTGGTAGATACATTGGTCATCATCCCCTACAACACATATATTACGGTGTTTTGCAGCAAGCAATCTAACAAGTTCATATTGAGCTCCATTTGTATCTTGATACTCATCTACCATAATATATTGGAATTTTCTCTGATAAAATTCTAAAGTTTCGGCATCCTTCTTAAATAATTCTACAGTTTTACAAATTAAATCGTCAAAATCTAATGCGTTATTTTCCTTTAATCTTTTTTGATACATTTTATAAACTTCAGCAATTTTCTTTTCTCTAAAGTTTGATTCATTTTCTCTATAGTAAGAATCTGCACTTTGCATATTGTCCTTTGCCTTACTTATCTTACTCATTATTTCTTGTTCTGTTATTTCTTTATCATTAATTTGAAGTAGTTTGATACACTCTTTTATAAGCGTCTTTTGATCTGTTCCATCATATATCGTAAAGTTCTTTTTATATCCAAGCTTTTCAATTTCTCTTCTTAAAATTCTTACACAAGTTGAGTGAAAAGTTGAAATCCACATATCATTAGCTCTATCACCTATAAGAGCCTGAACTCTTTCTTGCATTTCTTTTGCAGCCTTATTAGTAAAAGTTATAGCTAATATCTTGTATGGAAAGATATTTAAATCCTCTATCATATGAGCCATTCTATGAGTTAATACTCTAGTTTTCCCAGAACCAGCACCTGCTAAAATAAGTACAGGTCCCTCTACCGTTACCGCACCTTCATATTGTTCTTTATTAAGTAAAGATTTTAAATCCAAAAGAACATCCTCCCTTCAAAACATATATTACATACCTTCTTTTAAAATCGAACGTATAATCTCACTAAAAGTTATTATAGCATATATAAATAAGTTTCTACATTTTAATTTAGTTAATATACTAACTATATATAACTTTAATTGTCTAAACAAATTTGGAATTTCAGTTAAGTTCTCCTAAATAAAAGATTTAAATTCTTACTTATGTTAACTAAAAATCGCTACATAAATTTATTATTACCAAGTTTAACTTAATTAACGTAACATTTAACAAATTTATCTAAACAAAAAAAGAAACTGCAAAACAGTTTCTTAAATACTACTTTAATTTATTATTATATTTTCATTTATATATTTTTAAATAACAAAAAACGCAACCCTTGGGGCTAGGTTGCGCTTCAGCAATAAGCAATAAATAAAAAGGGGGCTATTTATTCCTTTTATTTATCCTTGCATAATAATTATAGTAGAGAACTTTTTATATTGCAATACTTTTTGAAAATTATCTTGCTTATTTTATATATTATGAATATTTTTTATTCATTTTTACTTTTAATTCGCTAAAAACTCTTTAATATTGCTAATTCTTCATCTGTAAGCTCTCTATATTCGCCTTCCTCAAGCTCTTCATCTAAAGGTAATGTTCCAAATTCTGTTCTTTTTAAGTAAACTACAGTTTTACCTACCGCTTCAAACATTCTTTTAACTTGGTGGAATTTACCTTCTTGAATAGTAACCATAACATCAGAACCTTCGTCACTTGCATTTAATATTTCAAGTTTTGCTTCTTTACAAAGGTAACCGTCATCTAAAGTTATGCCTGCTTTAAATTTTTTAACATCCTCTTCTGTAACCTTTTTATCAATTTTAGCAAAATACACCTTATCAACTTTCCATTTTGGTGAAATTAATCTATGATTTAACTCACCATCATTAGTTAATAATAGTAACCCTACTGTATCCTTATCTAATCTTCCTACCGGGAATGGTTCAAATACTTGATGTTCAACTTCAAGTAAATCTATAACAGTTTCATCCCTATTATCATAAGTTGCAGAAACTACTCCATCAGGTTTATTCATCATTAAATAAATATATTTTCTATAAAATATTTCCTCACCATTTATAACTATCTTATCATTTTCAGGATCTACTTGCATTCCGCTATCTTTTGCTAACTCTCCATTTACTTCAACTAAGCCACTTCTACAAATTTTCTTAAGTTCTTTTCTTGTACCATATCCTAAATTAGATAGTACTTTATCTAGTCTTTCCATAAAACACCTCGTAAATCTTTTATATAGCCTATTCTATTATTAATATTCCACAAATGCAAGAAAACAATAAAATGAGGCCATATCAAAATTAATTTTAATATACCCTCAATTCATATTTTATACTACTTCAAATTCAATTGTACTATAATCTTCATAAGCTATATTTTTATAAAAACTTTTACTTAATGCTAAAACTCTATACTTACCTTCTTTAAATGGAAGAAAAGTATAGTAATTTTTTCTACTATAACTTTGAGCCAATACCCAATCTCCATTAATCATTATATAAAATTCATAACAGACATCTTTTCCACCTTTAGAAGTCACCTCAAAAGTTATATCTTCTCCTATTTTTACCTTATCTGAAGAAGATTTTAAATTTGTTTCATTTACTGGTGAAACATCATGAACATAGATAGTAACTTCCTTTTTACTATCAAATTCTTCTGGTGATTTTTTATTTTTAGCATAAATAACAAAAGTATATTTTCCAGGACACTTCGGTTTTACTCTTAATGCTTTTTCTTCTATAAACCCAGTGTTTTCCACTTCATGTGTATTAATTTTAGTAACAAATTTAACTAATGTATCTTTAGTATTTTTCATTATTGCTTCAATATTAATAATATCTCCAACCAAATAATATTCTCTGCTATTTAATAATACATATTCAATATCTGCACTTACATAATCTTTTGCTTCTATATATATTGACGATGATGAATCATATTCTTTTGCTGAAAATTCATCTTTAACTTTTATTTCTACTTCATACTCACCTGGTTCTGTTGGTATAAAATCAACCCAATTATTATTACAATAATCTATAGCTTCCTTTTCTACACCATTTTTATATATTGTAAACTTATGAAGTACTTTTCTTCCTCCTTCAGTTTTAACCTTTATATTTACAGGCTTATCAACTAAACACTTTCTTCCTTTATCACAAGTTATCCCTGTTATTCTTACTGGCTTTTCACCATTCTTATAAATTTCATAATAAATATAAGCAATATCCTCATAATCTTCCTTATAAGATATATCCTTAGCTTTTAATGTTAATTTATACTTTCCTTCCTCTTTTGGCTGCCATGAAAATTCTTCTCTTCTTATATATCCACTATCATCTGAAATTGGTCCTTCTATAATATATCTGTATAATAATTCTCTTCCTCCAGTAACTTCGGCCTTTAAATTAATAAAATTTTTAGCTGCTTGTGGTGATGCTAAATCCGTAGTAAACCTTCTAATCCTAACTTCATTATAGGGCTCCACTTTATAGTGAATTAATGCCCTATCATCATATTGTTTTGTAGAAAACATATCTCTAACTAAACATAATAATTTATATTCACCAGCTTCATTCTCTTTAAATGAAACTATACTTTTAGATGAAAAATCTTGTACACAAGTTACTTTTCCATCTTTGGATATTCTTAAAAACTTATATAATAATGGTCTATTAGATGAATAAGTAGCTTCTACTCTAAATACCAATTCTTCATTAATAAGCATTGCATTAGTAAGGCATGAAAAATTTTTTATTTCTATTTCATCCAAATTCTTAACTTGAATTTTTATAGTAGTAAAATCATCAACATTTTTATCTGAAGATACTTTTTTGCACTCTATTAATATTTCAACATTTCCACTTTCTTTTGCCGTAAATACAAAGCTTTTTTCTGTAGTATAATCTCTTAATATCTCCCAATCTTGTTTCCCCTTTATCCAAAATCTATATAATACTAACTCTTCTTCAACTACTACATCAATGTTTACTTTTTCTCCAACAACAACTTTATATTTATCGACATTAACTTCTTTAATTAAGTTTTTATTTTCTATTATTTCGTATTCCGCTCTACCTAAATAATCATAAAAATTTTTACAGTTACTAGACTTACCTTGAACCATTATCATATACTTACCTGGTCTTTTTGGTCTCCAAGTACATATATTATTTTTCTCAAAATCTCTTATTGGCGTCCAAACTCCATCTAATCCTTCTATAAATTTGTACTCTATATCATCTTTAGCACTTAAAAATGCAGCTATATTTATATCTTCATTTAAATTACTAGGACTTTTATTGTCAAAATCAATCAAAACCTCTTTCATAGTATATCCCACCCCACTTCAGCATATCTCTAATATGTATCTATTCTTTTAATAATTATTTTTACTAAAACCCCTCTGATTTTCTTTACATAATTTTCTATATATATTATACTATTTCAAATCTAAAATAAAAGTTGAATTTTGTCATTCGAATATAAAAAAAAGAATAAACTATAGATATTTTTCTACAGCTTATTCTAAAATTTTATTTTTAACTAAATATAGTAGATTTTTTTGTAATCTTCTATCATCTTCTACAGAACGTTTTTTAGCATTTGGAGTTTTACCTCCACTTCTTCTAATTTTTTGTGATAAATGTCTTTGTTCAAGCATTGCTCCAATATTATCATCAGTATAAATATATCCCTTTGGATTTATTACACTTGCTTTTTTCCCTAAACAAATAGCAGCAACTCCATAGTCTTGAGATACAACAATATCTCCTTCCCTACATTCATTTGCTACCTTCATATCTACACTTTGAAATCCACTATCAACAACCTTAACCTCACCATAATCTACAATTATAAAATGATGAATATCACAATAAATTATAAGTTCTAACCCATACTCTTTTGCTATATTTTTAATAATGGAGATACCTGGGCAGGCATCTCCATCAACAATAATCTTAACTGACACTCTAAATTTTAACTTAGCTAATGAAAGTTACAACACAACTTTGTAGTGTTGTTTCCTTCTATTTTAATCTTGCTTCTAATTCAGCTTTTAATTCTTCAAATCCTGGCTTACCAAGTAAAGCAAACATATTTTTCTTGTATGCTTCAACACCTGGTTGATCAAATGGATTAACTCCTAGTAAGTATCCACTAATTGCACAAGCCTTTTCGAAGAAGTAAACTAATTGACCAAAGTAGTATGGGCTTAACTCTGGAATATTTAATATCATATTAGGAACTCCACCATCACAGTGAGCTAATAATGTTCCATTGAAAGCTTGCTTATTAACGAAATCAACAGTCTTACCAGCTAAGAAGTTTAATCCATCAACATTTCCTTCAGCTTCTTCAATAACTATTTCTTTAGTAGCTTTTTCTACATTAAGAACTGTTTCGAACATTATTCTAGTACCATCTTGAATAAATTGTCCCATTGAGTGTAAATCAGTTGAAAAATCTACTGCAGCTGGGAATATACCCTTTTGATCTTTACCTTCTGATTCACCATATAATTGCTTCCACCATTCGTTGAAGTAGTGAAGTGCTGGTTCATAGTTAACCATAACTTCAACTTTCTTACCTTTATTGTATAAAGCATTTCTCATAGCAGCATATTGATAACATTCATTTTCTTTTAATGAAGGGTTAGAGTATTTTTCTCTTGCATCAGCAGCCCCTTGCATCATTTCATCAATGCTAATTCCTGCTACTGCAATTGGTAATAAACCAACAGCTGTTAAAACTGAGAATCTTCCACCTACATCGTCTGGAACTACGAAAGTTTCATAACCCATAGTATCAGCTAATCCTTTTAATGCTCCTCTTTCTTTATCTGTAGTAGCAAATATTCTTTCTTTTGCTCCTTCTACTCCATATTTCTTTTCCATGAAGTCTTTGAACATTCTAAAAGCTATTGCAGGTTCAGTAGTTGTACCTGATTTAGATATAACATTAACAGAAACATCTAATCCTTCGATAGCTTCAAATAAATCTGTAATATATGTTGAACTTATGTTATTTCCAACAAAGAATATTTTAGGAGTTTTTCTCTTATTATTTGGTAACATGTTATAGAAGTTGTTAGTTAACATTTCTATAGCAGCTCTAGCTCCTAAATATGAACCACCTATACCAATAACTATTAATACATCTGAATTTGATTTAATCTTTTCAGCAGCTACTTTAATTCTTTCAAATTCTTCCTTATCGTAATTTACAGGTAAATCTAACCATCCTAAAAAATCATTTCCTGCTCCAGTTTTTTCATGAACTGTATCATGAGCATATTTAACCATGCCTTCCATCATATCTAACTCTGTTAAAGATGCATATGGTTGTAATTTTGTTAAGTCTAAGCTTAAGCCATTTCTCATTTTTTTACCTCCATTATTATTGGGAATTTTATCATTTCTAATTATATCATAAATGTTTATTTACTAACAATTTTAAGATAACTATTATTAAAACTTTTTAAGTAATTATTAAATTAATAAAATTGAAGTAATGTTAATATATTTTGCTTTTATCATTTACTTACAAATATCTATTTTTATCTTATACTTATATAAGTTAGTTTCGACATTTTACATAAAAATTATATCACTTAATCAGATAAAACTTTAATAACTTTTGTTATAGCCTCTTCATTTATCGCTGATGCACGACCTTCACTGCCACCTAACTTACTCCATACATAATTATGAACATCTACAGCATTATCTAAATCTAGTTCTAACCACTTTGAAAGTTCACTATAAAGTTCATCATCATTTCCTTTTAATTTTACTAATACTTCTTCTATTGCCTTCTTTGTAATTTCTTCCTCACCCCATATAAGCCCATCTTCTGGTATGATTATAGTATTAGCTAATTGATGAACTCTGTCATATATATTTAGTAGCTCTTCTTCACTTAAAACTATGTTTGATTCCTTTATATCTTCATTTGTATCTATATTCGTATCTTTCTTTTCATTATTATCTTCTTCAGCTATCTCTGCTGCTACAGTGAAAGCATAATTAACTATATCGTATCCCTTAAACCATAATACAGTAGCTAATCCAATTAATAGCGTTACTATAATTGAAACCACTATTCTTTTCTTTTTTACATTTCTTTCAGTACCCTCTAAATTTTCTTCATAATCATCAGACTCATATAAATTCATTTCTTCTTTCTTATAACTCTCATTGCACCTTAACTCATCGACATTTTTATTATCTTTCTTAGTTGTACTATCTGTTTTTTGATGTATTTTTTCTTTTTTCTCTCCCATTTTTACCCCTCCCTAATATACCTAATTAAATTATACCACACTTTACCATTTTATTACTTATTTTACTTTTTATTTTAAAAAAATCTCCCAATATTAATCTATATTTTGATTAATATTGGGAGATTTAATTTTATCTATTATTCAAATTCAATAGTCGCAGGTGGTTTTCCTGTACAATCATACATTACTCTATTAACACCATTAACTTCATTCACTATTCTAGTTGTTACTTTTCCTAGAACTTCCCATGGAAGATCAGCCGATTCTGCTGTCATGAAATCACTTGTAGTTACTGCTCTAAGTGCAATCGCATAATCATAAGTTCTTTCATCACCCATAACTCCAACAGATCTCATGTTAGTTAAAGCTGCAAAATATTGACCTATAGTTTTATCTAGACCTGCTTTTGCAATTTCTTCTCTATAAATTGCATCTGCTTCTTGAACTATTTTAACTTTTTCAGCAGTTACTTCACCAATAATTCTTATACCAAGTCCTGGTCCTGGGAAAGGCTGTCTATAAACTAATTTTTCAGGAATTCCAAGTTCTAATCCGGCTTTTCTAACTTCATCTTTAAATAATAATCTAAGTGGTTCTACTATTTCTTTAAAATCAACATAGTCAGGCAGTCCCCCAACATTATGATGTGATTTAATAACCGCTGAATCACCAAGTCCACTTTCAATTATATCTGGATAAATTGTACCTTGAACTAAGAAATCAACAGCACCAATTTTTTTAGCTTCTTCTTCAAATACTCTAATGAATTCTTCACCTATTATTTTCCTTTTAGTTTCTGGGTCTTCAACTCCAGCTAAAGCTTCATAGAATCTCTCTTGAGCATTTACTCTTATAAAGTTTAAATCATATTGTCCCTCTGGTCCAAATATAGCTTCTACTTCATCGCCTTCATCTTTTCTAAGTAAACCATGATCAACAAATACACAAGTTAATTGTTTTCCAATAGCTTTTGATAAAAGAACTGCTGCAACAGATGAATCAACACCACCTGATAATGCACATAAAGCCTTACCATTACCAACCTTTTCTCTTATTTCCTCAATTGTCTTTTCAACAAATGAATCCATTTTCCAATCTCCAGAACATTTACAAATGTTATAAACAAAGTTTGATAACATTTTAGTTCCCTCTACAGAATGCATAACTTCTGGATGGAATTGAACTGCATAAAGATTTTTTTCTTCACATTCCATAGCAGCTACTGGACAAACAGGTGTAGTTCCCACTATCTTGAAGTTTTCAGGAGCTCTTTCTATGTAATCTGTATGACTCATCCAAACAATTGTTGATTCATGTACATCACTAAATAATTTAGATGTAGTATCAACTTTAACTACAGTTTTACCATATTCACTTACAGGAGCAGTTGCAACACTTCCTCCAAGAACGTGAGACATAAGTTGTGAACCATAACAAATACCAAGTACAGGTATTCCCAATTCGAATATAGCTTTATCACAAAGTGGTGAATTTTCACCATAAACACTATTTGGTCCACCAGTAAAAATTATTCCCTTTGGATTCATTTCTCTTATTTTATCAACACTTAAATTATAAGGATGTACCTCACAATATACATTACATTCTCTAACTCTTCTTGCTATTAATTGATTGTATTGACCACCAAAGTCAAGTACTAATATTAATTCCTTATTCATTAGAATCCTCCTAATGTCTTTTTTTTAATTATCTCGTAAAATTATACATTTTTCAACAAAAATATGAATATTATTTAAATTTTCCATAAAATAATTCGTTTTAAAAAAGAGGAAAATACAAAATATAAAAACTTATTAACAAAAGTCTATATATTTTTATTTCCTCCCCCTTTTTATAATTATTAATATTTTAAACTATTCTCTAACACTATAGTTTGGAGCCTCTTTAGTAATATTTATATCATGTGGATGGCTTTCTCTTATCCCTGAAGCAGTTTGAACAACAAATCCTGCATTTTCATATAAATCCTCTAAATTTGGTGCTCCAAGGTATCCCATACCTGATCTTATACCACCAATTAATTGATATAAAGTATCTGCTACATAACCCTTGTAAGCAACTCTTCCTTCAACGCCTTCTGGAACAAACTTTTTAGTTCCATTTTGGAAATACCTATCAGAAGATCCCTTTTCCATAGCTCCTAAAGAACCCATTCCTCTATAAACCTTATAGCTTCTTCCTTGATATATTTCCATTTCACCAGGTGCTTCTTCACAACCAGCAAGCATTGAACCCATCATACAAGCACATGCTCCACCAGCTAATGCCTTAACTATATCCCCAGAATATTTAAGACCACCATCAGCAATTACTGGCACTCCATATTTTCTTCCTTCTTCAGCGCAATCCATAACTGCAGTTAATTGAGGAACACCTACCCCTGCAACTATTCTTGTTGTACAAATAGAACCTGGTCCTATACCAACCTTAACACAATCTGCACCAGCTTCAGCTAAGTCTCTTGTAGCTTCTGCAGTAGCAACATTACCAGCAATTATTTGAAGTTCTGGATATTTAGCTTTTATCTTCTTAACTCCTTCAATAACTCCTTTTGAATGTCCATGAGCTGTATCTAATGTAATAACATCAACTTGTGCTCTAACTAATGCATCTACTCTATCCATCATATCGTTAGTTATACCTACAGACGCTCCACAAAGAAGTCTCCCTCTTGAATCCTTTGCTGCATTTGGATATGCTCTAACTTTTTCTATATCTTTTATTGTTATAAGTCCTTTTAAATTGTTATCTTTATCAACTAGAGGTAACTTTTCAATTTTATGAGTTTTTAAAATCTCTAACGCTTCTTCTAATGTAGTTCCTTCAGAAGCTGTTACTAATGGACTCTTAGTCATAACTTCTGAAACAAGCTTATCATGGTTTGTCTCAAAAACTATGTCTCTATTAGTTATTATTCCTACTAACTGAGTTCCTCTTGTAACTGGAACACCTGAGATTCTATATCTAGCCATTAATTCTAATGCTTCTCTTACTGTATGGTCTTCATTTAAGAATATCGGATCTGTAATTACTCCATTTTCTTGTCTTTTAACTCTATCAACTTCTCTTGCTTGATCTTCTATAGGCATATTCTTATGAATTATCCCTATTCCACCTTCTCTAGCCATAGCAATTGCCATTTTTGATTCAGTAACTGTATCCATACTAGCACTCATTAATGGTATATTTAATGTTATAGTTTTTGTTAATTGAGTTTTTAAACTAACTTGGTGTGGTAATACCTCTGATTTGTTTGGAACTAATAATACATCATCAAATGTGTAAGCTGTTTTTAAAATTCTTGCCATACTTAATCTCTCCCATCAATTTAAATCTTCTTATAACTTTTATGTATTTCATTAATAATTTATTTAACTCATAATCTATAATTTGCTTTTTCGTTTATTATATAACACTATTTAATATTCTCAGATATTACTTAATATTATTCCGTTATAATAAAATTTCTTTTCTTATTTTTAAGCTAGTACACTATTTATAAATTCAGCTTGCCGAACTTAAATTTATGTCAAATTAATTAAATGCATAGCTTATTATTGGGGTAAAACCTAAAATTCAATTAAAAAAAAGCATATTAATCCCACATTTCTATAAGTGAAATTAATATGCTTTTCAACCTAATATTATTCGTATACAAACATTAAGTTTTACATATATTAACATCACTCATAGACGAAAATTTAAGGTTTTCGGTAGAAACACCCATCCATATTACGGGCTTATATGAGTTCTTTTATTATTCGTGTTTTTTCGCTTTTTATCATTATAGTTTATGAAAGATTTATTGTCAATACAAATAATTTTACCTATAAAATCTTTTCTAATTTATATATCCTCTATTGTTATAAGCTGAATTTATCTATATTTAATCTATACTTAATAATATATACTAAAAAACAAGCTGCATTTAAAATACAGCCTGTTAATAAAAGATTTATATATGTTATATTTATAAATTTATAATACGATTTAGAACAATTCTGGTAGATATGCAGGATTATTTTCTCCTGTATCTATTGTATAAACCTTAATTGATTTATTTTTATTACTTATACTTATTGTGTTGGTAAATTCTTCCTCATTACTACTCTCCGGAACTATTGCAGAATAAGTAATTAATATTCTAGTATCTCTTTGTATACTTTCATTAATTTTAATTACATATTGCGAATTACTAACTGAAATATCTAATTTTGATTCCGAAACTTCATCCAATATAGTTTTTTCGTCATTACTTGTAACCTTATATATTTTTATATTATTTTTATTTATACTTTCTTTAGCATTAGTTACTTCCAATTTAGAATCAATAGATAAATTAATTGGAATACTATTTCCTCCTAATACGAATGTTGAAGCAAAATTAACATTCATACCGGCTGTCATTTCAAAGCCATTTAAATTTTCAATAATATTAACTTGTCTATTATCTCCTATGCCTTGATATAAACCATGAATCACCTCTGAAACTTGTGGCTCAACTGCAATCTCTATTATTTTAGAATTTTCACTAAAACTTATATTAAATTTTATTTTATTATTTTCTGCAAAACTCACATTTGTTCCATTTACTAAAATAGATAAAATATCATACCCAATTATTTCACTTATGGAAAGCTCATATTCTCCAGCCTCTATTGAGTTGAAATTAGTTTGTCCATCAATTATTGATATATTATTTTCATAAACTTTATTGCTTATTTTATTTATTAATGTAACTTTTGGACCTATCCCTAAGTTTTGATTACTATAATCATTTACCTTTAATATTACATTTACATTAGCACTTCTACTATTAAGTATTATTTTAGCTTCACACCTCTTCATAGAACTAGTGCCATTACTATAATTAATAATTATAGGTAACTCTTCACCAGTTACTTCTATTAAAGCTTTTAAGTTTCCTACTAAATATATCTTTCCACCCCTATACTCAGTATTTATATTGCTTAAAGTTACTATTTCATTTTTATCCGTTACTTCAATACTGTCAACTAAAATACTACTTGGATTAGTATCATTTTCTTTATCTAATTGAATTTCAAATGTTATATTTTCTCCAACTAAAGTATTAATGGTTTGACCCTTAGATGTTAATAATGGATTTTGAACTGGAGTTATCTTATACTCTTTAGTAGTTATTGCCCCCCTTGAATCCTCAGCTTCTATTGTTAAAGATATTTGTTTATTAACTATAAATAAACTTGATGGTATAGTTATAGGAAACTGTGAACCTTGATTCTTAAATCCACTTGGTATTTTATTTAATGGATCTTTATAAACTTGTGAACTTATATCTACTCCATTTAAAGATATTTTATTAATTTTAACTCTATCTCCATCAACATCTTTAACTATTGCATTAAACTCTAAATCTGAGTTATAAGGTATTTCAGTTACACTTTCCAATCCATATACTTCAGGTTTGTGATTAGCTCCTCTTTCAGCCTTTACTATTGTATTAACAAATAATCTTAACTCAGATTCAGGATACTCAATACTTTCTCTTGAATTTTCTCCCGTTCCTGAAAATGTAATATTACCTTTTGAATATGTATAATATGAGTTTCTAGAATCATATCTATTTACCTTATTACTTTGATGATTCCATTCTATATATTCATTATTTCCTACATTATTATTATTGTTTTCAGTTAAATTAAATAATGGTACTACATCATCATCTTCAAAATTAAGTTGTAAATATTGTCCATGAGTTCTTCTTACTCTTATTGTTTCGCCTAATTTAAATGGATAATTAGTTATTAAGGATTCATTTACTCTATAAACCTCAGTGCTATTACTATTATTAACTCCATTTAGCTCCAATAAAGTAGCCCCAGCTTCTTTTGGATATTTACTATCATCTCCATTTACTTCTGTCTATTAGGATCATGCGTTATTTTTTCCCCATTTAGTCCTGTTTCATCTTCATTATTAGGATCTATATACCTAGATTGTCCTATAATATCTCTAAATGTTCTTATAAATTGTGGTGCATTTCTTATATTTTTTTGCCATCCATCCCAGCTTTTATACCATAAAGTATCATGAGTTAGCATTAATCCCTGACCTGATTCTATAAATTTTTTTATTTCTTCAATTCCCTGATTTGAAATACTCTTTTCTCTAAATGTATCTGCAAATCCCATTATAATCATATGATACTTGCTACCATTTAAAGGTGATGTCCCTGGTCCAAGGTTATTTCCTTGATAAAAATCTTGATAACTTATAACCTCAATATTTATTTCATAATCTTGAACTTCCTTTTCCTTTAATAGACTCTGAAATGCAGTATTGGTTTTTAAATTTAAATTTCCACCTTTCCACTGAGCAGAAGAGGCCTCTAAATTTCCACTTTCAAACGGCGATATCTGCAAAACATTTATTACTCTCTTTTCTTGTGTTACTCTTCTAAATAATATATTTCCATCAGTATAAGATTTTATGGGCTGCGAAGAATTCAAATCTATATCCTTTACTACCTCAATTCTCCACTCTAAATACCCAATAAACTGTGGAAAATCATTATATAAATTATATTCTAGCTTATATCCATCTTCTGGTATATTAACACCTTCAATTGTCTTTACTATTTCCTCTTCTTTAAATAATCCATCTCCATTAATATCTAAATATAAATTAATAGTTAAACTTTCACCAATTATGTCGCTAACATTTATATCAAATCGCATATTTCTCTTATATATCTTTCCCAAATCATCATCATGAGAATCTCCAATTGGTGATGTTGAAACTATTTTAGGTCTAATTAATGAATTATTTTCCTTTATTCTTTGTATATATTTATTAACAATATTATCTATACTTATCTTTTTATCATTACTATTAGAGTTCACACTCATATCTTTAACTAAATTATCTACAGACTGATTAAAATCTCCTTGAGAATTAGTTGTATGCCACCATAATTTCGAACTACTCATTTCTTTAATATCACTATCTATAAAGACAAGTTGTCCTGAATTAATAAATTCTTTTATTTCCTTAGCTTTTTTATTAGTAATATCATTTTCTAAATCTTTATAATCCTTAAACCATATAGTTCCTTCTAAATTATTTTCGGCATTTATAATTCCATTTGGATTAACCAAACTATTATCTACATACTTTCCAATTACAATTACATCATACTTTCCATTCAAATCATCAACTTTACCTATAAACTCTGCCATAGTCATATGAGTAATTTCTATTTTATATTTTTTATCATCTATAATTTTTTCAATCTCTTCAATACCAGTTGTAGACCTCGATGATAAATTAGTTAATTTAAAACTATCCGATGGTTCTATCTCTAATATCCTTATATCCGCACCAGTATAAATAGGTAATTCACTTATACTTCTGACTGTAACAACAGGAGTATCTATTATATTTGATATCATTGTATTATTTATATCCAATATATTTTCATATTCAATTTTACCTTCATTAAATGAAATATTCTCTCCCGAACTATTAGCTCTTATTTTAAAAGAAACAGTAAACTTATCGGCCACATATTTATTATTAGTGTTATCATAAATATATTTAACCTTATCTGCAAAATCTAAAACATATTTACCATTATCACTACTTACTAAACCCTCTCCATCTACTGGTGTAAATTTATCACCTAAATTAAATAATAATTTAGCTTCTTTTATTATAATTTCATTTGTTGAATCTTTAATAAATTCCTTTGGATTAATTTCATACGTTACTGTTATCTCTTCATCTAAATATGGATAATTAGGATTAGTGCCTATTAATTTTGCATCTATTTCTAATTCTTTTGTTGCAATTGCCCCTTCAGTTGTAAATGTATATGTTCCGACTGGCTTTTCATATTTGACTTCTATTAATGCATTTTTATTTTCATCTGCAATATAACACCCTTCTGGTACTTCCTTTAATACAACCTCATGGCTCCCTGTTGAAACAGTATCAAAAATTATATATCCATTATCATAATTACCTATTATTTCATTATTAAATTTATCTTTTAATACAACCTTTGATTCTGATGTTATATCATTATTAATTGAATCATTAACTTTTATCCTTATTTGACCTCTTTTAACATTAACATTTGTTGTTATATTGCTATTTGATTCTTTTGTACCATTTATATTATATTCATAACTACCTATTAACTGATATCCAACTCCCTCTTCGCTATTTATATCTATATCATCATTAATATTAAAATTATAAGTCATATTTTTACTTTCTGTTATATTACCAAAGTTTAAAACATAATCAAATGACGACTGTGTTATAAAATTATTAGGTTTACTATTTTTATCTAATGTAAACTTTGCATCTGTATAACTAATATTTTTATTACCTGAATGACTAAATGTAACTTTTATATCAGCATTATCACCAATAAGATATCCATTTTTAGTCGGTGAAAATGTAACTCCTAGTTTATCAGCATCTGTGGCTGAATATTCCCTTACATTAATTTCAATATTAGGTATAGCTACTGAATGAATTTTACCTTCAATATCCGTGTATGTTAATGAGCTATTTTCCTTAAACAGTTTTATACTGCCTGAATCCTTAGCCTTCACTGTGAATTTTATACTTTGAGGCTCTGCACGATACCAATTGTTTTCTTTTCTTTCATATACTATTGGATCAATCTCCACTTGATGCCCATTAATATTCACAGATCCACCATTAAAGGCACTAATGCTATCTGATAAATTTAAATTAAGTTTTACGTCATTAATTGAATATGAATTTATTAAAGTATCTGCAATTTTATTAAATACGCTTTCTATTGCACCTTCACTAGTTGCAAAAAACGTATTATTAGGATCATCATTATTAGTTGCTACTCCTCCCATTGATTTATGAATTTCTTCCATTTTTTCATTACCAGTAGAATTCAAACCATATCCTATAGAGAAAATATTATATCCATTTCCCCTTATTTTTTCACTTCCAATAGCTTCTGCATAAGCAGAAGATTTATTAATATTATCTTGACTATCCTCATTACCAGCTCCTGAAATACTTGGTGTTGTATTATCTATTTCTTTGTAGTGATTTAAATTAGTTCCAGTAATTGAATAATAAGTGGGCAGACCATCAGACATAAATACTATTGTTTTATTAGCATCTTTAGTTCCTTCATCTAATAAAAATTTAGCTTTTCTCAATCCTTCACCTGTATTGGTTCCACCTAATGCATCTATATTATCTATCATTTTTAACAATCTACTATCATTTACATCTAAAAAATATTCATCTGTATATGACTGATATTTAGGCACACTTCTATTTGTCCATACTCCATTGTAATATCTTTTAACAGTGGTCGTTCCACTCCTACTTATTGGATTAATTGTAGCTGAACTTGAATATACAACTATACCTATTTTTAAATTCTCTACTGATTTCATTTTATTTATAAATGCTTTTGCTGCATCTTTTAGCTCTTCTAATCTTGTTTTTGGCTTACATAATACTCCACTTACATAATGCGAACTAGTCTTTCCATGCTCACATTTTATTATTGTATCCATACTTCCTGATCCATCTAAAACAAGTACTATTTCCTTTGGCTTAGAAATATTATGTTGAAATGGTTCAGGGTTTATATGATATGTAACTTCAAATTCTTGTCCTACCATTGGGTTTTCCGGTACAATTCCCCCATATTGCAAATTGATTTGTGGCTTAATACTTATAGATGATAATTCATTAATCTGATTTTCCTCTTTATCTTCATCATTATGCTCATCTTTATATTCTTGCTCTTCTATGTCATTTAAAACATCATCTGCCCAAGCTAAACTTATTGGAATAAATGTAAATACCATCATAATAATTAATACCAAACTTAATATCTTACTTTTATTTAATTTTCTCATTTATTTATCTCCCCCCTTCATAATTACTCGTTTCTAAATGTTATTATAGATTCTATAGGATGCTCAACTACAGTAATTCCTTTTTTATAATATAAATTAATCTTAACTTTAACGTATATTGCATCTACCAATTTTTTGTCATCCATACTTTCAATTGAAAAAGCTTCAACATATTTAGATAAAGGTTGTCCATCATCTATTGATATAGAATAAATATTTTTATTATCTCTTCTATCCACTCTTTCCAATTTAAATATATAAGATTTATCATTATCTATATCTTCATCTTTAGGAACTTTTACTTCAAGTTTTCCTATATTATTTACAGTGTTTTCTGAATTTTTTTCTTCACTTAAAACTATATTTTCTGTATCACTACTATTTACATTTTCAATTTCAAAAACACTTTCAATTCCTTTAGATTGTGTTAATATTTCTGATATCTTATTTTCTATAGCAGTTGCATCCATTTGAAGTGTTGTTTCCATATCACTTTTAATCAAGTTCTTGCTTCCTGAAAGAAAAATAGGATAAACAAGTGACATAATCAATAGCATTATAGACATAGTAATTATCACTTCTAATAAAGTTATCCCTTTTTTCTTCATATAAAAACACCCTCTACTTTTATTTATTGGTATTCGACTCCCCAATTCGACTTTCCCCTGGGGCACACCTTCATTATTTTTTAATACTCCATAAGCTTTGTTTAATGTAATCTTTAACATTATGTTGCTTGCTACTATCATATTCAATTTCAACTGTTTCTGTATATTCATCTGTTGGTTGTACTATTACAGTATCATTTGAACCTTCTTTATATAATTTGTCGTAATAGATAGCTATTATTTCCTTAACTACTTTACTATCATAAATAAATTTCTTTTTTTTATTATCACTATTACAAACTAAATTTCCAGCTGCTATTATAGAACCTCTTACTTCTAACTGTCCATAAATTTCAACATTTCCATTAGTCATTATAAGACCAGTAAATTTAGCTTCATTATTATTGCTTAAATCTATTACTATATTGTTAGTATCTGATTTTAATTCATCTATTCTAACATTTGAATCATTCCCAACTAAAACAACATTCTTATTTTTTTCCTTATTGAATACTACTCTATAGTCATTAGGTGCTATCATTTCATTATATACATTAGGAAGATTTTCTAATAATAATTCCGTTGTTACAGATCTTAATCCCGTTTCAACACTTGTTGGCGGATTATCAAAATCAGCACCAATTATCCCGAACCCATAAACTTTTTTAGCAAATTTATCTTTTTCAGTCTTTATAATATTTAGCATTGTATCTGCTAATTTTCCACTAGAACCTTTTATAGTATTTCCATTTATATAGGCTCCTATTGAATATGTATCACTTGGTAAACTTACTGATACTAAATTTAATCTTGCCTTATTCTCTTCAATTTTTGAATAATCCTCAAAATACTGCGCTTTACTTATAACATTAACATCTGCTCCATTAATTTTAGATATTAACTGTAACGGCCTATCATATTGAAATTCAACATTTTCATAGTTAGTGTTACTATCACCTATTTCTTGCCCTTCTAAAGAAGTTGTATAAGCTAAATAATTTCCTTTTACAGCTACTGATTCACCTGTTTGATATTTATTATCTGTATTTATATAAGCAGTTCCTAAAATATACGCTTTCTCTTTTACATATAAATTTACATTATCTCTTGAGTTAATAATAATACTACTTGATGACCTATCTTGTCCTGAACTATTATCAGTAATATCATTTAATCCGTAAAAACTATTTAAATTTACTGTTGAGTTGTCTGCATATATAGATAAATCATTACTTAAATACACATTAGCTTTTTTATTTACTGATACATTTCTATTTATTGTTATATCAGTTCCTATATTATTAGAAGCATTGGCTTCATTAGTGTATTTACCCAAATGCAAGTTAGATGCATAAATATCTCCGTTCATTATTAAATTAGTATAATCTCTCATACTAATACTCTTAGTAGTAACTATATTCCCTTCAATATTGACATTTGTACTATCTTGAATTGAATTTCCATTAGATTCTATAATTATCCCATTTTTATATTTATTAAAAACATTTTGGTCTAATCCATTAACATCTGTTTCTTTAATGTCAGAACCTTTTACATATAAGTTACCTTCTATATCAATTTGACTACCTGATAAATATAAATTTCCGTCGATGGCAAAACTATTATCAAATACAGGTCTTTTAATTATTTGAACCTTTTTAGTTGTATTAGTTGGATTATATACTGGCACTGTTATTTTATATTTTAAATTAATAACCCTTTCTTGCTTTCCTGGTTGTGCTGTTAATTCAGTATCTACAGTATTTTTCCTTGTTATATTTTTATTTTCATCATCTTCAATGCCACTATAAAATTGAGATGTTATATCTAATTCTATTTCTTTATCTTCATCATCTAAATTAGGCATTTCTCCTATTATTTCTGCAATTATGTTTGGTGAAATATCATTTTCATATTTTATTTTTGAAAATATCTTTTCCGGTTCATTAATTTTAGATCCATTAACACTCATTTCACTTTTTATAAAATATTCAGTAAAAGATATTATGCTCTTTAAATATTCGCCATTAGTTATACATTTAGTAATGTTATCCTTCATTATTAAGCAAAAAGCTGTTTGAAAAATCTCATCTTCAACCTTTTTTAATTCTTCTCTATTTAAAGTTAAATCTGATTTTATTATTCTACTTTTACTATTGTCTCCTATCTTTACAGGAAATTTTAACTCTGTTCCATTTTTTACAGCTTCTCTTTCAACTTCTATAAGATTATAATTCTTATAAAGTAGTTCATTAACAGCTTTATTGCTAAGACTTATTGCAGTTTCAATAGTCTTTGCTATAACGTTATAAGTTACATCTAATCCTGATTCAGATGAATAAAGATTTTGTGCTCTTTTACTTTCATTGATTTGATTTTTATATACAACAGACGTTGTTGATACTATTGCTGTTCCAACAGTAATTAACATAAGAAAAATTACTAATACCAATACTAAACTCGAACCCTTTTTCTTCTTTCTCATCTATACCTACCCCACTTATAAATTTATATTTTTATACCCATTTAATTTAAATAATTCTTTACCATCTTTATTTACCCTAACAGTAAAGTCATACATATCTCCAATAGGCTTAGGGTCAAACTCATCTGTTGTAACTAATATACTTCCAATTGATGTTTTATCTATTTTTATCTCTTCTTTAAATAAGCTACTTACTCTTTTGGATATAAAAATATTAAAATCTTCACCCATCTTATTATCCACTTCTATTTTTATTTGCTTTTTTTCTTCATCTGTTATTTTTTCATTAGTTTCTAAAAAATTTATCTTTAAAAATCCTGGTTTAACCGCCCCATCCAATACCGTTTTTACTATGGAAGGGTTTAAGCTATCTCCTTCAGCACTTTGTATTTGTATTTCTGTACTTGTATTTATAACTTTAAAATCATAATTATTTAATATAGGTATTTTTATCAAATTAGAAGAATCTCTCACATTTTCAAAAAATAAAAACTCTACGTTATTATAGCTATCAATGTATACATTAAATTCAGCATCCATACTTTCATTAATGTTATCATATTTAACATTAGTATTTTTTTTCATAATAATATCAATATCATATCCGTTATTATTAGTTTCAATATTATAATTAGACCCTCTAATAATTTCTTCATTTTCTGATGTTATATCCTTAGTTAATACAACATTATTGCTTAAAGTAATATTTCCTATAGATAAGTTTTCTAAATCTAATGCTTTAATTTCTTCAACTATTTGCTTACCTATAAGCTCTGCTTTTTCCTTTACTTTAGTTTTTTGAATATTTTTAACTGAAGCAACAATCATGTTCATCGCTGGTCCAACTAATAACGCAACTAATGCTAAGCTTATTATCACTTCTAGTAAGGTAGATGCTTTTTTCTTTTTATTAAAAATCATAATTTTCACCTACTTTTTAGTAACTTTAACGTTATTACCTTCACTTGCAAGTGATATTCTTGGTCTATTATCATCTTCATTTTCAATTATTACTTCAACTTCTTTTTTTGTATTGTTCGTAATAGTTAATGCAATACCTGAAAGGTCTTCTTCATTTAGTCTTTTAGTCGAAAGTATATTTAAAACTATCTTATCTCCAAGTGGTTTAAATTCAATTCCATTTCCGTTGTAACTTAACGGATAAGTATTAGACCCAGCCTTGTATTTGAAATAATACCTTCCACTCTCTTCTGTTAATACAAGTTCTACAGTTTCAGTTCCACTATTATCTGCATACACATATGATAAATTTGATGTGTCATTAGCTTGTCCAAGCATTACTGTAGGTAAATCTGATGAAATTGGTTTTGATACCATAATAAAATCATAACTTGCATGTGATGTAGTTAATTGCTCAATTGTTGTACCACTTGCTGCAGATGAACTAAATGGATATTTCTTTCCATAAGTATTATTTAATAACCATCTATAATATTCACTATCTGTATCTCCAAGCTTAGGTATTGCATAAAACTCTAAATTCATTGAACCACTTACTTCTTCACCTTCACCCTTACCTGATAATGATATATTTGTTATTACTATTTTTCTCGAATTATTATTTACTAATCTAATAAAATCTTTTAATGAAGTATATGTACCATTAAAGTTTAAGCTAACTTTTATTTGTTCTGTAGTGGCATCTCCACTACTTATTATTGCTGAATTTTCTCCTCTAGTACTACCTTCAGATACTGATTCACTTATAATGTTTTCTTCATTAATTCCATTAGAGTCTTTTATTTCTTGATTTGCTTCAACTAACTCTGATTCTACTGATTCACTCTTAAAATTATTATTATATTCATTTACTATAGAATCAAAAGACGTTTGTAAATTTGAATTAACTCCACTTGGTAAAGCTTCAACTTGCCCTACTGTTATACCGCTAAAAGAAATAGTTCCCTTTAATTTACTATCTGTTAGTAACTTATCTATTTCTAATATTAAATTTTCCTGTATTATTTCTGGATATAACGGGTTTGCCCTATCTATTATTTGTTGATTAAGTGACTTTATCTTTCCTTTTCTTTGCTCCAATATTTTTATTGTTTCAATTATTTCATCATATTTTGTTTCCTTTTCAAGCTTTATAGCTTTTAAATTTTCAAGCTTTTCAACTTGAGGAGTATATATAAATTGATAATATAATACAGAAACTAAAATTGTTCCTAATACACCTAATAAATATTTTTCTTTTTTACTTATTTTCATAACTATTCACCCATTAATACACATTTTAAATCAAATGTATATTCCCCTGATGAGCCATCACCTGATATACTACCTATTGTTACATCGCCAATTATGTCTAATGACTTTAGGTTATGTTGTACCTCTGCTATTGCTGTTCTTGTTTTTGAAGCAGCTGATATAGATACATTTCCATTTGTTATATTTATATTTTTGAATGTGACATCACTTGGAAGTACTGAGCTTATTTTATCTAATATAGTATTATTTATTAAACTTCTATTATCTATAGCTGTAACTACTTTAGTTAAATCCTTGTTATAACTTTCTAATATATTTAATTTTGAATTTACTACCTCTGACTCTTTTATTTGACTTTGTATTGTAGGATCATTAAGCTTTGCATCTATTACTTTAATTTGATCATTTACTATAAATAAATTTACTGTATTCCAAGAAAGTGTTCCTAATATAAGTACTGTAAGAAAGGTAGTTAACGTATAAATATATATGTTTTGATTTTTCTTTTCTTTTTTTTGCCCAACATACGTGCTAAAAAAGTTTATATCTCTGTTTAACATGCATATCTCTCCTTTCTACAATCTTATTATTGAACCAATTGCATTTATATATTGTTCTAATGATTCTTCTTTTAAATTAGACTTTGCAAGTTCAACTTTACTAAGACTTGTTATTTTTTCTGTTTTTATATTTAATTTTGCTTCAATAGCTTTTTCTAATCCTTTTATATTAGAAGTTCCTCCATAAATATAAATTTTATGAATATCATTACCTCTTTGTTTATTTTTATAGAATTGTATTATTCTTGATAAATCCGATAACCATTCTGATATCACTTCTTTTATAACATCATTTATTTCGTCATTTTCTAATATAGATGTTAAGTCTGCTTTTTCTATCTTCATTGATTCTACTAACTTTTTCGATATCTCAAGCCTTTGACTTAACGCATTATCTATATCATTTCCACCATTTCTCATTATTCTTGTAAAATCTAATTCATTATTTTTATATATGTTAACATTAATAATTTCTGCACCCATATCTATCATGGCAATAGTTTCATCAATGCTCTTTTCAATTTCATTTATTTTATCATTTAAATTTAATAACTTTTTAACTGAGTTATGAACTATATCTAAAGCATATGGCTTTACATCCATATCCTTCAATAAATCATAATATGCTCTAGCCGATTTTTCTGGATATGATATTACATTAACCTTATATTTAGACATTCCATCAATATGATCCTCAACTTCTCCTAATAATGTGTACTGTAATATATAATCATTAAGATTTATCGGTAAGAATTGTTGTATTTCATATCTAATTACCGTTTCCATTTCATCTTCCTCAACCTTTGGAATTAATAATTCTCTATTGATTATAGATGTTGAATCTGTTGTATAAATTATATCTTTAACATTTATCTTTTCTGTTTTTAATGTATATTGTATTATTTCTGCTAACTCTTTTTCATTAAATATTTTTCCATCCATAATTGTATCTACTGGAGTTGGTACATCTAACATATTTTCTATTACTAATTTTTCATTTTCATGTCTTCCAACTACAATTTTTATAGTATTACTTCCAATATCAAAGGCAATAACTTTTCTTGGATTTCTTTTTTTCTTTTCTCTTTTAGACTTTGAACTACTAACAGAGGCGGACCCTGTACCCTTTGATTTCAACTTTTTTAAATCCCTTAAATCCATAGTCAATAACTCTTTTAAACTAATTCTTTTCTTACTTTCGTCCATGATATCTCACCTCTTAATCAGATTTATTTCTTTTATATAGAGTAAAGTGTAAAGCCAA
>NZ_KB291712.1 GCF_000320405.1 Clostridium celatum DSM 1785 | reverse complement strand
TATATAAATAATATAAAAATATATATTATATTTATTTATATATTAAATTAAATAATTTAGTATATATAACAAGGGGGAAGGTTAAGAGATTTATTAGAATGTGTAAGTTTATAATAATATGAAAATTTCACTATGAATAAAATCGATAGATTCCTAATAAATACTTTTAAAATATGGATTATAATTAATATTTATCCACAAATAATAAATTAATCTTATAAGGGATAAATAATATATATTTGCTAGTACTCCACTATTATAAATTTTATAATCTCATGTTACTATTAGGTGGACAAGTTGTTATAGATGTAAAAGTACAAGACGACTAAAAATGGGCTAAATATTATTAGCTCAAATTATAGGAGGAATGGAAATGAAATCAAAGATAATTTCATTAGTATTATTAGGAAGTATATTTATAGGAGGAGTACAAGCTCACGCAGCAACTATTGATAATAGTTCAAATTCTAGAAGAGGAAGTATATCTTCTAATCATAAATATCATGGACATATAAGTAATAATACTCAAAACAAACCATCTACAAATGGTAACACATCATCAAGTGGAGGAAATACTAGCAACAGTACTCAACAAGGTGATAGCACTGTTATAAGTGATAAATTTATGGCACAAGTTGAACAAGCTATATTTAATAAAGTAAATGAAGAAAGAACTAAAGCAGGAGTTGCACCATTAACATATAATACAACTATGGAAAAGTATGCTAGAATTAAGTCTCAAGATATGGGAGATAATAATTCCTTCAGTCATACTGATTTAAATGGTAATTATATAACTACAAAGATGAAAGCTGATGGAGTAACATATAAGGCTTGGGGAGAAAATATTGCATATATAGGGGGAATTACAGACCCAACAGCATTAGCAAACCAATTTATGACAAACTGGATGAATTCATCAGGTCATAAAGCCAATATTTTATCAACTAACTTCTCAAGTATGGGAGTTGGCGTATATAAAATAGGAAATAAAGTATATGCAACTCAAGAGTTTTATAAATAAAAATAATAGATTTTATTTATGTTAGATAATTGTATAATATATAAATAATTAAAAAAGTAGCTGCAAAAATTATTTTTTGCAGCTACTTTGTTTTTGATCCGTTAGAATTACCTCCTTTCTGGATTAATTAAACTTAAGCTATTCAATTAAGATTTTATTGCTATCACTTGCAGTTAATTCCTTCTTAGGTAACTCAATATTTAAAACACCATTATCAAATTTAGCTTTAATTGAATTCTTATCAACATTAGTAATATAGAATCCTCTAGAAACTGATCCATAA
>NZ_KB291711.1:3544-6060 GCF_000320405.1 Clostridium celatum DSM 1785 | reverse complement strand
AGTCCACTTGAAGAACACGTAACATGGACTCACTGGGGAGCAGACCCTGCTTATCCAAACCAAGGAGGAACAAGTGAAATTTTAAGATTTGTAAGAAACTCTACTAAGGATGGTTTCTTATCTAATTCATTATTAAAGGGGAATAAGCACTTACTTGCAAATGGTTGGGGTAATCAACATGCTTTAGAAGGTACTAATGGTATGGATACATTCTATAATCAAGTATTACCTACTAAGTATATGCAACATTTTGATATTATGAAAATGACTGATGATGAAGTATTATTCAATGAAGATTTAAGAGCTGTAAGAGAAGGTGCAGACATTAATTACTATAAAGATGGTAAATTGGTTGCAACTACTCCAGAAAGTACAATCGGATCAACTGGTATGGGTAAAACTAATTTATTCTTAGAATGGAACTTCGATGAAGAACAAGATACTAAGATTTACCACTGGAATCCATTTGGAACTATTTCAACATGGGATGTACCAGATTCTTGGTCAGGATTATCTAACGTTCATGTTTATGAATTAACTGACTTAGGTAGAGTTGAAGTTGGAACTGTAGATATTGTTGATGGAAAAGTTACTTTAGATGTTGAACAAAATACTCCTTATATAATAACTCAAGGAGAAGTAGCTCAAGATAGAATAGATGATTGGGGTTATGGTTCACAAATAAAAGATCCAGGATTTGACTCTCAAGAATGGAATACTTGGTCTAAGACATCAACTTCAGGAAATACAGATCACATAACATTTGTTAATGAAACACTTACAAGCAGAGCTGGTAATGATGTAGTAGCTATAACTAATAAGCAAGGAACTATATCTCAAGAAATTGAAGGCTTAGAATCTGGAAAAACTTATTCAATTTCTGCATGGGTTAAGAATAATGATAAGAGAACTGTTACTTTAACTGTTGATTGTGGTGATGTAAATGTTACTAACGTAACTACATTAGATGCATTTGCAAGACAAGGTGAAGGTCATAAATATTTAAATGATAAGTTTACAAGAATGGAAGTTGAAGTTACTGTACCAGCTGGTGTAACTACTGCAAGCATTTCTCTTGATGCAGCAGAAGGAAATGGAACAGTATATGTAGATGACTTTAGAATTTGGGAACATCCAGGACAAACTAATAAAGATGGATATGTATTCTATGAAGATTTTGAAAACGTAGATGAAGGTATTACTCCATTCTTCTTAGCTCCAGGAAGAGGAACTTCAAATAGATCTCACTTAGCAGAAAAAGATTTACTTGGAAGACAAAAAATGACTTGGGTACTTGATGGTAGATTCTCATTAAAGACTAACCAACAATCAGGTGAAACAGGACAAATGTTAGTAACTGATGATTCTACATTTAAATTAGAAGCTAATAAGACTTATGAATTAGGATTCATATACTCTTTAGCAGATGCAACTCCAGGATATACTGTAAATATTAAATCTAGAACAGCTGGAACTATAGTAAGTATTCCTTTAACATCTACAAATGTTGCAAGTGGACAATACACTAATGTAGAAGAAAGAACTACTACATTTACAACTGGAAACAATGATGATTACTATATTTCAATAGATAAGGGTTCAGGATATGCAGATTTAATTTTAGATAATATTTATGTTTCTGAAATTGATACAACTGTAGAAAATCCAGTATTAAATAAAGTTAATTTAAGCCTATCAATTAATGAAGTAGCTGTAGGAGAAGAATTAGATTTATCATTAGTTTTAGTTAATGGATTAATGAATAATGGTTCTAAAGCAGATTTAAGTGATGCTACAATTGAATATGTTATTGATAATAATGAAATTGCTACAATAGAAGACGGTAAATTAGTGGGCTTAACAAATGGAGTAACTGCTATTACTGCAAATGTAACATCTAATGGAAATACAATTTCATCTAATACAGTAACTATAAAGGTTGGAGAAGTAGAAAATGAAATTCCACCAGTAGTTGAAGTAGATAAATCAGGATTACAAGCTGTAGTTGATAAAGTAGATACTTTAATAGAAAGTGATTATACTCAAGAAAGCTGGGCTAATCTAATTGTTGCTTTAGAAGCTGCTAATTCAGTTTTAGCAGATAAAGAAGCGACTGAAGAAGAGGTTAAAACTGCAACAACTAATTTAGAAGCTGCAATTAAATCTTTAGAAGAAAAAGAAGAAAATGCATTTAAGGCTCATTTAGAAATAGCAGTAGAAGAAGCATTAAAAGTAACTGAAGCTGAACTTTCTAATGTTGTACCAGTTGTTGTTGAAGAGTTTAAAGCAGCAATTGCTGAAGCACAAGATATATTAAATAACAATAAAGCTACTCAAGCTGAAGTAGAAAAATCATTTGATAGATTAGCTAAAGCAATGCAAATGTTATCTTTCCAAAAGGGAGATAAAACTAACTTAATAAGCTTAATAGAAAGAATAGAAGCTTTAGATTCAAGCAAGTATATAGCATCAACTTGGGATAAGTTAGCTATAGCTTTAGAAGCATCAAATGGTGT
>NZ_KB291711.1:0-3524 GCF_000320405.1 Clostridium celatum DSM 1785 | reverse complement strand
TGCTTTAAATGATTTAATAAATAAAGCTGAAAGTTTAGATAGTAGTAAATATACTGAAGAAAGCTTTAATGCAGTTAAAAAGGCATTAGAAGAAGCAAATGCTGTATTTGCAAATGAAGATGCAACAATAGAAGAGATAGAAGTAGCTGAAGAGAACTTAAGAAAAGCTATGAATTCATTACAAGCTAATTCAGGAAGTGGAAACAATAATTCAGGAAATAGTGGAAATAATGGCGGTTCAAATAATGTAGGAAATAGTGGTTCTACAAATAACTCAGGAAATAATGGAAATTCATCTAACAGTGGAAAATTACCACAAACAGGTGGAACTCCAGCTGTAGCAGTAGGATTGTTTGGTACTATATTAGCTGGAATAGGTGCTGTATTCTCTAGAAAGAAAAAATAATCATAAAAATTAAATAAGTAAAACAAAAAAGAATTGAGAATTAAGAAAATTCATAGAATTAATCTTAATCTCGGTTCTTTTTTTGTGTGTAAAAAATACTGCATAATAAACTTAAAAACAAACACGCAAGATAATTATAAAAATTAGCAACTTTTAATAGTTAAAATATGTAAAAAATGAATTAAAATGTAAGTAGGTTATATGAAAATGTATACATAACATTTTGGTTTAACCTATAAAATGTATTTGTTAGGGGGAGAAGGATGCTAAAAAGAAATACTATGAACAAAAATATTGCCCTTATTATAGCGGCAGCGGTAATTGTTGGACAAATTCCTGTATCGGTATTAGCAGAGAATAATACACTAGCTATAGGTGAAGGTGTCGAAGCAGTGGAAGCAAGTGGGGTTGATGAAGCTGAAGTATATGTAGAGGATTATGCATATAATCAAGACTATAATGATTTTTCAAGTACTTCTTGGACAAAGTTTTCAGGGGATGGAACAATAGCAAAAAATTATGATGCTGGAGAGCTAGAAATTAAAAGAAGTGGAAATGCTAAATTAATATTTGTTGAAGATCAAAGTCCATCTTTAAAGAATTTTGAAGCTGAAGTTAGATTTCAATTAAATCCTCAAGATGGAGAAGCTGTTGGGAGATTTGGTCTTGTATTTAGGGGTACAAGTCTAAATAGTCATGGTTTTATAGGATATAACGGTGGTCAAGAACCAGGTAAATGGTTAATTGAAAGTCCAGATGCATGGAATGACCAAATTCAAGGTCCTGTTTTAGAAGCTGGACAATGGGTAACAATGAAAGTTAAGGTTATAGATAGTACAGTAATCTTAACTGTAAATGGAGAAGAGATTTATAATGATGTTGTTAGTTTAAATGGTTTTCCAACAACAGCAGGTCAATTTGGATATAGAACATGGTATGATAATAAAGATATTAAGGTTGACTATTTAAAAATTAAGTCTCTTGATGAAACAGGTACAGAAATAAGTTCTGTAGAAGAAATTAATGTTGAAACTATAGCACAATCAAGACCTGAGTTGCCATATAAAGTGAATGTAACTTATCCTGATGGAACTACAGGTGAAGAAATTGTAATTTGGGATTATATAAATCCAGAAAGTTATGCACAAGCAGGTAGTTTTGTTGTGGAGGGAACTATAAAGGGAGCGTCAGCAACTTCACCAAAAGCAAAGGCTAATATTACTGTTAGAGATAAAGCAACTTATTCAACTGATTTTGAAACGGCTGAAACTAGTGGTGATTGGGAAGTGTTACAAGGTGGTGGCACTCCAACTATTTCAGGAGGAAATATTAAAGTTCCTATGAATGGAGTTTCAGTTGCAGCTGATATGGCTTGTCCTGATGTAAAGAATTTCGTATATGAAACAGATTTTACAACAAGCACTAACGATGGAAGAATAGGTTTAGCTTTTAGAGTTAAAGACAAGGATAACTGGGGAGCTGTTTGTTATGATGCTGGAAACTGGGTATGGAAATCAGCCATAGGTGGTGCTGGAAGCTGGGGTTCATTTACTGGGTCTAAAAAATTAGAAGCAAATATAACTTATAGAATGAAACTTGAAGTTAAGGATGCTAAAATGACTTTATCTATCGATGGTGAAGTTATTGGAAGTGCAACTTCAGATAAAATACCAACAGAAGCGGGTAAAATTGGTTTAGCAGGATGGTTTGGAAATAAAACAGTAACATTAGATGATGTTTTTGTAGAGGAATTAGTAGATACTAATGGAGAACAAACAGCTGGTGATATTCAAACTATTGAGTCAGATGTTATGACAGTTAAGTTAGATAGCAAATTCCCAAGAGTAGTTGAATATAATTGGAAATCTGATGATTCAACATTAGTTGGTCAAGAAGATATATATAACTATGTTAACATTAATGGTAAAGATTATGAGCCAGTTGTTGAAAGTGTAGTTGCTGATAATAAAGCTACCTATACTATGACAATTGATGAAATTGGTGTTACTTTGACAACAGTTATGTCTGTTGAGGATAATAAAGTTAGAATAGAAATCACTGATATAGAAGAAAATAGTAATTTCGTGGTTAAAAAGGTAAGTTTACCTAAGCATAGCTTTGCATCAGTTAGAGATGATAATGGTGGAGCAATTGCAGGAGTATTATCAACAGGAGCTTGGCATCAAATCACAGATGAAATGGCTAATGTTTCAGATATACAACCTTCTGAAAAGGCAAAAACGTATGCATTTATAAATGATAATGATTTTGCTATAACAATGAACAATAATGTCATTGAATATTCAAGTAGAATTCTTTTAAATACAGTAAATAGAAATGGTTATAAGAGTACAGGCATGGGAACAGGTACTTGGACTTATAGAGAAGAAATAGAAAATGGCGTAGGTTACTATAGCTATGAAGATAATTTATGGGCAGAAGCTTATATTACGAAGGATATGAATGATGATAACTCTGTAGATTGGCAAGATGCTGCTATTGAATATAGAAATAAAGTTGAAGCGCCAATGGGAGGAGAATATATTAAAGATAGCTTATCTTATATAGCATTCAACATTGGATACACTCAAAGTCCATTCTTAAGAACTTTAGATACAGTTAAGAAAATATCTAACTATACAGATGGATTTGGTCAAATGGTTCTTGAAAAAGGATATCAAGGTGAAGGTCATGATGATGTAATTCCTGACTACGGCGGACATATTGGTATAAGACAAGGTGGAGTTGAAGATTTCAACACATTAATTGAAGAAGGTGCTAAATATAACGCTAGATTTGGTGTTCATGTTAATGCAACAGAATATCAAAAGGATGCATTTGAATATCCAGAAGAAATAGTTAATGAAAATGCTCCAGGTTGGGGATGGCTTGATCAATCATATTATGTTAATCAAAGAGCAGATATAACTACTGGTGAATTATTTAGAAGATTAGATATGCTTAAAGATGATGTACCAAACCTAGGTTGGGTATATGTTGATGTTTATACAGGAAATGGATGGAATGCACATCAGCTTGGTGAAAAGTTAAATGATTTAGATTTCCAAGTTGCAACAGAATTCCATAGTCCACTTGAAGAACACGTAACATGGACTCA
>NZ_KB291710.1 GCF_000320405.1 Clostridium celatum DSM 1785 | reverse complement strand
TTGTGTCCAAAATATTGACATAAGACCAATCATTCCAATTAAACGGAATAAGTGGATATAAGTATTTTTCACCAGTAATTGTTTTAGTTGTTAATACGATTATAATATTTATAATTATTCCTATAACAAATCCCCATTTACCTAGTAAACCTGTTAATAAAAGTAGTATAATACGCAAAAATTTTAAAGCAAATCCTAATTCTATACTTGGTTGGACAAAACTAGATAATGCAACTATTGACATATAAAGTATAGTTTGAGGTGTAAACCAACCAGTTTGTAGAGTATAATCACCTAATATTAAACCACCTATAATTGAAAGTGATGTACCTAGTGAATTAGGTGTATTAAGTGAAGCTAATTTAAGTCCATCTATAGCAAATTCAGCTAATATGAATTGTAAAAATATTGGCAGTACATATGGATCCTTAGGAAGTAAAAAGTTTAGTTTTCCAACTAGCCATTGAGGATTATCAGTTAATAAAACATAAACTGGAGTTAAAAACATATTAACAAAAAGAACTAAGAATCTTAAAATTTTTAAATAATTACCTGTTAAAACTGGTAAGTAATAATCATCAATAGATTGAATAAAATCAAATATGCTTGCAGGAAATATTAAAACAGAAGGTGTATTATCTATTAAAATTGCGACTTTTCCTTCAACTATTTCAGCAGCAACTACATCAGGTCTTTCTGTATGCCTAGCTCTAGGAAAAGGATTTAATCTATTTTTAGGAGTTAAAATTTCAATAAAGCTTTCATCTCCTAATGTTAGGGATTTAATATCAGTATATCTATTAATTCTCTAATTTTATTTAATGTTTTTTTATCAACAGTACTATTTAAATAGCCAATAGCAATATCTGTTTTGGATATTGATCCTATAGTATGCATTTCAAAAATTAAGTCTGAATCGCGTATTCGTCTACGTATTAGAGCTGTATTAAATACGATAGTTTCTACAAAGCCATCGTGTGAACCACGAAGAACTTTTTCTTTATCAGGTTCATCAATACCTCTTGAGGGGTAAGTTCTATAGTCTAATACTAAGGCTTCAGGAAACTTTTCACAAAGTAATATAGATTGACCTGAAAGAACGGCTTTTACTAAATTATCAATATCATTATCAGTACTAGCTTCTATTGAGCTAAGTGCCTTTTCAATCAATTCATTAGCAGAGGTTATTAATTTAAACTCATCTGCTTTTACATTGTACATATCTCTGCGGACATATTCCATATTAGTATCTTTTACAAATCCATCTAGATAATAACAATAAAATTTGGTATTATGCACATCTATAATTCTTTCTAACACATCAAAGCTTTTACCAACATTAAGCTCTTTTTTTATAGTATTTAAGTTGTGCTTAAAATCATTTGTTAGTTTCATCTTTTCCTCCTTAAAATATAATAATAACTTTAGTTTTAGCTTTTTTTTATCTTATATACCAAAGTATGAATAGACTTATATGAATTATAAATATAAGGAGGGATATAAATAAAAAAGTCAATTATTAAATTTTCTGAAAGTTAGTATTACTTTCTTTAAATTTTATAATTGATTTAATATCTATTTATATGATGTTTTTTTTTCGATAGGTTTTACAGGAATTAAATTACCGCCATAAAGATTCATTTCTTTGAATTTTATCTTGAACGCTTTTTGATAAGTTTTTATTGCATTTAAATCTTTTTTTGTAGCAATACAAATTGAAGAACCAGAAAGTGTTCCACGAGCAGTTCTTCCAGCTCTATGTAAATATTCATCAGGATTTGCAGGGAAATCCATACTAATTATATGTGTAATTTCAGGAATATCTAATCCCCTAGCTGATACATCAGAAGATACTAAAACATTAAATTTACCATTTCTAAATGCTTCAATTGATCTTTGTCTTTGTTCTTTAGATGCATTTCCATAAATAGCAGTAGATTTTACTTTATGATAATCTAATTTTTCATTAATGTTTTGAAGTTCTGTACTGTTATTTACAAAAACAATTGCTCTAGTAGGAGTTTCCGCAGCTAAAAGTTTTCTTAAAGTTTCAAATCTATCTCTAAAGTCACAAGTTATAAACATATGAGAAATATTAGGATTAAGAACAGATTTTTCTTCTGACTTAACTATTTCAACTTCTTTTACTAATGATTTAGCTATATCTAATGTTGTAGCATTTATACTAGCAGAAAAGAACATAAGTTGTCTATCTCTCATTGTAGCTTTAATTATATCTTTAATTATTGTAGCTTTATTTTTAGCTAAAAGGCTATCAGCTTCATCCATAACGATTGTTTTAATAGTATGTGCAGTAATTTTTTTCTTCTTAATTAAATCAAGAACTCTACCAGCAGAACCAACTATTATATGTGGTTTAACTTCCTTAATTTTTTTTATTTGTTTTTCAATATTAGATTCTCCCATGATAGTAAGAGAAGATATATTTATATTTGAATTTTTTGCAAGAAGTTTAATTTGAGCATCTATTTGCATTACTAATTCATGTGTTGGTGCTAAAATAATAGCTTGCATTTCTTTTTTATCAGTATTTATTTTTTCAAAAATAGGACATATGTAAGCTAAAGTTTTACCACTTCCAGTATGAGATTCGGCAATTATATCCATATTTTCTAAAGCCTTTGGGATTGTTAAAGTTTGTATTTCTGTAGGTGTAGTTATATTTTGTAATTTTAAACCTTCAATTATATTTGAGTTTAAATTAAGTTCATTAAAAGTTGTATTCATTATTCTCTCCTCATTTTTTATTTTTAAAGTACTTTTATAGTATACACTAAATTTTAATTTAGTATAGAAAATAATTTTATACAAAAAATATAATCCTAAATAAAGAAATAAGGGGAATTTTATAAAAATAATTGTAAAAAATGGTAACTATATATATAATATAATGTAGAAGCGTTATTATTAGTACACAATTTTGAATATGGAAAAGTTGGTTCATAAATTTAATATTTTTGAATATATCTATGAAGTAATAAGTTTTAAAGTAGGGGTGGAGCAAAAAATGGGAAAAGAAGATATCGAAAAGGCTGGAGGTATTAAGGAAGAATCTATAGGAAATGAAATAAGTAACACTACAGATGAAAAAGAAATAATACAGAACAATGAAGAGGTTAATGGTAAAGAAGAAAATGAAAAAAATGACATTAAATATGTTAATGAAGAGGAATTTTCTAATACCAATACCACTAAGGAAAAAAATAATGGGAAAAAGAAAATAATAATAGGCAGCATATCTTTAGTTATAGCTATCTTATTGATAAGTGGTATATATTATGGAGTAAAAATAAATAACTTAGTTAAAAGTTATAATGATAAAGTATATCCAATGTCTTATATTTTAGATAAAGATATAAGTGGAATGAATAAAGATCAGCTCCATAAAACTCTAGAAGAAATATTAAGTACTGTAGAAGAAAAGGAAATAGAAGTAACTATTGGTGATAGAAAGTTTGAAATAGCAAGAAGAGCCTTAGATTTAGATATAGATTTTGAAGCTATTGAAAATGAAGTTTTAAATTATGGAAAAGACAATAAGTTTTTTGAAAAATTAAAGCTTATAAGAGATCCTGAAGAAAAAAATTATGAAGTAAAACTTACTTACAATGAAGAAGCAATAAATGAATTTATTCAAAAAATAGCTACAGAAGTTTATGTAGAGCCAAGTGATGCATCTATTAATATTAACGGGGGAGAAATAAACATTACAGATGGACAAATTGGAAGTGAATTAGATTCAGAAAAATTAACTAATGAAATAAAATCAGTAGTTGAAGATATTGGTGGAAATGATGTAGTTACATTGTCAGGTGAAATAAAAGATGTTGACCCTAATATAACAGCAGAAGCACTTCAAAGCGTAAATGGAATTATTGGAAGTTATACTACTTATTTTTCAGCAGGTCCAAGTGGGACTAATATAGCTTTAGGAGCACTTGATATTGACAATACATTACTTATGCCAGGGGATATTTTCTCAACTGTTGATGCTATAGGACCTACAACAGCAGAGTATGGATTTGTTTTAGCTAATACTTATGTTGATGGACAAGTAGTGCCAGGATATGGTGGAGGAGTATGTCAAATAGCAACTACACTTTATAATGCAGAGCTTAGATCTGGAATTGTTCCGTTAGAAAGAACAAATCATATGATGACAGTAGGATATGCACCAATAGGATTGGATGCAACAATTGGAGATTATGAGCCAGACTTAGTATTTGAAAATCCATATGAATATCCTATAGTAATAAAGGCTTATACTAGTGAGGGATCATTAACAGTAGAGTTTTGGTCTAATACAAATGCTACTAATGGAATAACATATGAGCCAAAGGCTTATCCAAGTGGTAGTCTTTATGCAGAAACATATCTTTATGGATATGATGCAGATGGAAATGTAGTTTATGAAGAATACTTAAATAGTAGTAGTTATAGGCCTTTTAGTTAATAAAATAATTTATTTAAAGATAGTATTAAAATTTAAATTGGTTGTATCAAAATAACTATATGATAATTTTTAGAAATATTCATATTAACTTTTGATACAGCCATTTTTTATTATTTTAAATAATTAAAAATTATAAATTGTGATAAAAATTGTAATTTATGAAAACATAATAATATCAATAAATTTATATTTAATTTTAAATATCTAAAAAAATAAATAACAAAGGAGAAAAATATGAAAAAAGTATTTGAGATTTACAAAAAAGATTTGAAAAATATTTTTTTAAATTATGGAGCCTTAATAGTGGTGTTAGCATTATGTATACTACCATCATTGTATGCTTGGTTTAATATTAAGGCATCTTGGGATCCATATGCAGAATCTGCAACTAGTGGAATAAAGATTGGTGTTGTAAATAAAGATGTTGGAGCTACACTTAACGGAAAAGAATTAAATTTAGGAAATGATGTAGTAGATGAATTGAAAAGTAATACACAATTAGGATGGCAGTTTGTTAGTGAAGAAGAAGCTAATAAAATGGTTGAAGAAGGAAAGTATTATGCAATGATAACTATTCCTGAAAACTTTTCTAAAAACTTAACGTCTATTGTTGGAGAAAATGTAACAAAAGGAGATATAATTTATACAGTTAACGAAAAAATAAATGCTATTGCACCTAAATTAACGGATAAGGGAGCAAGTTCAGTTCAACAAAAGATAAGTGAAGCAGTAGTTTCAAGCGTAAGCGATGCAGTATTTGGAATGGGTAACAAAATAGGTGTAGAGCTTGAAAATCAAATTCCTAAAATTGATACAATATATAATTCTTTATTAGATATACAAGGACATTTTGGGAATATTAATGATATAGTTAATTTGGCTGGAGAAGGGGCAGAGCAACTTAAGACATTAGTATCAGGAATTCAAAATGATATTCCACTTATAGAACAAACTATTAACAATGCACAAACTTTAAGTGGGGAAGTAAAAGATTTTTTAAGCACTTCTAAAAATAGTTTAAGTAATATAGCACCAATAATTAAAAATGATATTAATATAGTAAATCAAATATCAACAGAGGTATCAAAGTATACAGATGCAGTAATAAATGCAATAAACTCAGGTGTGGAAAATTCGCCGGAAATGATAGATAGTTTAATTGAAAAGCTTAATAGTATAAGTAATAGTGCAAGTTCATTAACTGGTATTTTAGAAACTATGAATAAGTTTAGTCCAGGTAAATTTGATGATATTATATCCACTTTGCAAGGAGTTAATGATAATGTTAATTCAGCTATTAGTGCTTTAAATACAGTTAAAACTAATATAGCAAATGGGCAAGCGCCAGATTTATCTTTATTAAATAATGTAATAACTATTGCTGATGATATTAGTAATATAACAAGTGATTTATATAATAATTTTGATGCGAATATAGCTGGAAAAATTAGCACAATATTTGATGATGCATATACAGTAGCAGATAATGCAGCCAATGTATTAGAGCAAGCAGAAACAAAACTTCCACAAGTAACTGATATACTAAACACAGTATATCAAGGAGCAGATAAAGGAATAGAAGGAATTGAGTTTGTAAAGGAAAAGCTTCCAGAAGCTGAAGATATGATAAATGACTTAGTAAGCAAAATTAGTGGTATAAAAGATAGCAATGATTTAAAAGAAATAATAGATTTGTTAAAGAGTGATGTTAAAAAGAGAAGTGACTTTTTGGCAGAACCTGTTAATATAATTGAAAATAAACTATTCCCAATGGGTAATTACGGAACAGGAATGACACCATTCTATACAGTATTATCATTATGGGTAGGACTATTATTATTAGCATCTATGCTAACTACAGAAGTGCATGGGGAATACTCATCAACACAACAATATTTTGGAAAGTTATTATTATTTCTAACAATAGCAATAATACAAGCAATAATAGTAGCAGTTGGAGATTTATATTTATTAAAAATATATTGTGTAAATCCAGTATTATTTGTTATAGGAAGTGTATTTACAAGCATTATATTTACATTTATACTGTATTCTCTTGTATCTGTACTAGGAAATGTAGGAAAAGTTCTAGGAATTGTATTATTAGTAATACAAATTGGAGGTTCAGGAGGAACATTTCCTATTCAACTAACACCTAAATTTTTTCAAATTATACATCCATTTTTACCATTTACTTATGCTATTTCTTTTGCAAGAGAGGCAATTGGAGGCGTAGTTCAAAATGTTTTAATGCAAGATGTAATAGTATTATTGGTATATGGAGCAATATTTATATTAATCTCAATATTCCTAAAAAAACCAATCAATAAATTGTTACATGGATTTAAAGAAAGTGTAGAAAATAGTGGAATTGGAGAATAATAATTAAAAAATTAAAGTAATGGCTTATAGCAAGGGTATTTTAATATTTATTTACTATATTCTTAGTTATAAGTCATTTTTCTTTATTTTAAAATCATAATAAAGTGTAAAAAATATTTTGATATTCTTTAGGATAGACTAGAATATAGATATAAAGTTATTTAGTTTCTTTGGAGGATTTAGTGATGAGTAAGAAAGATATATATTTAGCTGATGTAAAAAATGGAAGTGAAATTAAAACATCATTTATGGTGATGAGAGTGATGTTTAAGGATACTAGTAAGATAGTATGTATTTTAGCAGATAAAAGTGGAGAAATAAAAGCTACAATACCAACTAAAAAAAGTGATATAGAGCAAGGTGTAGTTTTAGAAATAGAAGGTAAAAAAGATGTTAATTTAGAGGTTAAAAAATACTGTATATTAAATGAATACAATGCTATAGACTATTTACCAACAGTAAAAAGACCAATAGAGGATATTATGGAGGAATTAGAACTTTATACTGATGAATACATAATATCTAGAGAAGCAAAAGCGTTAAATGATTATTTTTTTAAAAATGAAGAATTTTTAGAAAAATTTAAAAAAGGTATTGGTGGGGTATCTATGCATCATAATTATATAGGAGGTCTTGCAGAGCATACATTAGGGGTAATGTACTTAACGATAATGCTTTGTGAAAAATATAATTGTAGATATAAAGAAATAGCAATATTAGCAGCTAAGCTTCATGATATTGGTAAAATATATGAATTATATTATGATGGACCTTTTAAATATACATTAAGAGGAGAAATGGAAGGGCATATTGTTATTGGAACACAAATGTTGGAAGAAGCTTTTTTAAGTAATAAGGGTTTTTACTCTGAAGATTTTATGACTAGAATGAAGGGGTGTATAGTTCAACATCATGGTAAGCTTGAATATGGTTCACCAAGAGAAATGAGAATGGAAGAGGCTTTTATTCTAAATTCTGCAGATTCAATAGATGCTACAATGAATAAGATTTCTCAAATAAAAGAAAAAACTGATGAAGGAAATTGGTCTGAATATGATAGAAGAATAGAAACAAGGTTGTATTTATAATAAAGGATATAAATGTAAGGAGGATAATTATGAATAAATTTAAAGATAAGTCAATAGAAGAAGATATTTTTTGTGAAGCAATTTCAAATGATACGCCTATTGTAAATGTAGAAAATATAGTTAAAGCTAATAATACAAATAAGTTTAATAATAATAAAAGTAATATCGAAATAGAACGAGAAAAGTTTAATAAATAATAAAATTAACAAATTTGTAAATTGACTTGAAGTAATAATGTAGATATAATTTTTATAAATAGTGAGGTGATATTATGAGTGGTAAGAACAATAAAAAGCTGCTTTTTGGAGCATTATCAGCAGTGGTTGCATCAGTAGCAGCAGGAGTATTAGTTAAAAGTAATATTAACAAAAAGCTAGAAAGCATGAAAGAAGATAAAGAAAAAGTCAAACCAAAAGAAAAGAAAAGTAAGAATGTTTATTATACAGTCCATCTAGAAGATATTTATAGTCCTTATGAAGATAAGACTTTTTCAGAAGATGATATGATAGAAGAAATAAGAAAAGAAACATCGTTATAAAAATAAGTTTTATAATAAAAAATATTTAATAAAATGAATACATAAAGAATTTAAGTATATTACAAAGATGATTAACTATAAATTAGAAGTTGAAAATGGTAAATGATGAATATGATTGCTAAGTCAGTTCATTTAATTTACCATTTTTAATTTAATATTTATGTTTAAGAGTGCTTTGTAATTTTTTATCTATATTAAAATTCACATAGTATAAAAAATAAAAGTAGTTATTTATCACAATGGTAGGAATAAAACAGTGCAGTAATAATATAAATATAAGGTGATTAGGTAAAAGTATAGAGGGTATGGAAAGAAATACTTTATTACCATGACAAACTATGCTATAATTACCAATGTTATATTTATAAAATGGAGGATTTGACATGAAACACATAAAAACAATAAACAAAACTAACATCAAAAATAGCTTATGCAAACCAGGATGTAAGGAATGTGCAAACTCATGCCAATCAGCTTGCAAAACTTCTTGCACAGTTGCTAACTTAGAATGTGAAAACTAAGAAAAACATAAGCAGTAACTATTTTTAGTTACTGCTTAATGTTGTTTTAAGAGAAAAGTAATATTATTCTTATTAAGGTAAATTTTACTTAAAAATATGTTTTATAACAGAAAAGAATTAAAATTAAATTTATTTATATAAATAAATTTAACTATGAGTTAATATAAAAATTTAAATTATAACCGGTAAGTGTTTTAAGATAAAAATATAATAATTAGGAGGACTTGCTATGGCTTTAATACATAAATTTAAGCAAGGTGACAATTTCTTTGTACTAGATGTAAATACAGGAGCTGTTCATATAGTAGATGAATTAGTTTATGATTTAGTAGATGACAACAAATTAAGAGAAAAAGAAGAGCTTATAAAAGAATTCGGAGATAAATATGGTGTAGAAACTATATCTGAAGCTTATGAAGAATTACTTGAGCTTATAGACGAAGATATATTATATTCAAAGGATCAATATGAAGATATAGCACATTCATCAATGGATGATAGAGATTATATAAAAGCAGTATGTCTAAATATAATTCATGGATGTAACTTAAGATGTAAATATTGTTTTGCTGATGAAGGTGAATACAATGGACATAAAGGTGTAATGTCTGTTGAAACAGCGAAGAAAGCAATCGATTATGTTGTTAAGAGAAGTGGTCCTAGAAGAAATATTGAAATTGATTTATTTGGTGGAGAACCAACAATGATCATGGACAAGGTTAAAGAAATAATAGCGTATGCCAGAGAAAACGAAAAAGCTTGGAAAAAGAACATCAGATTTACAATGACTACTAATGCAACTCTTTTAACTGAAGAAATGATGGATTTCATGGATAAAGAAATGGGTAATATAATCCTTTCTTTAGATGGCAGAAAAGAAGTTAATGATAATGTAAGAATCAAAGTTGATGGCAGTGGTTCTTATGATGATATACTTCCAAATATCAAGAGAATGATTGAAAAAAGAGATAAATCTAAACATTACTATGTAAGAGGAACATTTACAGGAGCCAATACTGATTTCTATGAAGATGTTAAAGCTATGGTAAATGAAGGATTTAGAGAAATTTCAATTGAGCCAGTAGTTTTAGAAAAAGGACATTTCTTAGAACTTAAAGAAGAACATTTACCAGAAATATTCGAAAACTATGATAAACTATATAATGAAATGGCTAGAAGAAAGAAAGAAGGGGATGAATTCAACTTCTATCACTTTAATATTGATTTAAATGGTGGACCATGTGTTTATAAGAGAATTTCAGGATGTGGTGCGGGATTTGAATATGTTGCAATAACTCCACAAGGTGAAGTTTACCCATGTCACCAATTTGTTGGTAAAGAAGAATTTAAGCTTGGAAGTATCTATGATGATACATATGATTCAGAACTTGGTAAGAAGTTTAAGAAGGCTCATATTTATAATAAACCAAAATGTAGAGAATGTTGGGCTAGATTCTACTGTTCAGGTGGATGTCAATCAAATAACTTTGCATTTAATGGTGATATGAACATTCCTTATGAAATAGGATGTAAAATGCAAAAGAAGAGAATTGAATGTGCTATAGCACTTAAAGCAGAATAAATATTTTATAAAAAAACTTCAAGTATATGTAAACTTGGAGTTTTTTGCTATTATGGAAAGGCAGGGGTTTATAAAATTTAAAGTATAAATATACTATATATAGGTATCAATGAGGATGTAGTAAAATAATTATTAAATTGAAGAAACACAAAATTGATAAAATATTAATTGAGGTGAAATAAATGAAAGATTATATTTTAGATAATGGATTAAAGTTAATATATAAAAAAAGTAATAGTGAATTAAGCTCAATAGCTATTTCTTTGGATGCAGGGGCAGCACGTGATGGAGAAAATCTTGGAGTTGCTCATGTTACTGAGCATATGGTATATAAGGGAACAGAAACAAGAAGTGAAAAGAAAATAAATGAAGAGCTAAGCAATATATTTGGATTTCAAAATGCTATGACAAATTACCCTTATGTAGTCTTTTATGGAACATTACTAAGTGAAGACTTACAAAAAGGATTGGAGCTATTTTCAGATATTCTTTTAGCACCAGTATTTACTGAGGAAGGCTTTAAGGAAGAGATGGAGGTTATAAAGCAGGAACTTAAAGAATGGGATGAAGAGCTGGAGCAATATACTGAAGATAAGCTTTATTTAAATTGTATGGAAGGTAGAAGAATTAAGTATCCTATTATAGGCACAGAGAAATCATTAAATAATATAACAATAGATGATGCAATAGATTTCTTTAATGATTATTATTGTGCTAATAATGCAACTATAACTATTATCTCGCAATTAGAATTTGAAGAAGTAAGGGATTTGGTAGAGGAGTACTTTATAGACTGGAGAAGTGAAAGACTTCCTGAAAAGGATGAAATAATTATAAACCCTAAAAATGGGGTTTTTATAGATAAGAAAGCAGAGATAAATACTGCTAAGGTTCAGGTTATTTTCCCTATTAATAAACTGAATCAATGGGAGATAAAAGCATTAAAAGTTTTTAATCAATATTTTGGAGAAGGTGTAAATTCTGTTTTATTTGACACATTAAGAACAAAATATGGATTAGTGTATGATGTATTAACAAGGGTAGCTAATGAAGAACATATAAAGGTTTATAAAATTACTTATAGTACCGCTCATGAAAATGTAGATAAATCAATAGAAATTGTGAAAGAGTTAGTACAAAATGTTGATTGTTTTAGGGAAAAATTACAAAAGAAAGATATTGAAGCTTTAATAAAGAGTTTCAGATTGAAAAGATTATTTGCTGATGAACAAAGTGTAAGATTAGCTATGAAATTAGCTACTTATGATACTATGTTTGGAGATGGATTACTATATATTGATGAAACTGAAAATTTAAATAAAATGCCAGTAGATTTTATTATTAATACAGCTAATAAGGTTTTTGAAAATATGTCAATACAAGTTATAACTAATTTTTAATGGTAGAGATAAATCATAGAAAAAACAGTATTAATAAGTCGAAGGATTTATTAATACTGTTTCTAAGTAGTTAATATTAGATGATTTTATTTTATTACAAGTCCCATTAAGCGAGTTAAGTCTAAAGCTTGCATTGCTGTTACTTCAGTACCGTATAGATCTTTAATTTCTACGTCTATATTAGATATATCACAGGTTGTTAAATCTAGCTTTGTTAATGAGGTTTTATTAAAGTAACAGTTTGAAAGGTCAGAATTATTAAAGCAAACTTTATTTAGTTGTGCTTCTTGAAAAATAGCATCACATAAATTAGTTTCTATTATATTAGCACCTTTAAATTTTGAAAATGAGAAATTACAGTATTTAGCTAAGGTATTTTCAAATAATACATCTTTAATAATACAATCATCAAATTTTGAACCAACAAGTTTGCAGTTTATAAATTCCACTCTATGAATACTTCCACCACTAAAACTTACATTGGATAAATCACAGTTTTCAAATTTTGTATCAATTAAATCAATTCTAGGGAAGGTGCAACTTTTAAAAGTTACATTTTTAAATATACAAGAATCAATAGTTACTGAAGTATCATTTTTATCACTAATAGTAATATTTTCTATAGTTTTATTTTTTATAGTATCTTCATATATAAATTCATCATAAATGTCTTCTATTTCATATAAATCATCTACAAATTTAGGTTTTTGTATTTTTATTAATTTACTCATAGTATTCTCCTGTATTTTACAATATTAATAATAAGTATAATAATTAAAGTTAGAGCAGTCAATGTTTTGAAAAGAAGCAAGAATATTAAGTATACCGATATATATTGAAATTTTATAGTATTTATATTTAATATTTATTAATATAAGATTATAAATATTAAATAACTTTAAAAGAAGAGGAAGATATGAGTAAAAATGTACCGTTATTAGAAGAAGTATTAAAATATAAAAAGGAGAATAATCTTATTCTTTCAATGCCAGGAAACAAAAGTGGTATTGGATTTTTAAGAGATGATATTGGAAAAGAATTTGTATCTAATATGGGTTTTTTAGATATAACAGAGGTTGATCCCTTAGATAACCTTCATTGTCCAGAGGGGGTTATAAAAGAAGCACAAGAATTACTTGCAAAGACTTATGGTGTTAAAAAAGCTTATTTTACTGTTAATGGAAGTAGTGGAGGAAATTTAGCTTGTATTTTTGATGCTTTTAATGAAGGGGATGAAGTCTTAGTTGAAAGAAATTGTCATAAGTCAATTTATAATGGACTTATATTAAGAAAATTAAAAGTAAAATATATTGAACCTGTAATATATGAAGATAAAGGACTGTTTTTGCCACCAAATGAAGAAAAAATTTATAAGGCAATAGAAGAATGTGATAATCCAAAGGGAATAATATTAACTTATCCAAATTATTTTGGAATAAGTTATGATATATCTAAAATACTTGTTGATTTAAAGAAAAAAGGATTTAAAATAATAATAGATGGAGCTCATGGAGCGCATTATGGATTTTCAAAAAAACTACCAAAATCTATAGTTAAGTTTGCTGATTATACTGTAATAAGTGCTCATAAAACATTGCCAAGTTTAACTCAAGGTTCATATCTTTTAGTTAATGAGGATAATAATATAGAATTTTATTTAAGAGCATTTATGACTACTTCTCCATCGTACTTAATAATGTCATCTTTAGATTATGGTAGATATTATTTAGATAACTATTCTGATAAAGATTATAATAATTTGATCCATTTATCAGAAGAATGGAGTGTTAAAATAAATTCTTTAAATAAAATAACTATATTAAAAGAAGAAGATTTACCAAGTAACTATAATTTAGATTTAAGTAGATATGTTATTACACTAGACAAGGAGTATAGTGGACATAAATTATTAGATTATTTTAGAAGTAAAAAAATTCAATGTGAAATGAGCTTTGCATCTGGAGTAGTATTAATATTATCACCATTTAATATAGATAAAGATTTTGAAAAGATATATTTAGCAATTGAAGAATTAGATATAGAAAAATTAAAAGATAATCATTATCAAAATTATTTTGATATAATACCAGAAAAGATTATGGAGCCATATGAAGTTTTTGATAAAAAATATGAAATTGTAAAGATTGGTGATTCTGTCGGAAAAGTTGCTAAAGAATCGTTAATACCATATCCACCTGGAATTCCTTTGGTATGTCCAGGAGAGGTTATATCTAAAGAAGCAGTAAGTATTATAGAAGATTATATAAATAATAAAAAAACAGTAATAGGAATAGAAGATAATTATATAAAGATAATAAAATAAATACTTTAATAATGATATGAATAGATAAAAATAAAGATACAAAAACTATACTATCATTATTAAGGAGATGATTTGATGGAATATAAAGTTGCAGAAGTAAGTGAAATTGAATTTGAAGCTATAAAAAAGGCAGAAAAATTAATGAAAGATGAAACAGGAAAAGACTTTATAATGGGTGCATGGGAAAGAAATAAATAGAAATTATTTAAGTAGAAAGTGTTAATAAAAGATAAGAAGTTTATTAATACTTTCTTTAAAGGTACCATTACTAAAAGGATTCAATTAATAGGACAAGTTATACAATAATACAAAATTATAATATATTCTGAAAAATATATAGCATAAATTTTAATTCTGTGTTATAGTATAAAACCCTAATAAAAATAGGATACAAAAGAGGAGAGGTAAAGTTTATGGAATTATTCGTTACAGATTTAGATGGAACACTAATAAATAATAAAAGAGAAGTAACAGTTTATTCAAAAGAAGTTATTAATAAACTTATAGATGAAGGAGTGAATTTTACTGTAGCAACAGCTAGAACTCCAGCAACTGCGGTTGAGATATTAGATGGATTAAATTTGAAATTACCAATTGCTTTAATGAATGGTGTAGTAATATATGATACTAAAGAATTAAAGTATATAGATATAAAAGATATTCATAAAATTTCAGCGAATAAAGTGCTAGATATTTTTGAAAAATTCAACAAAAACCCATTAGTATATGGTATTAAAGAAAATCATTTATGGGTTTATCATAAAAATTTCGAGCATATTTATGAATATAATTTTTATAAAGAGCGTGCAGATAAAGAGTTAAAAACTTTTGTAGAAATTGTGAACTATAAGGAAGCTATAAAAGATTTAAGCATAATAAACTTCGTTGCTTTTGATACTTATGAAAAGATAAAAGGAATTGCGGAAGAAATAGAAAAAGTTGACGGTATAACTGTTAATTATTATAGAGATGTATATGAAGATTGCTATTTTTTAGAAGCATATAGTAATGAAGCATCTAAAGCTAATGGTATAAAATATTTATCTAAATATTTAAATTATGATAAGGTAGTTTGCTTTGGTGATAACGTAAATGATTTACCAATGTTTGAATTGGCGGATGAAGCTTATGCTACAGCAAATGCTGCAGAGAAAATAAAAGAAATAGCTACTGATGTTATTGGAAGTTGCGAAGAAGATGGGGTAGCTAAATATTTAGAAGAAAGATTTAAAAATAAAATATAAGTTAAAAAAGTGGAAATTGTATAAAAAATAATAAACAAACCGTAGTTTTGTTAACAATTTGAAAAAACTGTGGTTTGTTTTTTGTTTATATAATAAAAAATAAATAAGAAATTAAAGGAAATATGTGCTTAAAAGTTAAATTTAGTAAAAATACCAATTAAATTTAAATAGAAAAAAATCTTAGAAAGTTAGTAATATCAATGATAAAAGATAAAATGATAATAAATACGGAAAGTATTGATAAATTGATAATAAAAAATGAGATTTATTTAATAAATAAGCAGTAAAAGGTTGAAAAAGTTGCTAAAATAATATATTATATGTTTAAGGATAAAATGGAAAACAAAGGGGGAATAATTCATGGAAAGTAAAAGAGACCAGTGGGGAAGTAAAGTTGGTTTCATATTAGCTGCAGTAGGATCGGCAGTAGGATTAGGGAATATTTGGAGATTTCCGTATTTAGTATATGAAAATGGTGGAGGAGCTTTCTTAGTTCCATATTTCTTTGCAATATTTACAGCAGGTATACCGCTTTTAATTCTTGAATATGGAATGGGACATAAATTTAGAGGTTCAACTCCTTTAGCAATGGCAAGGGCAAATAAAAAGTGGGAATGGCTTGGATGGTGGCCAAGTATTTCAGCATTCTTTATTTTAGGATATTATTCAATGATTTTAAGTTGGGCTATGAAGTATTTTACATTAAGTTTTAGTAAAGGATGGGGAAATGATCCGAATACTTTCTTTTATGATGATTTTTTAAGACTTACAGATTCACCTTTTAACTTTGGTGGATTAATATGGCCAATTTTAATAGGAATAGTTTTAGTTTGGGGAATTAGTTGGTTTATATGTTATAGAGGGGTTAAAGGTGGTATAGAGAAATTAAATAAAGTTTTACTACCAACACTTATAGCAATAATGGTGATAATAGTTGTTAGAGGCGTAACTCTAGAGGGGGCTACTTTAGGATTAAATAAATTATTTACTCCAGATTGGAGTAAGGTTATGGAACCAAAGGTTTGGATAGCAGCATATGGACAAGTATTTTATTCGTTAAGTTTAGCAATGGGGATAATGATGACTTACTCAAGTTATTTACCTAAAAAGACTGATATAAACAATAGTGCATTTATGACGGGATTTGCAAATTGTGGATTTGAATTCTTATGTGCTATTGGGGTATTTGCAATTTTAGGATTTATGGCAACAAGCCAAGGCGTACCAGTAGAAGAAGTTGTTTCAAGTGGTATTGGACTAGCGTTTATAGTTTTCCCTAAGGTATTTACAGTTATGGGGTCATGGGGAACAATTCTTGGATGTTTATTCTTTGCTTGTTTAGTATTTGCTGGATTAACATCGTGTGTATCATTAGTTGAAGCAGTAGCATCAGCTATTATAGATAAAACAGGATGGGATAGAAAGAAAGTTGTTACAGGTATCTGTATTACAGGCCTTTTAGTAAGTGGAACTTTTGCAAGCGGAGCAGGTTTATATCTTTTAGATATTATGGATAACTTTATAAATTGTTATGGAATAGTTGTAGTAGGATTACTTGAAGCTATAGTTATAGGATGGATAATAAAACCAGAGGTTATTAGAAATCATACGAATAAGACTTCGTATTTTAGAATAGGAAAATGGTGGGATTTTACTGTTAAGTTTATAACACCAGCAATATTAGCATATATGCTAATTAGTAATTTTGTTACTGAGATTAAGACGCCGTATGGTGGATATAACTTACCAGAAATATTTGCATATGGATGGTCAGTTATTGGATTGGGGATTATAGGTTCATTATTAATTTCTAAAAAACCATGGAAAAACAAGGCTATAGAAAGTTTTGATGAAAGTGAAGAATTAAAAGAGGAGGTAGTATAAAATGACCACAACTGCATTAACTTATTTTATTATAGGAGCAGTAGTTTTATGGGGAGGATTATTAACTACTTTGACTATATCAATAAAGAAGGAAAAATAATTAAATAGCTAACAATTTTAGATTATATATAAACATTTAGCAATCAAAAAAGGAGTCAGTTTACTGACTCCTTTTTGTGTATATTATTAAATTTGTTTTGAAATAGTCTTCATATTGCACTTAACTAAGAATTTTATCATATTTTATACTATGAATTTAATGAGAAGGTGAAATTATGTGTGGAATAGCTGGAATAGTAGACTTTAAAAGAAATTTATCAAAGGAAAAAGATATAATTTGTAGAATGGTTAAGACATTAGAAAGGCGTGGGCCAGATAGTGAAGGAACTTATATTACAGAAAATGTACTATTTGGTCATAGAAGATTAGTTGTTGTAGATCCTGAAGGTGGAAAACAACCTATGATAAAACAAGTAGGTAATAGAAAGTATGTAGTTGTATATAATGGAGAATTATATAATACTGAGGATTTAAGAAAGGAATTATTAGAGGAAGGATATAAATTTGATTCTTATTCTGATACAGAAGTATTATTAACTTCATATATTGCCTGGGGAATAGATTGTATAAGTAAGCTAAATGGAATATTTGCATTTGCAATTTATGATGAGGGTAAAAGACAAGTATTTTTAGCCAGAGATCCAATGGGAGTTAAACCTTTGTTTTATTCAAAATTAGGTAATACTTTAATTTTTGGTTCAGAAATTAAAACTATATTAGCTCATCCAGAAATTAAAGCTGAAGTTGATAAGGAAGGATTAACTGAACTTTTTGCTTTAGGACCAGCAGTAGCACCAGGCCATGCAATATACAGGGGAATAAATGAAATTGCTCCTGCAAATTGTATGTTAATAACAGAAGATAATATGAAGATTTGGGAGTATTGGAAGGTAACAGCTAGAGAATTAAATGAAACTACTGATGAATCAGTAAGTCATGTAAGACAACTGTTAATTGATGCTATAAAAAGGCAACTTGTTGGAGATGTGCCTGTATGTACATTTTTATCAGGAGGATTAGATTCATCAGCCATATCAGCTATAGCTTCAACTGAATTTAAAGAGAGAGGAAAGAAGCTTACAACTTATTCTATAGATTATGAAGGAAATGATAAATTTTTTAAAGCTTCATTGTTTCAACCAACATCAGATCAATATTTTGCAGAACGTATGGCTAAATTTATAGATAGTGATCATAGAACTGTTTTGTTAAAGCAAACAGATTTAGCAAAAGCTTTAAGAGAAGCTACAATTTCAAGAGATTTACCGGGAATGGCAGATGTAGATTCATCTCTTTTGTTATTTTGTAAAGAGATAAGGAAAGATTTTGTTGTTGGATTATCAGGAGAGTGTGCAGACGAATTATTCGCTGGATATCCATGGTTCACACATGAGGAAATGATAAATGCACATACTTTTCCGTGGTCAAGATCTGTTGGAGAAAGAAAAACTATATTAAATGAATCAAAAAGTGATTTGAAAATTGAAGAGTGTGTAAATGAAGAGTATTTAAAAACATTAAAAGAAGTTCCACATTTAGATAATGAAGATAAAAAGACTTATAGAATGAGAGAACTTTTCTATTTAAATTTGAAATGGTTTATGGTTAATTTATTAAATAGGAAAGATAGATCAAGTATGTATAATAGTTTAGAGGTAAGAGTGCCTTTTGCAGACTATAGAATAGTTGATTATGCATTTAATTTACCAGTTGATGTTAAACTTTTGGATGGAAGGGAAAAGGGGTTATTGAGAAAAGCGTTGGTAGGAATACTTCCGGATGAAATAATATATAGAAAGAAGAGTCCATATCCAAAGACTCATAATCCGGAATATACAGATGTTGTATGCAATATGATGAATGAAATATTAAATGATAAAACATCACCAATATTGGAGATAATAAATAAAGATACGGTACAAGAAATAGTTGATACCAAAGGAAAAGCTTATAAGACACCATGGTTTGGACAACTTATGACTGGACCACAAATGATAGCGTATTTAATTCAAGTTGATATATGGTTAAGGGAATATAATGTTAATATATTAATTTAATATTATAATGAATTAGATTTCAAATTTATAATATTATAAAGAAAAGGTTAAGATTAGAAATAGTTTTAATCTTTTTTTTATAATATTAAATTGAAATGGAAATGATAAATATATAGATAAATTTAAAATGAGATTTATAGGGGGAATAGAAGCGCCCTTAATTAAATAATTATAAAAATAAAAATATAGTAAAATACATTAAATATTATATAAAACATATATTGACAAAGAAAATTATATAAATTATAATGGAACGCGAATAAAAAAAGGACTCATATAAATCTCAAATATGGTGGGATGTTTCTACTGGAAACCTTAAATTTTCAGCTATGAGTGAGCTTAATATATATTAACTCTATACGAATTATACAAGAGTTATAGTGTATTAATTTCACTGTAGTTATTTATGTATTTTAAATGTAGAGTAAATATTAATTATAAAAATACAAAAATGTGAGCATTTAGGAGGAGTCTACTTATGAAGAAAAAAGTTATTGCATTAGCACTTTCAGCGTTAATGGTAACAGGATTAGTTGGTTGTGGTAACAATGATAACTCATCAAAAACAAATGATGGTGCATTAAAGGTTGGAATGGTTACTGATACAGGTACTATTGATGATAAATCATTTAATCAAGGTACGTGGGAAGGAATTAAAGAAGCTGAAAAGAGTTTTGGGCTTGAAACAACTTTTATGCAACCTAATGGAGAATCAGAGGCAAGTTATTTAACAGAAATCCAAAATCTTTATGATTCAGGTTATAAATTTATAGTAACACCAGGTTATAAATTTGAAACAGCTATCTATAAAGCTCAAAGTCAATATGAAGATGCAAAGTTTGTTCTAATTGATGGTGAACCAAATGATGGAAATGATAATTATGTTGTAGCAGATAATACAGTTGGAGTATACTTTGCAGAAGAACAAAGTGGTTTTATAGCAGGTGTTGCATCAGCAGTTCAACTAAAAAGTGGTGATTTCGGATTTATTGGTGGAATGGAGATACCATCAGTTAAAAAGTTTAACTATGGTTTCCAACAAGGTGTGGCGTATGCAAATGAACATTATGGAACAAATGTTAGCTTAAAGACTGAAAATATATTTTAGTCAGGTTCATTCTCTGATACAGCTTTAGGACAACAATTAGCAGCTCAAATGTATGATAGTGGAGTTAAAGCAATATTTACTGCTGCTGCAGGAGTTAATATAGGTGTTATTACAGAAGCTAAGACAAGAGTAGTTAATGGTGAAGAAGTGTGGGTTATAGGTGTTGACTCTGACCAATATGATGATGGAATATATGAAGGTAACAAATCAGTAGTATTAACTTCAGCTATTAAAAAGATTGATGAAGCAGCATATCAAATAATAGAAGATGAAATAAATGGTCAATTCCCAGGTGGGCAAGTGCTAAGATTTGATGCTAAAAATGATGCTGTTGGTATTCCAAGTGAAAATCCAAACTTAAGTGATGATACAATTGCAAAAGTTAATGAAGTAATAAATGCTATTAAAGCAGATGAGATTGAAGTGAAAACTGAATTATAGTATTGATATAAACTTAGGACTATGTTAATAAGATTAACATAGTCCTTTTTAGCTAGGAAATAATAAAAGTTGTGTTAAATTATAGAAAATAATAAAAATAAAAAATACTAATAAGAGATATTATCGAATTAATAAAATATAAAAGTGTAAAAAGTATATAAATAATATTGACATAGAAAATAATATTAAATATAATAAACACGAACAATAGAACAACTCATATGAACCCCAGATGTGGTGGGGTGTTTCTACCGGAAGCCGTAAATTTCCGACTATGAGTGAATTTAGTGCAAGCGACTATATACGAATAATGAGTAGATTGTAGCGTATTACTTTCACTTTGGGAATCGATACGTCTTTAATATACCTATTAAGTAGGTATATTAGAAATATGAGTATTTAGGAGGAGTGTACATATGAAGAAAAAAGTTATTACATTAGTACTTTCAGCACTAATGTTAACAGGATTAGTTGGTTGTGGAAACAACAATAATAATTCATCAAATTCAGGAGAAGCGACGTTAAAGGTTGGTATGATTACTGACTCTGGTACAATTGATGATAAATCATTTAATCAAGGTACTTGGGAAGGGATAGTAGAAGCGGAAGAAAATCTTGGGATTGAAAAGAACTACTTAAAGCCTTCAGGAGAAACAGAAGCTGATTATTTAACAGAAATTCAAAATCTTTATGATTCAGGTTATAAATTTATAATAGGACCAGGGTTCAAACTAGAAACAGCTATATACAAGGCGCAACAAAAGTATGAAGATGCAAAATTTGTTATACTTGATGGAGCACCTATGGACGAAAATGGAAACTATGTTGTAGCAGATAATTCAGTTGCAATACAGTTTGCTGAAGAAGAGGGTGGATTTGCAGCAGGTGTTGCAGCAGCAGTTGAATTAAAAACTGGAGAGTTCGGATTTATAGGTGGTATGGAATCGCCAGCAGTTAGAAGATTTAACTTTGGATTCCAACAAGGTGTAGCTTATGCAAATGAAAATCTTGGAACAGATGTTAGCTTAAAAGCTGAAAATATAGTTTACTCAGGTTCATTTACTGATTTAGCTCTAGGTCAACAAATAGCAGCTCAAATGTATGATAGAGGTGTTAAAGTAATATTTGCTGCAGCTGGTGGAACTGGTATGGGTGCTATAACAGAAGCTAAAACAAGAGCAGTTAATGGTGAAGAAGCATGGATTATAGGTGTTGATTCAGATCAATATGCTGATGGTATTTATGAAGGAAATAAGTCAGTAATTTTAACATCGGCTGTTAAGAAAGTTAATGTAGCATCTTATCAAATGATAGAAGCTGAATTAAATAATGAATTCCCAGGTGGTCAATCATTAATATTTGATGCTAAAAATGATGCAGTAGGTATTCCAGAAGAAAATCCAAACTTAAGTGATGATACAGTAGCTAAAGTTAAGGAAGTATTAGAAGCTATTAAGAGTGGAGAAATAGAAGTTAAAAGTGAATTGTAAAATTAATTTAAATATAGGACTATGTTAATTTGATTAACATAGTCTTTTGAAATAATGGATAGCTAACAAGTTTAATAATATGATTTATTTTCGATAAAATAATATATAAATCCTTAAAATACAACAAATAATAAAAAAACATGTAAAATAAAACTTATATTGACAAAAATAAGAAGATAAATTATAATTAAATACGAACAATAAAACGACTCATATAAATCCCAAATATGGTGGGATGTATCTACCGGAAGCCATAAATTTTCGACTATGAGTGAACTTAGTATATACTAACTCTATACGAATTATAAAAGAGTTTTTAACGTATTAATTTCACTTTAGAAATTAATACGTTTTTTTTATAACAATAAGGGTAAGTATAAAGCTATGTAAAAAGTTAACATTTAGGAGGAGTTTATTTATGAAGAAAAAAGTTATTGCATTAGCACTTTCAGCATTAATGCTAACAGGATTAGTTGGTTGTGGAAATAGTGATAATGGTTCAGGAGAAGCAGGATTAAAAGTTGGTATGGTTACTGACGCAGGAACAATTGATGATAAGTCATTTAACCAAGGTACATGGGAAGGAATTCAAAAAGCTGAAAAAGAACTTGGAATAGAAAAGAACTATATGCAACCATCAGGAGAAACGGAAGCAAACTATTTAACAGAAATACAAAATCTTTATGATGCAGGATATAAATTTATTGTAACACCAGGTTTCAAATTTGAAACAGCTATATATAAAGCTCAAGAACAATATAATGATGCTAAATTTGTTATAATCGATGGTGAGCCAAATGATGGACAAGATAATTATCATGTAGGAGATAATACAGTTGCTATATACTTTGCTGAAGAACAAAGTGGATTTGCAGCAGGTGTTGCAGCAGCAGTTCAATTACAAACTGGAGAATTAGGATTTATCGGTGGTATGGAAATACCAGCAGTTCAAAAGTTTAACTATGGATTCCAACAAGGTGTAGCTTATGCTAATGAAAATTATGGATCAAATGTTAGCTTAAAAGCTGAAAATATATTTTAGTCAGGTTCATTCTCTGATACAGCTTTAGGACAACAATTAGCAGCTCAAATGTATGATAATGGTGTTAAGGCAATCTTCGCAGCAGCTGGTGGAGTTGGTACTGGTGTTATAACAGAAGCTAAGACAAGAGTTGTTAACGGTGAAGAGGTATGGGTTATCGGTGTTGATTCTGACCAATATGCTGATGGTATATATGAAGGAGACAAGTCTGTAATTTTAACTTCAGCTATTAAGAAGATTGATGAAGCAGCTTATCAAATGATTGAAGCTGAATTAAATGGTGAATTCCCAGGTGGCAAAATATTAACATTTAATGCTGAAAATGATGGTGTTGGTATACCAGCAGAAAATCCAAACTTAAATGATGATACAGTAGCTAAAGTTAATGAAGTATTAAATGCTATTAAGAGTGGAGAAATACAAGTTAAAACTGAATTATAAGAAATTATAATAAAAAAGAGCTATGTTAAGATGATTTACATAGCTCTTTTTATATCAAAAGTATAATGGAAAATATAAATAGTATACACTAATTTGAAATAACATAAATTATTTTTAAAATTTAAGTTTAAATTTATGTGTTTTTTAAAAATAATACTAAGCAAGATGTGAGTAGAAAATATGATGAAATATGCACAAAAATGCCTAATTGAATAGAAAATATATATGAATTAAATAAATTTTGATAAAAATATACAAATAGAATTAATATAGTATATTATTTATAAAAATAAGCGAAAAAAATGTTGAAAATGCGAATTATTTAAATTATACTTAAAAAGAAGTTCGGAAGTAATTATGAGATTATTAAGTTAAGTATATTAACTTATAATCCGCATAAATTAAATTAATAATATATGTTATAAAATATTTAATTAAAGGAGGATATCCATGGCATATGTAGTTGAGATGCTAAATATTCGTAAAGAATTTCCAGGAATAGTGGCAAATGATAATATTACACTACAACTTGAAGAAGGAGAGATACATGCTCTTTTAGGTGAAAATGGTGCTGGTAAATCAACACTAATGGGAATGCTATTCGGTATGTACAAGCCAGATAGAGGTTCTATAAAGGTTAGAGGTAAAGAAGTAAAAATATCTAATCCTAATGTAGCAAATGACTTAGGGATTGGAATGGTTCATCAACATTTTAAATTAGTAGATAATTTTACGGTTACAGAAAACATAATTTTGGGCTGTGAACCTAGAAAGGGATTAACTGTAGATATCAAAACAGCCGCAAAGAAAATTGAAGAATTATCTAAACAGTATGGGTTAAATGTTGATCCTTACGCCAAAATAGAAGATATTTCTGTTGGAATGCAACAAAGAGTAGAAATATTAAAAATGCTTTATAGAAATGCGAATGTTTTAATATTTGATGAACCAACAGCGGTTTTAACTCCAAGTGAAATTGATGAGTTAATTTCAATTATGAAAAACATGACTAAAGAAGGAAAATCTATTATTTTAATTACTCATAAGTTAAGAGAAATTAAAGAAGCCGCTAATAGATGTACAGTTATTAGAAGAGGTAAGTACATAGGGACTGTAGATGTTAAGGATACTACAGAAGCTGAAATGGCTAAAATGATGGTTGGAAGAGAAGTATCATTTAAAGTTGAAAAAACTGAAGCTAAGCCAAAGGATATAGTTGTAAAAATAGAAAATTTATCTGTTAATAATAATAAAAAAGTTCTTGGATTGAAAGATTTTTCATTGGATATCAGAGCAGGTGAAATAGTTGGTATTGCTGGTGTTGAAGGTAATGGACAAACAGAATTAGTAGAAGCTTTAACAGGAATGAGAAGTATAGAGTCAGGAAACATTATATTTAAAGGAAAAAATATAAATAAAGATTCAATACGTCAAAGAATAGATGAAGGAATGGCACATATTCCAGAAGATAGACATAAAAGAGGATTAATTCTTGATTATACAATGGAAGATAATATGGTGCTTAAAGCTTATAGAAATAAGCCGTTTTCTAAGAATGGTTTAATTAATAGAGCAAAGATTTCAGAATATGCAAAGAAGATAATTGAAACATTTGACGTTAGATCTGGTGAAGGTGGAAAATCTATAGCAAGATCACTATCAGGTGGTAACCAACAAAAAGGTGTAATTGGACGTGAAATAGAATCTAATCCAGACTTTTTAATTGCTGTACAACCAACTAGAGGTTTAGATGTTGGATCAATAGAATATATTCATAAAAGATTAGTTGAACAAAGAGATTTAGGAAAAGCTGTCTTATTAGTATCACTTGAGTTAGATGAGGTTTTAAATGTATCTGATAGAATAGCTGTTGTAAATAATGGTGAATTAATAGGTATAGTAAATGCTAATGAAACAAATGAAAATGAAGTTGGTTTAATGATGGCCGGCATAAAGAAGGAGGAAGCTTAGTGCATAAGAATCAATTATTAAAATCTATTATGGCAGTAGTTTTAGGATTACTTGCTGGATTTTTACTAATGCTAGCAATGGGATTTAATCCAATAGATGGTTATACTTATTTATTTAAAGGCGGATTAATGAATGCTCAAAGAATAGGTAATTCAATTGCAACTGCAACGCCATTAATTCTTACTGGATTATCTTTTGCCTTTGCAAACAAAACTGGATTATTTAATATAGGAACTCCAGGTCAAATGTTAGCCGGAGGATTTACTGTAACGGCTATAGGGTTATTAGTTGACTTACCATCTCCTATATTATTACCATTAATGATTGTTTGTGGTATTTTAGCAGGAGCTATTTGGGCTGCTGTACCAGGACTTTTAAAAGCATTATTTAATGTTAATGAAGTTGTTTCAGCTATCATGATGAACTGGACTGCATATTGGATAGTTTATTATATGGTTCCTAAATATTTAAAGGGAACTACTGAAACAGAATCAGCTAGATTAGCAGACTCTGCAAGTTTAAAGGCAGATTGGTTATCAAATTTATTTGGTGGATCATACATAAACTATGGAATATTTTTAGCTATATTTTCTGTGTTAGTTATATGGTTTGTTTTAAATAAGACTGTTTTAGGATATGAATTAAAGGCAGTTGGATATAACAGATTTGGTGCTGAATATGCAGGTATGCCTGTAAATAGAAATATAGTAATTTCTATGATGATAGCAGGTGGGTTAGCAGGATTAGCAGGTGTTGTTCAATATATGGGTAACTCTACAGTACTTCAAATAGGTGTAATGCCATCTCAAGGGTTTGATGGAATAGCTGTTGCCTTACTAGGTAACAATGGTCCATTTGGAGTATTATTATCAGCATTATTCTTTGGTGTATTATATGTTGGTAAAGGATTTATGAATGCTAATGTTAAGGTACCACCAGAATTAGCAGATACAATAATAGCTACAATAATTTATTTTGCTGCAACAAGTGTAGTTATGGATAGAATAATCAAGAGTATAAAGAAAAAAAGAGACGATAAAAAGATAAAAACATCTGGTGAAAGGGCGGTGGAAAAATAATGTGGGATATAATTGTACAAATTTTTCCTTATGCAATAGCGTATACTGTACCTATGCTAATTACTGCTTTAGGTGCGCTTTATTGTGAAAGAAGTGGTATTGTAAATATAGGCTTAGATGGGTTTATGATAGTAGGTTCTTTTGCTGGAGCATTAACAATATCTAAACTTCAAGCAGCAGGTGTTAATAGTGCATTATGGATAGGACTTTTAGTTGCTGCAATAGTTGGAGCCTTATTCTCACTTTTACATGCATTTGCAAGTATTAACTTAAATGCAGACCAAGTTATAAGTGGTACAGCTATTAATATGATGGCTGGAGCATTAACAGTATTTTTAGCAAGAAATATTACTGGTAGTGGTAATATAAGAATAACTTTAGGTTTCTTACCAAAAAGTATTCCAGTGTTAAAGGATATTCCAGTAATAGGTCCATTACTATTTACAAAGACTTATGCTACAACATGGTTAGTATTAGCAATATTAATAATAAGTGCATTCTTATTATATAAAACTTCATTTGGATTAAGATTAAGATCATGTGGAGAAAACCCACAAGCTTCTCAAGCTGCAGGTATTAATGTAATGAGAACTAGATATATAGGTGTTATGATATCAGGTGCATTAGCAGCTTTAGGTGGATGTATAATATTAGTAACATATTCAGGTGAATTTAATGGAAATGTTGCAGGATTAGGATTCCTTGCGTTAGCAGCATTAATATTTGGACAATGGAGACCTTTAGGAATATTAGCATCAACTTTCTTCTTTGGATTTGCATCTACATTAGCAAATGTTGCACAGGTGATTCCAGAGCTAGCAAGTATACCATTAGTAGTATTAAAGGTATTCCCTTATATAGTTACATTAATTGCATTAATCATATTCTCTAAATCTTCACAAGCACCAAAGGCTGCTGGTGAAATATTTGATGCAGGAAAAAGATAAATTTATCTATAAAAGGAGCTATATAGTAAATGGTTTAAAAATCATTTACTATATAGCTCTCTATTTTTATTAATTAATTTAAGATGTAGTTACTATATTTCAGTTAGTATAGCAATAGCTAAAAGACGTGGACCTGAGTGGATTCCTACGGCTGGTGTAATTGTACCAACATGAGTAAATGTAACATTTTTATGAGTGGATAAAATAGATTTTAGTTTTTCAGCTTCTTCATGCATAGTACCAGTCATTATTACAAGCTTACCTTTACCTTTATCTAAAATATCTGTAGCAAGTTTAACTAGTTCATTAAATGCTTTCTTAGAACCTCGAACCTTTGAATAATTAGTATAGGTTCCATCATCAGACATTGTTATTATAGGTTTTAAATTTAAAAGTTGACCTACACTTCCAGTAACTTTACCAATTCTACCACCTTTAATCAAATATTCTAAAGTATCAACAGTAAAATACATTGATGTATTTTCTCTTAATTTGGGAATTATATTGCAAATATAGTTAAAATCTTTACCTTCTTCAATTAGTTTTCCTATTTCTATAACTGATAAACCTACAGCCATAGATAATATTTTAGTATCAAAAATAAAACTAGTAATTTTATTTTCATATTCTAAGCTAGCAAGTCTAAAGCTATTTATTGTTCCAGATAATCCAGATGAAATTGGCATTACGATTGCATGTGTGTATCCTTCAAGTATAAGTTTTTCGTATAAATCACTAACATCTTGAACAGATGGCATAGAAGTAGTTGGTAACTCTTCTTCAATTTTAGAATAAACCTCATCTGCAGATATAGTAATTCCATCTATATATTCTCTATCTTTATAGATTATTTTTAATCTAACAACATGAATATTGTATTTGTAAATATATTCCACAGGCAATCCGCAAGTGCTATCAGTTATTAAAGCTATCTTTTCCATTTTAAAAACCTTCCTTTTATTTTACTTTTTATTTAAAATAATTTGATTTACTTAATATTTATCTATATAAATATTATCATATAATTATTATAAATACAAGATATAGTTTTAAAAACTATGTAGAGCAATATAGTTTTAAAATTTAAATAAAAGGTTCATAAATTATAAAAGTAATTTTCAAAAAACATATATGGAAGAATAAGTAAATATAGTATAATTAATAAAAATGATATTGGGGAATAAAATAAAAAGGGGGTAATTAAATGAAAAAAGTTAAGATTGCATTGCTTGGATTAGGTAATGTAGGAAGAGGAGTATATAATATACTTATTAAAAATAAAGAAGAGATAATGAAAAGGTCAGGATACGAAATTGAAGTTTCTAAAATATTAGTTCGAAGCTTGGATAAGTACAGGGGAGTAGAAGTATCTAATGATATATTAACAACTAATTTTGATGATATAATTAATGATGACTCAATTAAAATAGTTGTTGAAGTAATGGGAGGAATAGAGCCTGCAAAAGAATATATATTGAGAGCAATAGAGAAAAATAAACACATAGTAACTGCAAATAAAATGTTACTTGCAACAGAAGGAAAAGAAGTTTTTGAAAAGGCTGATGAAAAGAAAGTAATGTTCCAATATGAGGCAAGTGTAGCAGGAGGAATACCTATAATAAATAGTATAAATGAAAATTTAACTGCAAATAAGATAAATGAGTTATATGGTATAGTTAATGGTACAACAAATTATATTCTTAGTAAAATGGAACTTGAAGGACTGGAATTTGATGATGTATTAGAAGAAGCTAAAGAAAAAGGTTATGCAGAAGCAGACCCAACATCAGATATTGAAGGATATGATGCTCAATATAAATTAGCTATACTTTCAGCTTTATCATTTGGTACAAAAATATCTGTGGATGATGTTTATAGAGAAGGTATTACAAAAATAAAACCAATAGATATGAAATATGCAAGTGATTTCAATATGTCAATTAAATTATTAGCTATTGCAAAAGAGAATAATGGAGAACTAGAACTTAGAGTTCATCCAACTATGATACCAGAAACACATCCCCTTGCCAATGTATATGATTCTTTCAATGCTATATTTATAAATGGTAATGCTGTAGGAGATCTTATGTTTTATGGAAAAGGTGCAGGAGATATGCCAACAGGAAGTGCTGTAGTAAGTGATATTATTTCAATACTTAGAAAAAATATAGATACAAAAAATGAGAATCCGGTAGTTAAAGATAATTTATGGAATAAAAATGTAAAAAGTATAGATGATGTTGAGAGTAGATATTACATCAGATTAACAGTACAAGATAAGCCAGGTGTTTTAGGACAAATAACAACAATTTTTGGTTCAAATAGAGTGAGTTTAAAATCTGTAATACAAAAAGGAAGAAAGCATGATGATACTCTTGAAGTTACATTGGTTTTAATTACACATAAAACTAAAGAAGCGTTAATAAATGATTCAATAGACAAACTGCATGATTTAAGATCAATAAAAAGTGTAGAAAATATAATAAGAATTGAAGACTTTAGTTAAAGTATTAGCTAAAGTTAATCTAACAAAGGTATGAGTTAATATTTCTATTATATGATGATTAAGTATATAAGAAATATTAATTTTCAACTAATCCTACAAAATATTGAGAAATAAGTAATAGAGAAAAGCTCCTGATATTATATTCAGGAGCTTTTCTCTAATATGGTTTATTGAAATATAATTTAAATTTTATGTTTCTATTTAACATATTTAGAATATAGTGTTGTTAAAAGCTGGATATGAAATTCTTCATCTAATATTATTCTTTTAATTACTGAATTTATGTTTGGATCATCTATTTTAGTTATAGTATCTTTGTATTGTTTTATTGCAGCTTTTTCATCTTCAATATCAATAGTTAAAATTGTTTGCAAAGAAGAGATATCATAATTCACTAATTTTCCAGTCCAATATTTTTTCTTTTTGTCATTAATCCAATAACCAGGTTTTCCGCCTAGCAAAACTATTATTTCACCAAGCATTTCTAAATGATGCATTTCTATTATTGATATTCCTTTTAGTGTTGCAGATACATCAGGATTTTTATATTTTAGAGCTATTTCATGATAAATATATTGAGATATAGCATCGAACTCTGAAATATCACTAGCATAATTTAAAAGAATTAGATCAATATATTTAGGGTCCTTTTTGCTTACCTTTATTGGTGGATAAGGCAAATCTATTGAATACATTATTTTCTCCTTATTTATAATAATAACTTATTTATATCTTATGAGAATTACTATAAAAGGGTTAATAAAAGGAAACTGTAGTAATTACAGTTTCCTTTATTATAATTCATATTAAAAGTTAAGGAATTAACTTTGCAATAGCTTTAGTTAGCTTTTGATAGTTAAATAATCCGTAGTAATTGTCAATATAATTCTCTTCATTAATCAAACCTTCATAAACAAAAATCTTATTTTCTATTTCTAATAAATCCATAGGTTTTATTACTTCAGGAAGCTTGTCCGTAACATAAACACCACTATTAATTAAAAGCTCGGACACAAATTGAGAACAGAAATAATAATTTTCTCTTTTATGAGGCTTATTAAAATAAGCAGTTACAGTTCCTAAAATACTATATTTATATTGATCTTTATTTTCAAAAAAATTATCTATTTCATCTTGTATATGATTAAATTGCTTTTCTGTTATAGGTACCTTGTAAACTAAGCATCTGCTTTTAGGAAACATGGCAAATACACCATCATATAAATTTTCCTCTACAAGACCAGCAGGAAGTACTTTTTCTGGGATTTTTCTACCGAAAGAGAACATTTTTGTAAAGGAGTTATCAAGCGATATAGAAACATGTGAATAAGGTTTTTGCGTGAATAATGCAATTATGTTAGAAAATGTTGTTCCAGTTCTTGATAAAATAATATAAATCTCTTTATTTTCCAAAATAATGCTCCTTTCTATATTTATATCATGGATACTATTATACACTAAATTTTATATATTGTTAACAAATACTTTATATTATTTATATGAAGTTTAAGTGTATATCTTTATTTATTAAAATTGTTATGTTAGAATTGCAATAACTATTAAGTTAGCAATAATGAAAGGATGAATTTTAAGCTGGAGAATAAATTTAGTTTTGATGGAAAAGAATATTGTTTAAATGAAGAAAAACTTGATTATTTTGTAAATGATGAGATTAATCCAATTGAGGATATTGATGAAAAAAAAGTAATTGAAATTTTAAATAATAGTGATAATGTAGAGTTTACAAAGGCATTTTTTGATTTACCATGTGATGTTTGTAAAGAGGGTGTAAGTGAAAAGAAAAAATTCTTTGATTTTTTAGGATTCAATTTTTACATATATACTAAAAACAATCAATATGTTGTAAGTACTTTAGATAAAGAATACGAAGGAATGTCTTATAATAGGCTTCAAAGATCAGGTAAAATAAACGGTAGCTATATAGTTTTAATAAATGTATGTAGAAATTGTGGAAGTTACTCAATAGAAATAGAAGAGTTTGAGGTTTAGTAAATTTAAGGATAATTTGATTTTATGAATTATTATATATAAAGTTGCAAAAAATAGTGATGAAGGGAGTGTCGCAAATGAGTACTGATAAATTTAAAGATAAAAAATATCAAAAAGGTGAAAGAAGACAAAGAATTCATCAAAACCAAGATAATGTAGGAAATGATAAAAATAAGAATGAATATAAAAGCTTTGATGGTGAAGAACTTTAAAAGTGTGTTGTAGGATTAATTATAAAGTCTATATGAAGGACTCTACTTGAAGTATGGGTCCTTTTTTGTTATTATTAAAATAAATATAGCAAAATTTAGATTTTTATACTAAAAGATAAAAGTATAAAGAGAACTAAGGGGAGGGTTTATATGAATAAAATTTTAAGGGCTGGAGTTATATTAGCATCATTAACAGCACTTACAATAGGTTTAGTTGGATGTACTTCAAAAAAGAATAGTGATGGTGGAATAACATCAATAACTTCAGATGTAGAAACATCTATAGAAGGATTACCGGTGGCTGTTATTAAGGTAAAGGATTACGGAAATATAACTTTAGAATTATACCCAGAAATAGCTCCAAACACAGTAAATAATTTTATAGAATTAGCTAATTCAGGATATTATGATGGATTAATCTTTCATAGAGTTATAAAAGGATTTATGAATCAAGGGGGATGTCCTAATGGAACTGGGACTGGTGGACCAGGATATTCAATAGAAGGTGAATTCTCTAGTAATGGCTATGAAGGAAATGATTTAAAACATACAAAGGGTGTAATTTCTATGGCTAGAGCTAATGATCCAAATTCAGCAGGAAGTCAATTCTTTATAATGGCAGATACAGCTTCTCATTTAGATGGACAATATGCTGCATTTGGAAAGACTATTGATGGATTAGATATTGTAGAAGAAATTAATTCAGTAAAAACATCTAGTGCAGATAAACCAGTTGAAGATGTAGTTATTGAAGAAATAAGAGTTGATACTAAAGGCATAGATTATCCATCACCAGAAAAATTATAAGAGAAATAATATATACTATAAATAGTTAAAAGAAAAGGTAGTGTATCAATATATGACTAATTGATACACTACCTTTTTATAAGGTTGAATAAATAAAACTTATACAATATATACTGTAGTTCCATAGGGAATATTATCATAAATCCATTTAGCATTTATTTTAGACAATCTTATACAGCCGTTACTAATTTTAAAGCCAAGTCGTCCATCGCGTATAGTATTATCTAAATTATATAATATTGAATGAAAAAGATAATTTCCCTTAAATTGACTATAGTAATAGCAAATATATCCATGATTTTCTCCAAAGGAATATCCTTTTGCTCCAATTTTAAAAAAGCCTTTTGGAGTAGGAGTTGATGGTTTTCCAATTGAACAAATATAATTTTTATCTAAAATCCAATTGTTTTTAGATCCTACAAAAATATTAACCTGAAAATTTTCTGTATCAACATAAATTAAATATTTAGTAGAACTAGATAGGTTTTTATTATTAATAAATTTAGAAACTTTTTCATTATAATTAGAGGGCGCTCTATATTTTACAGAAATAGATTCTTTTTTTGACTTTAAGATATAATATATATTCTTAATTTTATTTTTTAAAATCATAAAATGTAGCTCCTATTTAATTAATAAAAATTGTAGTACCGGAAGGAACATTATCGTAAATCCATTTTGAATTTTCAGTAGCAAGTCGTACACAACCATCTGTTAACCTCATACCAAGGCGCGGGTCTCTAATACTACCATCTAAGTTATATGGAATAGAATGAATTAAATAGTTATCCTTAATTTGAGTATAATATAGGCACCTAAAGCCTCGAGCTTCTCCAAAGGAATATCCCTTAGGGCCAGCATAAAAAGTTCCTTTTATAGTAGGTTCAGTAGGTTTTCCTAAAGAACAAAGATAACTATGGATAAGCACCCAATTTTTATTAGAACCTTTGAATATATTAGTTTTGAAATTAGCAGTATCTATCCATATGAAGTAATTAGTTTTACTATAAAAATTATTAGTATTTATGAATTTAGTTGATTCAATAATATAAGTTTCGTTTTCTAAGGTTGAATTTTTTGAAAATCTATACTTTCTTTTTGAAAATATAGATTTAATAGCAGAAAGTAACTTCATATAAAACTCCTAAAAATATTTATACAATTATTTTACTAATAAACGGATATGAGTGTTAAAAAAATAAATAATTATTTTAAATAATTTTCGAGAATAGTACCGTAATACTAAAAATTTGATATAATATATGGTATAAAAGAAATTAGGGGTAAGTAGAAAATTAATACATATGAAAATGATTACATAGTAAGTTGTAATGGTATTATGGGAGGATTAAAATGAAGATTATAAAAAAAGATGGAAGAATACAAGATTTAGAAGTTGAGAAAATAAAAAATAGTATATGGGGAGCATCTAAAGATAGTAATACTATTATAAATGAATCAGACTTAAAGATATTAACTAATAGGGTAATAAAAATTGTTACAGAAATAAGGGGAAGGGATGGAATTACTTCAAGTTATGAGGTACAAGCAATAATTATAGAAAGTTTATATAAAGATGGATTTAAAAGAATAGCAAATGCATATCTAAGATATTAAAAATAAAACAGATTTTAATATATTAAAAATAGTAGTCAATTAGTTATACTAACACTACTATTTTTTTGTTTAAAGAGGGAAAATAGTGTAAAGATAATTGGTTTTGAGAATAATAAATTAGAGGTGAAAAAATATGAATGTTATAAAAAAGAATGGTAGAATACAAAACTTTGATGAAAGCAAAATAAAGGTAAGTATTTTAAATGCTTCAAGTAGTGGAAGTTCATTATTAAATGAATCAGATATAAAAATAATAGTAGAAGATGTTACAAAGTTATTAGAAAAATTAAGAGGTAGTGAACAAAATACATCAAGCTATGAAATAATGGGAGCAATAATAAATATACTAAAAAGAGATGGTTTTGATGAGGTTATAAGTTCGTATATAGGATATAAAAAGGAATAATATATAATAGAAAACTATTGTGTATAACATTTCTATAAGTCTTTTCAGCATGTACATTATATTGATTTATGTTATAATAAAACAGAATTTTAATATAAGGAATGGTGGAGGAGTTTATGTATAAGTTAGTAGCAATAGATATGGATGGAACATTACTTAGAGAAGATAAGTCTGTTTCAGAAAGAACAAAAATAGCAATAAATAAAGCAAAAGAAAAGGGCGTAAATGTTGTAATTGCAACAGGTAGACCAATTGATGGTGTAACTAGATATTTAGAAGAATTAAATATGCTTAGCGAAGATGATTATGTTTTAAGTTATAATGGGGGATTAGTTCTAAAAACAAAAAGTAGAGAGGTTATTTCTAAGATAGCTTTAACAGGAGCAGATTTACACTACTTACATAATATTAGTAAAGAGTTAGGAGTAAATATTCATGCTTTCTCAGAAACTCAAGGCTTAATAACTCCTAAAAGTAGTAAATACACAGAGGTAGAAGCTACTCTAAATAACATACAAATAGGCATAAATGACTATTCAGAAATTGAAGATAATCATAGTATTATTAAAGTAATGATGATAGATGAGCCGGAAATTCTTCAAAGGGCAATAGATAATTTACCTAAAGAGGTCTATGAAAAATATACTGTTGTAAAAAGTACTCCATATTTCTTAGAGTTTTTAAATAAAGAAGTAAATAAAGGAACTGGAGTTGAACTTTTAGCTAAGTATTTAGGTGTTAAGAGAGAAGAAATAATGACTTTTGGTGATGCAGAAAATGATCTTGCTATGATTGAGTATGCAGGAATGGGTGTTGCTATGGCAAATGCATTTGAGGAGGTTAAAGAAGTCGCAAATTATATAACTGACTCAAATGAAGAGGATGGAGTTGCAAAAGCAATAGAAAAGTTTATTTTAGGAGAAGCTTAGGATGCACTATGGAAATTTGCAGAAGATTAGAGATGGAAAGAGGACTTTTGGGATAACGCCTCATATTCCTGGTGGATTTATTTCTCCAGATAGCCTGGAAAAAATAGCACAGGTAGCTAGAAAGTATAATGGTGTTATAAAAATTACATCAGGACAAAGAATATTAATTACTAATCTTAAAGCAGAAAATTTAGCAGAGGTTTGGAAAGAACTTGATATGGAACCTGCTATTGAAACTGCTAATTCTGTTAAAAATGTTGAGATATGTCCAGCAGGATTTTGTAAGAGAAGCAAGTATAATACTATTGGAATAGGAATGAAACTTTTAAAAAAGTATCATAAAATGGAGATGCCGTGTAGAACTAAAATTGGTGTTGCTGGTTGTAGAAATGCTTGTGGTAGTATATATGCAAGAGATGTTGGAGTAATTGCTGATATAAGTGGACTAATGGTAGTAGCAGGTGGTTCTGCAGGTTATAATCCAAGAATTGCGGATGTTATTGCAATTAATTTAAATGAAAAAGAAGCATTAAAGCTTGTAGATATTATTTTTGATTATTATAAAGAAAAAGCAGAGTTGGGTGAAAAACTAAGCTTTATGATAGAAAGATTAGGAATTGATAGCTTTAAAAGCGAAGTGCTTAATAGATTATATAAATAAAAGGATGTCTTAAGACATCC
>NZ_KB291709.1 GCF_000320405.1 Clostridium celatum DSM 1785 | reverse complement strand
AAAAAAAATAAGGCTTAAGCCTTATTTTTTTGTTATTTTATGATTCTATATTACCACAAAATCGCCTAAATTTCAAGTCTTGTAGTAGGTTAGGCTTAGGAGTAGAGTATATCTAGAGGTGATTAGTATGAGTAAAAATATTAGTTTAGTACTTCAAGATATACAAAAAAAACAAGCAGTAATAGAATTGAAAAAATGCAATGAATTAACACTTAAATATGGATTAACCTTATCAAATGAAGATATTAATGAGTTAATTGAAAATCGTTTTAAGTCACTAAAAGATACGGGAAGAATTGAATTTTCGGAAGGTGTTTTGAAAAAAATAATTGAAGCTTTTTGTGATTCACCATATATAATGCAAGAAAATTATAAAGATACATTATTAGAGCTTCAAGAATCATTTTATTTCTTTAAAAACGAAGCTATGGATCAAATAGCAGATGATGAACTTATTGAATTTATGAAAATACATTTTGATGGAGAATGCCAAGGGTCTTTAGAGTATTTAAGTGGAACTAATTTAGAGGAACTTTGTAGAAATACAAGATACGGATATAGAGTTTTTAATAAAGAAAAGTATTAAGATAAGAGGTAATCTTTCTAAAAATAGATTTTAAACAACCTCGAATATATAAATTTTAATATAGTTAGATTATTTTAATTATATTAAATATAGGAATCTGTTAAGCTGATATGAAAAAATAGCT
>NZ_KB291708.1 GCF_000320405.1 Clostridium celatum DSM 1785 | reverse complement strand
CCACTTTGACGCTTGAATAAAATAAAAGTATGATATGATTTTAGTGTACAATTTAGTGGAGGATCATTAAGTTATTAAAAATTGTTGAGAAATGGTGTCAGATAAGATAAAAACACTTAGAAATTAATCTAAGTGTTTTTTATATTATAGATATAAATTAGTTTATTTACATCAAATATATTATTTTGAGAGAGAATTAAAGAAAATTATCATTTATTAAAGAGTGGATATAAAAATAAATTTTTAAATCCCAATTTATTTAAATAAGTTCCATTTAGATAAGAAAATATTTAGATTAAATTCTAAGCATGCTTTCTTAAAAATGTTTATTATATTTAGATTTTTTAAATTTACTTTAATATGATTTTTTATAAAAAGTCTATCGTAAATTATCCTGATATAATATTAAAAATTTCATTTCAATTATAAAATATTAAATTTTAAATTTTAATTATATAAGGATTCTACATATTCTATTAAAAATAAGGTTTTTTATTAAATGTGGAAAATGTTAATTATGTTGATAATTATAAATTGTGGTTGATATTATAGTGTGGATAATGTGTATTAAGTGGATAAAGTATTTGTCTAATAATACCACAGTTCCTAGTGTATCAATATAAGAAAATAGAAGTATATAGTTGAATTTTAAAGAAAAAGTGCAATAGAGTTTTTTATTTGGATAATAATTGATTATTATGAGTTTTATTAGATGGTATTATAAATCATGTCCTTAGGGGAAACCAGTAAGCCGAAAGGCTTGATACAAGTAAGTTAATGTAATTAACAAAAATGTTAAAAAATATGTTGACAGAAAAGTATTACGGTCATAAGATAAGGAAGTCGCTTGAGTGCGA
>NZ_KB291707.1 GCF_000320405.1 Clostridium celatum DSM 1785 | reverse complement strand
TTCTAATCTTAAAATCCTTTATTAAAGATACAGAATGTGTTGAATTAGCATGAACAAAGAATTTTTTAGGCTTATTCCTTTCCATTTCTGTTTTAAATAATTGGGTCCATTTATACCAAAATAGGTAGTTTGTTAGGAACTTGGTTGAAACACCATTAAATTTCTTTATCCATCTTTTTAGGCTACTATGAAAGGCATTAACTCTTTGAATATTATAAATATCCACAGCTTTTCTTCCACCTCTAATTTGATGTAACTCAAAATTATGTTGAGTAGCAAAGGGGATATAACTCCTATGTTTATCTGTACATAATATAGAATTCTCCTCAACAACTTCTGATAAAGCTCTGTCTATATCGCTATATTTAGGTCTACCATTGCATATTAATCCTGTATAGATATTACCTAATCTATCCACACCACATAAAACACAGGCAAATTCCTTTGATATACCTCTTGTATTTATTTCTTTGCCACGTTTTCTTGGCTCCCTTGGCATAGTAAAATAGAACTTTTACTATGATTACCTTTATAGCTAAGGGCAAAGTAAGTCTCATCAAGTTCAATAACACCTTCAAGCGAACCATAGCCAATAAACTTTCTAATTGCGTCTATGATTTTATGTCTCCAGAAAAAAGCTGTTGCAATATTAATTTCAACGATTTCAGCACACTGCCTAATAGTGTTGCCGTTTACCATACATTGGGCATATAGTAACCATTTATCTAATCCCTTTTTACTACTTGAAACTGGTGATTTATAAAAGTCATTGAAAGTTTTTTTACACTCTGGATTTTGGCATTTATACCTTTGTTTAACTCCATTTTTACCATGATATTTTCCATACTTAGATATTTTGTCATGATTACAAAAAGGACAGCACTTCCCCTTATTAAATCTATTTTCAGCGATTTCTTTATCTATAGAGTTAGTAATTCCATTTTACATCAATACAGTCTTCAAAAATTCAAATACCTTACCTTGCTCATGTGTATTTAATTGTGAAACTTGTTTAATAACATTATTAACTCTTTGCATAAAAAAACCTCCTAAATAGTAGTTATATAGTATATTATAACCATATTTATAGAGGTTAATCAAATTTCAACAGTTTATTAAAACAAAGCCATTTTCAACAGTTTATTAAAACAAAGCCTTATAAAAATGAAAAATAATAAGAGCCACTAATAAGAGATTTAATCTTACTAGCGGCTCTTTATTTCAATAATAGCCTAAATAATATTACATTAATATGGTTTTTCTTGCAGAGTCTGTATAGTGTTTTTATTAAAAAATAAAGAATTAAGTAGCAATTATAAAAGAATATGTAGAATATATATCTTTTACAATGCTTCTATTTCAGCAATATTCATAGGTCTACTATAAAAATAACCTTGAGTATATAAACTAGTATTATTAATATTATTAATTAAATTATGTTGATATATATTTTCAATCCCTTCAATTATAAGAGTTTTATTGCTTTGGTCTTATGTCAATATTTTGGACACAA
>NZ_KB291706.1 GCF_000320405.1 Clostridium celatum DSM 1785 | reverse complement strand
ATTGTACTTTCTGGAGTAGTTGCAACCAATTTACCATCTTTATAGTAATTAATGTCTGCACCTTCTCTTACAGCTCTTAAATCTTCATGGAATAATACTTCATCATCAGTCATTTTCATAATATCAAAGTGTTGCATATACTTAGTAGGTAATACTTGGTTATAGAATGTATCCATACCCTTTTCACCTTCTATAGCATGGTTATTACCCCAACCATTTGATAATAAATGCTTGTTACCCTTTAATAATGGATTAGATAAGAATCCATCCTTTGTAGAGTTTCTTACAAATCTTAATATTTCACTTGTTCCACCTTCATTTGGATAAGCAGGGTCAGCTCCCCAGTGAGTCCATGTTACGTGTTCTTCAAGTGGACTGTGGAATTCTGTTGCAACTTGATATCCTAAATCATTGATTTTTTCTCCAAGTTGGTGAGCATTCCATCCGTTTCCTGTATAAACGTCAACATATACCCAACCTAAATCAGGCAAATCTTCTTTTAACATATCTAATCTTCTGAATAATTCTCCTGAAGTTATATCAGCCCTTTGATCAACATAGTAAGCTTGATCTAACCAGTTCCATCCAGCAGAATTTTCGTTTACCGATCCGTTATCTGGATATTGGAATGCATCCTTTTGATATTCAGTAGCGTTTATATGAACCCCAAATCTAGCGTTATACTTAGCTCCTTCTTCAATTAATGTGTTGAAATCTTCAACTCCACCTTGTCTTATACCAATATGTCCACCGTAGTCTGGAATTGAGTCATCATGTCCTTCAGCTTGATATCCTTTTTCAAGAACCATTTGTCCAAATCCATCTGTATAGTTAGATATTTTCTTAACAGTATCTAAAGTTCTTAAGAATGGACTTTGAGTGTATCCAATGTTGAATGCTATATAAGATAAGCTATCTTTAATATATTCTCCACCTTGTGGTGCTTCAACTCTATTTCTGTATTCTATAGCAGCATCTTGCCAATCTACAATATCATCACCATTTTGGTCTTTAGTTATATAAGCTTCTGCCCATAAATTATCTTCGTAGCTATAGTATTCTACTCCATTTTCAACTTCTTCTCTATAAGTCCAAGCACCAGTTCCAATTCCTGTTTCCTTGTATCCATTCTTATTAACAGTATTAAGAAGAATTCTACTTGAATATTCAACAACATTATTATTCATAGTTATTGCAAAATCATTATCATTTACAAATGCATAAGTCTTAGCTTTTTCTGATGGATCTAATGCATCAACAGTACTTATTTCATCTGTAATTTGATGCCATGCTCCAGTTGATAACACAGCTGCAATAGCACCACCATTATCACTTCTTACTGTTGCAAAACTTTGGTTAGGTAAAGATACCTTTTTAACTAAGAAATCACCAGTTTCTTCAATATTAGTAACTTCCATTCTAATTTTATTATCTTCAACACTCATAACAGTCGTTAAAGTAACACCAATTTCTTCAATTGACATAGTGTACGTAGCTTTATTTCCTTCTACAACACACTCAACTACCGGAGTATAGTTTTTACCATTTAAATTAATCTTGTTAGATCTCTTATTTTGTCCAGCTAAAGTTGAACCATCATCCTTCCAATTGTATTCAATTACTCTTGGGAAGGTATTATCAAGCTTAACTGACATAACATCTGATTCAATAGTTTGTGCATTTACTTCTGGTAAATCAGCTTCAGTTTCTGGAGTTATTTCTGTAACACTAACATTATCTAACGTAATAGTCTTGCTTCCATGCCATCCAACTAAACCAATCTTACCTGCTGTGGTTGGGAACTTATCTGAAGTTACACTTCCTAATGTCTGACCATTAATAGATAAAGTTGCTCTTCCCTCTTCAACTTCAAGCTTCATTCTATAAGTTTCACCAGCTTCTAATTTAAATGAAGATGGGAATGAACCCCAATCATCTGAACCATTTGTACTTGCTTTCCATACCCAATTTCCAGCATCATAACAAATAGCTCCCCAGTTATTTTCATCTTTAATTCTAAATCCTAAACCTATTCTTCCATTATCATTACTCATTGAGAAATCAGTTTCATATATAAAATTCTTAACATCTGGAGAAGCCATATCAGCGCCTACCGCTTTTCCATTCATAAGAACATTAACAACCCCATTTTCAACTACACTATCTAAAACAGTTGGACTTAATGATTTCCAATCCCCACTAGTTTCTGCAGTTTCAAAGTCTGTTGAGTAAGCTACCTTATTTCTAACTGTTATGTTAGCTTTAGCCTTTGGTGCTGATTCTGCTGCACCTTTTATAATACCTTCAACAACAAAAGTTCCTTCTTCTGCATATTGTGCTGGATCAACATAATCCCAAATAACAATTTCTTGTCCAGTTGTTCCATCTGGATAAGTTACATTAACTCTATATGGTAATTCTGGCTCAACATTTATAATTGTAGACATATTTAATTCTTCTACGGATGATATTTCTGTTGGCGCAATTACCTCATTTATATTTAAATAATCAACTAATACAGTTTTGTTATCAAACCATGTTCTATATCCAAACTTCCCTGCTTCAGTTGGGAAATTGCCTAAAGAAACATTATCGCTAAATATCTCTTCACCATTTACAGTTAAAGTTAAGTGATTTCTTACAACCTTAACCTTCATTGTTGTCCATTGACCAGCTTCAATAGTTGGACCATTAATATCATCCTTCCATGCTGTTGGACTTTCAATTAACCATTTTCCATCATTATTATATCCTACAAATCCAAAAGTATTTGCATCCTGGCCTCTAAATACAAGTCCAAATCTTCCTGTAGCTGTATCTGTTTCTGATGGATTAAGTTGAAATCTAACTTCTGCTTCAAAATTTTGATAGCTTGGACTTTGATTTTCTAAGAAAACAAAATTATTTCCTTCAGTTCTATTTATTTCTAAATATCCTTTTTTACCTTCTGTATCTGGAACTGCGTTATCCATTTCTTTAACATAAGTCCCACCACCAACTAAACTTGTCCAAGATGTACTTGAATAGTTATCATACTCTTGAATGTACTCTGTTTGAGATGCATACATTTCTATGTTTTGTTCAATAGCAACAGCATTATAATTATCTGCTAATGCTGAAACTGGTATTTGCCCTACAGTAACTGCAGCTGCAATAATAAGAGCAATATTTTTATTCATTGCATTTCTTTTTATCATAATAATACCTCCACTCATACTCTAATCCTATTGTATACCTTTTCACCCTTACTTCTTTATTTTAATACATTTTATGTAAAATTAGTTCTAATAAATTGTTTATTTATATAAGTATCTTGTTATTTTAGTAAATATATTTACTTTTTAAGTATTAAAAGTATAATTTTGGTTTTTAAAAAAGACCTTACGCTTCTTGCATAAAGTCTCTCTTTATTATTCTTTTCCCTTAGATATTAACTCTTCAATTTTCTTTTTAGGATTAAATCCAATCATTTTATTTATAAATTGACCATCTTTTAATAATACTAAAGTAGGTATTGATTGAATTTGATAATAATTTGCTAATCTTATAGAGTTGTCAATATTAACCTTAACAACCTTAATTTCATCATCTTCATTATTTATTTGCTCTAAAAGTGGAGATAACATCCTACAAGGACCACACCATTCAGCATAAAAATCTATTAAAACTAATCCTTCTTTAACTTCATTTATAAATTCTGATTCATTAATTATTTTCATCTTTAAATCTCCTAATTATTTTATTAAAAAAATTCTTTTAATAAATTATATTCATTTTAAAGATTATTGTTTCTATTACAAAATTCGCTATGTAACTTTATCACATAACTATAAAAAAGATTTCCACTAATTAATTTAGTTTGTGAAAATCTTTTTATTTTATAGTTTATTTAGTTTTTGACCAATATGCATTTGCTTCTTTTTCTAGCTGCTCTAATCTAGTATAATAATCTGGAAATTCTAAAAGATGTGCATATGCAATTTTTCCAGTTAAAATTGGGTCATTATTGGTAACATTCGCATTCTTAAATTTAGTTCCATGTTCAAGTTCTACATTAATTCCTTTAGTGAATTGCTTTAAATCAAACTTTTCCTTTGTGAAATCAATACCTATCTTTTTTGCTATTTCACATGCTTCCACACTTGTAAAAGAAAGTTTATTAGCATCACCTCTTAATTTAATTAAATACCATTTAGTATTATTCATCTTATATCCTTAAACCTTATAAATTAATTACTAGTTATTATATGTAATTAATTACTATAATGTTTTAGTGATAATTATTTCACCCTATCTTTAATTACCAATATAAACAATTTACTTTTTTATTAATTTTAATTTATAGACTATGCTATTTTCATAAAAAAATGTAAACCATAAATAGTTAATAAAAAAAATAAACCACAGATAATTATGCGTTGTAAATCCCTTAAGTCCAATTAAAGATATTAATCCTAAAAATCCAATATACTTATACTTATCATATAACATAATATCCCTCCCCAATATAAATTTACATTTATTATACCATATTTTTCTATATTATAAAAATTTTACTTATTTATTGTGTATTTATGTTCTGGTCTTCCTACATTTCCAAATGTCATTTCTGATTTTATCTTATCTATCTTTTCTAGATAATCCATATACTTTTTAACAGTTACATTACTTATTTTTATCTCATATGCAATCTCTCTTAAAGTCCATACCTTATTAGAATTATCATTTAAAAAGCTTAAAATTTTATCTAATGTTTTTTTATTCAATCCCTTTGGTAAAGTAGTTTCTCCATCTAAGTTATCATTTATTAATAATTTATCTATTTCTTTTTGTGTTAGTAGATTGTCTTTTTGCATCATATTATTTTTTAATTTAAACTTATCTACAGCTTCCTTTAATCTTTTAAACTCAAAAGGTTTAACTAAATAATCTACCACTCCATATGCAAAAGCTTTTTTAACTTCTAAACTACTATTTGCTGCTGTAATCATTATAATATCAGTAAAAAAGCTTTTATTTCTTAGAGATTTTAATATATCTATTCCACTTTTTTGTGGTAAAAATACATCTAATAATATTAAATCTATTTTTTCACTCTCTAAAATATTAATAATATCCTTTTCATACATAACTGGTCCGAAAACATTAATTCCTCCAATCTGTTCTAGATATCTCTTGTTTATAAATGCTACCATTGGATCATCTTCAACTATCAATACATTAATCATTGCTTTTCCCCCTTTAAAATTGTTACTACAAATATTTTTTCATCGTCAAAATCTTCTATATTTATTTCTCCATCATAAAGCTCAACTCTATTTTTAACTAAATACAATCCTGTTCCCCTTCCTTCACCCTTTGAGGAAACCCCTTGCTCAAATATTCTTTTCTTTATATATTCATTAATAGGTATTCCATTATCCCTTACTTGTATTTCAACTATACTTTCATTTTCATATAAAGTAACTTCAACTTTTTTATGTATTTTATCTAATAATGCACAAGCCTCGAAAGCATTTTCAATTAAATTTCCAAGTATAGTTACTATATCATTCGAATCGATTACTCCATGATTTTTATATAAAAATGATTCTTCTGTTAAGAAAAACTCAACTTTTCTTTCCTTTGCAACTAAATCTCTACTAATTAATAATCCCCTTACATAATTATCTTCTATCTTAGCAAATTTATTGCTTGAATTTTCCTGCATTTTTTGTACCTTTAATATATATTTTTTTGCATCTTCATAAGCCTTTATTTCAATAAGCCCCAAAATAACATAAAGGCTATTTTTAAATTCATGAACATTAGCTCTTAAATTTTTAATAACTTCATCCACACCTGTTATTTCTTTTGCAATTTTATTAATAGGTCCTCGTTCAGTTAAAGTTATAATTACTCTTGGGCAATTATTTTCTAATATGATATGCTTAATTGTAACAAATATTCTTTTACCTTGAATTATAAATTCCTTCATTTCAACATCTTGCCTATTATCTATATAAAAGTTAAGTTTTTCTGTTATATCTTCAACTTTAAAATCTTCAAACATCTCATAACAAATTTTATTTATTTCAATTACTTTATTATACTTATTTAATGATATAATTCCATCTTTTACACTGTCTAATATAATGTTTTTTTCTCTATATAAAGTTGCAATTTCAACTGGTTCCATATTTAATATTGATTTTTTAACTTTATTTGCAAATACCCTAGATGCAATTATAGAAATAGCTAAAGACGCTATAAATAACATAAAATAATTTAACTTAGTTCTTGAGTTAATTACCACTATATCTTCATTATATTTTCCAACCATAACAAAACCAACTTGTTTTTCATTATAAAATATAGGTTGAAACCATCTTAAAGTAGTCCCCATAGAGCCTTTCATTAGTGAATAATAGCTACTTCCATTTCTCAAAACTTCTTTTTTATCTTCCCCAACATATATTTGCCCAATTTGATTTTCATCTAAATGTGAGTATTTTTCTCCTGTCATATCTGCTATTACAATAATATCAACATTATTAAAGTTTTCTATAAATCCTTTAGTATATTCTTGTATAGCCATATCATTTTTTCTATTATAAAGTTTTTCAGCAACAAGTTCACTTTTTGATATACAGTATCCCATTTCTTGCAAATCATTTCTTATATTTGCATTTATATCTAATAATTTAGAAGATACAAAAATGTAGTATGATAGCATTAGTGGAATAAATGTAATAATTATAGCAGTTAACATTATGACATTTTTAAACTTTAATTTTATTTTCATTAATCTCACCATTTTAATTTTGTCCTTTTATTTACTTTTAATGCTCAAAAAAGGAGTGATTAACACTCCTTTTTTTAATTAAAATATTAAAATTATACTATAATATATCTTTACTAAGCTATACTATTTTTGCAAATTCCTTCGTTTAATAATTCTCTTAAGTTTTCATAAGAGTATTCTATCATGTTTGTTAGTGCCTCATCTGTATATGAACCAATATGTGGAGTTACTAATACTCTTGGATAAAGATCTATTAATTTCTCATGAGAAGGATGTTCTAATGTTTGTCCATTTAAATTCTTAAAGAATGTTGCCGATTCGCCTTCTAAAACATCAGTACCAAATCCACTTAATTTACCACTTTCAATTGCTCTTATTATAGCATCTATATCTTGAACTTCACCTCTAGCTGTATTAACTAATATAGCTCCATCTTTCATTTTAGCTATAAACTCATCATTAATCATATGATAATTTACATCTTTTATATATGGCATATGTACTGAAATAACATCAGCTTGTGCTAACACATCATCTAGCTCCATAAATTCTACTACTTCTTTAGCCGCATCACTTTGGAATACATCATAAGCTATTACTCTTGCTCCTAAGCCTTTAAATAACTTAGCTGTAGTTAATCCTATCTTACCAGCTCCTAAAACTGCAACTGTGCAATTTCTAATTTCCTTACTAAACATAAATGGATCAACAACGAAATTCTTTTCTCTTGTTCTATTTACAGTATAAGCAGTATGTCTAAGTAACATCATTGCATGAGAAACTGCTAATTCAGCTATAGCATTTGGAGAGTACCCTGGAACTCTAGCACATTTTAACTCTAATTCTTTAACTGCATCTAAATCAACATGGTCAAATCCAACAGTTCTTGTTAAAACATATTGTAATCCATTAGACTTTAATAATTCTAAGTTTTGTCTATCAGCCTTACAGTTTCCTCTAACCATAATTGCTTCAGCACCAATTGCTTCCTTAACATTTTCATGATTAAGACCTAAAGTAACTAATTTTATATCATATCCAAATTTTTTATTTATTTCTTCAAAAAATGGAACTTCTGTTTCTCTAACACCATAACAAACTAATTTTATCATAATATTTATCTCCTTTATAATTAAGTTCTAATAAATTTATTTTAGGATATGGCCACTCTATTATTTTATAGAGTGGCTTGTCCTTTTTTATATGGTTATACTTGCTATTAACCTAAATACCTAGCAATAAAATAATTTTATTTACTAAATACACGCTTTAGATTTTTACTTAAGCAAATAATCCTATATTTCTTATAATTTCTAATATAACTATCCATACTGGCATAGCTGCAACTGCTACTACTGTTGATAACAATGAACAATTTGATGTAAATAATGCTTCCCTATCATAGCTAATTGCATATGCTGCTGCCACTGTGGCTGTTGGAGCTGCCATCATTATTACTGTTGTTGCCATTCCTTCAAATGAAACTGGTAATATACCGAATTTACTAACAACTAATAATAAAGCTAAATTTATTACTGGGATACATAATACTTTAATTAAGCTATATCCCCAAGCATCTTTTTGTGCTACTGCCTTTTTGAAAGGAACTTCTGCTAAAGTAGCTCCAATTGAAATCCAAGCAAGTGGTGATGCTAAATTACTTAAATAAGTAAGTGGTTTATAAAGCCATGGTAATGTTTGGTCAATTCTTAAGAATGCATAGTTCGCAGTTTCACCTTTAACTGTAACTGCTACTTGTGGAAGCATATCTTGACATAACCAAATAAATAATCCTAAAAATGTAGCTATTATAATTGGATTTAAGAATATTTCTTTCATATTCTTTTTAAGGTTTTCTTTATCCATTTTAGTTCCGGACATTTTTATAAATGCATATGAATACAAGAACACTCTGTAAGCAATATTAAATATGTTTGAATACATAGTACCTACTGCCCCATATACTGCAGTAACTATAGGTGTACCAAAGAATGTAGTTGAGCCAAATATAGTAAGAACTCTATAAACATCTTGCTTATCGCCCTTAACTCTTGCATACATTAATTTAGTTATTGGTATTAATACAATATAAATTGCAAATCCCCATACTAAAATACTCATACCTTGCTTTAATTGTTCCCCATTTATATCTTTCATAAATGAAGTAAATGCTAAAGCTGGTAATGAAATTGTAAGAACCAATTTTGTTAGCATCTTAGATGCATTTGAATTTAAAATTTCTCTTTTTCTTAAATAAAAACCTAAAAGAATTATTGCTACTGATGAAAATATTGCACCTAATATTGCATTATCAGTTAAAGTTTTTTTAATAATTTCTAACATAGTATTTCTCCTTTTGTATATTTTTTAACATTCTAAAAAACATTTTCTCTAATTACAACTTTATTGTACAAGCCTCGACATTTTTCCACAATTTATCTTAATTTTTAAATAATTATTTAAGTTATTTAAGTTATTTTTTTAACAATATTCCCTTGTTATTAATAATAAAAAAGTCTAATTAAACCTCTGTAATACAGCGTTTGATTAGACTTTCACTAAATTAAAATATTTTTATTTATTTACTTAATAATACTAATACATATTCATCATAGTTAATTTTTTCACTACTCAAATTAACCATTGTTAAAATATCATCATTCTCTATATACTCTCTTATAGGATCTTCTAAATATGATATTTGTTCTAAATTAATCTCTTCCCTAGAATACAGGTAACATATATATTCTTTATTGTATTGTATATATTTAAATTGTTTAAGTAGTGATAAAACTATCTGTCCTATATTTTTTTTGTTTTCAATAATAATATACTTTTTACTTTGATTTAATTTTATGCTACTCAAAATCTCGTTATTAGATAGCATAAACATTAATAATTTAAGGTTTATTTTTTTATCCTCTATTAATTTATTAAGAATAACTATATTTTTAATTAAATTAAATTCTTTTTTACTATCTTCATTGAATAAATTTTCTTTTCCCATTATTAATATAGAATTATTAATTTGACTTAAAGTACTTATTATATTTATATTACTTTCGTTTATTTCTCGTATCATTACCATTAATAAACTATTCTTCAATCTAGCATTATTAAATATTATTTTTTCTAAATTTAATAATGTACAATTTTCTATTTTAATAATATCTTTTTCTACTTTATAAAATTTATTTATATTTTTATTTTTAATATCTAAACTTTCTATATATTCAAATGCCCCATCACTAAATTCAAACTCTATCTTATCTTCATTTAAGCAAATAATCTTTATGTTCATCCCCCAAGTACCCCTTACATTTTAAGTTAATTATATCATATTTTTCTTGCTAATTTTGATTAAAATAAATCTTTTCACCATCACTCTTTATAATTATATCTCCACTACTTGTATAAAAGGTTTTAATGTTATATTTTTCTAATAAATCTATTGTCTTTTTATTAGGATATCTAAACTTAGAGCAAGTTACAATAGCATATCTTGGTTCTACTGATGATAAAAATTCTTCTGTATAATTGCTATATATTCCATGATGAGGCATCTTTAAGAAAGTATATTTCTCTGAATTATCTTCAACAAATTCTTTCATTCTTTCTTCTTCTGCATCTGCTGCAAACAAATATTTATATTCACCATATTCTATACTAATAATAATGGAATAATCATTTGATTTTTCATATTTTTCTTTTTTAGTTGGATATAACTTAATCTTTGCGTCATTTATCTCAAATTCCATATTATTTTTTAATAATATAGGCTTTATTTTTTTTACTTCTAAACAATCCAAATACTTATTATACTGATTAGTATTTACTTTATAATTTGCTTGTATTAAATTTTTAATATTAAAATTCTCTATTATAAATGGAGACCCTCCAATATGATCTTTATCATTATGAGTTAGTATAAAATATTCAATATCCTTTACTTCCTTAAAGTTTAAATATTCATATATTTTTTCTCCATCATCATACGTACCAGAATCTATAACCATATAGCTTCCATCTATTTCAATATTAGTATAAAATCTGCTTTCCCTATATCTAAAATACTTATTTCAAAGGGCATCTTTACTGTAACATCTGCATCTATCCACTTTTGACTATCACTTTTATACTTAACTAAACTTAAAACACTTAAAATAATTACACATAAAATAATAATAAATCTAGTTGAAATTTTATTTAATACATCATACTTCATTTATCTCCCTTTCTCTTTTTGCATATATCTTACTATATATTATTCCCATATATTGTATATAATATAATAATTTTATTATTTTTTATTCATTGACACATCATTGACATATTATTTACTTATAATTTAGACAAATACTATTTCTTAAAACTTAACTATAAAACTAAAATTTTATAGTTAATTTCCCTTTATATTGATATTATCCTAAAAAACAAGGTGCAAATTAGTTTCCCCTATTACTAATTTGCACCTTGTTTTATATGAAATCATACTTAATTTATTTTTCTATACATCTCATATATTTCTTTATCTATCTTTTCCTTTTTATTTTTATTATCATTAATAAGCATATCGTATCCTATCTTTACTATAAAATTATTATTTAAATTTATAAACTCATTAATTTTTTTATCTTTACACTGTAAATTTCTAAGATATAACTTTTCATTTAAAAGTGTTATATGTACTATTAAATCCCTTATTCTATTTTCTTTATTCTTATGAACTAAATTTTCTTTTATACTTTCAATAAAATAGTTATCGTACCTAATAATTTTTTCCTTTAGCTGTACCAGTCCATCCTTTAATCTATATGGAAATATAAATTTATTTGCTATAAGTACTATTATTAATCCTACAATTACATATATAACTCTATAAAATATTAATATATTGATACTCTCTGATAAAGATGATAAACATATAGATGAAATTGCTGCAAATAATGAAATTTTAGAATAATCTTTAAAAGCAAAAAGTAAATATGTTGATATAACTAATATTGTAATTGTAAAATATTTTGTATTTATAATGTTAATTATTACCCCTGTAAATATTATAGCTACTACATTTCCTATTATTCTATCTTTAGTTTTCTTTATTGTATCCTCATAATAAGGTTGCATTACAGACATTACTGTTATAACTGCCCAAATTATTTTATAAAACCCTAAAACTTCTGCTGAAAACAATGCTATTGTTAGCACTACAGCCATTCTCATAGCAAATTTAAATCTTATTGAATCAACACGAAGATATTCTTTAAAAACTTTTGATGTTTTATCAAAATCATCTCTTTCCCATTCTTTATATATTTTATTTATATCTTTAATATTTATATTTTTTAGTCTTTTTATATTTAAGAATATTTCTTTTATTATATTTTGAAGAAAATCTAAATCTTTATTACAATATTTATATTCATAATAAGTGTCATCAATAGTTTTTTCATTATTTTCAACTTTATTTTCTGAACATATTTCTATAATATTATCTATTTGTAATCTTATATTTTTTAAATAATCTTCATTTATATTTTCTCTTGCAAATTTCACTTGTATTTCTTTTAAATATAGATTTAAATATTCTATATTCATATATAAGTTAAATTGTATAGTTCCTAAATTAGTAGTAAAGTATTTTCTATATCTAGTTATATATATTCTATATGCTAATCCTCTCATTATTATAGAGCATTTTTCCTCTAGTTTATTATCATAGCTTTCCTTTGATATATTTTCCAATTGCTCTTTTATTAAATTCATCGATTTTCTAATACTATTTCCTAAAATGTCTTTTTCATTTATTTTTTTTATATAATTAACAACTAAGATAACTACCAGCCCAATTACTATAACCATAATTCTACTTGGTAACTCTAATATTGATATCTTAGAATATTGACTAAATATATAGAGCATTAAAAATGGTTTATAAAATGTTAAGTCATATGGTGATACCATCATATAAATTATTAAAAATATACTTAATAAATCTACTATAATTCCACTCCCCATATTTAAAGATGCAATAAATGCACATATAACAATGATTATGTCAATTATTATAAATTTAAACATTTTATTTACTGGCTTAACATATAAATTTTGTCTTCCTAAAACTGCTGATGTTAAAGCTAATGGAATTGCTAACATTATATTTTTTTCTCCTAAAAACTTAGCAATTATAACTACAATAATAAGCGCTACACTCCCATTTATCACCATCCCTCTAGTATTAATATTGTATTTTCTTATTATTTTTTCAAACATATAAATAATCTCATCCTTCAATATTTATAATTAATATTTAGTAAACTAATCTAACTTTCTCTCTTTATTTTTCTCTTTAATAAAAATAAAATGTAAAATGTAAAGAGATATTAATATTTACTCTTTACATTTTCTGATTTTTTAATTTATCTATATCATTTTTTAATTCTTGTATTTGATTAGTTAAATAACATATACATTCTTTTAATTCTTCTATTTCACTACTAGTATTTGATGATTTACTACTGCTTCCATTTTTATTACTTCTTTTACCCTTATTACTTTTTTGCTCATTTTCATTTACACTTATACTTTTTTGAGATTCATCTACGGAACTAGTACAAAAAGGATTTGCTACATTCCTATATATATAATTATAATATCTACCTGGTCCACCTTGATAATATTGTTGTTGTGCATTAAAAACTTCAATTGCTTGACCTACTAATTGTAACCAATTTCCAACTACATTTTGAACATTAAATGGAAGATTACCTGCTATAATGTTTCCAAGTAACTCTCCAATTACAAGTAAAAGCTGTGGTGGTATATCTTGAAATCCACCTGGAATATCACTATCTGCATTTCTAGCCTTCTCATCGGCCTCTCCTTGTCCATTTCCAGGTTTACAATTTTCACATCTGGATGTTTTATCATCATCCTCTGTATTATCTGAATCACTACTTTTATTTTCTGAAGATGTATTTGTATCTACTTTGACTCCACAAAAGCGCATAAAATCTTCAAAGCTATTAAAACCATTATAATTCATAAAATTTTTTCCTTATAACTTTTGAAAAAGCTATTTCTTATTATAATATTATTCATAATTATAAATTGCTACAAAGTTAAGATTTAGTTGAAGATATATGATTAAATTAATATGTAGATAACACTTTAAAATCAATTATCTCTATAACATATTAACCTGTAACATAATAAATTCTAATTTCATAGTATAAATATATATACACTTATGGAGGGATGATATCTTATGAACAAAAGCGAAAAAAATGATTATGCAAAGGCATTCATTATACCACAAAAATACGAAAATATTATAAACCCTAAAGCAGCATTAAAGATTGGCACTATTTTCAATGATTTGTATAAGCCTTATAAAGCATATGATAAAAAATATTAGGAGGAATATCTATGTGTGAAATAGATTTATTAAATGAAATTAGAAAATATCAATTTTATGCTATCGAACTTAATCTTTATCTTGATAATTTTCCATCCAATAAAAAAGCTATAAATGATTACAAAAAAATATCTGAAAGATTAGATTATCTAATAACTAATTATGAATATAACTTTGGCCCATTAAGAAACTTTGGTTCTGCTTCAACTGAAGATCCAATAGCTTGGATAGCACCCCCTTGGCCTTGGGAAAATTATTAAAAGGAGGATAATTTATGTGGTATTATGTTAAAACTTTAGAGTATCCAATAAACTTAAAATGTAATGATTTAAGAATGGCTAAATTTCTTATGTCTCAATACGGTGGACCTGATGGTGAATTAAGCGCGGCTTTAAGATATTTAAATCAAAGGTATACTATGCCAACTAGAAAATCTAAAGGTTTATTAACAGATATAGGCACTGAAGAGATGGCTCATGTTGAAATGATTGCCACTATGGTTTATCAACTAATGTCAAATGCTTCTTTAGAAGATTTAAAAAAGGCTGATTTAGCCGCTCATTATACTGATCATGGACGAGCTTTATATTATACTGATGCACAAGGAAATCCTTGGACAGCAACTTATATTCAAGCTAAAGGAGATGTAATAGCTGATCTTCATGAAGATATGGCCGCTGAGCAAAAAGCTAGAGCAACTTATGAATGGTTAATAAACTTAACTGATGATCATGATATTAAAGATATCCTTAAATTTTTAAGACAAAGAGAAATTGTTCATTTTCAAAGATTTGGAGAAGCATTAATGGATGTACAACATCATATTAATTATTGAATAAACTAACTACTTTATAATTTTACACCATAAAAATTCAGTAGATAAGAATACATATCTTATCTACTGTTCATATATAATATTAAAAATCACTTCCTGCTAGATATCCTGTTGAAAATGCCATTTGAAGATTATACCCACCAGTTTCTGCATCTATATCTATAACCTCTCCTGCAAAGTAAAGGTTTTTTATTATTTTAGACTCCATATCAGAAGCATTAATTTCTTTAACTTTTACTCCACCAGATGTTACTTGTGCAGCCTTAATAGATAAAGTTTCTCTTGCTGTAAGCTTCATTTCTTTCATATACTCTATAATTTTATTTTCATCTTCCTTCTTTAAATCACTTGCTTTAACTTCTGTTAATCCTAAGATTTCAAAGATTACTTTTAAGAAGTTTTGTGGAAGTATTCCTTTTAAGTTATTAAGTACAGTTTTATTCGGATTATTTCTTATTATTTGTGAAATTTCTTCTTTTGACTTATCTCTTAAGAAATCTAAAGTAATTTCTACTTCTCCATCAAGTAATGCCTTAGTAATATATGAAGATAACTTCAATACTGCTGGACCAGATATTCCAAAGTGAGTAAATAACATATCTCCAAACTTTTCAAACTTTTTCTTCTTAACTTTAGCAGAAACTACAACATCTTTCATTGCAACCCCTTGAAGCCTTTTTACAAATTCCTCTTTTATAACAAGAGGGATTAACGCTGCATGAATTGGAGTTATAGTATGACCATACTTTTCTAACACATCATACATAGCCCCATCTGAACCTGTGTGAGGGAAGCTCTTACCACCAGTTGTAATTATAACTTTATCTCCAAATATCTTTTCACCAAAAGAAGTTATAACACCTTTAATAGTTCCATCTTCCACTATTAAATCTGTAATCATAGTATTATATTTTATTTTTACTTTATTTTTTTCTAAGTCATTTCTTAATAAATCTATAACTTCATCTGCTTTATCACTCTTTGTATATACTTTTTCATCAAGTTCAACTTTATATTCTAATCCATTATTGCTAAAGTACTCTAAAAGTGAATAATTTGAAAATGTATATAAAGCACTATATAAGAACTTTTTATTATTTACTATTTTATCAAAAAACTCTTCTATATCTCTATTATTAGTTATATTGCAACGACCACCACCAGTAAGTCTTAATTTCATTCCTATTTCTTTATTTCTTTCTATTAATGTAACTGCATTATTTTTTGCTGCAGTAATCGCTGCCATAATACCGGCAGGTCCTCCCCCAACAACTATAACTTTAGCCATAATATACACCTCGCTAATTTTCCTTAGTTCATTAAATCATTATATCATATAATAAAAATAAGCCAATTAAGCTGGCTTATTTTTATTTATGCATTTACTAAATTTTCTTCATTTGTATTATGTTTATCTATATCAACAGACAATAGTACTTTTCTATAAAACGAAATAGGTATTATTACCAATATTGCTGATATAGGGAAAATTATACTTGCATCTATCTTGTCAAATAATAATCCAAACATCATATTACTTAATGGCATTGCAGCCATACATACTGTGCTTTGTACTGTTCCAACTCTCCCCATGTATTCTAAAGGTACAATTGTTTGAAAATAAATTCCTATAAATATATTAGCAATACCAATAAATAACCCTATTACAAATCCTAACATCATTATAAATATATATGGTACTAAACTACTTGAAAAAATATTTAAAAACGGTTTAAATACTGCCATTCCAAAAAAGGCTGTTACTATTCCAGTATATAAAAGACTCTTATATACATTTTTTCCTATTGTATATTTCTTTGCCAAGTAACCAGTAAGTAAACTTGATATCATCATTGCTGCAACTGAAATAGACTCTGTTAACCCATATTGAAAATCTGAAACCATTAATATTCTTTTACATACAAATGTTACTCCTACTGTAAAAGATCCTAATGCAAAATTTAGCATCATAGCTAATATTACTATTGAAGCTACTGTTTTGTTTGATAAACTAAACTTTATTCCATTAGAAAAATCATCCCAAAACAATTTTAAATTTAACTTTTCACTATTATTAATTTTAGGAATATCTATAAAACATTCTGAAAATGCAGATACAAAAAATGTAATTGAATTTAATATAAATATAAATTCTAATCCAAATGAACCATATAAAATACCTGCAATTGCAGGTGCTGCTAAATTTCCAATTGCTAATATAAGTGAATTCATAGCATTGGCATCAACTAAATCTTCTTTTTTTATTATGCTTGGAAGTACTGTTTGAAGTGCCGGTTGAAAAAGTGTAGAAATAAGCGATAGTATAATTGCAAGCATATATATATATCCTATTGGCAATTCTCCAGTTATAAAATATATTACTGCAAAAATAGATACTACTACTCCACTAATTAAATCTAAAATAACTAGTATTTTCTTTCTATTAAATCTATCAACAAATACTCCTGCAATCGGTCCAAATATAAGTTGTGGTATAAGTGCAATTGATAATATACTTGCAAATTTTGTTGCAGAACCAGTTGTTGCAAGAACAAATAAAGATAACGCAAAACTTTGCATAGAACTTCCTATTAATGATGTTATTTTTCCAAACATCAATAATGAAAAATTTTTATCCTTTAATAATTTAAATTTCATTATTATGCCCCCAATTTTTTATTATTTAAATATAATCCCCATTAATTTTTTATATTTTTATTATTATTTTTTCACCACTAGCTGAATTAACATTAATAATCTCAAGACCTTTATATGGTTTTAACTCTTTTTTGCATACTTTTAATATACTTAGTATTGTTTTTTTATCTTCTTTAGATATTTCTTTGCTAGGAATCATCATTACAAAAGCGCTTGCTAATGAAAATGAAACTGGTATATATATTTTTTTATTTCCAGTATTTATACTAATTTTCATTTTACTCACCTATTCAACAAACACTTTTATCTCATCACCTTTTGCTGATTGAATATTAACTATTTCTCCCATAACTGATGAATCTAATGAATTTGCTATTATATCCATCATTTCATCCATATTAATACCGTCCATCTCATTTGATACCATTGGTATCTTACCTGTAACTTTAATTATGCTCTTTATAACCTTTACTGGTAATTTAACATTTACCTGATCCCCTTCATGACTTTGTATATTAACCTTCAACATTTTATTATCATAATCTTTTACTGATATTATTTCATCAGCTTTTTTATCATTGTCTAAAGCTTCTATAAAATCTTTTGCCTTATCTGCACTTAGCTTTCCTTCCTCAACCATTTTTAAAATTTTCATAACCTCTTCATTCATTTTATAAATACCTCCTAAATTATTCTTTTAATTTTTTTAAAGCTTCTTCTGCTGAAATCTCACCTTTTTCTAAAGCCTCTAAAATTTCTGTTCTTTCCTTTTTACTTTGTGTTTCTTTTACAACATCATATCCTAAAGCTAATATTACTTCATCAAGCTTAGCTCTAACAGTTGGATATGATATACCAAGTTCTTTTTCAACATCCTTGATGCTACCTCTACACTTAATAAATGTTTCTATAAAATAAAGCTGCTGACTATTTAAATAATCAAATTTTGATAAGCTAAATTCATTTTCTATAGCGGTATTACATCTAGTACATTTTAACTTTATAGCTTTAAGATTATTTGAACATACCGGACATTGGCTTAAAATCTTATACATTCAATCAACTCCTCTTCTTATGTATATATTACCATTATATTTTCACACTGTAAATATTTCTATTAAAAATATTAATTTTTATATTAATTTTTTTAATTTATATTTTCAAATTTTTAATTTATTTTATTTTAATTTTAATTTTTTTAATTAGTAGTTTGAATTTATATAAAATAAAAACTACCCTTTACCATTATAGTAAAGAATAGTTTTCAATCTAAATTCTATATATCTTAGTCATTATATTTATAACTTATATATATTTTTTTATAAAATTTATTTCTTCTATATATACTTATATACACACGCATTACACCATCTCTATAAAAATTCAAATGCATAATCAACAACTTTTTCAAATCCTAAATCTTCATATACTCTTCTTGCTACTATATTATCAGATGAAGTTTGAAGTACAGGAATTTTATTTTTATTGGTTACTTCATTTATTATATAATTTATAAGTATTTTCCCAAAACCTTGCCCTCTATATGACGGCTCTATATAAACCCCTGTAATATCGCAATAATTTCTAGTTTCTCCACAGATTCTAGCCATTCCTATAACTTGCCCTATATATTCTATAAAATAAATAGTGTCTAATTTTTTATTTATTCTTTCTTCATTAGTTATTTCTTTAATATCTTCTTCTAATTTAGCGTCAAAAAAATCAACTAAGTATTTTTTTATTATATTTATATCCTCTTTATTATTCCTTGCTTTTCTAAAAGTTGTATTATTATAATTTTCATTTTTATTGCGCAACTCTATATTAAACTTGTAATATATATCTGATGATGATATTTCTTTTTTAGAAATACTAGTTACTATTTTAGATACATCAATTAACTTTCCTGAAATTAAAAGCTTATTATGCTTTATATTTTTAAGCTCATTTATAATACTATTTAACCCCTGTTCATCCTTATAATAAAAACTTGTAAAGTAGGAATTTCCATCAAACTTTATATGTAAAATGCTACTAATACCTTCTTCCACTTTGTTAATATATATCTCATCTTCTTCATTTGCATTTTCAATTGCTTGAATTAAAAACACATTAAGTAATTCATCTTCATATAATAAATTTAATATTTTTGCTTTCATTTTATTGCTTGTTAATACCATATGCTTCATTCTCATTTCCTCTTCTTTATCATTTTTCGTATACTACCCTAATTCTATTATCTAAAAAAATATATCTTTAATATATTTCTTTCTTTTTATCTCCTAATATATATTTTAAGAACTCTAAATTACCAAAAAAATGTGTATGTGGATATCCTGCTAAAGTGTTTTTCTTATTATATCCACATTGCCAAGTTATTAAATTTTCATCATATCCAATTTTCTCAACTTTATACAAAGTCTTTTCTTCAGAATTAACCTTTGATTTATGAAATTCGTGGCAATTTATCTTTAGATTATTAATATTAACTGTAGCATAGCCAAATCTATTTAATCTTGTTGTCATTTCACTATTACCTTTAAAAAATCCAACCATAGATACATTATCTATAGCCTCTGTTAAATACATAAGTCCACCACACTCTGCATAGCATCTTAATCCATTATCTAAAGCTGATTTTATACTATTTAGCATTGACTTATTATTACTTAATTCCTCTTTAAATACTTCTGGGTATCCACCACCTAAATACAGAAAATCTATATTTTTAGGTAAAACCTTATCTTTTAAAGGACTAAAGTACACAACTTGTCCAACTTCCTCTAAAAGTTCTAAATTTTCTTTATAATAAAAATTGAAAGCCTCATCCTTAGCTACTGCAATTTTAATATATCTATTTTCTATATGATATTTATCTTCATATTTTTTTACTTCTTTAAAATCTTCAATCAAACTATCAAAATCAATATATTCTTCAATTAAACTTGCACAAACATCTAACTTTTCATTAAGATTATCTATTTCAATACTTTGAACCAATCCTAAATGCCTACTTCCTAGCTTTATTTCTTCATTTTTAGGAATATAACCATAAACCTTTAAATTACAATTATACTCTATAGATTTTTTTAAAAGCTGATAATAACCTTCTGAAATACAATTTAAAACTACACCTGCTATATTTGCATTTTTAAATTCCTTTATCCCTTTAATTTCAGCTGCTAAAGTTGTACTTTGAGCCTTTGGAGTTATTACTAAAACTATAGGTACATCATCTAATAGCTTTGATATACTATAAGCTGAACCTTCTTCTGTGATACCTTTTCCATCATAAATCCCCATAGCCCCTTCAATTACAGCTAAATCGCTAGCTCCTCTAGAAAATATAGCTCTAACACCATCTTCTCCAGTTAGATGAATATCTAAATTTCTTGAAGCTTTACCTGTTACAGCAGTATGAAAAGCTGTATCTATATAGTCCGGCCCACATTTATATCCTTGTACATCATACCCTCTATTTCTTAAAGCTTTCATTAAACCTAATGTAAATGTAGTCTTACCTCCTCCACTACAATTAGATGAAATCATTATTGTTTTCATATCCGTTTATCTCCTTAAATTTAATCTCGTAGTTATTTTTATGTAAATATTGCATTTTTCTTTTAACTTACTTCTTATATTTATTATCTTCTATTTATTGAATTATAAAATAATGAGCTATCTATGTAAATTATTTATAATCTTTTACATAGATAGCTCTTCTTTCTGAGCCTACTCTACTCTATCTTTTCTTTCTAGTAATACCCACTGCAACTATTGATGATATTATTAAAATAACTCCTACTATTCCGATACAAATCAATATTAGCTTAAAACTATCATTTAATCCTAAGGCACCCTTTACTATTACATTTATAGTCTTAGTAGCTACTTCTCCCATACTATCTGTAACCTCAAGAGTTACTTTGTATTTTCCACTCTTACTTACATTAACATTATTAGACTTAACAACTATTTTATGACTTAAATTTCCATCCTCATCATCAAGCGCAGTTACTTTATCTAAAGGATCATAATAACTTCCTTTTTCTAATATGATATCTTCTGCATAAATTACTGGTGGTTTATTTCCTCTCTTTATCTCCTCTTCCTTCTTAACATAAACCATTATAACTTTATTAGCTTTGCTTCCACTTTTATCAATAACTTCATAAGTAACATGATAATTGCCTTCTTTACTAGTATCTACTTCATTTGAAATTACCATGACTCTATTTGTGATATCTCCATCTTCTTTATCAATGGCTACTACCCATTCTAATGGGTTAAATTTTGAATTTAATGGTATTGATATATTATTTGCATAAATAGTTGGTTCTGAATTATCTTCTACTTTTTTATCTGTATTTGCTGTGTCTTTTACAGTAATAGTTATAACACAAGATGCTTTCATTCCACTACTATCTGTAACAGAGTACCCAACATCATATTTACCAGCTTTATATATATTTACATAATTATATTCTACAATAATTTTATCACTTATCCATCCATCTTCTTTATCATAAGCACTAACCATTGCATATGGATTAAATTTATTTGCTAATTTAATAGTAACATTACTTGCATAAATTATTGGTGCATTATTTATTTGTTCTTTCTTCTCTTCAACTTCTACATTTATAACTTTAGTAATTTTTTCTCCATTACTATCAGTTACACTATAGGTAACTGAATACTTTCCTCTAGTATAAGGATCAACTAAATTCTGTTCAACTATTATTTTAGATGTAATATTTCCATCTTCTTTATCATAAGCAGTTACTCCATATAACGGATCAAAGTTACTTCCATATTTTATTATCCTATCTGATGCATTAATTATAGGTACTTCATTCTTTTTTGGTTTTTCATCCTTATTTACTACTGAAACTTCTATTGTCTTTCTTGTAGATGCTCCATCTTTATCTATAACCTCATAAGTTACTATATAGATTCCAGCCTTATTAACATCTACAGTATTAGCTAATATCTTTATGCTATCTGTAATATCCCCATCTTCTTCATCCATTGCAGTAACTCCATACCATGGGTTAAACTTATCTCCAACATAAATGCTTTTATTATCAGTATCTATAATCGGTGAACTATTTATGGTCTCAGCATCTTTTTTTACTGTCACATATATTGTTTTTCTTGACTCTAAATTTGAAGAATCTTTTACTGAATAAGTAACTATATACTTTCCTATTGTGTTTATATCAACAGTATTTTCTAATATTTCAATATTCTTTGTAATATCATTCCCATCCTTATCTGTTGCTGTAACATCAGTTTTAGGATCAAACTCTTCTCCTATATTTATAGTTTTATCTTCCGCTATTATTTTGGGTGCTATATTTTCTTGCTCGCCTTCTTCTATATCTTGATTTTGAATCTCTTCTTTTTTTTCTTCTTTATCTTGTCCTTCATTCTCTATTTCATCATAAGCATCATTTTTCTCATATATTGATTGATAGGATTCTTCATTCCCGCCTTCTTTGGCCATTACTACTCTTGATGGAATTATTAATGATATTACTATTGCTAAACTCAAAAATATAGTTATTATATATTTTTTCATACATCCTCCAATTTATATATAATAATACGCTTTATAATATGCTTAACTAAAAATTTGATGTATAATTTCTTCATATAAATTTCACAATTATATTTTTACTTAAAAGAAAAATATTCTCATAGATAAAGGTTTATATTTCCTTATCCCTATGAGAATATTTATAGAAAAACAATACTATTCTTATATATTTCTTATTATTTATTAATATATATCTTTGACTTCTTATTCCCTAAATAATTTTATGTAAAAAGTACTGCCTTCTCCAATAGAACTTTCAACAATTATTTCTCCATTAGATAGTTCAACTATTCTTTTAGTTATTGCTAGCCCTAGTCCATACCCCTTTAAACTTCTAGAATTATCTCCTTGATAAAATTTATCAAAAATATGTACTAATGTATCTTCATCCATTCCAACCCCATTATCTTTTATTATTACTAATACAAACTCCACATTACTTTCAATCTTAATATTTATTGATTGATTTCTATTAGAAAATTTTATAGCATTGCCAATAATATTTATCCAAACTTGTAATAAAAGTTCCTCTTGACCATAAAAATAGGTTTTTTTCAAATCTAAATTAAATTTTATTTCTTTTTCCTGCCAATTATTTTCTAAAATTAAAATAGCTCTTCTAATTTGTTCATCTAAAGAAAATTTCTGTTGATTCTCTAATACATTCTGATTTTCTAATTTAGATAATTTAAGCACATTATCTGATAAATTCTCCAACCTCTTAGCTTCTTCAATTATAATATCTAAATACTCCTGTCTATCTTCTTTAGATAATTTATCATTTTTTAATATCTTCGCAAAGCCCTGTATTGATGCTATCGGTGTTTTAAACTCATGTGATACATTATTAATAAAGTCTTTTTGAATATATGCAGTATGTTTTAAATTTTTAGTCATTTTATTGAAATGATTAATAAGCCTTCCAATTTCGTCTTTTTCTTTTGTCTCTAAATATACATCAAAATTTCCTTCTGCTACTTCATTAGTTGCTTTAGTTAAAATTTTTATTTGTTTAACTATAATTCTAGATACAACACATAATGCACTAACAGAAATAATACAGCTTATTGTTAATATTAATATCTTTATTCTATGAAACTGATAAATACCTTGAGTATTATTTTCAACTTTATTTCCTAATACTTTAATAATGAATGGTGATGTAATAAAAAACGTAATTATATTTCCTAATACTAGTACAGTAAAAAATGAAAATATTATTTTTCCTTGTAGTGTATGTCTAAAATAATTATATATTTTTCTCATATATTCCTCTCTGCCTTATAGCCTAATCCTCTAACAGTAACTATTTTAAACTCATCAAAATCCATAAGCTTTTCCCTTATCCTTTTTATATGAACATCTACAGTTCTTTCATCACTTTCAATATCTATACCCCAGATTTCTTCCATCAGTTGAATTCTAGTAAATATTTGCTTTGGATAGCTTAATAATTTAAATAATAAGTAAAATTCTTTTTTTGGAAGAATTATTGTACTTTCGTTTTTTGTAATAGTTAATTTATTATAATCTAATATTACTTCTCCTATAGTTAACTTATTTTCATTTGAAATTTTAGCTCTTCTTAAAACGGATTCTATACGCAAAATCATTTCATCTAACTCTATAGGTTTAACCATATAATCATCAATTCCCATAGAAAATCCCTTTCTTTTATCTTCTAGCTTCTCCTTTGCTGTAACCATTAAAATTGGGATTTCATAATTTATATTTCTAATATTTTCTACAAATTCATAACCATCCATATTCGGCATCATAATATCACAAATAATTAAATCTATGTGTATTGATTCAAAAATGCTTAAAGCTTCTATACCATCTTGTGCCGAATGTACTTCATATCCATTTTGCTTTAAAAATATCTCCATCATTTTTCTTAAATTTCTATCATCTTCAACCAGCAAAATATTAACCATAAAATCACCTCTTTCCATATTATAACAAACATTCCTTTTCATAAAAACCCTTATATATCTATAAGTATTTTTTATTAAATTATTAGCACTTTCTGATATTCATATATTACTTTTATACTAAAAAATATTCACTTTACTAAAATAACTGATAACATAAGTGATAAAAAAGTTTGCGATATTTCCATAAGGAATATCACAAACTTTTTATACATCAATATTATTCACTTCTTAATGCTTCTACTGGATCTTTCTTTGATGCCATTTTTGCTGGAATCCATCCACCTAACATCGTTAAGCCTACACTTATAATTACTAATACAATTGCATGTACTGGATTAAGAACTGCAACGCCTTCTAAGTCTGTTAATTTATATAAAACACGATTCACAGGGAATGTCAATAACCATGCTATTAGTATTCCTAATAATCCTGAACAAGTTCCAACTATAAATGTTTCAGCATTAAATACTCTCGTTATATCCTTCTTTCTAGCACCTAAAGCTCTTAATACACCGATTTCCTTTGTTCTTTCTAATACTGAAATATAAGTTATAATACCAACCATTATTAATGATACAACTAATGAAATTGCTGCAAATGCAATTAATACCATTGTAATAGCATCCATTATTCCACCTGATAAATTTACAAAAGTGCTTGCCATATCATTATAAATAACTACATCTTCTTTATCTTTATCTTCATTCCATTTATCTAAATAATCTGTAACATTTTCTTTAGTTTCAAAATCTTTAGGATATAATGTAATCATATATGGTTTTCCATCTGCACCTAAATATGAAAGCATATTTTCTTTAGTGTTATTTGATGTTGAATTTGGATTCATTTCATTCTTATTATCGAATATTTCACCTGTTAATACATTATAATCACTTTCTTTTTGAGCTTTTACTATTTCAGAATTCTGTGCATCTTCAATAAATGCTTTACTTAATTTATCTGAATATGCAATCCCTGGTGATAAAATTGTAATTTTAGTATCTTCTTTAGCTCTTATTATACCTGCTATTTTAACTGTAATATTGCTATCATTATTGTATAATTCTATCATATTTGTTGGGTTCGCTGCTAATGTAAAGTTATCTCCAACCTTTTTATAGTAATTATCATTTAAAACTACCTTTAATTCATAACCTATTATATCATCAAAGTTAATTTCATCTTTATCTGAATCTATTCCAAGTGCATTTAAAATACTTACATCAACTTTATTATAAGAATCTACTATAAGAACTAAGTCACCTATTTCACTTGGATATTCTCCGGCTAATAAGTCATATGACTTTTCAATATATCCTTCTTGTGTTTCATCTAAATTTGTTGGATATGCTGTAAAACTTAAATCTGAAGTACTTACCGGAGTGGCAACTTCTCCATCACTTTTTAAAAGATTCATATTTACTATTCTTGTATATGAAATACCTGATAATAATCCCTTATCTATAGATTCTAAATAATCTATATACTCAGTTGAAAAATTATTACTATGCACAAATGAATTTTCACTTGAATCATATGGATATATAACATCTACTTTTGGGTATTTATCTTCATCTTCTGTTTTATTTCCAGCAAATTGCTTTGCTTGTTCTCTCATTGTTTCTATGTCCATATCTGCTGTAGATTGTGTTATCACTATTGGAAATCCTGATAATGTGTCTGATTCAAAAGTATTTATTTGTTTATCAAACCCATTTGACAATGAAAGAATTAATGCAATTCCAATAATACCTATACTAGATGCAAAAGCAGTTAAAAGTGTTCTCCATTTTTTTGTCTTAATATTCATTGCTGATAATTTTAATGCAGTAAAGAAATTCATACTAGTTTTCTTTAACGAATATTTACTACTGCTTTTCTCTTCTTTTAATGGATTAGAATCAGAAATAACATTACCATCTCTAAATTCAACTATTCTATCTGCGTATTCGTTTGCTAATTCTGGATTGTGAGTTACCATTATGACTAGCTTATCTTTTGCAATTTCCTTAATTAACTCCATAATTTGAATACTAGTCTTAGTATCTAATGCCCCTGTAGGTTCATCAGCTAAAATTATATCAGGGTCATTTGCTAATGCTCTTGCAATAGCAACTCTTTGCATTTGTCCTCCCGATAATTGATTAGGTCTTTTATGGACATGATCCTTTAATCCAACCTTTTCTAAAACTTCTAATGCTTTTTTCTTCTTTTCAGCTGGTGATACTCCACTTAATGTCATTCCCATTTCAACATTATCAATTATGCTTAAATGCGTTATTAAATTATAGCTTTGAAAAATAAATCCCACACTATTATTACGATAAGCATCCCAATCAGAATCCTTAAATTCTTTTGTAGATTTACCATTAATAATTAAATCTCCACTATCATATTTATCTAATCCGCCAATTACATTAAGGCATGTTGTTTTACCAGAACCACTAGGCCCTAATATAGCAACAAATTCTTTTTCTCTAAAATTTAAGTTCACTCCATCTAATGCAACTTGTTTAAATTCGCCAGTTACATAAGACTTCTTAATATTCTTTAATGATAACATTTAATTCTCCTTTTATACTATATTTTTTCTATAACCAAACTATAGTATAGTTTTATGAACTGATTATGAATTAAATCGTTAACATTTTTTATAAAAATAAATAAATTTTTCTTTTATTATGTCCATATTCCTTTTATAAATTTCTATTAATCAATAAAGCTTAATACCTTTAAAATATCTTTAGGTTCATTTAAATAGTAATCAGCATCTATATCTTTAATATCTATTGCTCCCCATACAGCTAAACCAAAATCCATTCCTGCTGCCTTTGTAGATTTATAATCTGAAAGTGTATCACCAACATACATTGCATCCTTTGGTTCTAAATTTAATATCTCACAGCTTTCAATAATGGTTCAGGATGTGGTTTGTGATTTTCTGTATCTTCTGCTAAAACTACACTTTTCATATACTTCTGTAATCCAGTCTTCAGAAAATCTATTTCATATTGATCCTTCATTTTAGAACTAGCTATACCACAAAGTATTCCATTTTCATCTAAGGTTTTTATTACCTCTTCAAATCCTTCGTATAACTTTGCTCCTTCTTCATATTCATTTACATATTTTACCCATTTGCTATAAGAAGTTTCAATATCTTTAAATCCTAATAACTTTAACGTTGTCTTACCTGGATAAGCCATATACTTTAACAAATCTTCATATGAAATATCCTGCGCTAGTTCTTCCTTGATTAACCTTTGTAATGGTATAATATTCATTTTTTCTGTATCCAACATAGTTTTATCTAAGTCAAATATTATGCATTTGTATTTCTTCATTCCTCTAATTCTCCATTCCTTTTCTCTTATTTTATGAGTTTTTATATTATATTGATATTCTAAAAGACTCTGATAAAAGTATGCTATATACTGTAAACAAATTCAATAATTAAATTAGATATTTTCTTTAATTCCAAATAAAACCTAGAATAATTTAATAATTATTC
>NZ_KB291705.1 GCF_000320405.1 Clostridium celatum DSM 1785 | reverse complement strand
TATTGCTTTACTTGGTGGATTAGGATTAAGTAAAAAAAGAAGAAAATAATTATTATTGATAATGTTAGATTATTAATAATATAAATGATTAAAAGTAGCTAGTTTTCGTATTATATTGAAACTAGCTACTTTTTAACTTCAATAATTAAGTCATTAAAAAGAATATTTAATATGTATTTTTTATTTTAATAAAAAATGATTATCCATATTCATAAGAATATGGATATCATTTTGGTGTTAGATATATAATTTTGGTGCCGGCAGTGGGAATCGTAGAGGTGTTTTTTTAGTAATTTTTATTAATACTTAAAAGCTAATATTATCAATGCTTTAGGGGGGTTGATTACTATATGGCTTTTAATGTTTTTTACCGAAGAAGTGGGAAAGATAGTGGGAAAAATAGTGGGAAACTTTTTAGATTTAGTGGGAAAATAAAATAGACTATATAGCCATAGTCTATTTAAACATACTATTGATTTTTTCATATTCTTTAAGATTTTTTTCTTTATTAATTTCAGCATATATTTTCATAGTAACATTTATATCAGCATGACCAACCCAGTCCATTACAGTTTTAATATTAATATCATTGCTTATACAGTTAGTTATAAATATATGTCTTAAACTATGATAATTTATATCTGCCTCTATATCAGCACGTTTTAATGCTGCTTTTAATCTTCTATTAGGTTGTTTATTGTCTATGTATTCACCATGCTCCTTGCAAAAGATTAATTTGTTATCAAAGTATACATCACCATATTTCAATTTATTTTCTTTATTCTTTTTAATAATTCCTTTAAGAATTGGCACAAGCATAGAAGGGAAAGGAACTTCTCTTATACTTGTTTTAGTCTTTGGTATAGTTACTCTGTTCTCATATATTCTTTTGTTATCTTTAGTTAATTCACCAGTCCATACTAATTTTACTGATTTATTTATCTTGATTAATCTATTATCGAAGTCTATATCCTTTTCTTGTAGTGCCATAGCTTCTCCTAGTCGCATACCACACATTAAGCCTAGTAATATTACTCCTTCACATTTATCTCCTTGTAGAGCCTTTATAAGATCTTGTTGTTCCTTTTCGGTTATATAGTTTATTTTCTCGTCAATAACTTCATGAGTTTTAGGATATACTATACCAGTTACAGGATTAGATTTAATTTTATTTATTGATACAGCATATTTAAAACAATTACTTAAAGCTTTATTTAAGTTCTTAACTTGATTAATAGTATGATTTTCTAACAATTTATTAGTTATTTTTTGTAAATATAAAGTATCTATATTAGTTAATTTAGCACTATTTAAGCTTTTAGTAGGTTTTATATAGTTTCTATATATTCCTTCAATTCTATCAAATGTTGAAGCCTTTAACTCTTGTTTTTTAATATTCCATAGCCATTCATAAAAGAAATTGCCTAAAGTAGAATTATCACTATGAATTGTATTACTTTCCTGGAACGCTTTTAATTTTTCTTTAGCTTCTTTTTGAGTTTTACCGTAAATATCTTTTCTTAATTGTTTTCCGGTTAAAGGATCATAGCTAGTGGTAATAGTAATACGCCAATACTTTACGCCGTTTTTAACTACCCACTTAGCAGAGCCTTCTCCATTTGTCCTCCTTGCCATTCTGAATACCTCTTTCTATTTATTAATATAATTTATCATTTAAATTTAAAAATGCTTATATAATCTAATATTTATATTACAATATGATACGGCAAAATACCGGCTCAGATTAAGTTAAAATTTGATTTGAGGTCACTAAAAGCAATCTCGAATTTTAAAGATAAAAGGGAAATTCCATTGATATATAGTTTAATTGTAGTGATATATTTATTTAACAGTAATTTAAAAATGTAAACTTAAGCCACGAGATTAGTGGTTTTCCCCACAGGGGGAGAAATAGGACGGCAAAATATTTTGGCGTCCTAATCTATAACTAGATAAGTAATTGCATTAATATTTCAAGCTGAATACTGATTTTTAACTTTATAAAAAATTAATCATCTATTTCGTCAGTTGAAAATTTTATATAACCAAGTTTGAAAAACTCATATTCTAAAAAACTTATAGTTCTATCATAGATAAACTTAATTTCGCTATCATCAATATCAAAAGGGAATGATGATGCAGCTAAAAATTCAACAAACTTAGGTAGTGATAAATCTTTATTATCAAAATCTAGTGTATCTATGATAGTTCCAAAACCTGCTGTTTTAATATTTTTTATATCTTCTTGATCAAGTTTGAGAAGCGGTGGTGGATTAAGTAAGTATCCTAAATCAACACCAAGAACCTCACCGATTTTTTTTATTGTTAGTATAGAGGGGGTTCTCTTATTATTCTCGTAATTCCAAATTGCATTTTTAGATAAATTACATTTTTGAGCTAATTCTGTTTGGGATAAACCATTTTTTTTTCGTAGTTCCTTTATTTCTTTTCCAATATCCATATAGATGCCTCCTATAAGTATATTATAAACAAATTCACACAAATGTAAAACTTTTTTAAAAAAAATATTAAAAAATACTTGAAATTATACAAATGTGGGAATATAATAAAACTGCAAAATAAATCATACGTTTGTAGGAAAGAAGGTGTTAATGTGAATATAAATTTATCAAAAATAAAAATAGCACAAGCAAGATCTTGTTTATCGCTTAATGATTTAGTAAAAAAAACTGGACTTGGAAGAACAACTATATCAAAAACTATTAATGGTAAAATGTCTCCAACACCTAAGACTATAGGGTTATTGGCAAAAGCATTAAATGTTGATGTTGAAGAAATAGTAATTATAGAAGAGTAAGAAAGTGAATATATTCACTATCAAACAGAACTAAAAATAATCGTTGCCACTTATGGCAATAAACATATCTAAAAAATTTCGCTATTAGTTGCGAAAATAAATCATATCAAAAGACACTACAGAGTAAGACATAAGTAAAGTGCAATACTTTATAAAAAAATAGGACAAGCTCCACTATAAAATCATACTACAGTGGTTCTAAGTAGATATATTGGAAAAGGTAACTATTAAATTATGGAGGGGATAGCATGGATCAATTAAAAGAACAAAATAAAAAAATACAGGAGTATAGAAGAAAAGTTTTAGAAAAAACTTGCACACCAAGAGAGCTTGCAGAAGCATGGGGAATTTCATATACAAAGGTTTTAAGATTAGCAAGGATAGAAGGAGCTCCAGTATTAAGATTTGGTAGAGATATTCGATTTGTACTATCAAAGTTAGATGATTTTTTAGATGAGCATATAGGAGAAAATTTGTTATAGAAAGGTAGTAAAGGCATGAGTATTAAGATATTAAGTTTATATATAGAAAATTGTAAGAGTATGGACAAAGAACCTTCTTGGGAAGGATTAAGGTTATTTAACAAGGTGTTTAAATAGGAGGAGTCAATGAGCAATGTAATAGAATTTACAGAAGAGTTTGAAACATATGGTGATACAAAAATTATGACTGTAATCCCAATAACTTTAGGTGGAAAAACATTTGAAGTTCATATATCAGATAAGGAGGCAGAAAAATTTTATAAAAGATTCAGTGGTTGTGTGGGAGAGAGTGAGTATAATATTGCAGATTCAATAATTGCAGTAAATAAATTAGTTAAGATTTTAGAATTATCACTTGATGTCATTGTATCAGAATAGATGGTGTTATTAATGGCTAAAAATAGATGGGAACAATTTAATTATATAGCTAGAGCGTGTCAACTTACAACTACAGAAAAATCATTATTATTACTTATATTTAGTTATATAAATGCTGAAAATGGATATTGCAGTTTAAGTGTATCAGAATTAATGAGAATGACACCAATAAAGGATAGAAAAACATTTTTTAATACTAGACAATCTTTAGTTGAAAAAAGATTTTTAAATTTCGAAACACTTAAGGGTAAAGGGTGTAAATATTACGTTTTAATACCTAGTAGGGAAATCCAACCTAGTAGGGAAACCCAACCTAGTAGGGAAACCCAACCAACACCTAGTAGGGAAACCCAACCACAAAAAGAAAATAAAAAGAAAATAAAAGAAAATATATATAATAGTATTTTTGACTTTTGGATTAGCAAAAATATAAAAAAACATAGAAGTATTACAGCTAGTATAAAAAAATCTATAGATAAAACTTTAAAGGAATATTCTAAAGATGAAATTATAGAAGCTATAAACAATTATGGTGATATGTTAAATAGTGATTATGAATATTGTAGTTATAAATGGGGATTAGATGAATTTTTAATTAAGACAGATAAGGATAGAACTAGACAACTTCCAAAGTTTTTAAATGATGGTAGTAAGTATTTGAATTATTTATCGTGGAAATCAAAGAATAATCCCAAAGAAACTAAAGAAAAAGGTATAGGAGATTTAATGGAGCAGTTAATGGCAAATAGGGAGGAATAATGGATAGAGATAAATTATATAGTATTGAAGTTGAAGAGCAAATACTGGGTATATCAATATGTGAAACTAAATGCTTTATTCAAATTATGGAATTAAAGGTAAAAGAGAGTGATTTCTATTTTGATAAGAATAAATTACTTTTTAATGCAATAAAAACAGTATTTAGAGAAAAACAAACAACAGATTTTGTAATATTGGCAGAATATTTAAAGAAAAATAATACTTTAGATAAGGTTGGTGGTATTACTAAAATTAGTGACTTGATGGGTGGAGTAATAACAACCAGTAATATAAAAGCTTATGTTGAAGCATTAAAAGAATATAGTCAAAAAAGGCATTTGATTAATATATCTAAGAATATTCAATTGAATATAGATAAAAGCCCCGAAGAGATTCAACAAGTTGTTAATACATTAATAGTTGATATGACAACAGAATCAGCAACAGAAACCGTAGAGGGGCAAGAGGAAGAATATTTAAATGTACTAGATAAAAGAATGAAAGGAGAAATAAATCCATTAAGAACAGGGTTAAGGGATTTAGATAATAACATAACTGGTTTTAGTGGTGGTGATCTTGTAACAATATTTGCTTTTAGTGGAGTTGGTAAAACTACATTAGCAACACAAATAGCATTAAATGTTATACGACAAAAAAAGAAAGTATTATTTTTTAGTCTTGAAATGCCGAAAGAGCAGATAAGAGATAGAATAATATCAAATTTAACCAATATACCGTTTAGAAATATAAAGTATGGAAAATTACAAGATGAAGAGCTAAATAAAGTCATAATGGCAAATGGTTACTTATCTAGAGATAAAGGCTTATTGGTAAGTGAAGAAGATGAGTTAGTGGATATAACAAGTAAAATACAATACGAGGTTTTGAAAAATAATATTGATATTGTTTTTATAGACTATATAAATTTGGTTAACATTACTGGTAATAACAAAGAGGAACATCAAAAGATAACTGAATGTACAAGATTATTTAAAAAACTAGCAAAAAGTATTAAAAAGCCAATAGTTATATTAGCTCAAGGAAAGCAAGAATCAGCTTATAAAATGCAAAATAAAAATATAGCTTTATGGGATAAGATAGCAGTTAATGACATAGCTGGTGGGGCTTCTATATATAGAGATAGTGACATAGTTTTGGGTATGTATAGAAATGTAGAATTAGATAATAAGCTAGTAAGAGAGTATTTAGTAAAAGAGAATAAAAAAAATATAGATTATAATTCTCCTTTAGCTGATAAAAATCCTGAATGTGTAAATATATTGATTAAGAAGAGTAGAGCAAGTAAAAAGGATATATTAAATTTTAGATGGAGAGCTAACAACTATAGAATAAGCAATTGGCAATAGTAAGGTGATGAAATGGAGAAGAGTAATAATGAGGAATTAGAAAATAGAGTTTTAGAGATAGGCAAAAAGTATAAAAATGCGGACAAGCCTACAAAAATAGAAGTTGGAAAGATAATGTTAGGTGAAAGAAGAAAGTTTAAAAAGAAAAAAGCTTATAGATAGTACCAATATCTATAAGCAATGAGCTATCCATAGGATAACAAAGTAATTTAGCAATTATAGTTTATCCTATAAGCTCCTAAAAAATCAATTGTAAATTAAAGGAGATATAAGAAAATGAACTATGAAAATATAGTAAATATAGTAGATGGAATAGTAGAAAATGAATTTAGACATATACAAGAAACTTTAGAAAAAGATTTTACAGATACAAATTTAGATTATAAGCAAAATACTTTAATAACAGAAAAATTAAATAAAGCTTTAGAGAAAGAGACTACAGAAGATCAACAAAGATTGATTAGAGAGTTAGAAGCTTCTATTTCAAATGAATGGATAGAGTTATGCAAATTCTATTTTAGAGAAGGTTTAAGAGCAGGATTAAGCAATTTAAAGTTTTTAAATGAAATAGATAATGTAGAAGTTATCTTATAGGTAGAAGTGAAGAGGATTACGTATGGCAAAGATACAGATTAAATATGAAATGAAATAGAAAAGATTAAAATACTAGAAGTTTTATCTAAGGGGATTAACATAAATAAGATAAGTAAGCCTAGTAAGACTGGTAGGTATTATGGAGTATATGTAGATGAAGAGTAAGAGGTGATATTGTGATTAGGAAGAAGGAGTTCACAATACTATTAGATAAATTGCTGAAGAAGGAATTAGAGGAACTAAGAAAGAAATTCAGACCGTATAAGAGAAAGCCATTTTTAAGAAATAAAGTTACTATTGATTTAGATTTAAAGTATAAGAGTAAAAATACTCTTGGATATTATAAAAATACAAGAGTAGATGAAAGACAGTGGACATATGAACATAAAATATTTTTAACCAAGCTATCAAGAAGTTATTACGAAATGTATTGCAATGGATTTAATGATAAGAAAAGTGGAATTAAACATTTAAGAGAAACAATAAGACATGAGTTAATTCATGCTTTTGTATATGAAGAGTTTGATGAGTGGAGAGAGATAGAAGGTTGTAATAGAGATTATTCCCCTATATTTTTAGCTTGCCTTCATTGGAGTGGTTTAGATTCACCATATCCATATACAAATAAATTCAAAGAAAGCAATTTATATAAAAACATAGAAAAGTGTAAAAATTATGATATGGTGTATATGTATTTAGTTCATTATATTGGTGATTTAGAAAGAATTACAAGAAAAATAAATAAAAAGCTAAACACTGATTCTAATAATTATAAAAAATTAAATATATCATTTAATCACTATGAAGCGGGAATTATAAAAAAAGCTTATGCGAGTTGTATTGTAAGAAGAAAAAAAGATAATGGAATGTGTATAGAGAAAGCTGTTGAAATGGATTTAGGAATAGGATTTCTAGTTACTCCAAATGATATAGAATCAAATTATGAAAGAAAGTTTGATAATAATTCAATGGCAACAATTCATTTAGAAACAGCATGTTATTTAGTAAATAATGAATTTAAACAAAAGACAATATTGAGAGAAAGTCAATAGAAAAATAAAGAAAGAAATTATATATAAAAGAGTTGAGGTGGCAAGATAATGGATAAAAGAGAATATATAAAAAAATATATAGATGAAGTTAATAATGATGAATCAGTAAGTTTCATTTATTGGTTTATTAGAGGTTATATTGAGATAAAAGAAAACAGTATAAAAATGGTTACTGGAAAAAAAGAGCTTTAAAAATTAGCGAAAGAGGAGTATAGGAAATGATTTTTTCAGAAGATGGAATTAGAGAAATCATACTAAGAATGAGTAAGGAAGAGAAGGCTGTTGCTGATATAGATGAAGAATTAAAAAAATGATTGGAATATTTAGAAATAGTGGAGGAGTTAATATGGAATTATTAACAGTAAGAGAAGTGTCAGTAAAATTAAAGGTTAATGTAAATTTAGTATACAAGCTAATAAAATCAGTTCACTTGACTGGGCTAAAGTTAGGAAGTATTAAAGTAACATCTTATGAGTTAGAAAGATTTATAAAAGAAGCAAGTGGAAAAGATTTTAGCGATTTGGATAATGTAAAGGAATTTACGCTTAATTAATGAAGTGCTTTTAAATGTTACATTGTAACACCGGTGTACTTTTTGAATTTTAAAAAGTATTAAAATTTAAAGATTTTAAGAAGTTATATAATCAATTTAAACGAAAAAAAGTAAATGCAACTCAATTCACTAAATTATTAGAGTTAAAGAGCAGAACAGCTTTATATAAATACATAAAGATTTATGAGGAATCGTTAATTAAAAACTAGTTGAAGTATGTTATATGTTCATGTAAAATGTATTTATTAATATATGTTATTAATTGTATTAGTAACTTATATATATTAAATTCAAAATGTCCACTTTGAATGGGTTGGGGTAAACTATATCCATTTTTAATATGAATAACAAAGATCATCTTATTTTTAGCGATAAGATGGTCTTTTTTTGTATTCTAATTTGTCCGTAAAAAAGAAACGGACAAATGAAAGTATTTATAAAAATATGATGTAAAATTTAATACAAATACAAGTTAAAACAAAAATAATAACAATAAAGGGGGATGAGGATATGGAGAACGATTTTTCTTTAAGTGATGCTGAAAAAGAAGAGAAGAGAAGATATGAAAGAGAATATTATTCTAAGAATAAAGAGAAAAGAAGGGAATATCAAAGGGAGTATTATAACAAAAATAAAGAAAAGAAAAGAGAATATTTTAAGCAATATTATCAAGAAAATAACGATAAGAGAAAAGAATGGAATAAAAGGTACTGGAATAGGAGAGCAGTAAAAAATGAAAAATAGAAGAATTAATTATAGTTTAGAGGAATGGGAATTAATATTTTATAAGTTTAGAGTTATTGAGAAGTTATCTATAGGAGTTTCATATAAAGCGTTAGCAGTAGATTTAAAAGAAAATGGATATCCATGTACTGGAGAAGCAGTTAGAAAAGCAGTTGCAAGATTAGGATTTAAAAAAGACCCTATACAAAAGGTGTATTATAGAGGCGCACAAGAAGAAGCAGTTAAGTTAATGAACTCTATAGATGTTGAAAGTGTAATAGAAAATATTAGTGCTAAAAGATATTATGATTGTGCATTTGGTTCAGATGGATATTTTTATAGAGAAAATATAGAAACTGAAGGTATTTATATAGATAAACAAATATTAAAGGAATTAGAAAAAATTTCTGAAAAGCTTGGGGTTGAATATGTACAAGAGTATATAACTTATATACTTTTAAAACATTTAGATGAAGTAGAGCCAGCAAATAGATTAAGAGAATTTTCTTATAAGTATTTGAATGAAAGTAATAGATATAGTGATGAAGAAAAAGAAATAATTATAAAAAAGGAAAGAGAAGGATTTAATCTTTATCATATGGTTATTCATGGATTAGATAACTATATAACAGAAATGACAGATGAAGATTTTATAGAAAATATAACGAAGAAAAGGGATATTGAACCATTTTAATAATGGGTTCAGGTAGAAGTGAGATGAGTAAAAATAAAGATTATAGTCCAGATGAAAAGAAAGAGTTTATTGATGACTTATTTAATAAGGGAATACCAGTAGAGTACATACTTAGATTAGATTTAACTAATAAAGAAAATTTAAGTAATAGTATTAAGGAATTAAATAGATATATCAATACAATTGAGAATAGCGTAAATAATTTTTTAAAAGAAAGATGGTAAGAGAATGTGAGAGAGGTTAAAGCGTTAAGTGATGAAGAGACAGAAAATATACTATGTTACTTAAAAAAGAAGTCAGATAGAGATTATATATTATTTTTAGTAATGTTGCATACTGGGTTAAGAATATCAGATGTGATTAAGTTAAGAGTTAAAGATGTATTTAATAAAAATAGTTTTGAAATTAGGGAGCAAAAAACAAGCAAATGGAAAGAGGTTCAAATAAGTAATAAGTTAAAAAGAGAATTAAAAGAGTATTGTAAGGATAAATGTGCAGAAGAGTATTTAATAAAAAGTAGAAATGGGTTTAATAATCATCTAAAGAGAGATAGATGTTATAAGATCATAAAAGAAGCTGCTGAAAAAAATGGAATAAAAAGAATAGGGTGTCATTCAACAAGAAAAGCATTTGGAAGAAAATATTATAAAAAGTATGGAGATATTGCAGAATTAAGGAAGTATTTTAATCATAGTAATTCTGCAATAACATTGAGGTATATAGGCTTAGAACAAGAGGTAATTAATAAGCATGTAAGAAATTTATGGGAATAGATAAAAATTTGTTAGAGGATACATATATTTGAGCATGAATTATTGATAGTTTTAAAAGGAGTTACAAGATAGATATAGTAATGGTTAGAGTGGTATATAGTGAAGAATACACAATGTAAGATATGTATTTTTGAGTTTAAAATATAAAGTCTACTCTAAGTCAGTAAAATCAATGGTTTAAGAGCAAATTAATAAAAAATATTATTATGTGAAAAAATAATGAAAATTTAATGATAATTAAATTGATGATATTTCCCAATATTCAATATAGTTTTGGACAGATTGCGGACATTTTGGACAAACTAGAAAGGGGGTGGGAATATGGGAAAGTAAATATAATGGATTACCTTGAAAGTATTGCTACATGGGCTTTAGAGGGATATTCAGAAAAACAAATAGCTGAAAAATTAGGTATATCAGATAGAACTTTAAGACGATATAAGCAGAAAAATAAGGAAATTTTGTCCGCTTTGGACAAGTCAAAAATGAAAGCAAATATGAATGTAGAATTAACCTTATTAAATAGTGCTTTAGGGTATGAATATGAAGAAGAAGAAGAAGTATCGAAAGAACGGATAGTTTATTTTGATGACAATGGTAATAAGGTAGTAAAAGAAACACCGGTGACAATAAGGGTTAAAAAGAGGGCCAAGCCTGATATATCAGCACAGAAATATTGGTTAAATAATAGGAAAGCACAATATTGGAATGATAATCCACGTAAAGCGATTAATGACAAAGAGTTATTGGAACTTAAAAAGAAGGAGTTTGAAAGTAAAGGATTGGAATTTTAATATTATAGAAGCAAAGATATTTTAATAATAAGTAAACACAACAACACTACTTATATTAAAATTTCTTTTGCTCCTATAAAAAGAATACAGTAATTTGTATATTTTATTTAAAAAAATATACGATGCTCCAGTAAGATTAATATGCTAGGAGTGATACCCCGGGGGCCATAAAAATGTTAAAAAAGAAAGATAAAAATACCCGTATTAAACTTCAGGTAAAAAAAATCCCCGAAAATGAGAAATATTAATGTGAAAAATGTAAAAAAATCAGAAGGTGGTAAAAATATGTTTAAGAATTATGATAAAGAAATTAATAATATTTTCAATAAATATAATGGAAAGCAAGAAACTATTAAAAAAGAAATTAAAGATAGAGAAGAAAAAGAGAAATTATTACTTGAAGAATTGAAGAAAGTTGAAAGAAAAATATTAACTGAGGAAGATCCAGAAAATGATAAAGAGAAATTATCTAATGTATTTAAGCTTAGAAAAGATATAAAGAAGTTAAATAATGAGATTTCAGAAACAAGAGAAGAAATAGAATATTTAAGAGCTAGCATTACTGGATTGTTTGCATGTGATATATTAAAAATGATTAATGATTTAGAAGAAATAGAGTCTAAATATGATAAAGAAATAAATTCAGCTATTGAGAAACTAGCTGAAATAAAAGAATCTGAAAAAAAACTCAAGGAATATATAACTTTTGCAAGAGGTAGAAAGAATCTTTTAAAGACACAATGCGTTAAAATATCAAGTGACATATTGAAAGGTACAAATATTACTAACTGTGGATATAGTAGGACAGCTTTCGATGTATGTTCAACAAATCCTAACAGTGTTTTTGAAATATTAAAATCTATAGTTAATAAGGAATAATTTTATGGAAATTAGGGTGAAAAAAGATTCTATTCTAGTAGAAGGATATGTAAATGCAGTTGCTAGGGATAGTAAAAAAATACATGCTGCTACTGGCGATTTTATTGAACAAGTATTACCAAGAGTTTGGAGTAGGGCATTAAGAAAAGCTGATGATGTTAAATTATTATTTAATCATGAGGAAGAAAAAGAATTAGGATCAATTAAAAAAGGTAATTTAGAATTGTATGAAGATGCAATAGGATTAAGGGTTAAATGTAGAATTTATGATAAAGAAGTTATAAAAGAGGCTAGATTAAATAATATAAAAGGTTGGTCATTTGGATTTTTTGCCAAAAAAGATAAGTGGGAAAATCTAAAAAATGGCTTGAAAAGAAGATATCTAGTAGATATTGATTTAACTGAGGTATCAATTTTAACTGTAGAACCAGCTTATAGTGGCTGTTTAGCAGAAATAAGAGGGAATAATAAATCAGAAATAAGATATATATTTGATTCAGAATTAGAGGAATTAATGTCATTTTCAGAACAAATTACATATATATTAGATTTAAAAGAGTGATAAGTGAGATTAGTAATGAATTATAATCTATTAAAAAAGAAGATAATCTACTTAAAATATGTAATATGACTTTGATTATGTATTAGTTTAATGGTGGTGGATTCAGGAACAGAAGCATTAGACGAAAGCGAAGTACCACAAGAAGTTAGATTTTTATTAGTTACTCCAGCAACATATAGAGTAATAAAAAAATCAAAAGATATAGCAATGGAAACTGACATAGGTCATGATATGAAAATAAAAGGAATAATAGCTGAATATGATGGAATGTCTGTTTTAAAAGTAACATCAAATAGAGTACCAACAGATTGTGGTTTTTTAATAGGTCACCCAATGGCAACAGTTTTACCAGTAAAATTAGCTGAATATAAAATACATGAAGACCCACCAGGAATTAGTGGGGATTTAATAGATGGTAGAGTGTATTATGAAATTATGATGTGCTATTTATGGGCGAAGAATGAGTATGAAAATAGTAATATAAGAGAGCTTACGCCTGAAGAAAAGGAAAAGGTTAATAAAAAGTTAGTGGATGAGCTAGAAATAGAGTAAATATTTTTACTCTATTTCTATTATTATTTTTGTAATTAATTTAGTTTTTATAAAAAATAAGTCATCCATATTAGAAATGCAAAATCTATTAAAATATGGATTAGTATATATTTTTCATTTATTTTATTTTTATATAAAACTATATAAATAATAAGAGATATAAATGAAAATAGAATTGGCATTATGAATAAGTATAAATTATTATTGTTTCTAATTAGAATTGAACAAATATATCCTAATGTATGAGAAGAATATAAAAATTTTTTTGAAAATTTTTTTACCATTTTGTCCACTTTTCATATGTTTTTATATATCCAGTATAGTTGTTGTATTCATAAGTTGTTATTACTGTTTTCATACATCTTCCAGAAATATATGTTACTGATTTATAGTAATTCCCATCATAATAACCTTTTATAGTTGCTGCAATTCCCATAGCTGAAATTGCTCCGCTAGTTATTAAAGCAGCTGTTCCTTTGAATACATTTCCTGATAATAAGTCTACTATTGCAACGCCTATTCCATCTGCAACTGATTGTTGGGTATTTAGATCTGACACACGACCTTGACTAGTATATAAAGTTTTAAATGGTCCATTAGGTTCTCCATAGTTTCCTTGTAACCATTCTTCTGAGCCATCACCATTCCCTCCAGGTCTTCCAGGCCATGCTCTTGTGATTGGGTTTTGATTTTCTTCAGCACTAGCTTTAACTGAAAAAGGAATCATTGTACTAAACATAGTTAATGTTAGAGTTAAAGCGATTTTTTTGAATAAGTTTTCCATATTATCCTCTCCCTTAATTTCAAAATAATTATAGTTAAATTTTATCAAGGAATAAATAGTAATAAAATCCTATAATTTACTATTTAATTTTGGTATAATGTTATTTAAGGGCTTTAATGGGCCTAATTGATTAATTATAATATAATAAAAATGGGTGAATCTCCACCATTAAGCGAGAAACTAAAAGAGCGGTAAATCTCCACCAGTAAGTGAGGTGCAATAACTAAATTGACCAAGGAAGTTAAAAAAGATTATGTCTATTAAAGATATAATCTTTTTTATTTTTAGGGGAATATGCCCTAATTTTTTTGTCTAAATTTATGTTTTGAAAGTAGGGCATATGCCCTAAAGTCCGACTAATTTTTCTTATAGAGCTATGATATTGTAATTACAAGTATTACAAATTAGCGTTGGAGATGTAGATAAATGAGTAAAAAAGAATTAATCCAGATAAGAGTTTCAGAAGATGAAAAATTAAAAATAAAAACTATAGCAAGAAAAAAAGGAATGACTGTAAGTGAATTTATTTTATATTCTTTCATGCGTACTATAAGTGAATATGAGATATATGAGTTAATGAAAAAATGAAAGTTTATTAATAAAAATATGTGTGAAAAATCCTTCAATTATGAGTGATTTGGTACAAAGAGGACTTAAAACAATAGAGCAAGTACCAGTTAGATATAGAGAAGAAGTTATAGAAATACTTGCAAAATTGGAAAAGTAATTTTTGAAAATTAAATAGTATGGTATTTACAAAATATGCTATAATTAACTCATAATTGTATTATATTGTGAGGAGATTTGAAATGAATAAAAAGCTAATTTTAAAATTATTATTATTAACATTATTATCTTTTTCTCTTATCTCATGCGAACAAAAATATAACATTTCTAAATCTAATAAAGAAACTCAAACATCTATAGAAAAAGAAGAAGGTAATAGAAATCAAGATAGTTTACCTGGAGAAGAAGAAAAGAATAATATAAATCAAGGTAGTGACAATGTTATAGATGAAGAGAATACTGAAAATAAGAATATTAACAATCCTGAATTGTTTGTTGTTGCAGGAGGACGTAATAAAGTTTCTGGAATCTGTGAATATTCTTTAGCTGAAATTAATGCGGGTCGAAAAATTAAGCCTCCAATTAGCAACAAGAACTCTACCACCTATATTGTAGAAAGTGATGAGAATATCTATATAGATGTAATCTTTGAAGTATATAGCTTGATGAATAAAGCTGAAGTAGCTGGAGATATGATAAATACAAGAATAAAAATCAAAAATGTTGAGTATCCTTGTCTTTCCCTTGTAGAAAGTACTGATGGAACTAATTTAGAAAAATATGCTTTAATAAATCCTTTGGAAACAAAAAGAATTCATTATCTATCCCAAGTACCTACAGCAGACGCAACTACTGGTGAATTTGAAATTATTTTAACTATAAACGGAAAAGACTTCAGCAATAAGTTTAGTTTAGACAGTCTTCAATATTCTATAAAGGAAAATATGCAGGAAGATGTAAAACAAAGCTTAACAGAAGAAGAATATTATAAGATAATAAAAGAAGCTAAACAACGTCAACAGGATTATATTGATTCTATTGATGATTCTCATATTAAGCAGTCAGTACAAACCTCATACTCTGCTGCTATTGCAGAATCAACAGCATTGCATATAAAATATCCAGATGATACGGATACTATAGATTCAGCTTTAAAGAGAGTTCTTAATGGAGAATAATATTAAAGTATTACTAAGCTAGAGTTAAATATAAAATTAATAAAAAGACTGTATTATTCAAAAAGAATATGCGGTATTTTTTAATACGTAATTGATTTAAATTGTTCGTAAAAGTAAATAAAAAAATAAGCAAGAAGTTAGAGTAAAATCTAGCTTCTTTTTTATATTTTAAATGTCCAAACGTTTGGGGAATTAAAGGAAGGTGTAAAGGTGGAAACAATAAGTATTGCATTAATATGTAGCGTTGTAGGAGCTACAGTTAGTTATCTTACATTTCAAAAATTTTGCCACTTTTGATGAAAATATTAAAAATTATATTTAAAATTTGAGATTTAAAGATTGTTATTGTAATTAAGTTTTCAGCTAGTATAAAAATGGGTGTTTAGACCGACAAAATACCGACAATTAATAAATATTTATAATGGTACAAGCTATTTTCTAAATATAAATATTAACTCACAATATAGAAAGAATTCTAGAAATAGAGTTCTTTTTTTATTAGAAGTGGGAAAAATAGTGGGAAATTTACAAAAATAAAAAGCTTTAACATTACAGAAACTAGTAATATCAAGGCTTTTGACTTGTTAGATATATAATGTGGTGCCGGCAGTGGGAATCGAACCCACACGGTTTCCCGCATGATTTTGAGTCATGTGCGTCTGCCAGTTCCGCCATGTCGGCAAATATTATATAAGTAATGTTAACATGTGGCAAAATGAATGTCAATGTTTTTTATACGCCAAGAAAAAACATAAATAGTAACAAATTGTAGTAATTTGCAATATAGTGTTAATATGATGATAAGCTATGTGTAAAGAGGGGAAAACAAAGGTATGGAGTGGTTTATGAATTTAACTCCAATAATGCAGGGGTTAGTTGCAACAATATTTACATGGGCAATAACAGCGTTGGGTGCATGTTTGGTATTTTTCTTTAAGACAGTTGATAGAAAAATTTTAAATTGTATGCTTGGATTTGGTGCTGGGGTAATGGTTGCAGCAAGTTTTTGGTCATTATTAAATCCAGCTATAGAGTTATGTTCGGAGTTAGGATATAGTCAAATTATACTACCAGCTATAGGCTTTTTTACTGGTGGTGTATTTATAATATTAGCAGATAAAATGATGGATAAGTATTCTTATGGGGTAATTACACAAAGTGATGAAATTGCAAGGGATTCTATAGTACAAAAGTATAAGAAGAGTATATTATTAGTTGTTGCAGTAACTCTTCATAACATACCAGAAGGATTAGCTGTTGGAGTTGCATTTGGAGGTGTAGCAGCTGGAATACCATCAGCAACAATAGGAGCAGCAATGAGTTTGGCATTAGGGATAGGATTGCAAAACTTTCCTGAAGGAGCAGCGGTTTCTTTGCCTTTGAGAAGAGAGGGATTATCTAGAACAAAAAGCTTTTTTTATGGGCAAGCATCAGGTATTGTTGAACCAATAGCAGGAGTACTAGGAGCAATAGCAGCAATGAGTGTTAGAAGTATGTTGCCATTTTTCTTAGCATTTTCAGCTGGAGCTATGATTTCAGTTGTAGGTTCAGAACTATTGCCAGAAGCATCTATTGAAAATAAGGCTTTAACAACAATAGGATTAATACTTGGATTTATAACAATGATGATTTTAGATGTAGCATTAGGATAAAAATATATATTAAATGAATAAAATTTATTATATATTAAAAAGGATGATACTTTTCCCGCATCATCCTTTTACATAAATAGAAATTTAAAATAAGTTAATTGAATTTACCATATAATAAAAGGTATTTAAGATATTTAAAGTAGAAATTATTTTATATTAAAGAAAGCTTTTCTTCCTCTATATTCAGCAACATCACTTAACTCTTCAGAAATTCTTATAAGTTGATTATATTTAGCAACCCTTTCTGATCTAGCAGGAGCACCAGTTTTAATTTGTCCAGCATTTACAGCTACAACTAAATCTGCTATAGTAGTATCTTCAGTTTCTCCTGATCTATGTGAAATAACTGCAGTATATCCAGCTCTATTAGCCATTTCTATAGCGTTTAATGTTTCAGTTAAAGTACCAATTTGATTTAACTTAATTAAAATTGAGTTAGCTACACCTCTTTTAATACCATCCTCTAATCTAGTAGTATTAGTAACGAATAAGTCATCTCCAACTAGTTGGACTTTATCTCCAATTCTTTCAGTTAACAGTTTCCAACCTTCCCAATCTTCTTCAGCCATACCATCTTCGATAGATATAATAGGATATTTATTAACCCATTCTTCTAAAAAGTCAACCATTTCAGCTGCAGTTAAAGTTTTACCTTCATGTTCTAAAACGTATTTACCATCTTTATAGTATTCTGAAGATGCAGCATCTATAGCTATAAACATATCTTTTCCAGGTTCATATCCAGCGTTAGTTATAGCTTCTAATATAATTTCGATAGCTTCTTCATTTGATTTTAAGTTTGGAGCAAATCCACCTTCATCACCAACACCAGTTGAGTAACCTTTATCATTTAAAGTTTTCTTTAATGAATGATAAACTTCAGCACAAGCTTGTATAGCTTTATCAAATGAATCGAATCCTAATGGCATAACCATGAACTCTTGTAAGTCAACAGAATTATCAGCATGAGAACCACCATTGATTATATTCATCATTGGTACTGGTAAAACTTTTGCATTTACACCACCAACATATTGATATAAAGGAAGTCCTAAGAAGTTAGAAGCTGCTTGAGCTACAGCTAAAGAAACGCCTAAAATTGCATTAGCCCCTAAAGAACTTTTATTATCAGTACCATCTAATTCTAATAATTTTTTATCTATAGCAGTTTGATCAAATACATTATATCCTATAAGTTCTTTTGCAATTACTTCATTTACATTTTTTACTGCATTTTGAACACCTTTACCCATAAAGTAATCTTTATTTCCATCTCTTAATTCAACTGCTTCGTATATACCAGTAGAAGCACCAGATGGGACAGCAGCTCTTCCTATAGTTCCATCTTCAAGAATAACTTCAACTTCTACAGTTGGAAAACATCTTGAGTCAAGAATTTGTCTTGCAATAATATTTATTATTTCTACAACATTTTTCATTTTAAAATCCTCCTAATAATAGAAAATATAAGTATAGATAAATGAAACATTAATAAAATGAGAATCATTATCAATAATTTGTTTAATTATACCAAAATTTATAAATAAATATCAACTTAATTGATAATAATTATCAATTTCATTTTTAAGGAGGATTTTTAACATAATTTTCAAAAAAATAAATAATAAATTTTAGCAATATGATAAAAAAATATCATTTTCTTATTGTTACAGATTGATTCATCTGTTATTATATAAGGGTAGGATGGATTTATTCCCAGCGGGATGAATCTTGACCCAGTTAGGTATAGTCTAGATATTTACATATATTTGAGACAAACTATAACTAATATTAATTAGGGAGGAATAAATATAATGATGTATTCAAAAGAAGTTGAAGAAATGTGCGTTGTTGCTAAAGGCGCTAATCATGCATGTGCTCCAATTCCAGTTGAAGGAAAATGGGTACAAGCTACACAAATATCAGATATTTCAGGGTTAACTCACGGAATAGGTTGGTGTGCACCTCAACAAGGAGCTTGTAAATTAACTTTAAACGTTAAAGGTGGAGTTATCCAAGAAGCATTAGTTGAAACAGTTGGATGTTCAGGAATGACTCACTCAGCTGCTATGGCTTCAGAAATATTACCAGGAAGAACTATATTAGAAGCTTTAAACACAGACTTAGTTTGTGATGCTATAAATACAGCAATGAGAGAATTATTCTTACAAATAGTATACGGAAGATCTCAAACTGCTTTCTCTGAAGGTGGATTACCAATCGGAGCTGGATTAGAAGACTTAGGTAAGGGATTAAGATCTCAAGTTGGTACAACTTACGGAACTTTAGAAAAAGGTCCAAGATATTTAGAAATGGCTGAAGGATACATTACTAAAATCGCTTTAGATGAAGATAATGAAATCATCGGATACAAGTTCGTGCCCCTAGGAAAAATGATGGAAATGATCGGTAAGGGAATGGATGCTAACGAAGCATTAGAAAAAGCTGCAGGTCAATACGGAAGAGTTGCTGACGCTGTTAAATTAATCGATCCAAGACACGAATAATTTGTAAGGAGGAATTTTAACATGGCATTATTTGAAAGTTATGAAAGAAGAATAGGACAAATCACTCCAGTTTTAGAAAAGTATGGAATGAAAACATTAGAAGATGCTAAAGCTGTATGTGATGAGTATGGAATAGATCCATATAAAATCGTTAAAGAAACTCAACCAATCGCATTCGAAAATGCTGCTTGGGCATACGTTTTAGGTGCTGCAATCGCTATAAAGAAAGGTTGCACAAAAGCTGCTGATGCTGCTGAAGCTATCGGAGAGGGGTTACAAGCTTTCTGTATCCCAGGTTCTGTTGCTGATGACAGAAAAGTTGGTTTAGGACACGGTAACTTAGGAGCTATGCTTTTAAGAGAAGAAACTAAATGTTTCGCATTCTTAGCAGGACACGAATCTTTCGCTGCTGCTGAAGGTGCTATCAAAATAGCTGAAAAAGCTAACAAAGTAAGAAAAGAACCATTAAGAGTTATCTTAAACGGTCTTGGAAAAGATGCTGCTAAGATAATTTCAAGAATCAATGGATTCACTTACGTTGAAACTAACTTCGATTTCTTCACTGGTAAGTTAGAAATCGTTAATTCAAAAGCTTACTCTAACGGACCAAGAGCTAAGGTTAACTGCTACGGTTCAAATGACGTTAGAGAAGGTGTTGCTATAATGCATCACGAAGGTGTTGACGTATCAATCACTGGTAACTCAACTAACCCAACAAGATTCCAACACCCAGTTGCTGGAACATACAAAAAAGAATGTATGGAATTAGGTAAGAAGTACTTCTCAGTTGCATCAGGTGGTGGTACTGGTAGAACTCTTCACCCAGATAACATGGCTGCAGGTCCAGCTTCTTACGGTATGACAGATACTATGGGAAGAATGCACTCAGATGCTCAATTCGCTGGTTCTTCATCAGTTCCTGCTCACGTAGAAATGATGGGATTAATCGGTGCTGGTAATAACCCAATGGTTGGTATGACAGTTGCTGTTGCAGTTGCTGTAGAAGAGCACGCTAAATAAGCCATTTAATAATAGGTGGTAAAGTATAGATTAATCTATATAGATTAATTAATTATAAAATATAGCACACTTCATTTAAGAAAAAAATTAAATGGGGTGTGTTTATTTTTATGTTATAATATTTATTATTTAATAGGAGAGTAATAATAATGAATATACAAATTTTTGGAACAAAGAAGTGTAATGATACGAAAAAAGCTGAAAGATTTTTTAAAGAGAGAAGAATTAAATTTCAATTTATAGATTTAAAAGAAAAAGCTTTAAGTAAAGGTGAATTACAAAGTGTAAAAAAAGTAGTAGGACTTGAAAATTTAATTAATAAATCAGCTAAAGATTATACTAAATTAAACATGGATAAAATAAGAAGTTCTGAAATGAGAGAAGAAATACTTTTAAAGAATCCATCGCTTTACGTGACACCAATAGTAAGAAATGGGAAAGATGCTACAGTAGGATATGCTATAGAAACTTGGAAAACTTGGGAATAAAATAATTAAGAAATTAAAAGTAGAGTTTATACCTATTGTAATTTAAACTCTACTTTTATTAATATTGTATAATTTAATTATTAAACACTTTATAAATAGCATTAATTCCTTTTTCAAAATCTTCATTTTCTATACCAACAAGAATATTAATTTCGCTTGAACCTTGGTCTATCATTCTTATATTTATATCGGCATCAGAAAGTGCAGTAAAGATTTTTGAAGCAACACCTTTGGTATATGCCATACCGCTACCTACAGTTGCAATTAAAGCCATATTTGGATATACAACTATAGAATCAGGATTACAGGATCTTTTAATTTCATCTACAACTATATTAGTTTTATTTTTTAAGTTAGCATCAGAAATAACAACACATACTGTATCAATTCCAGAAGGCATATTTTCAAATGATATACCATGCTGTTCTAATATTGTAAGTACTTTTCTACAAAAACCAAGTTCAGAATTCATCATTGCTTTTTCTATAGAAATTACAGTGAAATTTTGTTTTCCTGCAATACCAGTTATAGTATTAGTATGAATATCTTTTTCATTTACAATAAGAGTTCCTTCATCTTCTGGGTTATTAGTATTTCTAATATTGATAGGAATACCCGCATTTCTTACAGGAAACACTGCATCTTCATGAAGGACAGATGCACCCATATATGATAACTCTCTAAGTTCACCATAAGTTATGGTTTTTATTTTTTTTGGACTTTCAACTATTCTAGGATCAGCCATTAAAAAACCTGAAACATCAGTCCAGTTTTCATATAAATCTACATTTAAACTAGCAGCAACTAAAGCACCAGTTACATCTGATCCACCTCTAGAGAAGGTGACGATATCTCCATTTTCGTTAGAACCATAAAAACCAGGAATTACAGCTCTTTTACAAGTAGAAAGCTTGTCTTTTAATAAACTATAAGTTTTTTCAGAATTTAAAGATCCATGGTTATCAAATTTAATTACATCTTTAGCATCTATAAAATCTATGTTTAAATAATTTGCAAGGATTAAACCATTTAAATACTCACCTCTACTTGCTGCATAATCCATAGAAGCCCCATTTTCTATGTTTTCTTTTATAATATTTAAGTGGTATTCTAAATCTATAGATAAGTTAAGCTCATCAGCAATACCTTTGTATCTTTCAGCAATTAATTTGAATACATCATCTAAAGGTATACTGGATTTTACATGTGCATGACAAAGGTAAAGTAAGTCTGTTATCTTAAAATCTTTAGAAAATCTTTTACCTGGTGCAGATGGAATAATATATTTTCTGTTATGATTTTCTTCTAAGATATTTTTTACTTTTTTAAATTGAGTAGCATCAGCTAAAGAGCTTCCACCAAATTTAGTTACAATAATATTCATTTTTTTGCCCCCTTAATTAATAAATATTGAATATATGCATTATTAATATAGTAACAAAAATTGACAAAAGCTACAACCATAAAATTCTTTAATATCAATAAAATTACATTAAAAAATGATATAATATTGACACAAATCCATAGTATAATAAAGGTGAATAAATTTTTATTTTTAGCAAATAAAAATAAGTTATGCTTTATAGAGTTATGGGGAGAGATAAATAAATGGACAAGTTTCTGATTGACAGAATACAGACTACAATTGATAATTACAGATTAGCAAAGGAAGCTTTAAGAAACGATGGGGATATTATAAATCATTATGCATCATTAGTGTTTTCACATTATGAAAGAGAAATACCTGTAGCTAGAGTTAAGGAAATAAGAAAGTATATTAAAGCTACTACACCAAGACTATCACCTTTTAGGGGAGATGCGTTAAATATAATTTCATTAATGATTGCGGTAATTGATAGAGATAATCAAGAAGAATTTATAGAAGATATGTATGATACTATGGAGATTTTAGAAGAAGAAGGATTTATTTCAGGGTCATATTTAGCTTTAACTGCATTTACTATAAGTAAGTATAGTAGAGTTAAAGAAAAAAGAGAACTTGTAAAGGAAATAAAAGAAGTATACACACTTTTAAAAGAAAAGTATTCTAATATAACTAATGAGGATGATTATTTATTATGTGCTTTATGGGTAATAAATAATATTGGCGCTGATACTGTAGACGATTTTATTGAGAATATTTTTGAACATATTGCAGATTCTAATATAAGATCTAAAAATGGTGTTCAAAGTCTTGCAAATGCAATAATTTTAAATGGTTCATCAGGAGAAATGTATAGAAGTATGCAATTTATATTAGAGTTGCAAAAAAGAAATATAAAAATTGCAAATCAATTTCTACCTTTAGTTGGAGTGTTATCAAATCATAATCCAAGAAGAAATGTAGATATAGTAGAAGGAGTAATTGAGTATTTATGTGATGAAGAAGGCGAATATGAGTATTATATGGATAAAGGCTTTAGAACTATTATTGCTATAGTTATAGTATCTTTTTGTACAATGTCAAATAAAAAAAGATATTTAGATGAATTATTAGCACAAGGTATTTTTTCATTTATAAACAGTAAAAATAAGGGCATATTTGAAGAAGTAGTATACTAGGTGGAAGATTTGGATAAAATTATTTTACATGTGGATATGGATGCTTTTTTTGCATCTGTTGAACAAAATGATAATAAAAAACTTAAAGGAAAACCAGTAATAGTGGGAGGAGTAAGTGAACGAGGAGTTGTATCTACTTGCTCTTATGAAGCTAGAAAGTTTGGAGTTAAATCTGCTATGCCTATTTTTATTGCACAAAAGTTATGTCCACAAGGAATATACCTTAAGGTAAGATATTCTAGGTATAAGGAAGTATCAAACAAAATATTTAATATTTTTAAAGAAGTAACATCTATAATAGAGCCTTTATCTATTGATGAAGCATTTTTAGATATAACATATAGTAATTTTAAAAGCGGAATAGAAGCAGCTAATTATATAAAAAAAAGAGTATACAGTGAATTGGGATTAACTTTATCCATTGGAATATCCTATAATAAATTTTTAGCAAAGCTTGCATCTGATTGGAATAAACCAAATGGAATAATGATTATAAATAAGGATATGATTCCAGAAATATTAAAGCCATTATCTATATCAAAAATATATGGTTTAGGTGAAAAATCTGTAAAAAGGCTTAATAATATGGGAATGTTTAAAATAGAAGATTTATACCCCATGCCTAAAGAATTTTTTGTTGAGTATTTTGGTAAGCAGGGGTTAGAAATATATGATAGGATAAGAGGTATTGATAATAGAGAATTAAAAGTTAATAGAGATAGAAAATCTTATGGAAGAGAAACAACTTTAAAATTTAATACAGAAGAGAAAGAAGAGATTATTTCTTATGCAAATGCATTTTGTATAGAGTTAAGAGAAGAATTAAAAAGAAGGAATGTATTTATAAAAACTATAACAGTTAAATATAAAACAAGCAATTTTGAAAGTCATACAAGGAGTAGGACTATAGGATATTACACAAACGATTATGATGTGATATTTAATGTTGTAAAAGAGATAATTGAAGCTGAGGATTTTTTAGGTGGAATAAGGCTAATTGGAGTTTCGGTTTCTAGTATAAGAGAAGAAAAAACCGAACAATTAACACTGTTTTAAAGACAATATTAACAAAAATAACTTAAAAATCTTTTAAATACTACAAATATCAATTATAATAATAAGGGGCTACTATAAAATTACTTTGGAGGTATTAGATATGGATAAGGCACAAATAGCTAAAATGATCGACCACACAATATTAAAAGCAGAAGCTACTGAAAAGGAAGTTATTAAGCTTTGTAAAGAAGCTGTAGAATATAATTTTGCATCTGTATGTGTTAATCCTGCGATGGTTAGCGTTGCAGCAAATGTTTTAGAAGGAACTGATGTTGATGTATGTACAGTTATAGGATTTCCTTTAGGTGCAAATACAACAGAAGTTAAAGCGTTTGAAACAGCAGATGCTATTGCAAAAGGTGCTACTGAAGTTGATATGGTTATCAATGTAGGTAAGTTAAAAGAAAGAAACTTAGAATATGTAAAAAATGATATAAAAGCAGTAGTAGATGCAGCTAAGGGAAAAGCATTAACAAAGGTAATAATAGAAACTTGCCTTTTAACAGATGAAGAAAAGGTTATAGCTTGTGAATTATCTAAAGAAGCAGGTGCTGACTTTGTTAAGACTTCTACTGGATTCTCAACAGGTGGAGCTACAGCTTCAGATATCAAATTAATGAGAGAAACAGTAGGACCTGATATGGGAGTTAAAGCTTCTGGTGGAGTTAGAAGTAGAGAAGATGCAGAGCTTATGATTGAAAATGGAGCTACAAGAATAGGTGCTTCAGCATCAATTGCAATTTGTGAAGGAACAAAATCAAATTCAAACTATTAATATAATAAAAAAGAGCTATTTTAGCTCTTTTTTTTGTTTTCAAATAAATTTTATAAAAAATAAGAGCTTTTTTAAAAAATATTACCTAAAATAATTTAATAAGAATATTAATATAATATATACTACTGTATCAAAGGTGAATCAATAAAAAAATAGAATGATTTTACCTATAATGGGGAGGGTTATGAAAAGAGAATTAACTCCATCAGAAATAAAATTTAAAATATCAGTAACAGACAATGAAGATAAAGAAGGAACAAAGGGCATTTCTGAGTTTAATAATGCATATAGGAAAATTGAAAGAGCACTAAGTATAGATAAAGAGGGGTACAATTTATATTTAATAGATACTTTTTCAAGAGATAAGTTAAATGAACTTATTAAATTTGTAGAAGAAAAATATAAAGATTTAGAAGCACCTAGAGATATATGTTATGTCACTTTAGAAGATATAAATAAGCCAGAAGCAATATTTGTATCTAATGGACAAGGAAATAAATTAAAAGAAGCTGTAGATAATATAAAAAATAGTTATTTAGAAGCAATTGATGATTTTTATAGTGATTCTACTAATGATGAAAAGGACTATTTGGTTGAGGAGATTCAAACAAAGAGAAATAATTATTTAAATGAATTAATGAAAATGGCTAAAGATGAAGGCTTTGAGGTTAAAGCTACAAATAAAGGCTTTGCGTTTATACCATTAAGTGGTGATGAAGCTATGACAGAAAAAGAATATGATAACCTTGAAGAAGAAAATAAAAATGTAATAGTAGCAAAGGCTAGTACACTTAAAAAAAAGGCAGAGTCCATTTTAGAAGAATTAAAAGAAATTGAAGTTAAGTCAATAAAAAGGTTAAAGAAGATTTATTCTAAATATCTTTCAACACAAATGGAGGAAGCAAAGGATGACGCATTATTAGAATTTATTACAGATGATGATTCTTATGAATACTTAGAAAGACTATTTAATTGTATAGAAGAAGATATAATAGAGTGCTATACAATGAATATAGAGGATGATGAAAATGAAATATATGAAATTCTAAATAAATATGATGTAAAAGTTATAGTTGATAATACAAATGTATTTTCACCACCTGTAATATACGAAGAAGACCCTAATTTGAATAATTTAATTGGGCTTATAGAATATGAAAATCATAATGGAATGTATACAACTAATATATCACTTATAAATGCAGGATCCATACTTAAAGCAAATGAGGGATGTTTAATATTAAGATTAAACTCATTAATATCAAATCCTATGAGCTATTATTATTTAAAAAAGATACTATTATCAAATACTCTATCTTTTGATACAAATAAAAGCTATCTAGAATTTATAAATATTAATGGACTAAAACCAAATCCTATACCGGTAAAGGTTAAAGTTATAATAGTTGGTGATTATGAATCTTATGATATTTTATATAATTCAGATGAGGACTTTAGATCATTATTCCCATTAAGAGCTGAATTTACATCTATAATAAAAATTAATAATAACTCTTTAAGTGAAGTTAAAAATATAATAAATGAAAAAATAAGAAAAGATAATCTTTTTAACATAAGTGATAATGGAATAAATGAAATCATTAAATATTTATGTAGAAAGAGTAGTAATAGGCAAAAGTTATTTATTGAAAATGATTTTATAGATAAAGTATTAATTTTATCAAATAATTTTGCAAAAGAAAAAGGTAATATGCTTATTACTGAAAAAGAGGTAATTGAGGCTGTATATGAAGAGGAACTTATAGAAAAAGAAGTAATGAGTGGATATGAAGAAAAGAAGATTCTTATTGATATAAAAGGAGTAAAGGTCGGAGTAATAAATGGATTAGCAGTATTAGATAGTGGTTATTGCACTTTCGGTAAACCTATGAGAATTACTTGTGTTGCTTATAAAGGTACAGGTAGAATTTTTGATATACAAAAAGAAAGTAATTTAAGTGGAAAAATACATGAAAAATCCATTAGTATATTAAAAGGATTATTAACTAATTTATTAAATCCATATGAAGAAATACCTGTTGATTTTCATCTAAGCTTTGAGCAAACATATGGATTGGTAGAAGGAGATAGTGCATCTGTTGCACAAATTATATGTATACTATCAGCATTAAGTAAAAGAGGAATTAAACAAAATATTGCAGTAACAGGTTCTATAAATCAATTTGGAGAGGTTCAAGCTATTGGTGGTGTAAATGAAAAAATAGAAGGATTCTTTAAGGTATGTGAAATGATAGATACTATAGAAAATAAGGGTGTATTAATACCTTCAGCTAATAAGGATGAAATTATATTAAAATCAGAAGTAGAAGATTCTATAGCAAATGGAGATTTTCACATATATACAATGGATAATTTAAATGATGCAATAGAAGTATTGTTATTAAATGATGGAGAAAGTGTAGAACAGTTTTATGAGGAGGTTCAAAGAGAAATAGAAAAATACAAAAATAAAGAAAAGAATTAACAACTTAAATTTTAAATATAACTTTAAGGTTTATGAGTAAATTAATTATAAAGTATATAGAATTTGTTATTATGGTAAATAGATAATTAAGTAGTGAATAGAAGATAAATAACACTTTTTATTCATAGTATTAAATAAATTTAATACCTTAATTTCTATTTACCATTTTGTTTACTAAATTTCGTTATTTTTAAGTATGTTTTAGCAATAATGCAATAAATTAATTGACTAGAAAATATACAATATGTTAAAATTATGGAAAAAGAAGGGAATGGAGGTGCTGACTCTAAATAATAGGTTTTAGAGTTAATTTTTATGTTTTTAAAATTTAATAAGATTGATGATAAATTAGTTGTTTTTTTTATTGGAGAATTAGACCATCATAGTGCTGAAGAAGTAAGAGTAAAGATTGATGATAGAATTGAAAGAGATAATATTCAAAAGGTTATAATGGATTTTGAAGAAGTAACATTTATGGATAGTTCAGGAATAGGAGTAGTAATAGGAAGATTTAAAAAATTACAAAATAGAGATGGAAAAGTATGTGTAGTTAACGTAAATAAAAGAGTAGATAAGGTATTTAAACTTTCAGGGCTTTATAAAATTATAAATTCGTACAGTAGCGTAAGTGAAGCTGTTGAAAGTATGTAATGGAGGGATTTAGTGATGAGAGAAAATAAAGTAAATATAGAATTTGAAAGTAGATCTCAAAATGAGAGTTTTGCAAGAGTTGCCATAGCAGCTTTTGTAGCTCAGTTAGATCCAACTATAGAAGAAATATCAGATGTAAAAACAGCAGTATCAGAAGCAGTAACAAATTCTATAATTCATGGTTATGAAAGTAAAAAAATGGGTATAATCAGAATAGAAGCATCTTTACATGATAATGAGGTAACAATTGCTATTATAGACCATGGAACAGGAATTGATGATATTGATAAGGCAAGAGAGCCACTTTATACATCTAGACCTGAATTAGAAAGATCAGGTATGGGATTCACCGTTATGGAAACATTTATGGATGAATTAGAAGTAATAAGTCATAAAGGAAGTGGTACAACCGTTATTATGAAGAAGAAATTTAATGCTATAAGTTAGGGGAATTTTATGGAGAGTAGCAATCTAAAAAGAGAGGAATATAATTATGAAGACAACGCACGCTTAATTTTATTAGCAAGACAAGGTGATTCTGAAGCGATGAATAAGGTAATAGAAATGAATTTGCCTTTAGTAACCTCTGTTTGTAAAAAGTTTATGAACAGAGGTTATGAGTATGAAGATATTTTTCAAATAGGATCAATAGGGCTTGTTAAAGCAATAAAAAATTTTGATAATAAATATAATGTAAAATTTTCAACATATGCAGTTCCTATGATACTAGGAGAAATAAAGAGATTTTTGCGTGATGATGGAATAATTAAAGTAAGCAGAAATGTAAAAAGTTTAGCTAAAAAGTTACATTTTGATAAAGAATATTTAACTAAAAAATTAGATAGAAATCCAACAATAGAAGAATTAGCTGAATATTCAGGGATTGATAAAGAAGAAATACTCTTTGCATTAGAATCATCAGCAAGTTTACAATATTTATATGATGTTATCCATCATGATGATGGTTCTCCAGTTTTACTTATAGATAAGCTAAGTGAAAATGCGGTAGAAGATAAAAATTTAACTGATAGAATTGCATTAAAAGAAGCTCTAAAAAATTTAGATAATAAATCAAGGCAAATTATAGTATTAAGATATTTTAAAGATAAAACTCAAATAGAAGTTGCAAAAATGCTTGGAATAAGTCAAGTTCAAGTATCTAGAATAGAAAAAAAAGTATTAGGTGAGATGAGAAAACAACTCGAAGAAGGATGAATATAAACTATGGACAAAAAAGAATATAAAAGATTTAAGATCTGCATTAAGTAATAATTTTATTATTTAATGCAGATTTTTATTTTAGTGATTTATTTTTTATTTTAGAGGAATACTATATTTAATTAAGAAAGGAGATTGGTTTTTTTGAGTAAGTTTAGTAAGAATGAAGAAGAGAAGATAATAAGTAAGTATGAACAACTTTCAAAGGAGATGAAACCAAAGCCAAAGTATTTTAAAAATATAGTATTGGCCTTTTTAGTTGGAGGAAGTATTTGTACTATAGGTCAATTTATATTAAATATGATGATTAAGTTTGGTGTAGATAAAGAATTAGCAAAAGCATGGCTACCAATAATAATGATATTTTTAGGAGCATTATTAACAGGGGTAGGTGTGTATGATAAAATTGCCACTTTTGGAGGAGCAGGAACTGTAGTACCTATAACTGGATTCTCTAATGCAGTAGTTTCACCAGCTATTGAATTTAAAAAAGAAGGATTTGTTTTTGGTGTAGCAGCAAAGATGTTTACTATAGCTGGTCCTGTATTAGTATATGGTATAGGCACATCAGTAATAATAGGAATAATTTATTACATACTTGGACTTTGGGGTATTGTGTAAATTGGAGGGAAAATTTTTATGAGTACAAAAGTTAAAAAGGTTGGAAAACAAACTATTAAGTTAGAAAATCCACCTAAAATAATTTCTACTTATTCTATTGTTGGACCAAAAGAAGGGCAAGGTCCTTTAAAAGATTATTTTCATCAAATAATAAGTGATGATACCTTAGGAAAGGATAGTTTTGAAAAGGCTGAATCAGAAATGATGTACACTGCAATTAAAAGTGCAATAAGTAGTGCAGGGTTAACAGAAGAAAAAATAGATTATTTATTTGCGGGAGATTTACTTAATCAAATAATATCTTCAGGTTTTGCAGCAAGGGAATTAAATATACCTTTTATAGGTCTATATGGAGCTTGTTCAACAATGTCTGAATCATTAAGTATGGCATCTCTATTTTTAGATGGAGGGTTTGCAAATTATGTTGTAGCATCTACTTCATCACACTTTAGTTCTGCAGAAAGACAATTTAGATTTCCACTAGAATATGGTTCTCAAAGGTGTCCAACATGTCAATGGACAGTAACAGGTTCAGGAGCGATGGTCCTAGGCAAAACTGGAAATTATCCGGAAGTAACTTATGTTACTACTGGTCTTGTTAAGGATTATGGTGAAAAAGATACAAATAATATGGGGGCTGCTATGGCACCAGCTGCTGTTGATACTATTTATAATCATTTTAAGGATACAGGAAGAACACCAAAAGATTATGATGTTATAGCAACAGGAGATCTTGGAAAGGTAGGAAAAGATATAACTACTAAATTATTATTGGAGTATGGATATGATGTTAAAGATAATTATGTAGATTGTGGTGATATGATTTTTAACGATGAGGAACAAAAAACTGATGCTGGTGGAAGTGGATGTGGATGTTCAGCAGTTGTAACTTGTGGATATTTTTATAAAAAACTTATGAAAAAAGAAATAAAAAGCTTGTTATTGGTTTCTACAGGTGCATTGATGAGTACAACTAGTTCACTTCAAGGTGAAAGTATTCCAGGAATAGCTCATGCCGTAGCTATTGAGTTTAAATAGAAGGGGGAATAGAGTTTTATGGATTATGTAAGTGCGTTTATCGTTGGTGGTTTAATATGTGTTATTGCTCAAATATTAATGGATACTACTAAATTAACACCAGCTAGAATATTAGTTATTTTTGTTACTTTAGGTGCAATACTAGGTGGATTTGGAATATATGATAAACTTATAGAAATAGGTGGTGCTGGAGCAACAGTACCATTACCTAGCTTTGGAAATTCTTTAGCTGATGCAGCTATAAAGGCTGTTAAAGAAGAGGGATTAATAGGAGCTTTTACAGGAGGAATTAAAGGGGCAGCAGGAGGAATAACAGCTGCAATATTTTTTGGATATTTAATGGCTCTTATATTTAATCCAAAAGACAAAACAATAGGTGAAGTATATGATAAGAAATGATAATAAAAATATAGTTTTATATGAGTAAGTTTTAATATATAAAAGTGCGGAAGATAGAATAATATGCTTAGATTAGGGAAAATTAATAGGGTAATTTGTTAAGGGAGGTGAATATTATGGAAAAAAATCCTAGTATACAATGTAGTGTACAACAATGCAAACATCATGCATGTTCAGAAAATTATTGTACATTAAATGCAATACAAGTTGGAACTCATGAACAAAATCCAACAGTTGTTGAATGTACAGATTGTCAATCATTTGTATTAAAATAACAAATTTAAAAGAATGAGATAATATTAAATATTATCTCATTTTTTTGTAGTATTAATAAAGAATAGATATATTAAATTTTAACTAACTTTATTTGTAAATTATTTTTAATAGGCTATTGACAATTAAAAAGGAGTAATGTAATATAATAATTAATTGAGAATGAATATCAATATTGATTAGGGGGGAGAAATGAAAATTATTTATTATTCAAATTCAGGTAACACTGAAAAAATGGCAAATTTAATTGCGGAAGGTATTATAAATACAGGAAAGACTGCAGAGGTTATAAATGTTTCTAATGCAAATGTTAATATCTTTGATGATGAGGATGTAGTAATATTAGGTTGTCCTGCTATGGGAGATGAAGTTTTAGAAGAAAGTGAATTTGAACCTTTTATGGAAGAAATATCAACAAGGATTCAAGGGAAAAAGGTTGCTTTATTTGGATCATACGGCTGGGGAGATGGTCAATGGATGAGAGATTGGCAGGAAAGAGTAGAGTCGTTAGGTTGCACTTTAATAAATGATGGTTTAATAATTCAATATGAACCAGAGGATAATTCTTCTGAGTGTATTGAATTTGGAATGAGTATAGCAAAGGCTTAAAAAAGCAAAAGTGAAACAAATTGAATTTTATAAAAGCCTTTCAATTATGGAAGATAGGGAGTGCATTGAAAAATTTTTAATTTACAATGCCTCTCTGGTAATATCAGGAGTAAAACCATCAGCAACCGTAACATTAAAAAAGGGAAATAATAATTTATATGATAAATGGATTAAATATGGAATATCATTTTTAAAATCTATAAATATTGAATTTGTAGAGTTAAGAGAATCACAAGATGCATTAATAATATTGGTATATGATAAAGAAGAGTTAGAGAATTATATTTTTAATAAAAGTAATAAACAATTTTTAGTTCAATTAGGTTATGAAGAAGAAAATAATCTTGAAAGTTATATAAATAAACTAAAAGAAAGATATGAAAAATTTAAATGTCCTCATGAATTAGGAGTATTTTTAGGATTTCCGCTTGAAGATGTAAAAGATTTCATGGGGTGTACAAATAAGAAGTGTTTAGTATGTGGATACTGGATGGTATATAATAACTTCAACAATGCAAAAGAAATTTTTAATAAGTATGATAAAGTAAAAGAACATGCAGTTAATAATATATTAAGTGGAGATTCAACGCATAATATAGCTTTTAATATACGAAATTTTATTAAGAATTATGAAAAAATATCAGTGTAAAAGCAAATGGAAATATAAAATGTTATTGGAGGTTTAAATATGAGTATAGTTATAGTAGGTGGTCATGATAGAATGAGTAAGGATTATATTAAAGTCTGTAAAAAATATAATTGTAAAGCTAAGGTTTTTACACAAATGGAAACAGGATTAAGAGATAAGATAGGTAGTCCAGATGCAGTTATATTATTAACAGATGTAGTATCTCATAAATTAGTACGAACAGCAAAAAAAGAAGCGGATAAAAAGAATATTACAATTATAAGAAACCATAATAGTACTGTAAGTTCATTAGAAACAGTTTTAAAAAATATAGTAAATAATTAGAGAGAATAATATATAAATTTGAGAGTGTGATTATGTTTGTAGTTAATATTATAAACGGCTAAAATAAATAGAATTTATTTTAGCCGTTAATTTTTTTATTAAATTTGAAGGTTGTTTAAATATCGCTTTTTATATTTAAGTTTAGCTATAGTACTAATATCTTGTAAAGTTTTAAAATTAGTTACGCCTCCTACAACTCCGATTAAAGGAAGACCTTGTATAAATTTAGAAGTTAACATATAAGTAGAGATTTTATTAGAGGTTTCTTTTAATAATTCATCTAATTGATAATTAGGATTTTTATTAGCATCTATTTCATTAGCCATTTTATCTAATTTATCAAAGTAGTATTTTTTTTCAGTTGTAGATGTTACTGCAGCACAGATTATAGTTAAGATATAAGCTTTTTCGTTTTGTGAATTATAATTAAATCCGTAGCTTAGACTAATTTCATATATAGATTTTAAAATTACACCAATATAAATAGGAATATCAGGTAGACCTATTCCTAATAAACCAAGAGCAGTACCTTCAACAGCGCTTATTGATTTATTTAACATAGTTTTTCGATTTGCAGATTTATCTATTTTTTTAAAATTCCTCTTAGTTGGATATTTTTCAATAGCATAAGTGTTTATATCAAATTCCATATTAATATTATCCCTATTGTAGGTTTTTTCTATTAGGCCTACACCTTTATCAAATACTACTTTAAATCCCTTTTCAAAAGCTAGTTCTAATGTTGATTGTAATTTATCAGGAATTTTATCTTCTAATGTCTCTTTAATTGGCGATAGTTTATTTTTAATATAACTAGGAGGTTTTTCTTCTAGTAATTTAGCTTCCTTTTTATAAATATCCATTAATTGTTTTTGAATTAAATTATTTTTGTTTTTTTTCATATTAATTTCTCCATAAATAAACTTCTATATTAATTATAGTACAAAAATTAAAATTTTATCAAAGAAGGTATTGAAAATAATTATCAATTAAGTTATATTAATGAGAGTGATAACAAATATCAGTTAGAATGTTAGTTCAAAAAAAGGAATGGGGGATATTACTTATGATGATTAATAAAAGGTTAATAAACCTTTGTGAAGATTCAAAAAAATATATAGGTTTAACTATATTAGTAAATTGGATTTCTGTTTTATGTAATATAATTACGATAATATTAATTGGACAGTTTATTAATAAGATTTATGTTGGAGAAAGATTAAATCTTAATGGAAATAATATATTTGCAGCGATGATGGATTTTAAGATATGGGGAAATATATCATTGTTAGCGGCCAGTGTATTAATAGTAATTTTATTAGCTATTAGATATTCATGTAATATTTTATATGCTAAATTTTCAAATGCAGCATCTGCAACAGCAAGAGTAACATTAAGAGAACTTATTTACAAAAAATTATTAAAATTAGGAACTGGATATACGAAGGTTGAAAGCACATCAGCTGTAGTTCAAGTATCAGTTGAGGGAATAGAGCAGCTTGAAATTTACTTTGGTAAATACTTACCTCAATTTTTCTATGCACTACTAGTGCCAGTAACGCTATTTATATTTATGAGCTTTATATCATTTAAAGCAGCACTTGTATTTATACTTTGTGTACCGCTTATACCGGCATCAATAATAGCAATAATGAAAATTGCTAAAAGAATATTAAAAGATTATTGGAAATCTTATTCTGATTTAGGCGGAACATTTTTAGAAAATCTTCAAGGGTTAACTACTTTAAAAGTATTTAATATTGATGAAGAAAGACATGTAAAGATGAATGAAGAAGCTGAAAAATTTAGAAAAATAACTATGAAAGTTTTAAGTATGCAGCTTAATTCAATAACAATAATGGATTTAGTAGCTTTTGGTGGAGCAGCAGCAGGTACAATAGTTGCATTAATTCAATTTAAGAATGGACAAATTCCAGTAGGAAGCTTACTTATAATAATATTACTTTCATCTGAATTCTTTATACCACTTAGACTTTTAGGTTCATATTTCCATATAGCAATGAATGGAATGGCTGCAAGTGATAGAATGTTTGGTATTTTAGATGCAGAAGAAAGACAAAAAGATGTTAATACAAATGAAGAAACTAAATTTAATGAAATAAAAGTAGAATTAAAAAATGTTGATTTTAGCTATGATGGTGAAAGACAAGTATTAAAAAATATTAATATGGAAATTACACCAGGTGGATTAGTTGCAATAGTAGGGGAAAGTGGCTCTGGTAAGAGTACTGTTGCATCACTTATATTAAATAACCATAAAGTAACTAATGGAGAAATAAGATTAAATGATATTAACATAGAAAATATATCATTGGATAATATTTATGGAAATATTGCTTTAGTATCTACTAATAGTTATATATTTAATGGAAGCATTTTAGATAACCTATTAATGGCTAAAAAAGATGCAACTAAAGAAGAATTAGAAAAAGCGTTAAAAACAGCAAGATTATATGATTTTGTAAATGGATTAAAAGATGGATTACTAACAGATGTAGGGCAAGCAGGTAGTGCATTATCAGGTGGTCAAAAACAAAGATTAGCATTAGCAAGAGTAATTTTAGCAGATAGACCAATGATTATCTTTGATGAAGCTACGTCTAATATAGATGTAGAAAGTGAAGAAAGCATTTGGGAAGCTATTTATGAACTTTCTAAAGATAAAACTGTATTAGTAATATCACATAGATTAGCTAATGTGAAAGAAGCGAAAAACATATATGTTATGAATAAAGGGATTTTAGTTGAGAATGGAACACATGATGAATTAATGAGTAAAGAATCTCATTATTATAATATGGTTAATAAGCAAAATGAATTAGAAATGATAAGGGAGGTTTGCTAATATGAAAAGAAGATCAGGCTTCCAAATAATGAAGAGATTAATAGTTGAGTTAAAACCATTAGCCCCAATTATGGCAATAACTATAAGTATGGGTGTTGTTGGATTTTTAGCTGCAATTGCAATAGCTAGCTTTGGAGCAATTGCAATAGGCGCGTTTATAGGAGATATTACATTTGTTAGCTTTACTGGTGCAATGATAGTTATGGCAGTAAGCGCACTTTTAAGAGGTTTCTTAAGATATGCTGAACAATTATCAGGACATTATATTGCTTTTAAAATACTTTATATATTAAGAGACAAAATATTTACAAAGCTTAGAAAATTAGCTCCTGCAAAATTAGAAGGACAAGAAAAAGGAAATCTTATTTCATTAATTACTTCTGATATAGAGCTTTTAGAAGTTTTCTATGCACATACAATAGCCCCAATATCAATTGCAATAATTACAAATACTATAATTTCAGTAATACTATTTATTATTAATCCATGGTTTGGAGTATTATCAGTTATATTCTTCTTAATTGTTGGATTTGTAATACCATATGCTTCTTCTAGCTTAGGTAAGGAAGCTGGGGTTCAATATAGAAATATGTTTGGTGAATGTAATAACTATATACTTGATTCTTTAAGAGGATTAAAGGAAGTATTATTATTTAAAGCAGGTGATGAAAGATTAAAAGAAATAAATTCAAAATCACATAGAATAAATAAAAGCCTTGATAAGATTAAAGAACATGAAGGTATAATAAGAGCTATTACAGACTTAACTATAATGATTGCAATATTAACTTTTGTTGGAGTTGGATTTGCACAATATTCAATGGGAAATATATCATTTACATGGATGCTTGTAGGAATAGTAATAATAGCATCATCATTTGGACCAGTAGTTGCATTAAGTAATCTTTCAAATACATTACTTCAAACATTTGCATGTGCAGAGAGATTATTTGATTTAATGGATGAAGAGCCACATGTAGAGGAAATTTTAGAAGGACATGCTGTAAGTGGTGAATCAATAGCGTATGATAATGTAACATTCTCTTATCCAAATAGAAAAGAAAAGATTTTTGATAATACATCAGTTCACATAAAAAGAGGAGATAAAATTGCTCTTATAGGTGAAAGTGGAATAGGTAAGAGTACATTTGTTAAGCTTATGATGAGATTTTGGGATGTAAATGAAGGAAAAATTAATATTGATAATAAAAATATTAAAAATGTTACTACAAAATCACTTAGAAATAGTCAAACATTAGTTAGCCAAGAAACATATCTATTTAATGAAACAATACTTGATAATATAAAGATAGGAAATCCAAAGGCAACTAAGGAAGATGTAATTAAGGCTGCTAAAATGGCATCTATACATGACTTTATAGAAACTTTACCTAATGGATATGAAGCTAAAGTAGGAGAGTTAGGTGGAAACCTTTCTTCAGGTGAAAAACAAAGAATAGGACTAGCTAGAGCATTTTTAGCTGATGGAGATGTTTTAATATTAGATGAACCAACAAGTAATTTAGATACATTAAATGAAGGTGAAATATTAAAATCTATAAAGGAAAACTGTGAAGATAAGACAATAGTTCTTATATCTCATAGAAAATCAACAACAGCAGTTTGTAATAAGACTTATAAGCTAGAAAATAGTAAGCTTGTATTAAATTAAGGGTTAGCAATTAGGAGTGTAGAGTTTATGGTAGAAATTTTCTACTGAAGATCAAATATATATTTGATCCATAAACTCGACACTTCAAATTCTTAAATTAAACATAAGCTTTTTTTATCAATATTAAGTGATAATGATTATCGCTTATATTTGAGAAAGTTAATATTTATAGGAGATAAATTAAAATGGGAAGAATTGATAGGGAGAAAAAGACTATTAAATTGATGATAGATATATATTGTCAAAAAAAACATGGGAATAAAAAAGATGAACTATGTGAAGAGTGTAAAGAACTATTAGAATATGCAAATAAGCGATTAAGTTTTTGTAAGTTTGGTGAAAATAAATCAACTTGTTCAAGATGCCCTATACATTGTTATAAGAAAGACATGAAAGTAAAAATTAAAGAAGTAATGAAGTTTTCAGGACCAAGGCTTATAATATACAATCCAGTTGAATTAGTAAGACATGCGTTAAATAAATAGGATTTTTTAATAGAAATTTGATTAATAGAAAATACAAAAAATTAGTATTTAAAAGGGGAGTAAACATGAATAAAGTAAAAAAATATTTTTATATAACTTTAGGGTTTATAGCGCTTGGATTAGGGCTTATAGGAGTGATATTACCTGTAGTACCAACTACACCATTTTTATTAGTAACATCATATTGCTTTGCAAAGGGTTCAGAAAGATTTCATAATTGGTTTATAAATACAAAGCTTTATAAAAAGCATTTAGAAAGTTTTGTTAAAGAAAGAGCTATGACGCTAAAGCAAAAAGTTGTTTTACTAAGTTTTGTAAACTGTATGTTAGCTTTTCCTTTAATATTAGTAGATGTGTTACCTATGAGAATAACAATTATCATATTAATAATAGTTAAATTATATTACTTTACATTTAGGGTTAAAACTATTAGTCCAGAAGAAAAAAGAGCTATGGAAGCTGCTAGAGGTATATAGCTTAATAAAAATTTACAAAGAAAGAGTAGGGAGTAGTGACAATGGAAAGAATATCATCAATGTTTTTTTGTTTATCATTATTAGTTTATTATATATTAAAATTATTTAAGGTAAAAAGAAAAGTATACGTAAAAACACATATATTTTTAGGTGTAATTTCAGTAGCTGCAATGATTGCTGAATTAATTTTAAGAATTGGACAAGAAGGATTTATAAAATATATAGGTTTTGCGGCTATTATGGCTGCTATTGGAGTAACTGGAGCTATTATGAAGAAAAATTACAAGTTATATAAAAAGCTTCATATTATATTTACAATATCGTTTTTTGTATACTTACCAATAGCAATTAAATTTTTATAGTTTTTAATAGGCTTTGCTTTAATGTAAAGTCTTTTTTTATGCACAAAAAGTTAATAGTACCTTTTAAAATTTAAGGCCAAAACTATAATATTAAAAATAGATAGTAACTTTAATGTTTATATATAAATTAAAAAGTAAATAATATAAATGATATATGGAAATCAATAAAGCGTGGTATGTAATGAATTTATGTACCATATTTTTTTATATATAAGGAGAAAGTATGATAAAAATTGAAAAGAGTACAGAAGATTTAAAGGTTACTTTTATTGTAGTTAAGATGGGAAATGATATGAATATATCTATATTAGGTGGAGATAAACCTCATATAGGGGCTATAGCGTTAGCTGTTCCAAGAGAACATTTCTCAGAGAATGAAAAAACAAGTGTGTCTGTATCACTTTTAACTGTTACAGGGCAAAAGGAAGATGAGATAGTAATGCCTGTTGCTAAAAAGATTTCTACGAGTTTTAATTCAAGTGTGGTTGTAAGTTGTGGAATCCATAAAGATAATATCACATTAAAGGAAATAAGAACATTTGTAGATTTGGTTAATAAAGCAACAGAAGAATTTATAGATAAATTTAAAGGTTTGTGGGATAAGCTTATTAGTTAAAAAAATAGCATGAATTTATTAAATATTTATATTAAGATTTGATTATAATAATAAAACTTTGGCAAGGCTTACAATAGGGGTGATGCCAAATGAAACTATGTACTGAAAAAAGCTTTAATAATCCATTAATATATATTTTTGTTGTATCTATATTAGCATCTATATGTTATGAAATGTATAGTAAAAATAAACTGTTGGCAATTTTTGTTGTTAGCAGTTTTTTTATATTTATATTTAAGCTTAAAGGAAATTATATAGCGATAATATTAATATTATTTTTTACTATTTTTATATTCAATAATATATGGTTTTATCAGTATATTCCAGATAATATTGAAGAAATAAGGATTATTGAAGTGAAAAATTATTATGGTAAAGGCAAAATCAATGGTAGAAACGTAAATTTATATAATATAAATAATGAAATAAAGGTTGGTCAAAAAATACTTGCTAAGGGTGAATTTAGTAAAGATAACAATATAATTAAAGGATATATAGGAGAATATAAAATAAATTTCTATAAAATAAAACAAGATGATTTCATTAGTACTTTATATAAAGAAAGAGAGAAAATATTTAAAAAGATAGAAGAAAAATTAGGAAATAGAAAAGCTGCACTTATTACATCTGTTGCATTTGGTTATAAGAGTGAATTAGGCGAAGAGGATAGAGATATTATGGGGGAATTAGGAATATCTCATGCTATATCTGTATCAGGATTACATTTATCATTAATTTTTAGTGTTTTATCAAAAATATTTGGTATTAAGATGAGTTTAATTATTTCTTTTATATATGTTTTATTTACAGGGGCACCACCATCATCTGTAAGAGCATATATAATGATATTTATTATGAGCTTTGGAGTGGTTTTAAGAAAGACATATAACTCATTAGCAGCTTTATCATTAGCAGGCATAATAATACTCCTTATACGGCCTTATGAAGTGTTTGGGCTAGGGTTTATATTATCATTTTTGGCCACATTAGGTATAATACTTTTTAATAAAGATTTAAACAAAAAATTATATAAACTACCTAATAAAATAAGAGATACAGTATCAATATCTTTATGTGCACAAGTATTTACTTTGCCAATATTAGTTTTATACTTTGGAGAGGTATCAATTAGTTTTATTTTAGGTAATATGTTAGTAGTTCCCTTTATAGTTATTTTAGTTATATTGGGAAATGTGCTGTTGGTAATTCAAATGATTATACCAATATTTAATTATTGCCTCTATTTATGCAATTATATAATTAAAATAATAGATTTTATAATGTATAAAATTAATAATATTGGTTTAGAATTATTGTATTTACATTACAGCGTGGCATATTTTTATATTGCAATACTTACAACTTACTATTATTACAAAAGAGGTTTTAAAAGATTTTTATATTATCCTCTTATCATAGCAATATATATACTTGTGCTAATTTACTCACCATTTCTAAAAATAAGATATTATAAAGATGGAGCACTTCTCGTAAGTTATAAAGGTAATAGAGTGCTAATAGAAACTAGTGACTATGTAGACACTGAAAAGTTAAAAAGAGTAACATTAGCAGATAAAATAGTTAGAAAAGTTAATAGGATTAATATAGCAAATGAATTTGTAATTAATGGTCAAGGGAAGAATTATATTTTATACACAACAAATAATAAATATTTGCTATTAGTAAATTATGAAAAAATAGATTGGGAATATGATATAATAGATTTCAGAAAAGGCGATATAGAGGAAATAATAATACTTAATGATAAATTTTTAAAAGGTAGATAAGGAGTTGTAATAAATATTGATAAATATAGATGTACTTGAAAATGAACTAAAAAAGAATGATGTGGCAAATGGGTATGTCTTTTGTGGATTAGATGAGGAACTTATTAAAATAAGTGTTGATTCAATTATAAATAAGGTTGTAGAAAAGGACTTTATAGATTTAAATTTTACAAAGTTAGATGGATTAACAACGACTTTTGAAGAAATAGAAAATGCATGTGAAACTTTACCTTTCTTTGGTGATAGAAAAGTAGTTTTAGTTTATAGAGCTAATTTTTTAAAAGATAAGGCAGATAAAGAAGCAGCAAAAACATATAGTGAAATATCTAAGTATATTAAGAACTTACCTAGTCACACTGTGCTTATAATGTATTATGTATTTAATGATAAAAGAGATACGCCTAAAAAAAATAAAAAGTTATCTACATTAGATAAATATATAAAAGTAGTTCATTGTGATAAGTTAAAAAAAGATAAGTATTATAAGAAAATAGAGGATTTATTTAAAGAAAGAGGAAGAAATATAGGAAAGATACAATTAAAATATTTTGCTGATAAAATACAAAATAATTTTGATATTATAAAAAGAGAAATTGATAAGATAGATTGTTATGCAATGGGAAGAGAAATAACTAAAGAAGATATAGATAAGTTAATTCAAAATAAGAGTGAAGATGATATTTTTGATTTAGTAGAATACATATCAACTAGAAAAGTTGAAAAGGCTTTAGATCTTTTAGATGAGTTATTATTTAAGGCAGATCAACACATGCTTATAATATCATCTATCGGAAATCATTTTAAAAGATTATATGAAATTAAAGTTTATATGAGTAAGGGAAAAAGATTAGATTTCTTTATGTCTAAATATAGACTTCCTCAGTTTGTATGTGAAAAATTAATGAATCAAGCATCGAAGTTTAGTCCCAAACAATTAAGTGAACTTATAAAAATTTGTGTAGATACAGAAACTAAGCTTAAATCATCTTCAGGAGAAAAACAAATGGAAATGGAGCTTATGTTGTTTAAAACATTTATGGTTAAATAATAAATATGTAAATAGTATGTAAATAAAATTATATTTTTTAGAAACATAATTAAATTAAGGTAAAATAATAGCCGGTGAAAAATTCACCGGCTTCTTATTTATTACGCCATAGCGTTTAATTTTGCAGCTAATCTTGATTTCTTTCTAGCAGCCATGTTCTTATGAACAGTTCCTTTTTGAGCAGCCATGTCTAAAGACTTAGAAGCTTTAACGAATAAAGCTTTAGCTTCTTCAACGTTGTTAGCAGCTACAGCAGCTTCAAACTTCTTTATAGCAGTTTTTAATGCTGATTTAACCATTCTGTTTTGTAAAGTTTTCTTTTCAGTAACTTTAATTCTTTTCTTTGCTGATTTAATATTTGCCATTCAATTCACCCCCTTGATATTTTATAGGGCCTCTGCAGTTTTTGGGGAAATCTGCGTACGAGTTCATTTTCAACAAATCATATTATAACACCTAAAGTTTTTAAGTTCAAGTATGAAATTAAAACTTATTTGGGAAAATAAATTTGATTAGTAAATATTTTTAGGAGGAAAGTTATGATAAGTGTTAGAACAGACCTTGCAATTGAAGCAAAACAGGCATATACGGAAGAAAATAAAAGAGAACTTGATGGGGTTAAAGTTGATGAAGAAATGGATGGAGAGGCAAAAATTACTACAGTTACAATAGAAAGTGATGAAGCAGGTAAAGAGCTTGGAAAACCAAAGGGGCATTATATAACTATAGATTTTCCGGAATTTACAGCATATGATGGTGAAACTATGGATAATGTATCATTAACTGTAGGTAAAGTATTAAAAAAACTTGTAGATATTAGTGCAGACAAATTGGTGTTAGTAGTAGGACTTGGTAACTGGAATGTAACACCAGATGCATTAGGACCAAAGGTAGCAGAAAAAATTATGATAACAAGACATTTAAAAGAAGTTATGCCAGATGTTATAGATGAATCTGTAAGACCTGTTTGTGCAATAGCACCGGGTGTACTTGGAATAACAGGAATTGAGACAGGTGAAGTAATAAAATCTTTAGTTGATAGGATTAAACCAGACTTAGTTATTTGCGTTGATGCTTTAGGTTCAAGAAAGCTAGAAAGAGTTAATAGAACTATTCAAATAGGTGATACAGGAATTTCACCAGGTGCTGGTGTTGGAAATCATAGAATGCAAATAAATGAAGAAAGTTTAGGTGTTAAAGTAATAGCCGTTGGTGTTCCTACAGTTGTTGATGCAGCAACAATTGCTAATGATACTATGGACTTATTATTAGATGATCTTTCAAATAAAGCTGAAAGTGGAAAAGAATTTTATAATATGTTAAAGAGTGTGGATAGAAATGAAAAAAATATGCTTATAAGAGAAATATTAAATCCTTTCTTTGGAGAACTGATGGTAACTCCAAAAGATGTAGATCAAGTTATAGATTCACTATCAAAAATAATTGCAAATGGAATTAATATAGCAGTACAACCCAATATGGATATGGAGGAGATAAATAAATTTATGAATTAGTTAAATAAAAAAGCACTTATATAAAATTTAAGTGCTTTTTTATTTTAAGATTAATTATTGGGAATAAAAACTTTTTTGATTAATATTTTATTATAAATTATAGCTACATTCTTAATGTAAGTATAATGGTTTCTTAATTGGATATGATGAATTTTTAGCAATATGTTTGCTTGAAATTTAATTTAGAAAAAGTATTAATAATTATGTAAAACCTCCCATATATATAAAGAGTGAGGAGGGATATATATAATGCAGTGGGTTAATGGTGATAATAAAAATACTAAAAAGAAGAAACAATTTAGTGTAGGATATATTTTATTAATATTAATTATAGTTGTAGTTATAGTAAGGGCTGTAGGGATAGTTAATAATTATAGAGAGCGTGGAGGATTAGCCTATGTACAGTTGCTTAATTACTCAATGCCTATTGTTGAAACACAAATCTATGATGAATCAGCTTATAGAGAAAATACAGTAGATTTGAAAAGAGTGTTAGTAGAAGCCCTAGGATTAAATAATATAACAACGTATGGAATAATAGGTAATGAGATTGCATATTTCAAAAATCCCCTTAAAGAAACTGTTACAGTTAGTAATAATACAAACAGTAGATTTAATATATTCACACCTTATGAAGTTAAAGAAGAGAGTATAGTTAGAATGACTGATGAAGACATCGCAGAATTAAATAGTGTTAGTGCTGCTTATGACCCAAGTTTAAAGAAAACATTAGATCCTAATAATGTTGAGGTATTAATATATCATACTCATACTCATGAAGGATATATAGATGTAGGAGCTGATAGTTCGGAAGAAGATTTTACAGTAGTTGGAGTTGGTAATGTATTAGCACAGGAATTACAAGAGGGATATGGAATATCAGTTATACATGATAAAACAATACATGATATAGCACCATATGCAGATTCATACTTTAGATCCCAAGTAACAGTTGAAAGTTATTTAGAGCAATTTCCTAATCTCAAACTTATAATAGATTTGCATAGGGATGGAGGACCAGATAAAGATAGGACTACAACTGAAATTAATGGACAAAGTTTGGCAAGAGTAGAGTTTGTTACATCGCAAACATCACCATATTACAATGAAATGATGGAAACAGTAAATTCTTTAATTACAATTGCAGATACATTATTTCCTACTTTTTTAAGAGATGAAAAATTAATGGAATATCCAAGTGGTTCTAATGATTTTAATCAAAATTTAAGCCCTGCATGTATCTTAACAGAATTTGGAGCTGATAAAAATACTGCTCAAGAATCTAAGCTAAGTGCTAAATATTTAGCAAGAATAATAGCAGAGTATTTAAATAGATAAAAAATTGAATAAAAAAATAAAAAATGAGCATCCTTATAGTTAAACACTAGGGGGTGTCTTTTTATGACCATTTTTAAGAAGTATATTATACCTATGGTATTATTGATTTTAGTTGCTATAGGAGCAATTAAGATTAATATAATTAATACTAAATCATTATCACCTTTAGGTAATAGTGATGATAATTTTAATTTAGTAAGTGAAGAATTTGGTGAGGATTTTCAAGAATTTATAATGGATAAGAGTGCAATTAAAATTTATACTGGAGAAGAAAATGATAATTTGGCAATGGTAAAAGTTTTTAATAAAGAAATTAATTTAACAATGGATAATATATTTTTAAAAAAATTAAAACCAGTTTTTAATTATATTGAAAAAACGGTATCTAATATAAAGGATAAATTTAATGAAAAAAGAAAAAATAATAACGATAATAGTAATAGCGTAGATAGTTATGATTTGGATAATACTGTAGATGATTTTATTGAGAATTATCAAGGAAATTAATATTCTTGACACCTACTCTATACTCTATGTTATAATTTAGTTTGATTTAACAATATGGGGGTGAAGAAGCTGCTTAAAAGATTAGCAGTTAAGATATATGCAAAGTAATAGACAATCAAAGATTAGAAACTTTTCAATAGTAGCACATATAGACCACGGTAAGTCAACCCTAGCGGATAGATTATTAGAAATTACAGGGACTCTTACTCAAAGAGAAATGGAAGAGCAAGTTTTAGATAACATGGAACTAGAAAGAGAAAGAGGTATTACAATAAAATCTCAAGCTGCAAGACTTGTGTATAGACGTGCTGATGGTGAAGAGTATATTTTAAACTTAATAGATACACCAGGACACGTAGACTTTACATATGAAGTTTCAAGAAGTTTAGCTGCTTGTGAAGGTGCTGTACTAGTAGTTGATGCAACACAAGGTATTCAAGCTCAAACTTTGGCAAATTGTTATTTAGCATTAGATAATGATTTAGAAATTGCACCAGTAATTAATAAGGTAGATTTAGCATCTGCAAGACCAGATGAAGTGAAGCAAGAAATCGAAGATGTTATAGGTATAGAAGCACATGATGCACCTATGATATCAGCTAAAACAGGATTAAATGTTGAGGATGTTTTAGAAACTATAGTGGAAAAAGTACCAGCTCCAAATGGAGATGAAGAAGCTCCACTTAAAGCTTTAATATTTGATTCATATTATGATAGCTACAAAGGTGTTGTATGTTATGTAAGAATTATGGACGGAAAAGTTAAGCCAGGAACTAAAATAAAGTTAATGGCAACTAATAAAGTATATGATGTAACAGAAGTAGGGGTATTTACTCCTAAGTTCTTACCTGTTAATGAACTTATGGCTGGAGACGTTGGATATATAACTGCATCTATTAAAAATGTTGCTGATGCTAGAGTTGGTGATACTATAACGGAAGCAAATAGACCAACTGAACATGCATTACCAGGATATAAGAAAGCTGTACCTATGGTTTACTCAGGGATTTATCCAGTAGATGGTGCTAAATATGATGAATTAAAAGAAGCTTTAGAAAAGTTACAAATAAATGATGCAGCTCTAGATTTTGAGCCAGAAACTTCTATAGCATTAGGATTTGGTTTCAGATGTGGATTCTTAGGATTACTTCACATGGAAATAATTCAAGAAAGAATAGAAAGAGAATTTAATTTAGATATTATAACAACAGCTCCTTCGGTTGTGTATAAGGTAGCTAAGACTAATGGAGAAGTTTTAGATTTAACTAATCCAACAAACTTACCAGAACCAACAGAAATAGATTATATGGAAGAACCAGTTGTTAGAGCATCTATAATTTCTCCAACAGATTATGTTGGTGCAATAATGGATTTATGTCAAGAAAGAAGAGGAACATTCATAGATATGGAATATCTTGAAACAACAAGAGTATCTATAAATTACGATATGCCGTTAAATGAAATTGTTTATGATTTCTTTGATACATTAAAATCAAGAACTAGAGGGTATGCATCATTTGACTACGAATTTAAAGGATATATGAAGACAGAACTTGTTAAGCTTGATATATTATTAAATGGAGATATAGTCGATGCATTATCAATGATAGTTCCAAAGGAAAGAGCTTACCATAAAGGAAGGGGAATAGCTGAAAAGCTTAAAGAAATAATTCCAAGACAAATGTTTGAAGTTCCAATTCAAGCTGCCATAGGTTCTAAAGTTATAGCAAGAGAAACTGTTAAGGCTATGAGAAAAGACGTACTTGCTAAATGTTATGGTGGAGATATTTCAAGAAAGAAGAAACTTCTTGAAAAACAAAAAGAAGGTAAGAAGAGAATGAGACAAGTGGGATCTGTAGAAGTACCACAAGAAGCATTCATGGCTGTACTTAAAGTAGACTAATAAATGTGTTAATGAAAAGACATTGCAATAGCAATGTCTTTTTTCATAATCGAAGATATTATTAAGTAAATTATTACATAGTTTGGAGGAGAAAATAATGAAAGAAATTAGCTTATATATACATATACCATTTTGTAAACAAAGATGTTTTTATTGTGATTTTCCTACCTTTGCAGGGAGAGAAAAGTTTAGAGAGGATTACATAAATGCATTAGTCAAAGAAATTGAAAGTAAATGTTCAAATTATATTATTAAAACTATATTTATTGGTGGAGGAACGCATTCGCATCTTGAAGTAAAAGAATTAGAAAAGTGACTTAGTTCTGTTGAAAAATTAAATTTATCGGAAAACGTAGAATATTCAATAGAATGCAATCCAGGAACAGTAAATGAAGAAAAATTAATGCTTATGAAAAATTATGGCGTAAATAGATTAAGTTTTGGACTCCAATCTTGTGATGATAAATTGCTTAAGAGAATTGGTCGTATACATACCTTTAATGAATTTTTAGAGAATTATAAATTAGCTAGAAAAATAGGGTTTACTAACATAAATGTAGATTTAATGTATGGTTTGCCAAATTTAACAATAGAAATATGGAAATATACATTGGAAAAAATATGTGAGTTAAAACCAGAGCATATATCAGCATATAGTTTAATTATTGAAGAAGGTACAGCATTTTACTCTTTATACGAAAAAAATAAATTAGAAATACCGTCAGAAGATGATGAAAGAATTATGGATAAAATGACGAAAGATATATTAAAAAAGTATGGATATCACCAATATGAAATTTCTAATTTTGCTTTGCCTGAAAAAGAATGTGAACACAATAAGGTATATTGGAGTTTAGGTGAATATATTGGTGTAGGATTAGCAAGTAGTTCTTATATTGATGGATATAGATTGGTTAATATAGATAATATGAATGAATATATAAAAAGAGTAGAGAATAATGATAATGTAGTTATGGAAAAACATAAAAATTCAAGAGAAGATGAAATAGAAGAATTTATTTTTATGGGATTAAGAATGCTTTCAGGGATAAGTTTATCTAAATTTAATAAAAAATTTGGTGTAGATATAAACAGTATATATGAGCATGTCATTGAGAAAAATATAAGAGAAGGTCTTTTAGTTGTAAAAGATGATTTTATGTATTTAACTTCAAAAGGAATTGAATTATCTAATATTGTTATGTCTGATTTCATATTAGATAAATAGATAATTCAATGGTTGTATAGTTGACTATTTAAAAAGCTAAGAAAAAAGGAGTAATTTAGAGATGGAAAGAGAAAACTTAGAAAAAACTAAATTATACAAAAAAATAATTGAAAATTTAAAGAAATATGAAATTGACAAAAAAAACAAATAAGAATATATTGATATTGTAGTCATTAGCACTCGACTTAAATGAGTGCTAACAAATAGAGGTGATGAGATGGCTATTGATGAAAGGAAAATAAAAATACTTCAAGCCATTATTAATGACTATATAGTAACGGGAGAACCTGTAGGATCTAGAACAATAGCTAAAAAGTATGATTTAGGTGTAGGATCTGCGACTATAAGAAATGAAATGGCAGATTTAGAGGAAATGGGGTACTTAGAACAGCCTCATACATCAGCAGGAAGAATACCATCTAGTAAGGGCTATAGGTTATATGTTGATAAACTAATGGAAACACAAAAGTTAAGTAAGGATGAAGAGCTTAGAATTAAAGAATATTTAATTAACTCAGCTATGCAAGAAGTTGATACAATTTTAAAAGAAGCTTGTGTTTTATTATCGGAATTAACAAATTTAACATGTATAGTTCAAACTCCATCAATGAAAAGAAGTTATATAAAATCACTTCAATTAATTAAAATTGATGAGACAAATTTAATTTCAGTAATTGTAACAGATAGTGGAGTTATAAAAAATCATAGAATCAAGGTTAAAAATGCCCCAAGTAATGATGAGCTAAGTAGAATTAATGAAGTATTAAATAGTAAACTTAAAAATTTAACTATTGAAGCTATTAACTTAGAGGTTATTAATGGACTAAAAAATGAATTAGTAGGATTTGATGATTTATTTAATGCAATGCTTCCAGCTTTATATGAAAGTTTAAACAATAACTCCAAATCAGAGTTAGTGGTTGAAGGAACAACAAATCTTTTTAATTATCCAGAATACAACGATATTGAAAAGGCAAAAGAGGTACTTCAATTAATAAGCAATAAGGATTGTGTTATAGAGTTACTTGAAACTAGTGGTGATATGTCTATTAAAATTGGTGATGAAAATTATATACCTGAAGCAAAAGATTGCTCGGTAATTACAGCAGAGTATTCTTTAGGTGGAAGACCAATTGGCAGTATTGGACTAATAGGTCCACAGAGAATTAATTATTCTAAAGTAGTCTCAATTATGGCACAAGTGATAAAGGAGTTAAATAAAAGTCTTCAGGACCAAGAGTATTGAATGAAAAGAGATGAGGTGTGTAAGGATGGAAGAAAACAAAGAATTAAAAGATGAAGAAATATTAGAAAAAGCTGAAACAGTAGAAGAAACTGAAACAGTAGGAGAAACTGCTGAGTCTACGGAAAATGAAGAAGTAGAAGAAGAAAATTCAGAAAACACTGGATCAGATGATTTATCAATGATTAGAAATTTAAAAGAAGAAAATAAAAAGCTTTCTAATGAATTAGAAACATTAAAAGATAGATTACTTAGATTAACAGCTGAGTATGACAATTATAGAAAAAGAACAGCTAAAGAAAAAGAAGGAATATATACTGATGCATGTACTGATGTATTAAAGGAAATGCTTCCTGTAGCTGATAATTTAGAAAGAGCTTTAGCTGTAGATGGAAATGTAGATGATCTTAAAAAGGGTGTTGAGATGACTATAAAAGGTTTCTTAAACTCTTTAGATAAATTAGGTGTTGAAGAAATTGATACAACTAATGGATTTGATCCAAATTTACATCAAGCAATTTCTGTTGTTGAAGATGAAAATTTAAATAGCAATGATGTTGCTCAAGTATATCAAAAAGGATATAAAAGAGGCGAAAAAGTAATCAGATATTCAATGGTTACAGTAGCAAAATAGTAATTAAGGAAAATCTTTAAATAGATATGTAATTTCGAGGAGGAAAAAATTATGGGAAAAATTATAGGTATTGATTTAGGTACTACAAATTCATGTGTAGCTGTTATGGAAGGTGGAGAACCAGTAGTTATCACTAACTCAGAAGGTGCTAGAACTACTCCTTCAGTTGTTTCTTTCCAAGCAAATGGAGAAAGATTGGTTGGACAAATTGCTAAAAGACAAGCGATTACAAATCCAGAACATACAATAATTTCAATAAAAAGAGAAATGGGAACAGACCATAAAACTCATGTAGATGATAAAGTTTATTCACCACAAGAAATATCAGCAATGATACTTCAAAAAATTAAAGCAGATGCAGAAGCTTACTTAGGAGAAACTGTAAACCAAGCAGTTATTACAGTTCCAGCTTACTTTAATGATGCCGAAAGACAAGCAACAAAAGATGCTGGTAGAATAGCAGGATTAGAAGTATTAAGAATAATAAACGAACCAACTGCAGCTTCATTAGCTTATGGATTAGATAAGACTGACCACAGTGAAAAAATATTCGTTTATGACTTAGGTGGAGGTACATTCGACGTATCTATTCTTGAATTAGGAGATGGAGTATTCGAAGTATTATCAACTAATGGAGATACTCACTTAGGTGGAGATGACTTTGACCAAAAGATTATAGATTATATAGCAAATGATTTTAAATCACAATATGGAATAGATTTAAGAAATGATAAGAGTGCAGTTCAAAGATTAAAAGAAGCTGCAGAAAAAGCTAAAATAGAATTATCATCATCAATGCAAACAAATATTAACTTACCATTCATCACTGCAGATGCAACTGGTCCAAAACACATTGATATGAACTTAACTAGAGCTAAATTTAATGAATTAACTCATGATTTAGTTCAAAGATCAATAGAACCAATGAAGAAAGCATTAAGCGATGCTGGACTTTCAATTAGCCAAATTGATAAAGTTATATTAGTTGGTGGTTCAACAAGAATACCTGCAGTACAAGAAGCTGTTAAGAACTTTACAGGAAAAGAACCTTCAAAAGGAGTTAACCCAGATGAATGCGTAGCTATGGGTGCTGCAATTCAAGCAGGTGTTTTAACTGGAGAAGTTAAAGATGTATTATTACTAGATGTTACTCCATTAACATTAGGAATTGAAACAATGGGTGGTATTGCTACTCCATTAATAGAAAGAAATACAACTATACCAGCTAAGAAGAGTCAAATATTCTCAACTGCAGCAGATGGTCAAACATCAGTTGAAATTCACGTTGTTCAAGGTGAAAGACAAATGGCTGCTGATAACAAGACTTTAGGTAGATTTACTCTATCAGGTATTGCTCCAGCTCCAAGAGGAATTCCACAAATTGAAGTTACTTTTGATATAGATGCTAATGGTATTGTTAAAGTTTCAGCTATGGATAAACGGAACTGGTAAGGAAGCAAATATCACAATTACTGCATCAACTAACCTTTCAGATGAAGAAGTAGATAGAGCAGTAAAAGAAGCTGAAAAATTTGCAGCAGAAGATAAGAAGAGAAAAGAATCAATAGAAACTAAGAATAATGCAGATCAATTAGTTTACCAAACTGAAAAGCAATTAGAAGAGCTTGGTGACAAGATTTCTGCAGATGACAAAGCTAAAATAACTGCTAAATTAGATGCTTTAAAAGCTGTTAAAGACGGAGAAGATTTAGAGGCAATTAAGAAAGCTACAGAAGAGTTAACTCAAGAGTTCTATGCTATATCTTCAAAGATGTATGCTGATGCTCAAGGAGCTCAAGGTGCTCAAGGTGCAGGATTTGATCCAAACAACATGGGTGGAGCAAATCAAGGAGCAACTCATCATGATGATAATGTAGTAGATGCTGACTTTGAAGTTAAAGAAGATAAATAATAATAATTAAGAGGGAAGACAAGAGTCGTCTTCCCTTTTTAAAAGTTTAGGTGTTTACTAAAAAATATATAAATGATAAGATAAATTGAGTAAATTATAAATAAGGTGGTGACCACATAGATGGCAAATAAAGACTATTATGCAACTCTTGGCCTTGAAAAAGGAGCAAGTGATGATGAGATAAAAAGAGCCTTTAGAAAGCTAGCTTATTAAATACCATCCTGATAAAAATCAAGGAAATAAGGAAGCAGAAGAAAAGTTTAAAGATATAAATGAAGCATATCAAGTGCTTTCTGATCCAGAGAAGAAAGCAAGATATGACCAATATGGTACTGTTGACTTTGATGGAAGTGGATTTGGTTCAGGTGGATTTGGTGGCTTTGATTTTGGTGATATGGGAGGATTTGGAGATATATTTGAAAGCTTCTTTGGCGGAGGCGGTGGTTCTTCAAGAAGAAGAAATGGGCCGGTTAAAGGTGCTGATATAGAATATACTTTAAATTTAACTTTTGAAGAAGCTATCTTTGGTGTTGAAAAAGAAATTACTATAAATAGAAATGAAAATTGTGAAGAATGTCATGGTAGTGGAGCTAAACCAGGAACTTCTCCAAAGACATGTCCAACTTGTAATGGAAGCGGGCAAGTTAGAGTTCAAAGACAAACTCCACTTGGAAGTTTTGTAAGCACTTCTACTTGTAGCACATGTGGTGGAAAAGGTACAGTAGTGGATAGTCCATGTTCAAGTTGTTCAGGAAGAGGAAAAACTAGAAAGACTAGAAAAATCACAATTAATGTGCCAGCAGGGGTTGATACAGGAAATGTAATGCCACTTAGAGGGCAAGGGGAACATGGTTCTAACGATGGACCTCCAGGTGATTTATATGTTAGAATTAATGTTGCTAAATCTAAACACTTTGATAGAAGAGGTAATGATATCTATATAGATACTCATATTTCTATGGGAAAAGCTGCTTTAGGTGTAGAAATAACAGTTCCTACAGTAGATGGGGATGTTAAATATACAATACCGGCAGGTACTCAATCAGGAACTATGTTTAGATTAAAAGGTAAAGGAGTTCCAAAGGTTCATTCATCAGCTAGAGGAGATCAATATGTAAAAGTTATTGTTGATATTCCTAAGACTTTAACTAGTAAGCAAAAAGAAGCTTTAGAAGCATTCATGGAAGCTTGTGGAGAAAGTGTTGATGGTGAAATAACTCACAAGAAAAAAGGATTTAAGGATATTTTTAAATAATATTTAAAAGCTATGCAAATTTGCATAGCTTTTTATATTTACTGCAGTTATACCAGCTTTTTTTAATGTGTGTAAACTTAATTATTAAGTTTATTTATGGTATTTATAAAATATTTAAATGAATAAATTGGTAAAAAAACTTTGAGTAAAAATCTACATATTTGTATAATAGATTAGGAATATTAAAAATAGTAATGAATTTTGAGGTGAAATTATGGGGAATTTAAAAGAAGTTCTAATGCCAGAAATAGAAGAGTTTAGAAGTGTGGGGCATAAATTTGCTAATGGAGAAATGTCTGTTATGGATTTTAAACACGCTTCTGGTGGAATGGGTGTATATGCACATCGTGGTGGAAAAGAGTTTATGATTAGACTTAGAATACCATCAGGTATAATAACAATGCCACAATTAGGATTAATTAATGAATGGGCTGAAAAATATAAGCTAGGTGGCTTACATTTTACTACTCGTCAAGCAATTCAATATCATGGTTTATCAATAGATGATATATGTAATTTAATGAAAGAAGCTTTAGAAAATGATATATATACAAGAGGTGCAGGTGGTAACTTCCCAAGAAATGTTGCTTTATCACCTTTATCTGGAGTTGATAAAGATGAAGCTTTTGATCCAACACCATATGCATTAGCAACAGGTGAATACTTTATGGAGAGAATAACAACTTATAAGTTACCAAGAAAGCTTAAAGTTTCATTCTCAAATGGAGAAAATGATACTGCACATTGTACAATACAAGATTTAGGATTCTTAGCTGTAAATGAAAATGGAGAAAATTTATTTAGAGTTTACGTAGGTGGAGGATTAGGAAGAAATCCAAGACTTGCTTTAGTTTATCCAGAACTTATAAAGCCAAGTGAAGTATTATATTATGTTGAAGCTATGGTTAGATTATTTAAAGCTGAAGGAAATTACGAAAATAAAGCTAAAGCTCGTATAAGATATATTGTTGAAAAGCTTGGAGAAGAAGGCTTTATTGCAGCTTATAAGAAGTTTGTAGATGAAGTTAAGAGTGAAGGTGGATTAGATTTAAATTGTAACGCCAAAGAATATAATAAGAGTGGTATAAAAGCAAATGTAGAAGATGAAAGATTAATTGCTCAAAAGCAGGATGGATTATATAGCGTTTATTTACATCCAGTTGGAGGACAAATTAAACTAAGTGATTTAAAATCTATTAGAGAAATGTTAGAAAAATTTGATGATCCAGAAATAAGATTATCAATGACTGAAGGTGTTTATTTTAGAAACTTAAATGGGAAAGAAGCTGAAGAACTTTTAGAGTTAACAAATTCTATGTGTGGAAGAACATCATTTGAATATAGTGTATCTTGTATAGGTGTTCCAACTTGTCAAATGGGTATAGCTGAAAGTCAAGAAGCTTTAAAAGAAACACTGAACTATGTAAAAGAAAATGTTTCTAAATTAGATTTATTGCCAAGATTATATTTCTCAGGTTGTGGTAACTCTTGTGGAGTTCATCAAATTGGAGAAATAGGATTAACAGGAAAGAAAAAGAGAGTTAACGATGTAGTAGAAGAGGCATATGAACTTCATGCTAATGGTAGCTTTGTAGAAGGTAAAGCTAGACTAGGAGAAGTTTATGGTGATATTTTAAGAAGAGATATCCCTAAATTTATATGTGAATTAGCTAATATATTAAATAATTCTAATATAAAATTCGAAGATTATATTATTAGTAATAAAGAAGATTTTAAAGCTTTAGTAAGTAAATATAATTGTTAGTAAATAATTTTTAAATAGTTTTTTATATAAGGCATGCTGAATTGTTAAAAATAAATCAGCATGCTTTATATTATTTTTAAAATTTCTATGTAGTTGAAATAAAAAAAATAATCTGTATAATTAATCTATGAACTTAAAGAAATGATTTGGAGTGAACGATATATGAGAATGAGAAGAAAGCCTTGGGCTAGACCTGAATTAGAAGCATGTGAATTTTTTATACAAAAGCCAAGTGAGTATAAAGGAAGATGGAAAGAGTTCTTTGGAAATGATAAGCCTATGTATATGGAATTAGGTTGTGGAAAAGGAACGTTTATGGCTGTCCATGGTTCTGAAAATCCAGATATAAATTATATTACAGTAGATATAAAAGATGAAGTTTTAGTTTTAGCTAAAAGAAATATTGAAGCTGCTTATGAAAAAGTAGGACATGAAATAGATAATGTTGCACTTATGTCCCAGGAAATATTATTAATCGACGAAATGTTAGATGAAAATGATGTTATAGAAAGAATATACATAAACTTCTGCAATCCTTGGCCAAAGGATAGACATAAAAAGAGAAGATTAACACATACAAGACAATTAGAAAAATATAAAAAGTTCTTAAAAAAAGGTGGAGAGATTTGGTTTAAAACAGATGATGATGAGTTATTTGAAGAATCTCTTGAATATTTTAAAGAATGTAATTTTGAAATTAAATATATTACATATGATTTACATGATAGTGGTTTTGAAGGAAATGTTACAACCGAACATGAAGATATGTTTACAGCACAAGGAATTAAAACAAAATTCCTAATAGCACAATATAATTAAATTTAGAACTAAAGTTAACAAAGAAGTGATGATATAACATTCAAAGAATTGATATGATTTCACTAAAGATTAAATTCTAGGGACTATCATATGTTTATTCCAGTTATAGCATCACTTTTTTTACTTTCTTCTAAATTTTAAAAAGTATTTTTAGAAACAATAGGAGATATAAGCTAGACTTTCTAAAAATATTTATTATAAATTTTATTTCAAAATACAAAAAAATTATAATAAATAAAGAGTAGTTGAAAGTTATTTGAATATTAATAGAAAATTAATATTTTTTAAATTATAGATTTTATTTAATATATAAGTTGATTATAATAAAATTATTTACAAAATTTTCAAATGAAAACGAAAATCTAATTAGATAAAGTTAATATATATAGGGGAATACTAATTATATATTAAAATTTAAATGTTAAATTTGATAAAATTATAATTAAAAATATTGAATAATAATTAGGTTATGTGTATACTAAGACAGTTATACTGAGATAGTGTAAATAATATATGATGGTGGTAAAATATGGTATTTTTTATTATTATGATTGTTTTTTCGCCTTTTACAGCTGTAATACCAGCTATATATGCAGGAAAATTATTGTTTGCGAAAAAATTGAAAATAGAAAAGAATTATTGGAGTATTGGGTTATTTTTATTGTTTTGTTATTCTGTGTTTAGTGCGGTAATAAATAAGAGCATTTTATCATTGTTAGCTTCGATAGGATTATTTTTATATTTTGCAATAAGTATTTTATTTCAAAATTATTTTATTAAAATGGTCAGGATTAATAACGCTTTAAAGCTTTTGGTTTATCTAACTATGTTAACAGCAATTACAGCAATTATAGAAAAATTAGCCTTTATTTTAATGGGGTTTCCTAATCATAGAGTTTTTAGTACTTTTGGTAATCCTAATATGGCTGGTGGATGGTTTGCTAGTATGTTGTTAGTTGCAATTTATTTAAAAAGTGTTAAAACAAATAAAAAATATTTTGATATTTATAATGTGGCAATGATTTTAATAGCAATAGCATTAATACTAACAGAATCATCAGGAGCATTTATAGCATTAATAGGATCTTTGTTTATATATTATTTATTAAGAAAAGATAAAAACTTTAAAAGTACACTATTGGGTACTTTATGTATTGCAATAGTAGCGGTAGTATTCCTTTGGGTTCAAAGTAAGATGAGTTCTGTAACACCTATAGGAGAGATTAAAGTATCTTTTAGTTCAAGATATGATGTTTGGCTTGGTTCTATAAAAATGTTTACTGAAAAGCCTATTGTAGGTTGGGGATTTTTGGGCACTTTAGAACATGGAATAGATTATAATTATCGTAATGGAAATGCTATACACTCTCATAATTTATGGCTTACATTTTTAGTTTCTGGGGGAGTAGTTGCTTTAGGAATATATATATATATTAAATATAATTTATTTAGAGATATAATCAAATTGTATAAATCAAGAAATATAATGGTGCCTTTAATAGTATCTTTGAATACAATGGTAATAATTCAAGGTCTTGTTGATTGTCCATTATACGCACCTCAATTGGGAATTTTATTTATAGCAACAGGTGCAATTACTTATAATTTGAGTTGTAATAAAATTAGTAAAAAGCATATTAGCAAAAAAAATATAAATGTTAAATGTAAAATTAGAAAAGTTTCTAAAAATGGGGAAGATAGAATAGCTATTTAAATGTTAAATAGAGAACTTATTTAAAGTTATAAGTTCTCTATTTTTTATTTTACAATAATAATGTAAAAGTGATATAATTTAAAAGATTTTATTAGAAGGAGGAAATATGGGGAATTATATAAAAGAAGCAAATTATCTTAAGGGTCTTGCTATTCTATTAATGTTTATTGGACATGCAGCAACACCTACATTTTTAAAAAGACCACTTTCTTATGAAATTGTAGTACAATTTATTTATTCGTTTCATATGCCTTTATTTTTTATTGTATCGGGTTTTTTAGCTGTAAAAAGTATAAATATTAATTTTAGAAATGATTACTTTTTATTGTTAAAAAAGAGAATAATAAAATTAGGAGTACCATATGTAGTTATAGCATTAATTACTAATATTGCATTAAATATAGCAAGTGGAAATATAACGATTAATGGTTTTATAGAATCTATTAAAACTACAATTTTTTATCCAGAATTAGGTGCAATGGGAGCATTATGGTTTTTATATGCATTATTGATTATATCTATATTAACACCTATTATAACTAAGATATCATTAGAAGCATCAATAATTATTACAATTATAATAAATATATTTGGTCCTAGAGATTTATATTTTTTAGCTATAAATAGAATAAGTTTCTTTATTGTGTATTATTTGATAGGTATGTATGTGAGAAAGTGCTATGAGGATAAAAAGTTAAAAAATATTAATAATAAAAATATTATAATAATAGGAAGTGTTATATTCTTAGGTATATATTCTTTAATAATTTCAAAGGGAATAGTTATTAATAGAATTATATTTAATTTATATATGTTTTTATGTGGTTTAGTAGGAAGTTTAATGATGTTATTAATCATAGAAAAGGTTAAGAAATGTAAGGGGATTATTTCAACTGTTGAGATATTTGGAAAATATTCTATGGATATATATATATTTTCTTGGTTTTTTCAAATTATATCTATGATATTGTGTACTAAAATATTAAATATAAGTAATTATAATATATTTTTTGTTAGCAACTTAATTATTGGTTCAATATCATTACCTTTTTCTGTATATTTTATAAGGAAAATAAAGATATTAAGAATTATGTTTTTAGGAAGTTAACATAATAATAATTAAAATGTAAAATAATTAAATTGGAAATTATTTAATAGAATAAATATAGACTTTACATAATTATAAGTATAAAATATAGTATTATTCAAAGAAAACAAATGAAAGGATGATTTAAATGGACGGAACATGGATAGAGGTAAGAGTAATAACAACAAGTGAGGCTCTTGAACCAGTATCAGGAATATTTTATAGTTTAGATTGCAAAGGAGTTGCAATAGAGGATCCGAATGATATATTAGGTAGAGAACAAGGACCATTAACATGGGATTTTGCTGATATAAATGTTTTAGAGCATAAAGGTGAAGTTGCCGTAGTAAAGGGATATTTTGCTGAAGAAGATAATATAGAAGATGTAATAGCTTATATTAATGAAAGATTAACTGAGCTTAAAGAAATGGGAATTGATTTAGGGCAAGCAAAAGTTGAATCAGAAACTATGCATGAAGAAGATTGGGCAAATACATGGAAGCAATATTATAAGCCATCAAAAGTTGGAGAAAAAATAGTAGTTAAACCTATATGGGAAGAATACGAAGCTAAAGATGGTGAATTAGTTGTTGATTTAGATCCAGGAATGGCTTTTGGTACAGGTACTCATGAAACTACAAGAATGTGTATTCAAGCTCTTGAAAGATATGTTAAAGAAGATAGTACAGTATTTGACGTTGGATGTGGTTCTGGAATACTAGCAATAGCTGCAGCTAAGTTAGGAGCAAAGCTTGCAGTAGGTGTTGATTTAGATCCAGTTGCAGTTGAATCTTCAAAGGAAAATGTTGCTTACAATAATCTGGATAATATAGAGATACTTTATGGAAATCTTGTAGAAGTTATAGATGGAAAAGCAGACATAGTTGTAGCAAATATTTTAGCAGAAATAATTTGTATACTTACAGATGATGTTAAGAGAGTATTAAAAGATGGTGGAGTATTTATAACATCAGGAATTATTCATGATAGAGTAGATATGGTATGTGAGAAACTAGAAGCTACTGGTTTTGAAGTAATTGAAAAAAATAGAGATGGTGAATGGAACTGTATAGTTGCCAAATTAAAATAGTTTTTAGGAGAGAAGAAAAGAATGCACAAATTTTTTACTCCAAAGGAATTAATTAATGAAAATGTAGCTAAAATAATAGGTGATGATGTAAAACACATCTATAAGGTTCTTAGAATATCAGAAGGTGAAAAAGTAGTTTTAAATAACTGCGAAGGAACGGAATATTTAGCTACAGTATCCTCTGTAAATAAACAAGAGGTATTACTTGATATAATTGAAAAGCTTGATTTAAATAATGAAAGAAAAATTAAAATTTATTTATTTCAAGGATTACCAAAAGCGCAAAAGATGGATTTAATAGTTCAAAAAGGAACAGAACTAGGTATAAATGAGTTCATTCCAGTTATTACTCATAGAGTAGATGTTAAGCTAAAGGGTGAATTTAAGAAACTTGATAGATTAAATAGAATTGCACTAGAAGCTGCAAAGCAAAGTAAAAGAAGTATAATTCCTAAGGTTAGTGAACCAATAGATTTTGAAGATATGTTAGGAAGAGTAGATTCTTTAGATTTAGTAATAGTTCCTTATGAAAATGCAAATAATTTCGGTATTAAAACTTTAATTAATAAGTTAAGAAAAGAAAGTGCTGAACAAGAAATAAAAAGTGTTGGAATATTTGTAGGGCCCGAAGGTGGCATAGAAGAATATGAAATAGAAGAACTTAAGGAAAAAGGTGCTCATATAATAACTTTAGGAAAGAGAATATTAAGGACGGAAACAGCAGGATTTGTTGCAACATCTTTAATACAGTATGAGCTAAGTGATTTAGGAGGAAATGATTAATGAAAGTCGCATTTGCTACATTAGGGTGTAGAGTTAATGTATATGAATCAGAAGCTATGGCTGAAAAATTCATAAGAGAAGGATATGAAGTTGTAGATTTCAATGAATTTTCTGATGTATATGTAATTAATACTTGTACAGTAACGAATATGGGAGATAAAAAGTCTAGACAAATTATAAGCAGAGCAAGAAGAACTAATCCAGAGGCTATAATTGCAGCAGTAGGATGTTATTCTCAAATGGCACCTAAAGAAGTTTCAGAGATACCTGGAGTTGATGTAGTTTTAGGTACTAGAAATAAGGGTGATGTGGTATACTATGTTAATAAGGCCAAAGATGAAGGTCAACCACAGGTACATGTACAGCCAGTACTTCAAAATAAGAAATTTGAAGACTTAAAAATAGAAGATTATCAAGATAAGACTAGAGCATTCTTAAAGATTCAAGATGGATGTAATAGATTTTGTACATATTGCACAATACCTTATGCAAGAGGGTCAGTATGTTCAAAGGATCCTGACAAAGTTTTAAGTGAAGTTAAGGAATTAGCATCACATGGGTTTAAAGAAGTGATTTTATCAGGAATACATACAGCATCTTATGGTTTAGACTTGGAAGGAAATGTAACTTTAATTGGATTAATAGAAGAAATAGAAAAAATAGATGGAATAGAAAGAATAAGAATAGGATCAATTGAACCTGCATTCTTTACACCAGAAGTTATTGAAAAAATTAAAGGATTTAAAAAGTTATGTCCTCACTTCCATTTGTCACTTCAAAGTGGGTGTGATGCAACATTAAAGAGAATGAATAGAAGATATACAGCTGAGGAATATGAAGCATCAGTAAATCTTTTAAGAGAAACTCTTCCGGATGTATCGATATCTACAGATGTAATAGTAGGATTCCCAGGAGAAACAAAGGAAGAATTTAATGAAACTTATGAATATTTAAAGAAAATTCATTTAACTAAAACTCATGTATTTAAATATAGTCCAAGAAAAGGAACTAAGGCAGCAGATATGCCTAATCAAATAGATGGAAACATTAAAGATGAAAGAAGCAAACTATTAATTGAGTTAAATGATAAAAATGAACATGCATTTACTGAGAAGTTTATTGGAAAGGTAATGGATGTATTAATAGAAAAAGAAGTTAAAGATAAGCCGGACTTCTATGAAGGATATACAAGAAATTATATAAAAGTAATAGTACATTGTATGTCGGCTGATATTACTGGTAAAATAGTAGATGTAAAGATTGAAGAAGCCGTAGAAGATTATGCAATAGCAAGTATGGTTTAATTAAGTTGTTAAAATGGAATCCTTTTGGACTAAGAGTCTAAAGGGTAATTACAACTAAACAAATTGAAAATTAAATATGGAAGTTATATCTTCTCTTAAGTTAGAAGATATAACTTCCAATAAGCAAATTTGAAATTTGGATTTTCGGTTAAAGGAGGTGAGTTTATGGGAGATTGTATTTTTTGTAAAATAGTTGCAGGTGAAATTCCTTCAAAGAAAATATATGAAGATGATAAGGTTTTAGCTTTTTATGATATAAGTCCTGAAGCACCAGTACATTTTTTAGTGGTACCTAAGGAACATATTGTAAGTGCTAATGACATAACTGAAGAAAATTGCAGTATAGTCTCACATATTTTTCTAGTAATAAATAAAATAGTAAGGGACCTTAATATCTCTGAAAATGGCTATAGAATAGTAAATAACTGTGGTACTGACGGCGGGCAAACTGTAAACCACATACATTTTCACGTATTAGGTGCAAGAGAACTTAAATGGCCACCGGGTTAAAAGAAATAATTTAAAGTATATTGACATTTTAGATTATAATATTGTATAATACAATATGTGTTATTAAGCCCGTAGCTGAGTTAAAGATACTAATTTGAGCTAGCGGAGGGAGGGATAATAGATGTCAGAAATCAAAGTTGGAGAAAACGAAACACTAGAAAGTGCGTTAAGAAGATTTAAGAGAAAATGCGCAAGAGCTGGGGTTCTTTCAGAAGTTAGAAAGAGAGAACATTACGAAAAGCCAAGCGTAAAGAGAAAGAAAAAATCAGAAGCTGCAAGAAAGAGAAAGTTCAAGTAGTTTTTAATTTTTAAAAGAATGGGATATTCCCAGAATAAAGAAAAACTGCAAGTATGCTATATAGTATATTTATTTAAGAAATTATTTTAATATGCTAACTAATAGCGAATCTGTAATACTGTTATAAAACAAACCGATGGTGTTACGCTTGAGGACGATAAGGTTATAGAGATATTAGCAAAAGAAATCAAGCAACGAATAAAATCAATGCTTGAATTTGAAAAGGGAAATAGCTAAGAGTTTTAATTTAGATATATCTATAATTAAAATCTTGCTAGGTTACCTTCCTCAGCAATTAAGTGAAAGATTTTACAATTTGTAAAATGAACAGCTACAAAGTGGGAGCTAATAACATTGAGACATGGGTAAGCTTATGTCAGCAGTTAGACCAAAGGTTGTAAGTAAGACAGATAGAAAACTTGTAAGTGCGCTTGTTAAAGATTATTTAAGAAATAAATAATAAAAAGAACTCAATATTATATTGAGTTCTTTTTTGTTTTTAGTGATTTTATTTACTATATAATCATAAAGTACATTGAGAGAGTATTTTTAGAAGGAGAAGGTTATGGATAATAAAATTAGTAGAGGAAAAGAATTTATTGCTGAAAAGCTTGAACTCCCTAAAGATGTTGTACTAGATTTACCAAAGATTATAATAGTGGGACGAAATGAAATAACTATAGAAAATCACAAAGGAATAATATCATTTAAGGATGATTTGATAAAAATTAATACTAAAGAAGGTCCATTAAATATTCATGGAAGTAAATTTGAAATACTATATATTGCTACATCTACTATTACTATCAGTGGTTTTTTTAATTCAGTTGAATATGAGAGGTGATAGTAATGGCTTTTGATAAAGTGAAACAAGGTAGGATACTAATTGAAGTTAGAGTTTTAAACCTAGAAAAGTTATTAAATATACTTTGGAGTAGAGGAATTAAAGTTTATAAGGCTAAAAAGAAGAATGTAGCAACTATGATTCTGGAAATAGATTATTTAAAATATATAGAAGTAGAAGAAATTGTTAATAAGCTTGGAGGTTCTATAACACTTGTAAAGAGTAAAGGTTTTATCTTTTTTTTAGGAAGTCTGAAAAAAAGGCTATCTCTTGGAATAGGATGTGTATTATTTTTAGGAATATTATATTATCTATCAACATATATATGGGCAGTTCAAATTGACACTCAAAAAAATATACCTCCATTTGTAATTAGGCAAGAGTTAATGCAAATAGGAATTAAACCTGGGATTGCTAAAAAATCTATAGATGTAAAAGAAATAGAAAAAAAATTAGAAAATATAAATTCGGAAATATTATGGGTAAGAGTTAGAATAGAAGGGTCTACACTAAAGGTTGTATTAGAAGAAAAAATTAATCCACCTAAAATAGAGGAATCGGAATATGGCAATCTTGTTGCAAAGATGGATGGAGAAATTACTAAGATATATACTTTTAGTGGAAGAGCTGTTGTTACTAAGGGTCAAAATGTAAAAGCCGGAGATGTACTTATAGAAGGTATGGATGGAAATGAAGAACTTAAATATATACTACCTGCTAGAGGTGTTGTTGTTGCAAAGACATTATATGAGAAAATGATTAATGTTAAATTAACTGGAACTACTTTAGAGAGAAGTGGCAACAAGGATAGTGATGTATATATAAGTGTATTTGGAAAAAGAATTTACTTAAAAAAGGCTATAAAAGGTTTTGAACACTATGATAAAATAGAAAACAGTGGTAAATATTTAACAAGGTGCTATATTATGAAAGAGTTGAAAAAGAAATTGATTTAGATGAAGATGAAGCAATAAATGAGGCTGTAAATGAAGTGGAAAAATCTTTACTAAATGAATTAACAAGAGAGGCTGTTTTAGTAGATAAAATTATAGAGACAAAAAAGGAAGAGGACGGGAATGCTTTAGTTAAAGTTATTTTTGTAATAGAGCAAAATATAGTTAATGATATTTTAACTGATTATTAACTATAGAGAGATGAGAAGGTGATTAATATTGAAGGATGAAATTAAACATAAGGATAAATGGAAGAGAATATTTCTTTTTACTGTAGGTGTAATTTTAACATATTTCATAATTATGACGGTAATAACTCCTAAGAGGTATGATTTTATTGAAGGCGATATTGCAAGCGTAGATATAAAAGCGCCTAGAGATATTATTGATGAAGAAGCAACTAGTGAAAAAGAGCAAGAAGTAGCTGCTAAAGTAGAGAAAAAATTTACATTGAAAAGTGAAGTAAAGATTCAAGCTAGTGAAAATACAAAGTTGTTTTTTGATAAAGTAATAAATTTAAAAAGCAATAATATTTCAGAAAAAGATAAAATTAATGAGCTTAAAAAAATGGAGAGCTTTAAGCTTTCAGATGACCAATATAAAATACTATTAGATTTATCTGTAGAGAAAGCTACAGAATTGCAGTGGATAGCCTTAGTTATTATTGATAGAGTATATGAAAATCAAATAAAAGAAGATGATATCGTAGCTATAATGGATGCTAAGAGTATTGTAGATGAGTATTTAAGTGATCAAGATTTAGATTTAAATTTAGAAAATATACTTAGAGAAATGTGTTACAGTCAAATACAACCAAATTGGTTTTTTGATCAAGCAAAAACTGATGAAATGGTAAAGGAAGCATTAAAAACTGTTTCAAAAGTTATGATAAAGAAAAATCAAATTATAGTAAAAGAAGGAGAGCCTATAACACAGAGACAAATATCTATATTAACAGAGCTTGGACTTATAGGAGATAGTGTAAGCAAGGACTATATGCTTACATATATTATAATATCGGTTTATGTATTATTTGTATTGTTAACACAATATTTATATTTAAAAAAGGAAAGAAAAGATGTTTTAGCAAATACTAAATTAACATTTATGATTTTATTACTAAATATACTTTTATTACTTCTTACGCGTATAGTTTCTTTAGCATCATTATATTTAATACCGTTAGCATCTGTACCTATACTTATGACTGTATTGTTAGATTATAAGATATCTATAGTATTAAATAGCTTAACTTTAATGCTTATTTCTGTTATTGTAAGTTTTGATCCTCAAATTATATTAATAGGTATAATTAGCATTATTGTATCATCTATATCATTAAAGAAATCAAGTCAAAGAAATGATATATTATATACAACTTTTTATGTAGCTATTTCAGTAGCTATTATAACAGTATCAAGTGGAGTATTGCTTTCAAATAATATGAGAAAGATACTTCTAGACGCTGGTATAGCTTCCATAGGAGCATTTATATCAGGAATATTAGCTATTGGGTTATTACCATTTTTAGAATCAAGTTTTAATTTAATAACCAATATAAAACTGTTAGAAATATCTAATCCAAACAGTCCGCTACTTAAAAGATTATTAATGGAAGCACCAGGAACTTATCATCATAGTGTAATGGTTGCTAATTTAGCTGAAGTAGCAGCAGAAGAGGTTGGAGCTAATCCTATAATTGCTAGAGTAGGAGCTTACTATCATGATATAGGTAAAATTAAAAGACCATTTTTCTTTGGAGAGAATCAATTAGGGGGAGGAAATCCTCATGATAAAATTTCACCAGAACTAAGTGCCTCAATAATAATATCACATGTTAAGGATGGCTTAGATTTAGCTAAGGAATATGATATACCTTTAGTTATAAGAAATATAATTGGGCAGCATCATGGAACTACTTTGGTGAAATATTTTTATTATACATTAAAAAATAATAGTGAAAATCCTGATGAGGTAAGGGAAGAAGATTTTAGATATCCAGGTCCGATACCGGAATCCAAAGAAAGTGCAATTGTAATGTTAGCTGATAGTGTTGAAGCTGCTGTAAGGTCTATAAATGAACCAACTATGACTAAAATAGAAGAAATGATTAATAATATAATTAAAGATAAGCTTAACTCAAATCAGTTAGATAATTGTGAGTTAACCTTTAAAGATTTAAATTTAATTAAAAAAAGTTTCTTGAGGGTTTTAAAAGGCTTATATCATCATAGAATAGAATATCCAAAAGAAAAAAATAAAGATGAAAAATAGGGAGTAATATTACTCCCTATAACTAAGTTATGAAGAAAATAAATGAAATTATGAATATTACAACTAATTACTTTTGTATGTATGTGGTTAAACTAATAATAAAGTATATAGTATTTAATATTACATAATTTCAATATGTAAAGAAGGTAGGAAGGTTATGTTATATACAGATAATAGACAAGAGAAAATAGAAGTTACTGAAGATTTTATTAGCATAATAAATGAAGTATGCGATTTTGCACTTAGTGAAGAAGGCGTTAAAATTCCGTATCAAATTTCTTTACTTTTCGTAGATAACGAAGAGATAAGAGAAATAAATAGAGATACTAGAGGTATTGATAATGCAACAGATGTTTTATCTTTTCCTATGTTAGAATATCCTAAAGATAAAGTATTTAAAGATGTGTATGGAGATAATAAGTTTAGTGAAGTATATTTAGACGGTGATGAATTAGTATTAGGAGATATGGTTTTATCATTAGAGAGGGCAAAAGAGCAAAGTATCGAGTTTAACCATTCATATATAAGAGAGACTTGTTATTTAGTAGTACATTCTATTTTACATCTGCTTGGATATGATCATATGGAAGAAGAAGAAAAAAAGATTATGAGAAAAAGAGAAGAGGAAATATTAGGGGGATTAAATATAAATAGATAAAAAATAGGGGTGAGATTATGGAAATGAGGAAATTGCTAGAGAGTTTTAATCATGCAATTGATGGAGTAATTGATGCTGTAAGAACTCAACGAAATATGAAAATTCATATTATATCAGCGATGGCGGTATTAATAGCGTGTTTTTTCTTTGATATATCTAAGGCTGAATTTTTAGCACTAGCAATTACTATAACTATGGTTATTACTGCGGAGTTAGTAAATACGGCAGTAGAAGCAGTGGTAGATTTAAATACTAATTACTATCATCCACTTGCAAAAGTAGCAAAAAATACAGCAGCAGGGGCAGTTTTAGTAACTGCAATTAATGCATTGTTAGTAGGATATATCGTATTTTGGGATAAACTTTCAAATTTTTCTTATGGAGTTATTCATAAGATAAAACATTCTGAACCATATATGATTTTTATTGCATTAGTTATAGTTGTTCTTACTGTTGTCATAGTAAAAGCTGTATTTGGTGAGGGAACTCCATTAAAAGGTGGAATGCCAAGTGGTCATAGTGCATTAGCATTTTCTATATCTACGGCAATAGCACTTATAACAGAAAAATCAATATGCATAATATTGGCGTATCTAATGGCTTTTATAACAGCTCAAAGTAGAGTAGATTCTGAGGTGCATTCAGTATTTGAGGTTGTTGTTGGAGGAATTTTAGGAGTGCTTTTAACACTTTTAATATTTACCATATTTAAATTATAAAGAAATTTTATAAAACATTTGTGTTAAGTAAAAACAGAGGGTATTATAATATATGTGCTATACTATTTAACTATGGAGGAAAATGAAGTGAATTATAAAGAATTAATTATAAATGCTTTAGAAGCAAGAGAAAAGGCGTATTGTCCATATTCTAACTTTAAGGTTGGTGCTGCTGTTCTTTTTGAGGATGGAAAAATATATACTGGGAGTAATATAGAAAATGCATCTTTTGGTGGAACTAATTGTGCTGAAAGAACAGCAATTTTTAAAGGAGTTCACGAAGGAAACAGAGAGATAAAGGCAGTAGCGGTAGTTGGAGATACAAATGCATATACATATCCATGCGGTATATGTAGACAGGTAATAGCAGAATTTGTTGTAGATAAAAATGTACCAATAATAATTATAAAAAATGAAAATGACTATATAGTAAAAACTTTTGAAGAAATACTACCAGGTGTTTTTTCAAAAAAGGACTTAAAGGGCTAGGAGGCTAATAATGTATAAATCAGGATTCGTAACAATAGTAGGTAGACCAAATGTAGGGAAATCAACATTAACAAATCAAATAATGGGTGAAAAACTATCAATAGTTTCAAATAAACCACAAACTACAAGAAATAATATACAAACAATATTAACAGGTGAAGATTATCAAATAGTATTTGTAGACACATCAGGTATACATAAACCAAAGAATAAATTAGGCGATTATATGGTTAATTCAGCAACTGAATCTATAAAAGAAGTAGATTTAGTATTATTCTTAATAAACCCATGTGATGAGATTGGGAGAGGAGATAAATTTATCTTAGAAGCTATAAAGAAGCAAAAGGCACCAGTATTCTTAGTAGTAAATAAAGTTGATGAAAACAGCCATGAAAAAGTTGCTAAAACTTTAGATATGTACTCAAAGGAATATGATTTTGCAGAAATAGTACCAATATCAGCATTAAAAGGTAAAAATGTAGATACACTTGTAAGATTAATGGTAGAAAAAATGCCAGAAGGTCCTCAATATTATCCAGAAGATATGATAACAGATGCAAATGAAAGATTTATTGTTGCAGAAATAGTAAGAGAAAAAACATTAAAGAATTTAAGAGATGAGATTCCTCATGGAATTGCTGTTGATATAATTCAAATGAAGCAAAATGAAAAAGGAACTTATCATATAGAAGTAGATTTAATATGCGAAAAAGATTCACATAAAGGAATAATAATTGGTAAAAATGGAGCTTCACTAAAGAAGATTGGTGAGACAGCTAGATATGAAATAGAAAGATTCCTAAATGCTAAGGTAAACTTAAAGATTTGGGTTAAAGTTAGAAAAGAGTGGAGAGACAATAACCTTCTACTTAAGGAATTAGGCTATAAAAAAATGAAGTAGGTAGGAGTTGATTGTTCTGTCACTTGTAAAAACTAAGGGTGTAATTATTAAATCCATAGATTATAAAGAAAATGATAAACTTATTTGGGCATATACAGAAGAAGTAGGAAAAATAACATTTATAGCAAGAGGAGCTAAAAAGAGTAAAAGTAAAAATTTAAGTATAACTCTGCCTTTATGTTTTGGAGAGTATGTGTTCTTTAAAGGTAAAAATCTTTATAATTTACAAGAAGGTAAGATATTAAATTCTTTTCAAGGACTACTTAATAACTTAGATAAGTTAACATATTCATCTTATATATGTGAGCTTATAGATATATGTGTACAAGAAGGAGAAATTAATAAATTACTTTTTAGAGATTTTATAACATGTCTGTATTTGCTAAATACAGATGCCATGGATTATGAGTTATTAGTTAGAGCATTTGAACTTAGATTACTTAAAGCAACAGGGTATGGGCTACAATTTGATAATTGTAGCCTTTGTAAAAAAAAGATAGCAACAGCTGAATATATTTCTCTATCTCATTATGGTGGTGTTTGCATAGAATGTAAGAAGGAACATGGCTTACATGTCTCAAAAGCAGCATATAATGCACTAAGGTTTTTAAATAATACACCCATGGATAAAATATATAGATTAAACATAACAACTGAAATAAAGAAACAAATTGAAAGAGTAACTACTTTCATAATAAATTCAAATTATTCAAAAAAGCCAAAAAGCTTAGAAATGTTAAATTATATAAAGGAGTAGAGAATAGATATGGATATTACATTAGAAAAAGTAGATTTAGTTAAAGAAAGAACAGGTGCAAGTTATAGTGAGGCTAAAGAAGCATTAGTGATTTCTAATGGAGATGTATTAGATGCAATAATTTATTTAGAGCAAAAGCTAAAGAAAGAAAATATTGATTTCAAAGAAGAGGCTAAAGAAGAAAGCTATAAAACAGAAACAATAGAAGAGCTTAAAGTTTGGTTAAAGGACTTAATAAACAAAGGAAATGTAACTAGAATTAAGGTTAGTAAGGATGGGAAGAAATTAGTAGATGTTCCTGTAAATGCAGGAATTGCTGCAGGGATTATAGCTATTGTAATACCACCAATATTAGCTTTTGTTGTAGTTGCAGCTGTAGTTACACAAGTTACAATAGAAATAACTAAAGCAGATGGTTCTGTTGAGGTAGTAAATAAATATATTTCTCAAGCTGTAAATGATGTTAAAGATAAAGCAAGTACTATGGCAGATAAGATGAAAGAAAAAGTTCAAGATGTAAATGAAGGAATAAAAACATCACATACAGCAAAAAAGAGTGATGATGAGAGCGAAACAACGTTCACATATACTGTAAATTTTTCAGATGAAGATGATAAAGAATAGAAAATTAAAGAAAAACTAGGGTAAAGTCTAGTAAATAAGGAAAAAATAGGAATATTCAGCTAATTTGAGTGATTTTTAAGAAAATTTGATATAGTAAAAAGATAAGAAAATGATATAATTATACTGTAAATAAAAAATATTCTTAATTGTCTGAATATTCCCTAAAAAGTCGAAAAGAGGGGTAGCTTTGAAGTTTACAAAAAGACAAGAGGAGATAGTTAAGATAGTTAAAGCTGGTCAGCCTGTTACAAGTGAAGCTTTAGCAGAAAAGCTAGGTGTTACTAGAGCGGCACTTAGAGCGGATTTAGCAATACTTACAATGACAGGAACACTAGATGCTAGACCTAAGGTTGGATATGTATACTTAGGTAAGAAATTAGATAGTGACATATTGGCTAATTTATCCAAAATAAGAGTTGGGGAGATTATGTCAAAGCCTGTAACTGTTAACGATGCTACAACTGTATATGATGCAATTGTGTATTTATTTTTAAATGATGTAGGAACGCTATTTGTTGAGAATGATGGAATTTTAGTTGGAGCAGTATCTAGAAAGGATTTTCTTAAAATAGCTATAGGGGGAACAGATATACATAAAGTTCCTATTGGAGTTATTATGACTAGAATGCCTAACATAGTTTATGGATTTCCAGAAGATAGTGCATATACATTAGCTAAAAAGATAATAGAGCATGAAATTGATAGTATACCTATAGTAGAAAAGGTTAATGATTCAGATGATGAGAAAGTTAATTTAAAAATAGTAGGAAAAATATCTAAGACAAACATAACAAAATTGTTTGTTAAACTTGGAGAAAATAATTAGGATAAAAATTGAAAAGGGTAATTTAAAAGGGGTAATTTAAAAGGTAAGCTACGAGACTTAAGTCTTGATAGTATATATTTATCGTATGAACGGAGGAGTATTGAGATGGAGAAGAAAAAGTATGTTTATCTTTTCAGTGAAGGTAATGGGTCAATGAAAAACCTTCTTGGAGGTAAAGGGGCAAATTTAGCAGAAATGACTATACTAGGTATTCCAGTGCCTCAAGGATTTATTGTTACAACAGAAGCTTGTAATAAGTATTATGAGGATGGAAAACAAATTAGTGCAGGAGTCATAGAAGAAATCCATGCAAATATTAAAGAATTAGAAAAAATAACAGGAAAAGAATTTGGAAGTAACACAAATCCACTTTTAGTTTCAGTAAGATCTGGTGCAAGAGTTTCAATGCCAGGGATGATGGATACAATATTAAATCTTGGTTTAAATGATGTTGCTGTTGAAGCTGTAGCTAAGGCTACTAATAATCCAAGATTTGCTTATGATTCATATAGAAGATTTATTCAAATGTTCTCTGATGTTGTTATGGGTGTTGAAAAGAGATTATTTGAAAATTTAATAGATGAAGCTAAAGAAGCTAAGGGCGTTAAATACGACACAGATTTAACTGCTGAGGATTTGAAAGAATTAGTAGTTAAGTATAAGGAATTATACAAAAAAGAAAAAGGTGAAGATTTTACACAAGATCCAACAGTTCAATTAACAGAAGCTATTACTGCCGTATTTAGATCATGGGACAATCCAAGAGCTATTGTTTATAGAAGATTAAATGATATTCCAGGTGAATGGGGAACCGCTGTTAATGTTCAACAAATGGTATTTGGTAATAAAGGAGAAACTTCAGGAACAGGGGTTGCATTCTCAAGAAATGCAGCAACTGGTGAAAAAGAAATTTATGGTGAATATTTAATGAATGCACAAGGTGAAGATGTTGTTGCAGGAATTAGAACACCACTTCCAATATCAAAATTAGAAGAACAAAATCCTGCAATTTACAAGCAATTTATGGATATTGTTCATACTCTTGAAAATCATTATAGAGATATGCAAGATATGGAATTTACAATTGAGGAAGGTAAGTTATACTTCTTACAAACTAGAAATGGAAAGAGAACAGCTCAAGCTGCATTGAAAATTGCTGTTGATTTAGTTGAAGAAGGAATGTTAACTAAGGAAGAAGCAATTCTTAAGGTTGAACCAAAGCAATTAGATTCCTTATTACATCCAACTTTTGATTTAAATGAAATGAAGAAAGCAACTGTTATTGCTAAGGGGCTTCCAGCATCTCCAGGAGCTGCATGTGGTAAGATAGCATTTACAGCAGAAGAAGCTAAAGAAAGAGCTGAAAAGGGAGAAAAGGTTGTTCTAGTAAGACTTGAAACATCACCAGAGGATATCGAAGGTATGATTGCTGCTGAAGGTATATTAACAGTAAGAGGTGGAATGACTTCTCATGCAGCTGTTGTTGCTAGAGGTATGGGAACTTGCTGTGTAGCTGGTTGTGGTGATTTAAGAGTAAATGAAGAAGAAAAGACTGTAGAAGTAAATGGAAGGACTTATACTACTACAGATTATATTTCAATAGATGGATCAACAGGAAATGTATATGGAGAAGCTGTTAAAACTGTTACTCCAGAAATTTCAGGACATTTTGCTACATTCATGGGTTGGGCTGATGAAATAAGAGCATTAAAGGTTAGAACTAATGCTGATAACCCAAGAGATACTAAGCAAGCGGTTGAATTTGGTGCTGAAGGTATTGGTCTTTGTAGAACAGAGCATATGTTTTTTGAAGGTGATAGAATCATGGCAATGAGAGAAATGATAGTTGCTAAGAGTGAGGAACAAAGAAGAGCTGCACTTGAAAAACTACTACCAATGCAAAGAAAAGATTTCGTAGAAATGTATGAAGCATTAGAAGAAAGACCAGCAACTATAAGATTCTTAGATCCACCACTACATGAATTCTTACCTCATACTGACGAAGAAATAGCAGAACTTGCAAAAACTATGGATTTATCTTTTGAAGATCTTAAAGCAACAGTTGATGGTTTACATGAATTTAACCCAATGATGGGTCATAGAGGTTGTAGATTAGCTGTTTCTTATCCAGAAATAGCAGAAATGCAAACTAGAGCAGTAATTGAAGCTGCAATAGAAGTTAAAACTTCAAAGGGATATAATATAATTCCAGAAATAATGATTCCACTAGTTGGAGAAGTTAAGGAATTAAAATTTGTTAAAGATATAGTTGTTAGAACAGCAGAAGCTGTAATGGAAGAAAAAGGAGTTAAATTAGAGTATCATGTTGGTACAATGATTGAAATTCCAAGAGCAGCAATAACAGCAGATCAAATTGCTAAAGAGGCTGAGTTCTTCTCATTTGGAACAAATGACTTAACTCAAATGACATTTGGTTTCTCAAGAGATGATGCTGCTAAATTCTTATCTGATTACTATGAAAGAAAGATTTACGAACAAGACCCATTTGCTAAGCTAGATCAAACTGGTGTAGGTGAATTAATTAAAATAGCTGTAGAAAAGGGTAAATCAACAAGACCAAATATTAAACTTGGTATTTGCGGTGAACATGGTGGAGATCCATCATCAGTTGAATTCTGCCACAATGTTGGATTAAACTATGTATCTTGTTCACCATTTAGAGTTCCAGTTGCAAGACTTGCAGCAGCTCAAGCACAAGTGAAAAATCCTAGATAGTTTAAATAAAAAAATAAGGAGCAATTTATTGCTCC
>NZ_KB291704.1:30846-31252 GCF_000320405.1 Clostridium celatum DSM 1785 | reverse complement strand
TAATGTGTCCACTACTTTATACTAACACCACTTCAATAGTACTTAAATTAGTATAATTTAACGAATAAGAAAATATCTCATATGAAGAGAAGATTAATAAAAAAAATAGGCTTTGTTTTAAAATAATGTGGAAATAAGTATAACATAAAGGGATGTCAAATAGACATCCCTTTGAATCACAATAGTTTAAGATTATTCTTCAATTAAAGATTAACCTTTCATGCTCATAAAAATAAAAGCACCCAAAACATAAAAACCTAATAATATTCCTAATAAACTAAATATAAAAACCCATATTTTATTTCGCTTTTTTAAGGTCATATTACACTCATCCCCTTTAATAAATAATGAACCATATAATATAATTGTTCGTTAATCATTATATTTATTGTACACTAAAAACAGT
>NZ_KB291704.1:17036-30826 GCF_000320405.1 Clostridium celatum DSM 1785 | reverse complement strand
ATAAAGAATTTCTTAGGCTTATTTCTTTCCATACTTAGATATTTTGTCATGATTGCAAAAAGGGCAACACTTCCCTTATTAAACCTACTTTCAGCGATTTCTTCATTTACAGAGTTAGTAATCCCATTTGACATCAATACATCTTTAAAAATTCAAATACCTTACCTTGCTCATATGTATTTAATTGTGAAACTTGTTGAATAACATTATTAACTTTTGGCATAAAAAATCTCCTAAATAGTAGCTATATAATATATTATAACTATATTTATAGAGGTTAATCAAATTTCAACAGTTTATTAAAACAAAGCCATAATTTCAACAGTTTATTAAAACAAAGCCAAAAAATAATAAAAATATAATACATTTAAGTTTCATAAAAATCCTCCCCCCTTTTTTATGTTATTTCTTAATATATTATATTTCGACACATATCAAAATAATTTCGACAATATTTAACTATTAAATATTAACCTATTATTGGATATTTTTCAACTACTTTGTAAAAATAAAAAAATTTGATTATAAATATCCGAAATATGTAAATTTTAAAATGTTTATATTATCAATATTATAATCAATTAGTATTTAATTTTCGATTTCTTCAATAAAAGTAATATTAATAAAAACTAAATTTGAAAATATATAGAAAAATATATTTGAACTATTGATTAAGGGAATAATTCCCTTTATATAGGGGGATTATGATATAATAAGTGTAATTTAAATAAAATTGTAAGGAGAATTTATATGGAAGAGAAATGGCTAACTTGGGCTAAACAAATACAAGCAATAGCTCAAGCAGGATTAGAATATTCAAAAGATAAATATGATAAAGAAAGATTTCAAGCATTAAGGGATTTATCTTGTGAGATAATGAGTGAATATACAGAAGTAAGTTATGATAAAGTAAAAAATTTATTTTGTAATGAAAGCGGATATCAAACTCCAAAGGTAGATGTAAGAGCAGCTGTTTTTAAAGATGATAAAATTCTTTTAGTAAGAGAAAGTATAGATGGTAAATGGGCATTACCAGGAGGATGGGCAGAATACAATTTATCTGTTAAGGAAAATGCAGCTAAAGAATGTATGGAAGAAGCAGGTGCAAAGGTAACACCTATTAAGCTTATATCAGTATTAAATAGAAGTTGGCATGTTAATGACAACTATCCATATGGAGTGTATAAGATTTTTGTTTTATGTGAGCTACAAGATATAGAATTTAAAGAAAACATAGAAACATTAGAATGTGGATTTTTTGAATTAGATAAATTGCCACCATTGTCAACAGAGAGAAATACAGAAAAGCAAGTAGAAATGTGTTTTAGGGCTAATATTGAAAGAAATAATGAAACTATTTTTGATTAATGAAAATAAATCAAAGGAATATAAAAACGTGCCATAGTAATACTACGGCACGTTTTAATTTTGTATGTTAGATAAATTTAAGGCTTATGCAACCTTTTTATAAAGTTAAACGTCTATTATATGAATCGGTTCTAAGAAATAAAATTTTATATAAGTAGCTAAATATTTATTTAAAAAAGATGTAACCTTTTTAAACGCTTAGACGTCTATTATGTGAGTTGATTTTGGGGAGGAATAAATAAAAATGGTCAATGAACTATTGTTTAAAAGAGCTGTGAACGGCGATAAAGAAAGTTTTATAAAGCTTATAGAGCCAATTAAGGCAAATTTATATAAAGTAGCTTTTGTATATTTGAAAAATGAAGATGATGCTTTAGATTGTATTCATGAAGCAATAATAAAAGCTATAAAATCAATTAATACTTTAAAGGAGCCACAATATTTTAATACGTGGATAACTAGGATAACAATTAATGTTTGTAAGGATTATATAAGAAAAAATAACAGAGTTGTTTTAGTAGATATAAAACATTATGAAAATGACTTATTTACTGAAGATAATCAAAGTGATGTTAAAGAAGATATTAATAATGCTTTAAATAAATTATCAGAAAGTGAGAGGGAATTAATAGTAATGAGATATTTAGAAGATAAATCATTAAAGGATATAGCTTTTAAAACTAATAAACCATTAGGAACAGTGAAAAGTAAGATAAACAGAACTTTAAAGAAGTTAAGAGTATACATGGGGGAGGCGTAAAATATGAAAAAGACAAACATAAATAACGTAAATAGAGATAATGGAAATTTAGGCGATTTAAATAAAAGCAATATAAATCTAGAAGATATAAACATAGATGATATAAGTGTTTCTTCAAAGTTAGATGATATTATTAAAAATGCTGTAAATGAAGGGTATGAAGAGGTAGATAATAAAAATTATAAAAGTGAGAGGTATAGGAATATGATGAATAGTAATAATAGAAAATTTAAAAAAGGTATAGTTGCAGCAGCTATAGCAGTAGCTGTAGGGGTTACAGCCTTTGGAGTAGCTTTCGGTGATGAGGCACTTGCAACAGTTAAAATGGCAATGTTTGATATTGGAAAATATCTGGGAATAAATAAGAATTTAGAAGATTATAAAACAGTAGTTAATAGTGCAGTAAGTAAAAATGGAATAACAGTTCAATTAAATGAAGTTATATTAAATAAAGATGAAGTTATTTTATCAACAACAGTAAAATCAGATAAGGAATTAGGAGAGAATGGAAATATATCTTTATTTGGTAGAGTATACGTTAATGGAAAGAAAGCATCTAGTTCAGCAAGTGGAACAAGTAAAGTAATTGATGAATATACACAAGAAGAGGTAATGTCTTATAATTTAGATAAAGAGTTATTACAAGGAGATTTATATGTAGAAGTAAAATATGATGAAGCATATGTTTATATAAATGGTGAAAAAGATGAAGTTAAAGGTCCTTGGAATTTTGAATTTGAATCTAATGGAGATGCTTTAATGATAAATACAAATACCATAGAACTTAATAATTCATTTGAATTAGAAAATGGACAAAAGATAACCTTAAATGAATATGTAAGTAATGATATGGGGCAAAAGATTTATTATTCAGTAGAAAATAAAGATAAAAACAATGTATATGATGTAGTATTAAGAGGATATGATGATTTAGGAAATGAAGTAGAGTTTTATAGTTCATATGAAGAACTTACTAATGGTTTAATGAAAAATCAAACAGAAATTTTAGAAGAAGCAACAACATTGATATTAACACCATATGCTGTAGCATACCCAAAAGAAAGTGGTAAGATGAGCAATGATTATAAGCAAGTAGGGCAAGAGTTCACTATAAGAATAAAATAAATTGTCTTATGGAAAATAAAAAAATTTATTTAATCAATTAAGAAAATAGAAATTTTATTACTAAATCAAAGGATATAAATACAGAGAAATAGAATTTGCACAACTAATTTATAAATTATTATATTTATGTTATAAAAAGGCAATTAATACAATATAATATCATATAAAATAGGAGGTTTTTTATATGATTAAAGTCAATTTTAAAGAGTTTAATGAACTTAATGTGACAGATGAAAATGGGAAAGGGATTATTAGTTTTAAGAAATCAAAAGCATTACCTACAAGAGAACGTTATTTAGTTATTAATGCTAATGATGAAAGGATAGGAAGTATAGAAAAAATTAGATATAACTTTGGATTGGTTAACTTACCTGAAATAGATATCAAAATTAATAATGATAAAATTAAAATTAAAAAAGATATGCAAGAATTAAAAGAATTTTATGAGATTACAGGTAGTGAATTTTCAATTGATGGAAAATGGCGAGAGCAATTTAATATTTCTAAAAATAAAAAGGTATTAGCTACAGTTAATGTACAAAATGAAGAAATGGGACCGACCTATTTAGTCGATGTTATTGACAAATCAAACGAAGAACAAGTTATATGCATTTTATTTGCTTTAAGTTGGATTATGTAAAAATAAAGCTATACCTTTTAAAGTATAATCCGTAAAGTAGGCGGAATTTGGTAAAAAAAGTATAGCTTTTATTTTATTAAGTTTATCTTCTAGGATTTTCAAATGAAGGTGGTGTTGGATTTGGAGCTTCATGAGAAGGTCCTGGATTTGATAAATTAAAGTATAATTTAGAATCTTCAGTAACTCCAAAATCTTTATTAGAACCTGTATTTTGAACTTTATTCAAAGCTTCTCTAAATAAGGCATTATGAGCTTCTTCTCTATTAAGTAAGAAATCTATGGTTGCTCGTACTTCTTTATCTTCTATTTGTCTATAAAGATATTCATATACAACCTTAGCTCTTTGTTCAGATGCTATATTAGATAATAAATCTGCAACTAAATCTCCAGTAACAGTTACATAATCAGCAGTCCAAGGTGCACCTGAAGAATTTATAAGTACTGGTGATAATCCACATTGTACATGTGTTTGAATTTCACCGTTACATACTTCAGTATTATTAACATCATGACCATTTAATAGGTTTATTGTTTGTGCCACCATTTCCATATGACTAAGCTCTTCAGCCCCAATATCTAAAAATAAATCCTTTATTACAGGATCCTTTATTCTAAAGCTTTGAGAGATATATTGCATAGCTGCTTTAAGCTCTCCATTTCCACCACCTAGTTGTTCTTGCATTAGAACCGCATATTGAGGATTTGGTCTTTCTACCTTAACTTCATGTAATAGTTGTTTTTTATGTTCAAACATATAAAGTCCTCCTAACTAAATATACTATCAAAGTTATTATTGGTATATTTAAGTTAGAATATTCAACATGTATATATTACCCGGGGTCAATCCAATATATGGATTGACCCCGCGGGTAGTATTATTCATTATCTATAAAATCTAGGAAAATTTTAATTTTAGAATCAGTATTATTTTTATTCCATGAGATAGTTGAATTAACATATTCATTTAAGAGGAATAAAAACTAAATCATTTGATCTATAATTGTCTTGAAATTTAGGTAAAATAGTTATGCCAAGTTTAGATTTTACCATTAAAAGTGATGTTTCTATTGAATCTACAGTATGTTTAATGTTTGGTGAAAATCCAAATGATACAAAGGCTGAAATTATAGAATCAAAGGGAAAAGGTGAAATAGTACGATCAATAAATATAAAATCCTCATTGGATAATTCATTTCTGTTAATTGAATTTTTATAAGAAAATTTATGTCCAGCATAAACAACTACGCATAGTGGACAACTAGAAACTACTTTACTTTTAATAAACGGATAACTATCTATAGCAAAATCATAACCAAAAACAAAATCAATTAAGTTGTTTTGTAATTTTTTATAAAGCTCGTCTATATTTCCTCTAATTATATTTAAACTAATTTTAGGATACTTATCTTTAAAATTAGAAATTAATTTAGGTAAAAGTATATTTTCATATCCTTCTAAAAAACCAATAGTAATAGTTCCAATATACCCAAAAGAGGCTAAAGATGCTTTGTTTACAGCATTATTTAAGGTTTCTATTAAAGATTTTGACTCAATAAAAAAGACATCGCCTGAAGGGGTTAACTTTACAGAATGTTTATTTCTAATAAATAGTTTAAATCCTAAGTTATCTTCAAGGTTTTTAATTTGCTGACTTATGGCAGTTTGAGATAAGTAATTTTCTTTGGCCGCTTTAGTAAAATTAAGATGTTCTGCTACTGAAATGAAGTATTGTATTTGCTTAATATTCATATAAATTTGTCCCCCTATTAAATTTCTAAAAATATAAGCTAATTAAAGATAGTTATTTTTGGAGTTGTAATAAGTTTTTCTTATAAGTTAATTGCAAATTGTTGTTGGAAAAAATTTCATAAATTTATTATAATTCAATTAGTAAATGTTTACAATAACAAATTAAGTAAACTATTTTACAAGAAAATAAATATGTTTTTAATCATAGTAATGTCAGAGGAAAAAATAATCAATCTATCTAGTTAAGAAAATAGGGGGGGAAATTAATGAAAAGAGATTTTATTAAAGCCTTAGCAATAATGGTTACAGCAACTACGGCTATTAGTACATTTGTAACACCAATAACAAGTAATGCAGATACTGGTTTTACAGAAACAGAGGTACTATACAATGGAGAAGATACAGGAATAAGAATAGTAACTAATAAAGATGGAGCAGAACTTGGATACTCAAAGGATTCAGGGGTAAATATTTTAGTTGAAGATGGAAAAGCCTTTAAAGATTTAGATAAAGATGGGGAATTAGATATTTATGAAGACTGGAGATTAACAGTTGATGAAAGAGCTAAAGATTTAGCTAGTAAGATGAGTGTTGAAGAAATAGCTGGACTTATGCTATATAGTGCCCATCAAGCTATTCCATCACCAGCAAGTGGATGGGGAAGTGGGACTTATGATGGAAATCCATATGAAGAGGGAGTTACTGATCCAGCTCAATTAACGGATCAACAAAAAAGTTTTATAGAAAATGATAACCTGAGACATGTCCTTATTACAACAATTAAGAGTCCAGAAGTAGCGGCTAGATGGAATAATAATGGTCAAGCTTTTGCAGAAAGCTTAGGTTTAGGAATTCCACTTAATAATAGCTCTGACCCTCGTCATAGTACAGACTCAAGTGCAGAGTATAATGCAGGTTCAGGTGGAACTATTTCAATGTGGCCTTCATCTATTGGTATGGCAGCAACTTTTGAACCAAGATTAGTAGAAGAATTTGGTCAAGTTGCATCTAAGGAATATCGTGCATTAGGTATTGCAACAGCTTTATCACCTCAAATAGATTTAGCTACTGATCCTCGTTGGAGTCGTGTATCTGGTACTTTTGGTGAAAGCTCATTATTATCAACAGATATGGCTCGCGCATATGTTGATGGATTCCAAACAACTGAAGGAACAGATGGATGGGGAAATAAAAGTGTAAATGCAATGGTTAAACACTGGCCAGGTGGAGGAACTGGAGAAGCGGGAAGAGATGCTCACTATGGTTTTGGTAAATATGCAGTTTATCCAGGAAACAATTTTGCAGAGCATATGCTACCATTTACTGAAGGGGCATTTAAGTTAAATGGAGGAACAGGTTCAGCATCTGCAGTTATGCCATATTACACAATATCATATAATCAAGATCCAACAGGTGGCAATGTAGGTAATTCTTATAGCAAATATATTATCACAGATTTATTAAGAGAAAAGTATGGATATGATGGAGTAGTTTGTACAGACTGGGGTATAACTAAAGATGATTTAGGATTAGATGTATTTGGAAATACTCCATGGGGAGTTGAACATTTAACTACTGCTGAAAGATTCTATTTATTACTCCAAACAGGAATAGACCAATTTGGAGGCGTTAATACTTCAGAAGGAATTTTAGCTGGTTATGAATTAGGAGTACAAGACAAAGGTGAAGAATTTATGAGAACTCGTATGGAGCAATCAGCTGTACGTCTTTTAAGAAATGTATTCCAAACAGGTCTTTTTGAGAATCCATATTTAGATGTAGAAGAGTCAGTTGAAACTGTAGGTAATGCAGAATTTATGGAAGCAGGTTATGAGGCTCAATTAAAATCAGTAGTAATGCTTAAAAATAAGGAAAATGTATTACCATTAAAGAGTAATGGTAGTGAAAAGGTAACAGTATATATTCCACAAAAATATATACCAGAAACTACAGATAGATTTGGTAATGTAACTCCTGCATCATGGGAAGATGCAGTTAATATGAATATTGCCAATAAGTATTTTAATACTACAACTAACCCAAGTGAAGCTGATGTAGCTCTTGTATTTATTGATGATCCAGATCCAGGGCTAGGATATAGTGCAACAGATAAAGAAAATGGAGGAAACGGATTCTTACCATTAACATTACAATATAAAGAATATAAAGCAGAATATGCTAGAGAGACAAGTATTGCTGGTGATACAAGGCCTACAGATGTATTAAATAGAAGCTATAAAGATAAAGTAGTTACAGCAAATAATACAAAATCATTAGATATAATTCTTAATACTAAAGAAGCTATGGGAGATAAGCCTGTTATAACTTGTATTAATATGACTAACCCAATGGTATTTAGTGAATTTGAATCAGAAGTTGATGGAATAGTATTAGGATTTGGTATACAAGATCAAGCATTCTTAGATATTTTATCAGGTGATGTTGAACCATCAGGATTACTACCATTACAAATGCCAGCTAGTATGAAAGTTGTTGAAGAACAATCAGAAGACTTAGCATTTGATATGGAATGTCATGTTGATTCAGAAGGAAACGTATATGATTTTGCTTTTGGTTTAAATTGGAATGGAGTAATTAACGATGCTCGTGTTGAAAAATATGCCAATAAAACTGAAACTGATGAGGATAAAGCTAATAAAGAAGCAGCAGAAAAGGTAGCTAACTTAATAGCAGCTATACCAGAGTACGTAACTATTAATGATGAAGTGGCGATAGTAGCAGCAAGAACAGCTTATGACGCATTGACTGATGCTCAAAAAGCTCTTGTAAATAACTATGACTTCTTAGTTAAAGCTGAGAAGGATTTAGTGGCACTTAAAGAAGCAGCAGCTGAAGAAAATGCTAATAAAGAAGCAGCTCAAAAGGTAATTGATATGATAAAAGAATTACCTACAAAGGTTACTAAAAATGATGAAGCTAAAATTAAAGCAGCAAGAGCAGCTTATGATGCTTTAACAGACAAACAAAAAGAATTAGTAACTAACTATGATGATTTAGTTAGTGCTGAAAAGAAATTAGCTGACATCAAAAATCCAACAAATAGTGGAACTACTGGAGGTTCAAGTAATAGTAATAAAGGTAATTCAGGTAAATTACCATATACAGGTGCAGCTGTAGGTAGTGGAGTAATAGCTTTACTAGGAGCAATAACAGCAGTCGCAGGTGCATTTATCAGTAAAAAGAAAAAGAAATAGCACCCCAGGGGTCAATAAAAAGCAATAAAAAGCATGGTATTTTAATGAATACCATGCTTTTTATTGCTACTGGGGAATTTAATTTATAATAGACCTTATAATTAATCCTGTCCCTGCAAAAATTGATCCAAATATAAGTAAAACTTTTAGTAAGGGCATCGGTAAAAGTCCCATTTTAAGTGAGAAAAATATAGAAATAGTAATTAGCAACAGTCCAAAGGCTATGAGTATAAAACCTAAAACAGCTCTTTTTTTATTAGTAAATAAGATAAATACTCCTATAAGTAAAGAGAGAGAAGTGATTGCAAAGTTTACTCCACCGCCTAAAGAATTCATAAATCTCATAGGGGTATATACTATTGTATTACTTATTATATTTATAATGCCGAAGATGATAAGAATTACACCTATGCTTAGTGATATTAATTTTTTTTGTGAAAGATACCGTAACCTATTTGTAGATAATAACTTTGACTTATTGGTAATAAATAATATTGGTTTATTTTGAGTAAAATTTGATACTCTATATTCTGATAATATTTTATTTTTATTTGTATATGTTTTATAATTTCTTTTCTTTGAAGGTGGTATATTAATACATTTTAAAGATGATGGAATAATAGAATTATGAGATTTATAATGTTTCAATCCAGGAATATATCTAGCTGGATAGTGTTTAAACTTCAAGATAACCACTCCCTCAACTTATCACTATTAATATATGAAATAGAGGGATATATGGTGCAATAATAAAAAAATTTCACAGTAAAATTATTTGATGCTAATGGAGTTAATAAATTTGAAAATGATCCAATGGTTATTATTAATGGTCAACCTTTATTATTTAAAGGAACTAACCGTCATGATACTGATCCTGTTTATGGAAAATACGTTCCAAAGGATGTATATGAAAAAGATATAGAAACAATGAAGAGTTACAATATAAATGCAATTCGTACCTCTCACTATGCTAATGATGAATATTTATATTATTTAGCAGATAAGTATGGAATGTATGTAATGGGTGAAACAAATGCAGAGTGTCATGCGCTTATGTGGGATCAAGACCCTGTGGCACAATATTTAAAACCTCTTACAATGGATAGAACTAATACTTCTTTCCAAACATTAAAGAATCAAACTTCTGTTGTAATGTGGTCTATTGGTAATGAAATGGATTATACAACAAATGGAGCAGATAATTTATATACTGATATGATTGCTTATTTCAGAGATAGAGATACAACAAGACCAGTTCATAGTAAAGACAAAGGAAGAAATGGTGGAACAGATACAGATAGTAACATGTATCCAACTGTTGGGACAGTTCAAGATAAGGCAGGAGAAGGCAAGATGCCATATGTTCTTTGTGAATATTCTCATGCTATGGGTAATGCTGTAGGTAACTTAAAGGAATATTGGGATGCTATAAGAAGTGGAAGTAATATGCTTGGTGCATTTGTTTGGGACTGGGTTGACCAATCTAGAGCTATATCTTTAGATAATCTTCCAAAGAATTATAGTATAACAGATAAGAGTAGTTTTTCTTCAACAGGAACAGTTTATTTTTTGCTACAATAAAATTAGTTACGAATAAAGTATAGATACTAATTTTAATATTTTTTTATATAAGAAGTAATTTATATAACATTACAGGAATTGATATGATTTTACTAAGGATCAAATCTGAAGGCTTATCATATATATTCCTTCCGATTATATCTTCACTTTTTCTAATTAACTTAAACTTCAAAAGGGAAAAGGATAGAAGTTAATGTCTGTGCTGTATTAAGAAGACTAATATATGTATAAAGGGTAAAATTTATTTTGGCTTTACTGTTTTTAGTATACAATAAATATAATGATTGATGAACAATTGTATTATAATGTGAATAGGAGGCAAAATTTATGGTACAAATTAACACAGAAAATATAGTTACATTAGAGATTGCTAAAAAAGATGAATTATCTAAATTTAAAAGAGATTTACAAGAATCATTTGCTGTAGCAGTGATTGAAACATTTGGTTCTGTATTAGATGGTCCAATCCCTTCTGATGAAGATATAGATGCGTCTTTTAATACTCCTGGAGCAGTTATTTATCATATACTATCAAATGGTAAAAGGGTAGGAGGGGCAGTTGTTGTTATTGATGAAACAACACAATATAACTCTTTACATCTTTTATTTGTATCTAAAGGTGAACATAGTCATGGTGTAGGATATAAAGCTTGGAAAGCTATTGAAGAAAAGCACCCTGAAACTAAAATTTGGGAAACTCATACACCATATTTTGAAAAGCGTAATATACATTTTTATGTGAACAAATGTGGTTTTAAAATTGTAGAATATTTCAATAAAAATCATCCAGACCCACACATGACAGAAGGTGAAGATTTAGCAGGAGAAGAAGATTTTTTCAGATTTGAAAAGGTTATGAAAGGATAAACTTTAATAAAATATAAAGTATTAGAGAATTAGATTAATATATTAGGGTTAAAAAGGAGAGTGATAGTGTGAATATATGGGGAATAATATGTTTAATATTAGCAGTAATTTTTTCTATACTAGCAGCTGTTTTCGCTTTGTTAAAAGAAAAAGGTGCTTTATTAATTAGTGGATTTAATACTCTTTCTAAAGAGGAAAGAGAAAAGTATGATAAAAAGAAAATTAGTGTAGATATGAGAAACTCTCTTTTTATTTGGGCAATAATTTTATTTTTAGGAGCAATTTTATCATATTATATAAGCAAATATTGTGCAATTATAGCAAGTATTATTTGGATAGTTATCTTCTTTAAAGATGTTCATATTGATTCAGAAAAAGCATTTAGAAAGTATAAAAAACTATAATAATTTTTATATTACTAGTCACTTAACTTTAAATAATAAGGAACTAAAGAGTTAATGTTGTATAAAATAATATACAACTCTTGAATAAGAGGGAATTAGGTTGAATATAGGCAATTTATGGAGGAATTTAACTTTAGTAGAATTATACTTAGATATTGATAAAGCTTTACAGAAGTAATATAATAAAAATTGAAAATAAGTAATTATTTGGAATATGATGCGATAGGATACATATTTTTTATTAAGAAAATAATTAATAGTAAATAAAGCCTAAAAATAGAGTAGATTTACAAAGGAACATTGCAAATTTAGGGGTAGAAAATGATGAACTAATTATTTTTAGATGTATATTGGCTTGTATGTGTCTGGTATTTAATGCCGAATATTTATGTGATTAGGGGGGAGAAGTAAATGATTAGAAGAAATAAGGCAATAACAGCAGCAATATTAGCTACAGTTGTAACATCACTTGTAGGACAAGCCTTTCCTGTTTATGCAGAAACTAATTTAGAAGAAAGAGTTGCATCAACAGCTTATACTAAAGAAATAAATCCTTGGATTGGTGGAAAAACTGAAGAATTAATTCAAGCTGAAACAAAGCTTGGAGTAGATGATAAAAAATTTACTCATAAAGAATACACTGGTACTACTTATACTGATTTAAATGGAAATACAGTTAATGGTGCTAGTGTTTTTGGTATTAATAGAGAAGAGGTAACAACATCTACAATCGGGTATCAAGATGTTGAATCTGCAAGACTTGGGGCTTTAAATTATGAAAAGGAAAGATCTAATTATTATCAACTTTTAAGTGGAGAAGGTAGTGATTGGGATTTAACTGTAGTTCAAAATGCAGAAGAAGCTCAAAAGTTCTTAGATGGTGGGTTCATGAATGAAGACTACACTATGAATGCTGAAGATGGATGGAAGAATGTACAACTTCCTGCAAGTTGGACAAGCTATGGATTTGACTTCTCAATTTATACAAATACTGAAATGCCTTGGCAAAGTCAGTATGATTCAGGTGTGTCAGTTCCACAAGCACCAGTGAATTATAATCCAGTTGGATTGTATAGAAAAACATTCACTGTAAATGATGCAATGTATGAACAAGATGGTAGAATTTATATAGCTTTTGAAGGTGTTGAATCTGCGTATTATGTATACGTTAACGGTAAGGAAGTAGGATATAGTGAAGATTCATATAGACCTCATAGATTTGATATTACAGATTATTTAAATGGAGAAGGTGAAGAAAATACTTTAGCTGTAAAGGTTCATAAATTCTGTGATGGTACTTGGATGGAAGACCAAGACATGTTCTATGATGGTGGAATCTTTAGAGATGTTTATATAGAATCAGCTCCAAATGTTAATATTTTTGACTATTCTGTAGTTACAGATTTAGATGAAAACTTTGTAAATGCTGATTTAAACTTATCTTTAAGAATAAAGAACTTAGCTGAAGCAAAAGCAGCAGGATATACAGTAGATGTAAATTTATTTGATGCTAATGGAAATGATAAATTTGCAAGTGATCCAATGACTATTAATGTTTCAGATATAGATGCGGAAGGTGAAGTTACTGTAGATGCTAGCAAGTTTGTTGAAGCACCAGAACTTTGGTCTGCTGAAAAACCTAATCTTTATACTTTAGTAATGACTATAAAAGATGCTAATGGAAATGCACTAGAAAGTATTTCTCAACAATTAGGATTTAGAGAAATTTCATATACAAGATCTGAAATTGATTCAAATAATAATAATATAACTTCAGAATATGAAGCAATAACTATAAATGGACAACCTTTATTATTAAAGGGAACAAATAGACATGATACTGACCCTGTTTATGGTAAGTATGTTCCAAGAGAAGTTTATGAACAAGATATAGAAACAATGAAGAGTTATAACTTAAATGCAATTCGTACCTCTCACTATGCTAATGATGAATATTTATATTATTTAGCAGATAAGTATGGAATGTATGTAATGGGGGAAACAAATGCAGAGTGTCATGCACTTATGGGTAACCAAAATGCAGTAGCTCAATATTTAAAACCTCTTACAATGGATAGAAC
>NZ_KB291704.1:0-17016 GCF_000320405.1 Clostridium celatum DSM 1785 | reverse complement strand
GAGATAGAGATACAACAAGACCAGTTCATAGTGAAGGTCAAGGAAGAAATGGTGGTACAGATATGGATAGTAATATGTATCCAACTGTTAGCACAGTTCAAGGCAAAGCTGGAGAAGGCAAGATGCCATATGTTCTTTGTGAATATTCTCATGCTATGGGTAATGCTGTAGGTAACTTAAAAGAATACTGGGATGCTATAAGAAGTGGAAGCAATATGCTTGGAGCATTTGTTTGGGACTGGGTTGATCAATCTAGAGCTAAATCTTTAGATGATCTTCCAAAGAGCTATAGTATAACAGATAAGAGTAACCTTAAAGCAACAGGTACAGTTTATGGAAAGAATGATGTTAAGGATGCAGAAGAAGGATCTTTAACAGGAAAATCTTATGATGGTTATACAATAATGTCTAAAGATAACAATACAACTTATAATGAAGCTTTAGCATCAAAGGAATTTACTTTTGAAGTTATTGTAAAACCAAGCTCTACTGCGCAAAATAGTGTAATGATAGCAAAGGGAGATTATCAAGTTGCATTAAAGACTCAAAGTTCAGGTTCAGGTATAGAGTTCTTTATCTATAACGGTAGTAGCTGGAATGCTTGTACAGCAAATTTCCCATCAGATTGGGTTGGAAATTGGCATCAAGTAGCAGGAACTTATGATGGGCAAAATTTAAAAATATATTGTGATGGAGAGTTATTAGCTACAAAGGCTTATACTGGAGCAGTTGCATCTAGAGATGAAGCTTTAGGAATTGGTTATGATGTAACTCATGGAAGAAGCTTTGATGGAGATATGGCATTAGGTCGTATTTATACTAAGGCATTAACTGCTGATGAATTAAATGCACAAAATAGTGCTACTCCAGCAATAACAGCAGATTCAGAAGATGTATTAGCATGGGTTGATTATTCAGTAGGAATTCAAGAATTAGAAAGTCAATATTGGGATTACTATTCAACTTCTGATGAGCATCAAACTTTATATAATGAATATATGGATGGTAAATTCTTTGGATATGGTGGAGATTACGGAGATAAACCAAATTCAGGTTCTTTTTGTGTAAATGGATTAGTATCTCCAGATAGAGATGTTCAACCAGAACTTTATGAAGTTAAATATCAATATCAAAATTTCTGGTTTACAGCAGAGGAAAGTGAAATTCTTAATGGATACGTAAATATCTATAATGAAAGTAGCTTTACAAATCTAAATGAATATGATGTTACTTGGGAATTGGTAGAAGATGATAAGGTTGTCGATAGTGGTGTTATAACTGAAAGTGTTGAGCCTAGAGAAACTAAATCAGTAAAAATTCCTTATACTATGCCAACAGAAGCTAAGGCTGGTGCTGAATATTACTTAAATATTTCAGTTAAATTAAAGGAAGATACTTTATATGCTAAAGCTGGTCATGAAGTATCTTATGAGCAATTTGAAGTTCCAGCACAAGTTGCCATGGTTAAACCAGAAATAAATACTGAAATTACAGTTAATGATTCAGCTGAAGATGTAATCACAGTAGCAGGAGAAAATTTCTCATTTGAAATAGATAAATCTACTGGATTAATGGGTCAATATGTATTTAATAATGAGGTTTTAGTAGAAGAAGGACCAAAACCACATTTCTATAGAGCATGGTTAAATAACGATAGTGGTTATGATACTAACTGGAGAAATGCAACTAATAATATAGAAGTTACAGGAATAGAAACTTCTACATTAGAAGATGGTAGAACAGTAATTACTGCAAACCTTACTTTAAAGAGTGCTAACAATGCTAAAGAAACTATAGTTTACACTATCAATGGTAATGGTGAAGTTACAGTTAATATGAGTATTGATGCAGTAGGAACTGGTATGGGAAGATACCCTAAAGTAGGTTCTACAATGGTATTACCAGAAGGATATGAAAATGTAACATGGTATGGTAATGGACCAGTTGAATCTTATCAAGATAGAAATACATTTGCAACTGTTGATGTATATGGAGAATCTGTAAGTAATTTCTTCTATCCATTCTTACAAACTCAAGATACAGGTAACTTGACTGGAGTTAAGTGGATTTCTGTTGAAAATGAAAATAGTAATAATGCATTATTAGTTTCAGGTACTAATGAATTAGAAGCTAGTGCGCTTCACTTTACTGCTGAAGAACTTAATGATGCAAATCATCCATATGAATTAGATGGACCAAGAGCAGAAACTATTTTATCTATAGATTACAAGTCTCAAGGTAATGGTAATGCAAGCTGTGGACCACAAGTTTTAGAAGCTTATAAATTATATAATGATAAAGTTTATAGCTATGAATACACTATGGTTCCATATACAAAAAATCAAGATAAGATGGAATTAAGCAAAGCTTGGAGAAATATTGAAAGCTTTGATAAGGATGAATTTGATAAGCAAACAGCTCAAGCTGTAATTGATGCTATAGATAATTTATTTGTTTATTCTTACTCTCAATATGACGAAGTTATGGATTTAAAATCAACTTATGATAAGTTAAGTGATGTTCAAAAAGCATTAGTAACTAATTATAATAAGCTTACTGAAGCTATAGATAACATCAATGCCATGGAAGGACAAGACCCAGCTTATATAAGAGATTTAAGTGTGAATGAAATAAATCCAATATTAACTGCTTCATCTAAATTATATAAAGATGAAACAACAGGAGTTAAGCTTACTGGTAGATTGCAACTTAATAACAATAAGGGAACTGATGGCGAGGATGTATTTAATAGTGTATTTGCAGGAAAGAATGAATTTACTGTAGAGGCTTGGGTAAATCCAACTAGAACAGATATGACATATGATATGATTATGGGTAAAGGTGACAGTAACTTTGGATTAAGAAGTAGGGGAGGTTCTAATGGAAATATATCTTTAGACTTCTTTATTAAAGCTACTGATGGTAATTGGTATACAATTGAAAAATCAATAAATGTTGGAGATGATTGGGTTGGAAATTGGCAACAAATCACTGCAACTTATACAGGAAGTCAATTAAAGCTTTATTTAAATGGTGAATTATTAGCTACTTCTAACGATTCAAGTACTGGTGGATTAGCTACTAATAATCAATCATTATGGCTTGGATATTGTCCTGAAACTGGTAGAACTAGTTCTTATGAAATAGGTGCTGCAAGAGTTTATTCTAGAGCGTTAACAGATGCAGAAGTAATGGCTCAAAAGAATGGATTTACAGGAGATGGTGAATATTCAGTACAACCAACAGATACTTCTGTAGCTATGTGGTTAGACATGGAAAACCTTGTTACTCCAATGTCTACAGTTGATAAAGCTGAATTAATTAATATTTATGAAGCTGTTAAGGGGTATACAAGTGAAGGTTATACATCAGAAAGCTTTGCTAAATTTACAGAAGCATTAAATAATGCTAAAGCTGTAATTGATAATGTAGATGCAACTACTGAAGAGGTAGATAGTGCTGTAAAGGCTCTTAATGAAGCTATAGATGGGCTTGAAACTACAGTTAGTAAGGAAGGGTTAGAAGCTGTTATTAATACTGCTAAAGACAAGCTTAATAATTCATCTAACTTAACTGGTACTTCAATTGCATCATTACAAGCAGCTATTGCTGAAGGTGAAGCAGTCTTAAATAATAATACTGCAACTGAAGCTGAAGTTGAAGAAGCAATAGCAAAATTATTAAATGTCTTAAATAACCTTGATACTATTATTAATAAGGGTTCATTACAAGTATTAATAAATAGTGCAGAAACTAATTATAGTGCAGCTATTTATACTCCAGCATCTTATGAAGTGTTAACTAATGCTATAAATGAAGCTAAGAAAGTTGTAGCTTTAGAAAATCCAGCAGAAGATGTTGTAATTGCAAGCTATAATAGCTTATTAGATGCTATAGGTAATTTAGTAGTAAGAGCAAATACTGTAGCTTTAAGTGATGCTATAGATAGAGCTAAAGTAATTTTAGACAATATAGATAACTATGATTCTGCAACAGTAGCAGGTCTTGGAGATATAGTTGCAAATGCTGAAAAAGTATTAAATAATGCAAATGCAACTCAAGATGAAGTAAATGAAGAAACTACTAAGGTTAATATAGCAATTGCACAAGCTCAATTAAAACCAAGTAAAGCTGGATTAATTGAAAGAATTGAGTATGTTAAATCTAAAGATTTAAGTTTATATACTAATGTAACAGTGAATAGATTACAAAAGGTATTAAAGGTAGCTGAAGAAGTTGTTGCTGATACTAATGCAACTAGTAAGATCATTGAAAATGCAACAAAAGAGCTTAACAATGCAATAACTGGATTAAAGCTTAAGATTGATAAGGCTGCATTGAAGGAAGTTATAGATTATGCTAATTATCAAGTATCTATGGGAGCTTTAGAAGATGTAGTTCCAGTTGTTAAGAAAGAATTTAATGAGGCATTAGAACAAGCAAATATTGTTTATGATAATGTAAATGCTACAGGTTCTGATATTGACTTAGCTTATAAGAAACTTCTTAATGCTATATGGATGTTAGAATTTAAGGCTGGAAATAAAGAAGAACTTCAAAAGCTTGTTGATATAGCAGAAGTTTTAGATCAAAAGGAATATAGTGAAGAATCTTGGGCTAATTTAGTTATTGCAGTTTCAGACGCTAAGAATGTAATAGCTAATGAAAATGCACTTCAAGATGAAGTTGATGAAGCTGTTGAAGCATTAAAAGAAGCTATAGCAAACTTAGAAAAGATTGCTGTTAATAAGGATGCTTTAAATAGTCTTATAAATTCAGTTAAAGATAAGAAGGAAGAAGATTATATAGTTTCAACTTGGAATGTATTTGCTGAAGCATTAAAAAATGCAAATAAAGTAGTGGCTAATGATAAAGCAACTCAAGAAGAAGTAGACGAAGCATATAATAGCTTATTAAGAGCTTACCTAAAATTAAGACTTACTCCTGATAAATCTAAATTAGAAGATTTAGTAGGAAGAGCTGAAGGTATTGATTTAGCACTTTATACTGAAGAATCAGCAAGTATATTAAGAACTGCCTTAGCTGATGCAAGTGCAGTATTAAAGAGCAATGATGCATCTAAGGAAGATGTAGAAAAATCAATGAAAGCTTTAGAAACAGCCTTAAATAGTTTATCAGAAAAGAATGAAAGCAATAATGGTTCTGGAAGTAGTGGAGCAGGAACTAATAATGGTTCAGGAAATACTACTGCAGGAACTGGAAATAATAGTGGTTCAAGCAATCAAACTGCTTCAAATAATGTAGCTAGTAGCTCAAGTAGTTCAAGTACAAGTAAAACAGGAAGCCTACCAAAAACAGGTGGAGCTAATGGATTAATGACTGCACTACTTGGAATAACTACAGCTATAGGTGGAATACTATCCCTAAAGAAGAGAAAGTAGCAATTAGTTAAGACTACGAAAAATAAATTATTAAGTTTTCGAGAAGTATTGCAATTTCACCTTGAATTTATATTATTTTCTATGGTTTATTGCAAATATTCTCTACAATTTAACAAATCATATTAAATATGATTTATTAAAAATAATAAGATGTTGAAAAGTGATGACGTTTCTTATAGTTATGTCATCACTTTTTATTTTAAACATTATGAGAAAATGCTTAAATTGTGAGAATGGATTTTTTATTAGCTATTAGATATTAAATAAATCCAAAGTGTAAAATATTTTAATGGGGGAAAATATATGAAAAATATTTTCTGAAAACTATTGCAATAAAAATATTTTCATGATATTATAACGGTGAAAATAATTTTAATAACTTTTTTAAATAGGGTTTTAAAAAAAGGGGAGGTAGAAATAATGTTTAAACAATTACAAAAAATCGGTAAGTCATTTATGTTACCAATAGCTATTTTACCAGCTGCAGGTCTTCTGCTTGGTATAGGTGGAGCGTTATCAAATCCTAATACAATCAATGCATATCCATTTTTAAATATTGCATGGTTACAAGGAATATTCTCAGTAATGTCTTCAGCTGGTGATATTGTATTTGCAAATTTAGCATTAATTATATGCGTAGGTTTAGCTGTTGGACTAGCTAAAAAAGATAAAGGTACTGCAGGTTTAGCAGCTTTAGTTGCATTCTTAGTTATGAATGCTTCAATAAAAGGTATGATAGGTGCATTTAACCCAACAGTTGAATCAATAGATACAGGTGTTGTTGGAGCAATTGCAATTTCTACTTTAGTTTCTTTCTTACATAATAGATATAACAATATTAAATTACCATCATTCTTAGGATTCTTTGGTGGTTCAAGATTTGTTCCAATTATATCTTCATTAGCAGCTATATTTGTTGGAACAATATTCTTCTTAATTTGGCCAACATTCCAAGGTTGGTTAGTAAAAGCAGGTACTTCTATTGCTAATATGGGAGTAGTAGGTACTTTCTTATATGGAACACTTTTAAGATTAACAGGTGCAGTTGGATTACATCACATGATTTACCCATTATTCTGGTATTCAGAATTAGGCGGTGTTGCTCAAGTTGCAGGTCAAACTGTAGTTGGTGCTCAAAATATATTCTTTGCACAGCTTGCAGATCCTAATCATGTAGGTTTGTTTACAGAAGGAACTAGATTCTTTGCAGGTAGATTTGCAACAATGATGTTTGGTCTACCAGGAGCTTGTTTAGCAATGTATCATTGTGTTCCTAAGAAGAGAAGAGCGTTAGTATCTGGATTATTCATCAGTGTCGCATTAACTTCATTCTTAACAGGAATTACAGAACCAATCGAGTTTATGTTCTTATTCGTAGCGCCTTGGTTATATGTAGTACATGCTGTATTCGATGGATTATCTTTCTTAGTTGCAGATATATTAAATGTATCTATAGGGAATACATTCTCAGGTGGATTAATAGACTTTACTTTATTCGGTGTTCTTCAAGGAAATGAAAAAACTAATTGGATTTATGTGTTAATAATTGGAGTAATTTGGTTTGCTTTATACTACTTTACATTTAGATTCTTAATAACTAAGTTTAATGTTATGACACCAGGACGTGAAGAAGAAGGTGCAGAAGTTAAAGTTATATCTAAGGAATCAATGAATGATGTGGCTGGAGAAATAATAGTTGCACTTGGTGGACAAGAAAATATAGAAGATGTAGATGCTTGTATTACTAGATTAAGAGTAGCAGTTAAAGATATTAATAAAGTTGATAAAGACAAAATCAAAAATTTAGGAGCTACAGCAGTTCTTGAAGTTAAGGGTGGAATCCAAGCTATATTTGGAGCTATGGCAGACCCATTAAAACAAAAGATAAATGAAATATTAGGAAATGAATAATTAAAAGGGGTGTAGTAATGAATAAAGGATTAATTGTATCATGTCAGGCATTAGAAAATGAACCATTACATAGTTCATTTATAATGGGCAAAATGGCATTAGCAGCAAAAGAGGGTGGAGCAGTTGGAATAAGAGCAAACTCTGTTGAAGATATAACTGCCATAAAGGGAGAAGTAGATTTACCTATAATAGGTATAATTAAAAAGGATTATCCAGGTTTAGTTCCATATATTACACCAACAATGAAAGAAGTAGATGAACTTGTAAATGCAAAAGTTGATGTTATAGCATTAGATGCTACAATAAATCAAGATGTTGAGTTTATAAAAGCTGTCATGGAAAAGTATCCAAACCAAAAGTTTATGGCAGATATATCAACAGTTGAAGAAGGCTTAAGAGCTGAAAAATTAGGGTTTGATTACATTGGAACAACACTAGTTGGATATACTGAACAATCAAAGGGGATTAACAACTTTGAAGTTTTAGATGAATTAATTAGACAATGCACAAAGCCAGTAATTGCAGAAGGAAACTTTGATACTCCAGAAAAGGCAAGAAAAGCTATGGAGAATGGAGCATATGCAGTAGTAGTAGGGGGAGCTATAACAAGGCCTCAACTTATAACTAAAAAATTTAATGATGAAGTTTTAAAAGCTATATAGAGATATTATGAAATTACCTCCGGGGTCATTCCAATATATGGATTGACCCCGGAGGCTTTGCTATTGTATAAATTTAATTGTAAAAGGTATTGGTTTAGAGATAAAAGGTATAGTATTATATTGATAGAGTAGATTATTTAAATAGGGGTTTTTTATGGATATTTTGCGTGAAATTCAAAAATTATATAGTACATTTTCCTTAAAGGAAAAGAATATAGCTGATTATATAATGAACAAGTCAGAAGAAATTAAAAATATAAATATTGTTGATTTTGCTAAGCTGGTTGATGCTTCTAGTGCAACTATAACAAGATTCTCAAAGAAGATTGGCTGTGAAAGCTTTGTGGATATGAAAATGAAGTTGAATTCTGTTAAGCATATTGAAAAGATAAGTGATGAAGAGGATGAAGGAATATTTTCATATGTATATAATTATTATAATGAAGTTATTCAGAGAACAAAGTATTTAATAGATAAAGAATCTATTTTAAAGCTTGTTAATGATATAAAAAAAGCTAAAAAAATATACATATATGGAGTGGGTAGTTCTGGTTTTACAGCAAATGAGATGATGCAAAGGCTCCTTAGAATGGGATTCAATGTTCAGGGAATAACTGATTCTCATATGATGATTATAAATAGTTCCATAGTTTCAGCTGATGATTTAGTAATAGGAATTTCTATATCAGGGGAAACTATAGAAGTTATAAAGGCATTAAGTATATGCAATAAAAATAATGCAAAAATATATTCTATTACAAGTATAGAAAATAGCTCTATAACAAAGTATTCTGATAAAAATTTATTAGTCTATAATTCTAGCTTTGTTGATAAGGGTAGCTTTATCAACACACAATTTTCTGTTATGTACCTTGTAGATTTAATATCTATGGTGTTATTAAAAGATACAGAGTTAAGTAGCAAAATGCAAATAACTATAAATGCTATAACATAATATAAATTATAAGACAACAGTTATGAGAAACCTACTTGAACAAAAAGTTCAAGTAGGTTTTTTATTATCTTAATTTATTTTTGATGTCGACACTGTATCATTAATTACAACTCAATATTATTTAAAAAGAGGTAGTATATTATAGTATGCGGAATCATTACTTAAAGCTAAAGAATTAGGGGGAGAACCTATTAAGTTTATTGGAGAAGCTAATGCTGGTTGGTATCGTCCAGATAAAACTTCAGAAGCATTATCATTAAAAGTTTATAGCTTAAGACTAATTGCAAGAGTACGTGAGGTTAATGTTTCTGATATACATACTAATATGCAAGGAATAGAAGTTAGTGGAAAAACATAATATATTCAAAGGGAAAATCTGAATATAATAGTTAAAATGTTGATTTAACTAAATACTTTGATACTAATAATATTGGTGAAAGAAAAATACAAGTATCATATATTCAAGGAAATAAGATTTATGAATCAGACTTTACAATTAATATATCTGAAACACCTGAAAATTTAATTGATAAAGAAAAGTTAGGAAGTTTGATTGAGGTAAATGAATCAAGGGACTTAAAAAATTATACAAGAAATTCAAGTGAGTATTTTTAAAATGCATTATCATATGCAAAGGATGTATTTTTATATTTATTTTATTAGTAATATTATTAACAACTTATGTTTTTGCTAGTTTTGTTTTTATGAAGATTAGAGGTTAATTTTTAGTTAGTGAAGAATTTTAAATTAGAACTAAATCGCTAAAAGCGACGGCTGGGTTTAGTGATTAATTAAAAGTTTATATGGAAAAAATAAGAAGTGAAGTTTCTTTCTCAAGGAAGCTTCACTTCTCACATTTTACACACCTTTAAGGAGTGATAAAATGTATCAAAAAATAGACAAAATGGTTAAAGATTTAGAACTACGTGGACGAAGTGCTTCAACTATAAAAAATATGGTATACACTTTGAAGAGTTTTTCTAAATTCTATAACCAGCCACCTGAACTACTAGGTGAACAGCATATTATCAACTATTTAGATTATTGCATAAATGAGAAGAATTTATGCAATAATCTAAATAGTATAAATTCTATGTCGAAATTTTTTATGTTGTGACATTAGAAAGACAATGGAGTGATTTAAGAATTCCTAGAATTAGGTGTCGTAGGAATTTACCAGCCTATTTAACTAAGGAGGAAGTTAAACTTATTATTGATAATGCTACTTATTTAAAACATAAAGCAATATTGTCAACTATATATTCCGCAGGCTTACGAGTAAGCGAAGTAATAAACCTAAGATTATCTGACATAATGAGTAAAGAAATGAAAATTAGGGTTAGAGCTGGAAAAGGAAATAAAGAGAGATATACTCTATTGTCGCAAAAAAACTTAGAATTATTAAGGTTATATTGGAGAGAATTTGGACATAAAAACTATAATTCAGAAGAATATTTATTCACATCTAGATGGAGTGGTGAATCGTTAACTAACAGAGGTATTCAATCAGCTATGTTAGCTGCAACTAAAAGAGCAGGTATAACTAAAAAGGCTACTCCACATACTTTAAGACATTCATTTGCAACACATTTAATGAATGATGGTGTAGAGTTGGTTGTTATCCAAGCGTTGTTAGGACATTCTAATTTAAAGACAACATCTATATATCTTCATGTTAAGGATTATACTGTATTAAATGTAGTTAGCCCATTCGATAAGCTATGAGTTCATTACAAGAGATAATGTCTGTTCATGGAGAAGATTATATTAGAAGCAAAAGATTACCTTCTAATATAATAAGAGCTCTATCTTCTATTCAATATTGCAAAACAGCTTCGCTTGGCGGGCATATTTATTAATACTTTTTAATCAAAAGGAACTATATTCAATATTATTTAGTTGTGTATCCGAGACTTTGCTAGAACTAGCAAAGGATAAAAAATACTTAAATGCAGATATAGGATTTACAACAGTATTACACATATGGGGTCAAAACCTAATGAATCATCCACATATACATTGTATAGTTCCAGGTGGTGGATTAAGTCTAGATAAAAGTAAATGGATAAAATCTAAGCAAAAGTTTTTTATTCCAGTAAAAGTATTATCAAGAAAATTTAGAGTTAAATTTCTATATTATTTAAATAAACTTTATCTAGATAATAAATTAGTATTTCTAGAAAGTGTCAGTGAGTTAAGCGCTAGAAATATCTTTAATGAATTTAAGGATTCATTGTATAAGAAAGAATGGATTGTTTACAGCAAAGCTCCTTTCAAAAGTGCAGCCTATGTAGTTCAATATCTTGGTAGATATACACATAGAGTTGCTATATCAGATAATAGAATAATTAAGGTTGATAATAAAAATGTAGTATTTAAATGGAGAGATTACAAAGATAAAAATAAAGAGAAAATAATGACTTTAAAAGCTGATGAATTTATCAGAAGATTTACTATGCATATCTTACCCGATAAATTTGTTAAGATTAGACACTATGGGATATTAGGAAATAGAAATAAGAAATTAAAGTTTAAGCGATGTCTTGAGATATTTAGGGTAAAACCTAGAGATGACGAAAAACTATCGTCAGCGGAGCTATTCTTTAAATTAATAGGAATTAAAATAGGAATGTGTAAAATTTGTGAGAAGGGAAATTTAATAGAAAAAGGAGTTTTAATGCCTCGAAGCTATTCACCGCCTTAAATAAGACAAAATTGAATATTAGCTTGATAATGGGGAGGGGGAAAGTGTATCCTTAAATAAGGACATATATGTAATGAGATTAGGTTAAAGTATATTTTTAGAACTATAGCTCATTAAATTAGGTTTTTAATTTAATTTTGAAGTTTTTGAATCCCCATACGGGGGCGGATGCTTTTAGCGACTTCGTTCTATACATTGATTGCAATATTGAGGTGCATAAATTAAGTCTAGTTAATATTTAACTTTTAGTTATTAACTTAATTTATGTGCTATTTTTAACTCTCAACATCGCAATCAACCTAACTCATATAGAAAACTAAAGTCCAGCAAAGTTATTGCTGGACTTTGTAAATACTATATATTACTCATATATAGTATTTAAAGATTGAATTTTTATTATATTTTTTAAATTTACTACTGATAAACATGTCCCACATTTAATGTATGATTTTAATGTAAACTTAAATATGTTTTTTAGTTTGAAAAATTTATTTAAGTTTATAGTTGATTCCATCATCAGTTAATTCATAACTAAAGTCCAATTTATCTAGTAGTTCTGTTATAGTTGAAATAAAGATTTCATCAGCTTTGTTTGAAATATCTATTTGTTCATTGTATGTTTTTAGAATGTTACTATTAATTTCAGTATTATTAAAAATTAATTTTCCTATAGTAATAGCTGAATCTTTATATGTATTAGCTAATTTTATTAGCTCTTCAAAGTTATCATTAATATTATTTGGTAGTTCCTCTAAGAATAATTCTAATTTATTAAGCTTGTTTAAGGGTTCACTTAATTTAGATAATGCACTGCCAGAAAAATCATTTTTATTTGGATAGATAATACAGTATTACCAATATTATGATTAAGAGCTTCTACCTCATATAGATATTCAAGTGCACCATTAACGTTATTTAAGAGTGTTGTTTTGTAATTATATTCTTCTGAATTATTTAGCGAAGAATATGAATCATTATTTGATTGTGCATATGTTAAATCAACTGAAAGATTTTTAAATGCAAAAAATATACCTATGAGAATAGATAGATTAGTTACAATAAGAATAATAAGAAAAATCTTTAAAACTTTCCTCATAAGTTTGTTTGTTTTATTCATAAATATTACCCCCTACCATATATGTAAATGATATCATAAAATTATATTAAATTAAATTAGTTACATAAAATTACATAGAAAAATATATAGGAAGTTAAGAAATAGCATTTAATGATTGCTATTCTATTGATCATAAAGAAAGGAAAGTTCGTGTTTGAACTTCCCTTTTTATGCATAGTAATTAATATCAAAAACTTAATAAAAAATAATATTATAATTTATAAATTACTTTTACAACTAATGAGATGATTCAATAAGGTCAGGAAAAATATAAAAAGTTAAATATATTTGTATATGATACAAATATTGAAGCGAATATCTAAAAATATATTTTTCTTTAGAAAAAGGGGCAGATAGATTTGAAAGTAAATAATATATTAATTGTTAGCTTGAATATTAATTTTGTAGCCCCAATTATTAAGTTTCTTATTGTTTACATTAAGTACCTCATTATGAAACTCTGTAAAACCATTTTTCTTATAGAAGTTGCAATTACTCTCAGAATTTGTAATCAGTGTAAGCAGTCCTCCGCCATGTTGAGAGATATATGGAATAACTCCATCTTGCAACATTTTGCTACCTAATCCTTGATTTTTGAATTCATTTGCAACGACTAAGGATGTCAAATACCATGAGTCTTCTGAGATACTATGGCAAGCTGCACTGGATTCATTATACATTTTTAGCCAACCTAGCGTATTTTTTATTCCTCCGGCAAGAAATACATTTAGCCCTCCTGCACAAAGATAATTCCATATAGTTGGTTCAGGTTCATTTGGGGATTTAAGTATTGCGATAGAGACAATTTTATCATCTTTTAAGCTAACTAAAATGGTTTGTTGTTTATAGCATGTTTTAACACAAACTTTTTGAATTTCTTTTAAAAATTTAAAGCGTCTTTTTTTATCTTCCACAAATATTTCATAAAATGAGTATCCATTATATGAATCTGTAATTAAATCTATACATTTAGAAATTTCTTCTTTCTTTATTGTACGGTATATAATCATAATTTCTTCTCCATCAACTTAATTTATATAAGAATGAATTAATAATTATTATTCTTTACAAGTATATTGTGATTTACAGAAATTTATTAATATATAAATTATCATAAAGTTAATTATTATTAAGATAATATTCGATTATATTTTTTACTTTAGGAATTGGTATTGTACTTCCACCTCTGTCTTTAACATCTTCAATCATCATTGCAACGGAGATTTTTGATGTAGTAGTATCAACAGCAACAAACCATCCATTTTCAGTACCATTTTCATCGTCTTGAGATGCTTTAATTTCTGCAGTTCCTGTTTTTGCTGCTAGATTAATTCCAGGAATTTTAGCACTATTAGCAGGCCCATCATCATCATTTACAGTAGCTGAAAAATCTTCTATTAATACTGGAATATTTTCAGGGTTTATAGCTTTTTCTTTCCAAATAGAAGCTTCTTTATCATTATTAATCACTAATCTAGGAGTCATAATATTTCCTTCATTAGCTAATGAACTATAAGCTAATGCAATATTTAAAGGAGTAACCATTAATTCACCTTGACCATATCCAGTATCAGCTAATAATATTTCACCATTTAGTTCTCCACTATTACTTATGCTAGATTGAGCAAGTGGATAATCAAAAGGAATTTCTTCACCAATACCAAATTTCTTTATACCTTCAATTAGTTTTTTACTTCCAATTTTTAAAGCAACTTGTCCAAAATAAATGTTATCTGAAAACTTAGCAGCTTCTCTAAGAGTCATAGGACTATCTAGAGTAACTACTCTTGTAATTTTATAAGTTCCCCAGCTTTCATCCTTTTGCCAAGCAGAACCTTGAATATCAAATTTTTCATCTGCTGTTATAGCACCAGTATTTAATCCAACTGCACCAGTAATAAGCTTCATTGTTGAGCCAGGAGAGTAGATGTTACTAAATCTATTAACTTGATCAGTATAATTAGTATTTTCCCATTCTTCAGCTTTTGTTTTTGTTACATATGTCATAAAAGTATTAGAATCATATGATGGAGCGCTTACCAAAGCTAATACCTCACCAGTTTTAGGATCAACTGCAGTTACTGTACCTTTTTCATTATTTAATTCAGAATAAGCTTTATTTTGTAAGTCAAAATCAATAGCAAGCTTAATGTCATTTCCATCTATAGCATCTTTCTTAGCTATTGTTAAATGTTCACCATTTCTGTCTAAGTAAATTTCACATCCATCATAACCTCGTAAAGTATCTTCATAAACTTGTTCTAAACCAGCTTTTCCAATTAAGCTTAATTCAGTATAGCCTTTGTCCATATTTTCTTCTAACTCTTCAGAAGTTATGTTACCTATATAACCAATCAATCTTCCAAATGCATTACCACCATAATAAACTCTTGAAGATTTTTTATTTACTACTATACCTTCAGTATCTCTATTAAGTAGAGAAGTTAGTTTTTCATCAGTTGAAAGTATATCAACAATTGGAACGAAATATTCAGGATTGGAATTTTCATTTAATTTATTTATAATTGTTTCTTTGTTTATATCTAGGGTGTTTGCTAGTTCTTCGATTTTTGAATCTTTATTTTCTAAATCAAAAATAGCAGGGTATATACCAATTACACTAATTTCACCATCTTCAGCTAAAATCTTATCATTTCTATCTAGGATTTTACCTCTTTTAGCTTCATAATCTTCAATTAATACTTTATCCTCAGAAGTCATATTAGGGAATATTAAGCTTTCATCCCAGTCTATTTTATATTCATCATCTTCCTTATAAATATTTAATTTGTATGTATCAAAGCTTAACTCACCAGCAATAGTATTGCCTTTTAAAGTAAAAGGAACAGTAACAAAGTTTTCATTTTCAATTAATTCTCCATTGATTTCAATGTTTAAATCAGCCATTTCCATAGCAGAATAGATGTTAGAATATCTAGTTGTAAATGTATCTTCATCAATATAGTTTTTAGATTCAGAATTTAACATTTCATACATAGCTGAAAAGTCGTTTTGTAACCAATATTCTTTATAAGTTTCAAAGGTTTCTGCATATTTACTTTGAGATGAGCAACCAATAAAAAATATTCCACTAGTAATAGCTAGTAATAAAATAATGTGTTTAAAAATTCTCATACTTACCTCCAAAATTTGTTATTTTTAAACATATTATAACATTTAACAAGATAATATTAAATAAAGTTGCTTGTAAAAAGAAATAATTATATTACCAATTTAAAAATGTCAAATTGATTAAATAATGTAGCATAGGGTAAGTATATTAAGTGGAGTATTTGCTTATGTTATAATATTTTTATAAGTAAAAAATAATTTTTAATAAATAAGAGGTTAAGTATGGATATTGCACAATTAGAACCTGAAAAAATTAAGGATTTACCTCACATGGAAGTAGGGCATATGTTACTTTTTAAAAGTAAAGAAAGTTCTATAGAAGGACCTGTTTTTTATATAAAAGAAGATATATCAAAGGTAAGTAAAACTTTACCTAAAATAAGTATTCAGCTTAAAGACATAGTTATAAATTGGGGATATTCTAGTCCATTAATGCTTATGGTTAAATTGAATAATGATGATAATTTAATTTATGGACAATGGTTTAATAAGTATAATAATACAGATAGGGAATTATTTAAGGAAATATTATTTCAAGATAAATTAAATTTTTGTATTGTAGATAGATATAATAATTGTAAAATAAGATTTAAATATACTAATATATATAAAAAGGCTATTTGGGGATATTTTAAGATTAATGAAAATGATAGAAAATGGTCACAAAAGATGTATGAGAGTGACATAATTGCTATTACAGAAACACTTGAAAGTAAGGCTCAACTATTTAATTTATAAATATGTATAGTCTAATCATAATTTTATAGAGTTTATAATGAAGAATTTGTATTAAAGATAAAATAAAGAAGGCATGGACAACAAAGCCATGCCTTTTCTTATAAAGTTATTTTAATTTAGGTATAAAATAAATAGGTTATTTTTTATTTTTATGAAGTGTAAATAGGTAACTTGGTTTAGATAATTTATTTTTTCTTTCTTGATATTAATGCACCGGCAGCTGCTACTAATGTACCAAAGATCCCTACAGCTGCAGCAGGAGTACCACCTGTGTTAGGTAACTTACCACTGTTTGGTTTAGTTGTTGTGTTTCCAGAGTTGTTATTTCCAGAATTGTTATTTCCAGAATTATTATTTCCAGCGTTGTTTGAATCATCTTCAGTTTCTGAGTTGTC
>NZ_KB291703.1 GCF_000320405.1 Clostridium celatum DSM 1785 | reverse complement strand
TGTTGCCCATGCTGGGCACACACAAAAAAGCAAAGCATGATTTCATGCTCTGCTTTTTTATATGAAACATATTTTAATTACAATAAAAGAGGTAAATTTATCTAATAAAATATAAAATTTTGGATATAATTAAAATAAAGTTTCATAAATAATTACTCTATAGTTTTTATAATTTTTGCTGGATTTCCTCCAACAAGTACATTATTAGGTATATCTTTAGTTACTACTGCACCTGCTGCAATTACAACATTATTACCGATTGTTACACCTGGACAAATAACAGCTCTACCACCTATCCATACACTATCCCCTATAGTTACTGGTTTTCCAAATTCAGCGCCACTATTTCTTTCCTCAGCGTTTAGAGGATGTGTTGCAGTATAAATGTGTACACCTGGAGCTAAAAATACATTTTTGCCTATATTAACTGGACAAACATCTAAAATTACGGTATCAAAGTTAGCATAAAAATTTTCGCCAACATTTATGTTATATCCGTAATCACATTTTAGAGTAGGCTCAATATAGATATTATTCCCCATAGAACCTAAAAGTTCTCTTAATATTTCAGTTCTTTTTTCTATTTCAGTTTCTAATGTATTATTATATAATCTAGTTAATATTCTAGCATTTAATCTTTCTTTAACTAGTAATTCATCAGAAGCTATGTATAAATCTCCTGATATCATCTTATCTTTCTCAGTTCTCATATATTACCATCCTTTTTGAAAATCTATTTTAAAAATATAACTATAATGTTATTATAATGTTAAAATTTATTATATACTTGCAATATAACAACATTTATTATAACAATTCTGCTAAAAGGAGTATTTATGAATAATTTACAATTTCATGATTTAAAAGAAAATATTCAACATGGTAATTTTATTATGCCTTTTTCTCTTTATGAAGGTCGCATAGATCCAGTAATCTCCCCTTCAATACCAATTCATTGGCATGAAGAATTTGAAGTTATATTAGTTATTGACGGAAGATGCAATTATAAAATAGATTTAGAAGCATTCATTATAGAAAAAGGTGATATATTAATGATTGGACCTCAAAAACTTCATACACTAAATAGTATTAATGATATCACACTTTCTTGGACTTCTTTCGTATTTAATATTGATATGCTTAAGAGTCTGAATACAGATGGAGCTTTACTTAAGTATATCTCTCCGATTTTAAATAATAATCATCAGATTCCACTTATTATAAAAAATAATGATACCTACTATGATAATATACTAACGGTTATAAAAGATATAATTACCTGTTATAAAGAAAAGGATATTGCTTATGAATTAGAATTAAAATCCTTACTATATAAGTTATTTTCACTATTCTATAAAGGAAATTTAATAGTAACAAATACTGATAAAAATATAATAAATACTAAAGTTACAGATAAAGTAAAATTAGTTCTAAATTATATACATGATAATTATTCTAATAATATTTCAATTAATACATTGGCTAATATTTGTGATTATAGTGAATATCATTTTGGTGTTAGTATAAAGTAGTGGA
>NZ_KB291702.1 GCF_000320405.1 Clostridium celatum DSM 1785 | reverse complement strand
CTATAGTCATATTAATTCCTGCTTGTACTTCTTCTGGAATTTCTGGAGTTTCTTCTTTTACCTTATGAATAGTAAATTCTGCTGCTGAAGCAAATTGATTTGAGCTATTTGTTGCTCCTTCAGTAACGCTTATCTTAACATATCTAGCATCTACAGCATCAAACTTAGCATACTTGTTAGCTATATTATTATCCCAAGTAAATGTACCAACACTAGTATATTCATCTTCTGCATTAGCCTTTACTAATATTTCACACTTTAACACTCTTCCATTTGGGCTACCATCTTGTCTTGGAATATAAGTTATTTTATCTATATTTTGAACTTCCTTCATATCCACTTCAATAGTTGCTGGTAATGCTTGATATGGACTATAGTTTGAATGCCAAATAGTATTTAAGTCATTATCAAATGCTAAATATGCTGGTCCTTCAACTCCATTTACAAGTGCATTTTCATTATCAGATGTAACTGTAAAATTAGTTGAATCTATAACTGTTTCATC
>NZ_KB291701.1 GCF_000320405.1 Clostridium celatum DSM 1785 | reverse complement strand
TATCGCTCTCAAGCGACTTCTTTATCTTATCATCATCTCAACACCTTGTCAACACTTTTTTTTAATTTCTTAAAAATGTTTTTTGATGTTGTCGCTGACGACTTCTTTATATTATCATTACTTTAGTTTTGTGTCAACACTTTTTTATAAATTATTTTATAAATGTTAATTTTTCATACTTCTTCTACTATATGCCCCATAATATCTACTGTTTCAAAGACATTATATAAAAAAATAACTATATATTTTTAATTATATTAATAAAATATATAATCAAAATCTTTTTAAAACTTATTATAATTATTATAATTTGAACCTTATTTTCAGCAGTAAAATTTATTATATAAAAATCTCCAGGTAAAATCATTGAAGTATTTATAGATAGAAATCTTGGATCTGGTCATATTAAATATAGTTTTATATACATTTCAAATTATAATACACTTTCTCTGGATATCATCAAAATTGATACATATTATAATAGGATAGTTTATACCTTAAAATAAACCTATTGTTTATCTTGTCACAATAATAAATAAAACAAACAATACTTAAGATAAATTAATATCTGTAAGTGTTTAAAAGATATGATAAAGAACAACTAAATGTAATATTTGAGTTTCAAAAAAGATTTTTTCTTCAAATATTATAATAAATTTCTATAATTAATTTTAAAAATCAATTTATTTTTTAAACGTAACCTTGTATTTTCATTATAATATTTTTAAATTAATAAAACAAAAAAAGCTACGATTTATATCGTAGCTT
>NZ_KB291700.1 GCF_000320405.1 Clostridium celatum DSM 1785 | reverse complement strand
CTTATAGCTATAAAGCTATAAGTGTTTTTTCTATAGTGTAATAAATTAACTTAATTTCTGTTATCTAAATATGTTAAAAGTTAAATTTTAATGATTTTTTCTAAATAACTTTTAACAATATTACAAAATTGTAATACAAATGAAAGGTTCATAAATATAAATAACTTTAAAAATTAGGTATAATGCTAATATAAATAATATTAGTAAAGGGATGGATTATTATTATGAAAAAGTTATTTTTGAATATTATAAAATTTATAATGGTTTTTTTGATAATTATATCAACAATGTTTATTGGAGTTGGATGTGGTGTATATAAAAGTATAATTGATGAAACTTCAATTGAAAGTAAAATTGAAGAAGTGAAAGAAAATTCTAATTATACAGAACTAGACAATATATATAAAACATTTTTAGATGCAATAGTAGCAATAGAAGACCATAGATTTTATAAACATGGTGCTATAGATTTAGTTTCTATAGCTAGAGCATTTGGTGTTAGTATAAAGTAGTGGACACAT
>NZ_KB291699.1 GCF_000320405.1 Clostridium celatum DSM 1785 | reverse complement strand
CACTACTTTATACTAACACCAAACTTCCTTAAAACACTTGATGATATGTTCTTTGCTGCTGGTATAGCCGTAGGATCATTCCAAGACCTTATAGCAATGGAAGAGGCTGGAGAAATACAATCTAATGCAGAGTACGCTTCAGCTCTAGCTGCTTGTGTTATTCAAAATAGTGCTATATCATATGTTTCAGGCATTTTTGGTGGTGCTCTAGGACAAGCAGTTGCACCACAATTTCCACTTGTTGCTGCTATAGTTGGAGGTATTATAGGTGCGTTTATCGGATATATATCTGGAAAAATATTAACTGAAATTGAATTAAAGGAAAACCTTAAAGAAATGTTTGAACTTGTATTTGATGAATTATTCCTATTTTAAATATAGCCAAATTAAGTAAAGTTAATAAAGATTTTATATTCTTAGTAGTACTTTTAAAGTTTTCTTTTTTCTTTAACAATTAAATAAAATTTATGAAATCCTGGTATGGTAGGTGTAAGTAAATAAGATAGCATTAGAAATACTATGGCAGGTGTTAAAAAATATGGGTCAGTTTTTTTTGAAGCTATAATTCCTAAAGCTATACAGAAAGAAGTAAAAACGGATACTAATCTCTTATCAATGTTAACTTTTTTTAATCCATTTCTCATTTTATTTTTAATATTTCTTATTATAGCAAGAACTAAGAATATATATATGGTTATGCTTAAAATAATTACTATAATCGCTTCTGATATATTTAATTCTGTTATAAATATTAGCATAGAAATGCAGAAATATAAAATCGAACTTCCAACAAAAGTTATAGATATATATAATTCCATCAAAAATTCTAGTTTTTTAGGGAAAATGTATAAAATTAAAGAAATTAAATTATAAGGAATCATAATGATAAAATAGTTTTTTAACATATCCAAAACTCCTTGTTGATTAGTCGTTAAGCTAATATCTTTACCAAGAATAAATTGATAAAATAAAAATACAAGAAAATTAAAAACATTAGAAATAATAATTAAGGCATATATTAATGATCTCATTTCTTTTGGTTCTTTTTTAGCTGTATAAATCTCCATAAATTCTTTATTGTTTTTCATTTTAATTCTCCATTCATTAAATTTTAAGGTTGGATGTAAAAATATTAAAAAATATAAAAAACCTGCAGAATAGACTTTTTATAATATTTATTATACAGGTTATATTTTATGTACTATTTAAAGATTTGATTTTTTATATCTTCCAAGTCATTTTGCATTTCAGGAAGAGTATTACTAAGCTGTTGGATTATTTTTTGATAATTTTCTTCACGAATTTGATTTTGTTTTAAAACATATAGCAAAAGATAGCTAAACAATAAAGCAAATATTCCTTGAGAAGTTAGAAAATTAAACAATTCATTATTCATAATTTCACCCCCTTAAACTACAAAGTAATTATGATTAAGCATATTTTTAAGGTGCATATATCAACGTCTTTAAGAGTAATATTTATTATATAACTAAAAATATATAATATAATTTTATTGTTATTAACTATGAGATTTTTATAAAAATAATTTATATTATGAATAGATATAATCAGCAACTATATATTTCAATTTTTTTATAGCTCTATTTTTATTTTGATTAATTGCTTGCCTAGAAACATTCATCAATTTTGAAATTTCAGATATTGAGAAATTTTCAACAAAAAATAATTTAAGTATATTTTTTTCAGATTCATTAAGTATATTTGGTGTTAGTATAAAGTAGTG
>NZ_KB291698.1 GCF_000320405.1 Clostridium celatum DSM 1785 | reverse complement strand
TCTACAATAGCTTTAGCTTGTACATTTGAATCGTTTGCATAAGCAGTAGTAACATTTCCCAATATAAGTGAAGTAGAAACTAGTGCTGCTAATAGTATTGCTGTAATTTTCTTTTTTTCCATAAATAAATCAATCCTTTCTTTAATAACACTTAATATAGGTGCAAATATACCCCTTAAAAAGTAAATATATTGCTAAAAAAGACAATAAATATATAAATTTACTGCAAGAATATTATATAAACGGTTACATGAAAAATCAAGGGTTATTTTCAAAAAAAATATAAAAATTAACCAATATTTATAGAAAAAAATGGATTAAATTAAAGTGAAAGTAAATAAACTTTATTAAATATAAGATATGTTTATGTGTATTAAGATAAATAAATATTATTTTGGGGTATATTAAATAAAAATGGTGAAAAGATGGTGATGAGATAAGAAATAAAATTAGTATATAGGAAGAAATGTAAAGTGAAGGTGTAATTAATATTTAATTAGTTATATATAAACAATGTGGATATTAGCAAATTAGTAGCCATATTTGGAGTAAATCCAACAAATGCAACAATAAATTGAGAAGTTTATAGATTATCATGATTAGAATTGTATAACATATTTTCAAATTTATATTAGAAATAAATAGGAAAAAGACATGGATAATAAATCCATGTCTTTTCATAAGTTTATTTATTTTAATTTTTAGGTTTAGTATAAAAATTAGCTTATTTTTTCTTTCTTGATATTAATGCACCGGCAGCTGCTACTAATGTACCAAAGATCCCTACAGCTGCAGCAGGAGTACCACCTGTGTTAGGTAACTTACCACTGTTTGGTTTAGTTGTTGTGTTTCCAGAGTTACTATTTCCAGAGTTGTTATTTCCAGAATTATTATTTCCAGCATTGTTTGAATCATCTTCAGTTTCTGAGTTGTC
>NZ_KB291697.1:46705-101795 GCF_000320405.1 Clostridium celatum DSM 1785 | reverse complement strand
GGATGTCTTAAGACATCCTTTTATTTATATAAGATTACAATTAAATTTCAATGTGTAAATAGGAAGAAAATAATATTCTGACATAGTAATAGTTTTATTAAGTTTCTTTTGAAATTTTGGAAACTTAGTATAAATATAATCAAATATTTTCCTTCCAAATTTATTAGATATAAAATAAAATTTAAGATTATTTAATAGGAATACTATAGAATAGTTAGAAAATTATTATTCACAAACATCTATGAACTTAAAGTTCTTTACATCAAATAATCCTTTATCTGTAATTTTTATATCAGGTATAACAGGTAATGCTAAAAATGATAATGTTAAAAATGGATTAAAAGTAATATTTGGGGCAACTAAGGATACTGCTTTATTAAGCTTTGATAAATTTTCAATAACTTCATCTGATTTTTTAGAAGTAATTAATCCCGCAATTTCAAGAGTTATATGAGATACTACTTTTTTATCCTTTACCACAATTATGCCACCATTTAAATTTTTAAGTTCGTTTGCTGCAAATACCATATCTTCATCATTAGTTCCACAAACAATTAAGTTATGAGAGTCATGAGTAATTGTAGTTGCAATTGCACCAGATTTTAAAGCTAGTCCTTTCAATATTCCAAGACCAATATTATTAGTTCCTTTATGTCTTTCTATAACTGAAATTTTTAAAAGATCCCTATCATCATTTAAGCTGGTAAATTCATTTTTAATATTTAGTTCATTGATATTAACCTTTAAGTGAATACTTTCAAGTTTATTTGGAATAAGTTCTATAACATTTAATACTTTCTTATCTTTAATATCTATTTTAAAGCTATCATTTGTAAGTGTAGGAATATTAAAAGATGAATGGAAAGTAGCATCTATGTTGTTGTCAGAAGGAATATTTATTAATTTATTTGAGGATGATACTAAATTACCATTTTTATAAACAGAATTAATCTTAAAGGTATTTAAATCATCTAAAATAATAAAATCTGCAATATATGAAGGAGCAATGGCACCTTTATTTTTAAGCTTATAACACTCAGCTGAATTTAATGTTGCCATTTGTATAGCAATTTCAGGTTTGATTCCATTGTTAATTAACATTCTTATAGAATGGTCTATACTGCCTTCTTCAAATAAATCATCAATATGCTTGTCATCAGTACAAAGGCAAAGTCTCCTACTATTAAATATAGAGGTAGCTTTGCTTAATATATTTAAGTTTTTAGCAACGGTACCTTCTCTAATTAAAACATACATACCACGACGAACCTTTTCTATTAATTCATCTGTAGTACAACATTCATGATCGGTCTTAATATTAGCAGTTGTATATACATTAATTGCATGAGTATTTAAGCCAGCACCATGTCCATCTATAGTGTAATTGTTTGATATAGCATCAAAAAGCTTGTCTATCATATCTTCGTTACAATTAGCAACTGCCGGATAATCCATAACTTCAGCTAGACCTATAACATTAGAATCAGAGTAAAGTGGTTTTAAATCGTTACTGTTTAATACTGCGCCAGAATTCTCAAAACTTGTAGCTGGTACGCAGGAAGGAAGCATAAAGTAAAAATCAAATGGAATATTTTTAGAGGAATCAATCATAAATTTGATTCCAGATACACCGAGTACATTTGCTATTTCGTGCGGATCTGCAATTAATGATGTTACACCATGCATTAATGCAGCTTTGTAATACTCATTAGGAGTAAGCATAGAGGATTCTATATGAGCGTGAGAATCAATAAGTCCAGGGCAAATAAATTTATTAGTACCATCAATTTCTATTTTACCAGAATATTCACCAAGACCGACGATGTATCCATTTTTTACAGCAACATCACAAATAAATGTGTCGCATTGAAATACATCAACTACAGAAATGTTTTTTATAACTAAATCACAAGGAATTACTTTATTAGATGCCTTTATATTGGCTATTAGTATGTCTTTTTCCATGTATAATCCACCTTTTCAAAATAATATTATTAACCTTCGTGGATTTTTTTACTTCATAGTTATATCATTTACGGTGATATTGTAGAGACGCTTGGACCATATTTCCAAGCTTATACGAAGGTTATTTTTATCATTATATGGTGATTTATTTTAAGTGTCAAAGGAAATTTTTTGGGAATTAAAAAATCAACAAACATTAGTATTTTATGGTAATAGATATTCTAAAAAGATGAAAAATATGTTTTAATATATCGTATAAGGAGGGGAAAATATGCCAATAAAAATTCCAAGAGAATTACCAGCTTTTAATGTTTTATCAAATGAAAATATTTTTGTAATGAATGATGGAAGAGCAGGAGGACAAGATATTAGACCTCTAAAAATTGCAATATTGAACCTAATGCCTAAAAAGATTCAAACAGAGAATCAGTTGCTTAGATATTTATCAAATACACCACTTCAAGTTGAAATTACGTTAATAGAAACAGAAAGTTATAGAGGAAAACATACACCAGCAGAGCATATGGAAAGATTCTATAGTTATTTTGATGATATAAAAAATGAAAAGTTTGACGGATTTGTAATAACAGGGGCTCCAGTTGAACAATTAGAATTTAATGATGTGATTTATTGGGAAGAATTAAAAGAAATAATGGAGTGGAGTAAGGAAAATGTATTTTCTACTCTACATATATGTTGGGGGGCACAAGCAGGACTAAGATATCATTATGGAGTACCTAAGTATAGGTTAGAATCTAAAATGTTTGGTATATTTAAGCATGTTGTAAATAAAAAAAATGCAGAACTTATGAGAGGCCTAGATGATATATTTTACGCACCACATTCAAGACATACAGAAGTTAAAAGAAACGACATTGAAAAAGTAAAGGAATTAGATATACTATCAGAATCTGATGAAGCAGGTATATTTATTGTTGCAAATAAAGATTATAGACAAGTTTTTATAACTGGACATTTAGAGTATGAAAGAAATACTTTAGCAGAAGAATACTTTAGGGATATAGATAAGGGAATGAAAATAGATGTTCCTAAAAATTACTTTCCAGATGATGACCCAAATAAGGAGCCAATAGTCAACTGGAGAGGAAGTGCAAGTGTAGTTTTTGGAAATTGGCTTAATTACTGCGTATATCAAAGTACCCCATATGATCTGAAAAACATACACTATAATAATAAGTAAGTGTTAGAGATGAATTATAAATATTTATTTTAGGGTTTGTTCAGGAGTTTTAAATTTAGAATCTTGAATAAGCTCTCTTTTTGTAGTTCTATTTTTCATATATATCCTCTAATTATTATTTCGAATAATATTAAATAGAAAATATATTTTTCCATTTTCACTAGATATTTGATTAAAGATAGTTAGATAGATTATCTTTTTTACAATAACAATTGATATATAAGTAAACCTTATCTATAAGAAAATAAATTAAAAAAATAACGTATTAAAAATACAGTTTATGTGAAATGAAAAATAAAATTTACATAAAATATAGGCTTTGAGAAAAAAATATACGAATTTTATATATTTTATATTAATACAATATAAGTAAAATTAATAGCTAGTGTTAAAAAAATAACATAGAGGTCGTTGAGAAATTACAGTATCACAAGGATAAGAGAGAATTAAAGAAATTTTTAAATAAATATGTATATAAAGAAAGAGTATAGTTTTTCACTTTATAGATATAATTTCCAAATTGAGGTATAGACATATTTTTAAAATGAATATATCATATATTTAGTAAATTATTATATAAATTTTAAAATGTTTAAAATTGAATAAAGAAAGGTGAGAAAAAATGTCTAAAAAAATAGTTATTTTAGGTGCTGGATATGCCGGTGTACATGCTGCTAAAAAGTTAGCAAAAAAGTACAAGAAAAATAATGAAGTTGAAATTACTTTAATAGATAAGAATCCATTCCACACATTAATGACAGAGTTACATGAAGTTGCTGGGGGGAGAGTTCCAGAGGAATCAGTTAAAATTGAATTAAGCAAGATATTCCACAGAACTAAAGTTAATGTTGTAGTGGATTACATTGAAAATGTAGATACTGATAGCAAATTAGTTAAAACTACAAAGGGTGAATTTGATTACGATTACTTAATTGTAGGTACTGGTAGTGAACCAGCATTCTTTGGTGTACCAGGTGTTAAGGAAAATGGATTTACTTTATGGTCTCTTGATGATGCTTTAAAGATAAGAAAGCACATACAAGATAGATTTAAAGCAGCTTCATATGAAAGCAATGAATCAAAGAGAAAAGAAATGCTTACTTTTGTTGTTGCAGGTTCAGGATTTACTGGTATTGAAATGGCTGGTGAATTACTAGAGTGGAAAACTAAATTAGCACATGATTATAGAGTAGATGAAAGTGAAGTAAGATTATTAGTAGTTGAAGCTATGTCTACTATATTAAACATGTTAGATAGAAAGCAAGCTGATAAAGCAGAAAAATACATGGCTAAGCATGGTGTTGAAATATTAAAAGATTCTCCAATAGTTGAAGTAACAGCAAATAGCATAAAGCTTAAGAGTGGAGAAGAAATAGCTACTCAAACTTTAATTTGGACTTGTGGTGTACAAGCTAATCAAGAAGCAAAAGAATATGGATTAAAAACTGTAAGAGCTGGAAGACTTGAAGCTAATGAATATATGGAAGCTGTAGGTAAGGAAGGCGTTTATGTTGTTGGAGATATAGCTTATTTTGAAGAAGAAGCTGGAAGACCAAATCCACAAATAGTTGAAGCTGCAGAACAAACTGCTGTTACAGCTGTTAAAAATATAATTGCATCTATTGATAATTCAGATAAGAAGACTTCATTTAAGTCTAACTATCATGGATTCATGGTTTCAATTGGTGGTAGATATGGTGTTGCAAACTTAATGGGAGTTAAACTTTCAGGATTTATTGCAATGGTTATGAAGCATTTAGTAAATATGTATTACTTATTTGGTGTTAATGATGTAAATGCTGTTTATTGTTATTTACAACATGAATTCTTTGGAATGAAAGATAGAAGATCTATAATGAGGGGACACTTATCTTCTAAAGGAAATAGACTATGGTTAGTTCCTTTAAGAGTATTTATAGGATGCTTATGGTTAATAGAAGGGCTTAAGAAGTTATTTGGTGAAAAGTTATATGAATCAAACTTACATGCTATAACTAATTTTGAATTTGATAAAGTTAAGCTTGCTATAGGTTCAGATAGCTGGTTAAAAACTGGTAATATCAATATGCCATTTAGCTGGTTACAAGATGCAACAGCTGGGGCATCAGAAGCTGTAGAAGGTGCTGCTGAATATGCAACTCCGATCCTTTCAAAAATGCCTAAATTCTACGAAGCAATAATGCAAATAATGATACCAACTCCAGAAATGGCAACATTATTCCAAACAATGGTTGTTATAATGGAAATTGGAATGGGACTAGCTTTAATAGTTGGTTTATTTACATTCTTAGCAAGTGCTGCATCAGCATTTATGGTTTGTAACTTTGTATTATCAGCAATGGCTGGATGGGATATTTTATGGTATTTCTTTGGATCAATTGCTTTAATGAGTGGTGCAGGTAGAACATTTGGATTAGATTACTATGTAATTCCATGGATACATAGGGTTGTTAAAGAGTTCTGGATTGGAAAGAGAACTCCAATATATGAAGTACACGGTGTTACAGAAGCATAATAAATACTATAATTAATATTTTAGCCAGGTTTCTTATGGAACCTGGCAAAAATATTGTTAAGGATAAAATAGAATATTATGTATATAATATATTAAAAAACTAAGTAAACAGAAGATAATAGCGAAAAAGAGTGAAAATAAGGAGGGTAAAAATGAAGAACTTTTGGAATAAATACCCTGAGATAGATAAAGAGATACAAGGTGTAGTAAATATAATAGAAAAGAATGCAAAATGTAGAGATAAAATTGTGGAAGGATCTATAATAGAATTACTTCATTCAGGAGGTAAAATGCTTAGACCTTCTTTCGTGATATTATCATCTAAATTTGGAAACTATGATAAGGAAAAAGCAAGGGCTTTAGGAGCAGTGGTTGAAATGTTCCATATGGCTACATTAGTTCATGATGATATAATTGATGAAGCTACATTAAGAAGAGGAAAAGAAACAGTTCAATCAAAGTATGGAAAGAATTATGCAGTATATATAGGAGATTATTTATTTTGCATATGTTTTAAAATACTTGCCCAAATAGCATCAAAAAGTACTGTTAAAGTAGATACAATGTCTATGTCTAGAATTTGTATGAGTGAAATAGATCAACTAAATTCTAGATTTGATAAAAATGTTTCAGTTAAAAAATATTTAAAGAGAATATCAGGAAAGACTGCTGAATTATTTTCTTTAAGTCTTTATATAGGAGCATCAGAAAGTGGATGTAGTAAAAAAATGGCCAGATTATTCTGGGAAATAGGACATAACTTAGGAATGGCTTTCCAAGTAATAGATGATGTACTAGATTATACTGGAAGTGATGAAGGGATAGGAAAAAATTCAGCTAATGATTTAAAGCAAGGAATTTACACATTACCATTAATACTAGCTCTTGAAAATAAACCAAAGGATTTAGTTGAATTATTACAAAAAGATGAATATAGTAATGAAGATATAACTGAGATTATTAGTTTAATTAATAAATATGATGGCGTAGAGAAAGCTAGAAGTATTGCTCATAAATATACTAATAAGGCTTACAAACAAATCAAATCATTACCAGAAAATGAATATAGAGAGATATTATTAGATATAGCTAAGATGTTATTAGATAGAGCATATTAATTAGAAAAAGAATAGAGTAAATCTCTTATATTTATTGAGAGTACGATATTCTAACAAGTAAGGAGGGAAAAATATATGAGTAGGTATTTTAATAATCAAGCGGTTGAATTACTAGCTCCAGTTGGAAATTTTGAAATTTTTAAAGAAGTAATACATAGTGGAGCAGATGCTGTTTATTTAGGTGGAAAGATTTTTAATATGCGTATGCATAGAAAAGATTTTAATTTTACTAATGAAGAATTAGAAGAAGCGATAAAAATAGCTCATTCTTTAAAAAAGAAAATATACATAACAGTAAATAATCTTTTAAGCTCATATGATTTAACTCAAGCAGAGGATTATCTTAGATATTTAGAAAAACTAGGTCCAGATGCTTTAATAGTACAAGATATGAGTGTAATTGATTTAATTAGAACTTTAGGATTAAATTTAAACATTCACTCATCAGTAATGATGAATGTACATAACTTTGAAACTATAAAAGCTTTAGAAGAATTAGGAGTTACAAGAGTAGTAACTTCTAGAGATATAGATTTAAAAACTATAAAGCAGTTTTCGGTAAGAACAAATATGGAGTTTGAGTATTTTGTTCATGGAGATATGTGTGTAGCTCATGGAGCTCAATGTCTTTATAGTGGAATCTTATTTGGTAAAAGTGGCAATAGAGGATTATGCATGAAACCATGTCGTTGGGGATATAAAATTAACAAAGAGGGTCAACAGTATGATACCACTTTCCCTATGGCAGTTAAAGATATGTATATGTACGAGCATATTCCAGAACTTATAGAAGCTGGAGTTGTATCTTTTAAGATTGAAGGAAGAATGAGAGATGCATCTTACTTGGTAGATTTAATTAACTATTATAGCGATGCCATTGATAGATATATAGATGATCCGATTTCTTATAATAGAAAAAAGCATGCTAAAGAATTATTTGAAAATAGAAAAAGAGACTTTTCAACAGCTTATGCTTTTGGTAATCCGGGGCTGTCTAATATAAATGAACGTTATGAAGGAACTGGAAAGTTTTACAGTACAGGAAAAGTGTTTAGTAATCCAGTAGATGAATTTGATATTAAAGAAGAAAGAGTTTCGGAAATAAAGGATATTTTAAGCTTAGATGAAGGAAAGATAAATAAGCCAGAATTAACAGTTAAGGTAAATAATTATGAAGCAGCTATGTTAGCAATTAATGAAGGTGTAGATAAAATATATCTTTCAGGAGAAGTGTTTGAGCCTGACGCTCCATTTACTAAAGAAGAGATAATTAATATTACAAAATCTAAAAAGAATTCAAAAATATATCTAGGTTTACCAAGAATGATGTTTGAAGATGATTTTTCAAAATACAATCATTTATTAAGGAATAATGATTTAGGAATAGATGGTTTATTAGTTACTAATTTAGGTGCAATAAGTAAGTTTAAAGACTTAGGGTTAGAACTTGTAGGAGATTATTCACTAAATATTTATAATGCTTTATCTGCTAATTTTTATAAAAATTTAGGGCTAGAAATGGCTACATTATCATGTGAATCTCCAGTTAATAACACCAAAGATAGCTTATTAAACTCAGAGTTAGATTTAGAAATTATAGTAAATGGTTCACCGGTAGTAATGTATATGAGTCATGATTTATACGAAAATACAAATGTTATTAATCCAAGTGGAGTGGTTGATAGAAAGTTTAATGATAAGAAAGTTTTATTATTAATAGATGATAAGGGAAATGAGCATCCAGTTTATAGAGATAATACTGGGAAAAATCATATGTTATTATCTAAAGAATTATGTTATATGCCAATTTTAAAAGAGTTAGCTAATTTAGGTGCTAAAGCTTTTAGAATTGAAGGTTGCCATTATGATAATCATACATTAAAAACTGTAATATCTTCATATAAAAAGGCAATTAGCAATTTAGAACAATGTAATAAAATATTTAAAGAATTAGAATATGATTGCTTAGGGTTTACTTTAGGAGCAATGCAATTTAACTAAGGAGTAAGTATTTATGATAGGTGCAGATAAAATAATAGAAAAGAAAAAAGAGTATTTGTTTCCCTCATCATGGGGAAATCATTTTTATAAAAATCCACCTGAAATAGTTAAAGGTGATATGCAATATTTATATGATAATACCGGAAAAAAATATGTAGATTTTTTTGCAGGTGTATCTGTAATGAATTGTGGACATTGTAATCAGGAGATTTTAGATGTAACAATTAAGCAAATGCAAACTCTTCAACATACTACAATAATATATTTAACTGAACAAATGGTAAATTTAGCAGAAAGATTATCTAATATATTACCAGGAGATTTAAAACGCTTATTTTTCTGTTGTACAGGATCAGAAGCAAATGAAGGAGCTATGTTACTAGCTAGGTTACATACAGGAAAAAATGAATTTATAGCATTAGAGAATGGCTTACATGGAAGAACTTATTTAACTATGAGTGCAACAGCTATACCGATGTGGAGAGCTGACCCAGATTTATCACCTAAAATACATTTTGCTAAAAATACATATAGTTCAAGTAAAAGTATAGAAGAGGCAGCAAAGGAATCACTTAAGAGTATAGAAGAAATAATAAATTCAAGAGGAGCAGAAAATATTGCTGCATTAATTGCTGAGCCTATTCAAGGAAATGGAGGAATAATAACTCCACCTTTATGGTATTTTAAAGAATTAAAAGCATTATTAGAGCGCAATGAGATATTATTAATAATTGATGAAGTTCAAACAGGTTTTGCCAGAACAGGTAAGATGTTTGCTATAGAAAATTACGGAGTAGTTCCAGATATTATGACAGTAGCAAAGGCCTTAGGAAATGGAATGCCGATATCAGCTTTTTGTGCTAATGAAGAAGTAGCTAAGAGTTTTGTAAAACCATCAGCTTCAACGCTTGGTGGAAATCCAGTGTCATCTGCTACTGCTATGGCAGTGTTAGATTATATAGAAAAAAATGATTTATGTAATAAGGCATCTATATTAGGTGATATATTAAAAAGTGGTTTAGAAAAATTACAAACTAAATTCTCAATTATTAAAGATATAAGAGGATTAGGGCTAATGTTAGGGGCAGAATTGCAATTAGAAGATGGACAACCTGCTACTGAAATTACAGATATAATTTTAGAAAAGCTAAAAGATAGAGGATTTATAGTTGGAAAGAATGGAATAAATAGAAATGTTTTAGCATTTCAACCACCTTTAATTATAACAGAAGAAAATATAAATGAGCTATTAGATAATTTGAAAGATGTACTTGAAGAAGTAAGTACTGAAGTTATAGATTAATTAGAATTTATTATAAAGAAAATTATTATATAGAAAGAAGTAAGGAATTAATATTTGTAAAATATATTATTAGAACAAATTAATTCCTTCCTTTAATAATGTTGTAAACAGTAAATTAATTTTAAAAATAAATTTATGATATTAGTTACATAATTTATATATTAAATCATTAATAAGTTCATCAACAGTTATAGTAAGATTTGTTATATCTAGAGGTGTTATATTTTTTATATGTATTCCACAACATACTGTAACAGTGGTATTTAACTTTTTAGAAAGAAGTTTTGCAGAGTTTAGGGCTATGTTATCTTCTTTATGACCAGGTACTGTCAACAAAGATGCTGTTGAAGTAACTTTATTAATATTATGAGGTAAAACTACTGGAATACCTAAGGCTACTGCACCAATATGTGGAATATCACCACCATAGATACTAATATTAAAATCTTTACCGATTTTTAAAGCAATACAATTAATTGTGTGATTATTATATATAGTTGATAAATTTATCATATAAATCTCCTTAGTATTTTAATTAAGATAATTATAATATTAGATACTAAAAAAATATATAATATCATAATAAAAATTAAGTTAATATTAAAATTATAATTTTAATATTAATACATAAAAAATAAAAAAAGATTTTCTTTTATAATAAATTTAGGAGGAGTTATGGCTTTTAAAGATATACAAGCTTTTATGAAAAAGATAGAAGATAAAGGTCAATTAAAAAGGATAACAGCAGAAGTAGATGCTGACTTAGAAATAACTGAAATAACGGATAGGATATCAAAAAAAGTTGGACCAGCTTTATTATTTGAAAATGTTAAGGGATCAAAATATCCAGTATTAATAAATGCTATGGGAAGCTATGAGCGTATGAGCATGGCACTTGGAGTAGAAAAATTAGATGATCTTCAAGAAGATATATCAGAGCTTATTAATATACAAAATTATGTTAAGATACCTAGACTTATAAAATCTGTTCCAAGACTATTTAGATTGTTATCAGTATTTCCGTGGAAATTACCTGTAAAGGGAGCATGTCAAGAAGTTATTGAGTTAGATCCAGATTTATCCACTATACCAGTATTAAAATGTTGGCCAGATGATGGTGGAAAATTTATAACTTTACCATTAGTTATGACAAAGGATCCTGATACTGGTGTTCAAAATACAGGAATGTATCGTATGCAGATATATGATAAAAATACTACGGGAATGCATTGGCATTGGCATAAAGATGGACGTGAAATATATGATAAGTATAGAAAATTAGGTGGTAAGATGCCGGTTTCAGTTGCTATTGGATGTGATCCAGCAATTACTTTTTCAGCTATTTCTCCATTGCCAAAGATGATAGATGAGATGATGTTTGCAGGATATTTACGTAAATGGCCAGTTAAAATGGTTAAATCAATTACTAATGATATTTATGTTCCTGCAGATGCTGAGTTTATTTTAGAAGGATATGTAGATGTAAATGAACCATTAAGATTAGAAGGACCATTTGGAGATCATACAGGATATTATTCTTTAGCTGATATGTATCCAGTATTTCATGTAACATGTATAACACATAAGAAAAATGCAGTATATCCAACAACTATAGTTGGTAGACCACCTATGGAAGATTGTTATATGAGTATAGCAACTGAGAGAGCTTTCTTACCATTATTAAAGATGATTTATCCAGAAATAGTTGATTATTCATTACCATTTGAAGGAGTTTTTCATAATTGTGTTATTGTTTCTATTAAGAAAAGATTCCCAGGTCACGGCAAGAAGATAATGAATTCTTTATGGGGAATGGGACAAATGATGTATGCAAAGATGATAATAGTAGTAGATGAAAGTATTAATCCCCATGATGTTAAAGCTGTTGCAAAACAAGTTTTTGAAAGCATAGATATGACACGTGATTTAGTATTTTCTGAAGGGCCATTAGATGCGTTAGATCATGCTTCAGCACAAGATCATTATGGTTATCGTTTAGGCGTAGATGCAACTAAAAAGTTTGAGGTAGAAAGAAAAGAAGTAAAGTGGAATTATAAGCTTAAAGAATCAAAAGCTTTAAATGATTACTTATTAAATAATGAAAATATAGCTAGTTTTAACTATCCAATAAAGGATGTATTACAAGGTGCATTAATAGTATCTATTAAAAAGAAAAATCCTAATGATGCTAAAAAAATAATAAATGAATTATGGGCACATGAGGATATGAAATACAATAAACTATTAATAATTGTTGATGAAGATGTAGATGCTAATGATGTAAGTAAAGCTGCATGGAAGGTATTTAATAATATTGATGCTAAGCGTGATTTGGTTGTTTCAGAAGTTAACTTAGAAGATAATAACTTTGGACATCGTATAGGTATAGATGCTACTAAAAAATGGTACGATGAAGGGCACACGAGAGAATGGCCTGATGATATAGTTATGTGTGATGAAATAAAAGAAAAGGTAACTAAGAGATGGAGGGAATACGGAATTGAATAAATTGCTTAAAAAGGTAAATGATTATGGAACTTTAGTTATGTTCTCTCATACTATTTTCTCTTTATCATTTGCATTAATATCAATGTTATTAGCTGGAAATGGTAGATTGAATTTTGAAGTAATATTTTGGATTATTGTTGCTTTTATGGGAGCAAGAACAGGAGCAAATGCTTTAAATAGAGTTATTGATGCTAAAATAGATGCTAGAAATCCAAGAACAGCTACAAGGCAATTACCACAGGGATTAATGAAAAAGAAAGAAATATTAGTATTTGTTTTTATATGCTTTGCTATTATGGTATTTGCAGCTTGGAAGCTTAATACGGTATGCTTAATTCTTTCACCTATAGCGTTATTTTTATTAATAATATATTCATATACTAAAAGATTTACATGGATGTGTCATTTAGTTTTAGGAATAACTTCAGCTGCAGCACCAGTTGGAGCATGGCTTGCTGTTACTGGAGAAATATCATTAATTCCGCTTGTTATGGGAGCAGCTAACACATTATGGGTAGCTGGATTTGATATTATTTATGGTGCCCAAGATTATGATTTCGATACTAAGAATGGAATTCATTCCATTCCAGCAAGGTTTGGAGTTAAGAATGCTTTATTAATATCAAGAGTATTTCATGCATTAGCTTTAGTATTTTTAATAATAGTTGCTTTACTAGCAGCACAATTAGGTATTATATGTTATTGCGGGTTAGGTATTATTGCTATTTTGTTTGTAATACAACATAAATTGGTATCTCCAGAAAATTTAAAGAATGTAAAAATAGCATCTTATAATGTAAATCAAGTTATAAGTATTGTTTTTTTAATATTTGGTGTAATAGATAGCTTAATTTAGTTACGCTATTATCTTTAAATTTTATACATAATGTAAAATTTAATCTCTGGTAGTAAAATTAGAGAAATAATCTACATAAAAGGAAGTAATAAAAATGAAAAAAATAGTAGTTGGAATTACAGGGGCTAGTGGCAGTGTTTATGGAAAAAGGTTAATTGAAGTTTTAGCTGAAAAAGGATTTAAGTTAAGTGTTATCGCAACTGATAAAGGAAAACAAGTTTTTAACTATGAATTATCTTTAGAAATAGATAGCTTTGTAAAAGAGTTAAATGAAAAGTATAAGAATATTAAGCTAGAAGATAATAATAATTTATTTGCTGGTGTTGCTAGTGGATCACATGGATTTGATGCAGTAATAATTGTTCCGTGTTCAATGGGAACTTTGGCGGAAATTAGCTATGGATTATCTAGAAATTTACTAAGCAGGGCAGCTGACGTTGCATTAAAGGAAAATAAAAAATTAATTTTAGTACCTAGAGAAACACCTTTAAATACTATACATTTAGAAAATATGTATAGATTATCTAAAGTGGGTGCCACAATAATTCCAGCAATGCCTGGATTTTATAATCATCCAGAAAGCATTGATGATTTAGTAAATTTCCAAGTAGGAAAAATATTAAACTATCTTAATATAGATAACAATTTATTTGAACGTTGGGAGGATAAAACAAATGAAATTTAAAAAAATTATTACATTAGCTATGACGTTAGTTTTAACAGGTGCAATGGTTGCATGTGGAAATAAAAATACTGTGGAAGATAAAGGACAAGAAAGTCTTTCAAATGAGAAAACAGTATTAAGACTTGGAGTAATGGGATCTATAGATGCAGTTCCATTAGTAATTGCTCAAGAAAATGGATATTTTGAAGAAGAAGGAATTGATTTAGATCTTCAAATATTTAAGGCAGCTAAGGATAGAGATGCAGCACTTCAAGCAGAAGAATTAGATGGAGTACTATGTGATGAAGTTGCTATATCTATATATCAAAATTCAGGAATTGACATGAAAATTACAGGAACTACTAATGGATTTTGGACTTTAGTAGCAGGAAAGGATTCAGGAATAAATTCGGTTGATGATTTAAAAGGTAAAAAAATTGCTATATCAGAAAGAACGATGATTGATTATTTAGCTGACTATATTGCTACTGAAAATGGAATGGAATCTACTGATATAGAGAAGGTTGCAATACCTGCAATGCCAGCAAGATTAGAAGCTCTTAAAAATAATCAAATAGATGCAGCTATATTACCAGCACCATTTAATGATACAGCTGTTGCAGATGGTGGAATAGAAATAACTAAGATATATAATAAAGATATAATGATATCTGTTACAGCATTTTTACAAGATATAATAGATAGTAAGCCAGAAGCTATAAAAGGTTTTTATAAGGCATATAATAAGGCTATAGAATTTATGAATTATAATGATATAGCTGAATATGAAGATATAGTAATCTCTACAGTTGGATATGCTGAGGAAATGAGAGGAAATATTATTTTACCTGAACTTAAAACAAACTACTTACCAGCAACAGAAAATGTTCAAAAAGTATTAGACTGGTCGAAGAATACAGGAATAATAACAACAGATCTTAAAGCTGAAGATGTTATAAGTGATGTAGGTATAAAATAATAATAGGAGGGAACTTATGATACAGGTAAATAATTTATCTGTTTTCTATAAGTCTAAGAAAGAAGGAACCCATGCACTAGGGCCAATAAGCTTTATTGCACATAGTGATGATATATGTGCAATAATAGGGCCGTCAGGCTGCGGCAAATCTACATTGTTAAATGTATTATCAGGAATAATAAATACGTATGAGGGTGAGGTTTTATTAAATAAAGAGAAACTAAACCCTCATATTCATAAAATAGGTTTTATTCCTCAAAATTTTGGGCTTTTACCATGGAAAACAGTTGAAGAAAATTGCATTTTACCTTTTAAGATAAGGAAAGAAAAGGTTGATAAATCTATTATTGAAAATATGGATATGATTATGAAAAGATTAAATATAGTAGATTTAAAGAAAAGGTATCCTAATGAACTTAGCGGAGGTCAAAAACAAAGGGTTTCAATTGTAAGAAGTTTTTTGATGAAACCAGATTTGCTTCTAATGGATGAGGCTTTTTCAGCTTTAGACGCAATAATAAAAGAAGAAGCACAAGAGCTATTTTTGAATATATGGAATGAAAATAAGATAAATACTTTTTTTGTAACTCACAGTATTGATGAAGCTTTATATATGGGAAAAAAGATAATAATAATGTCTAATACACCAGGGAAAATTATTGAGATTTTAGAAAATCCTGTTTTTAATATTAAAGAATATAGAAATCATCCAGAGTACTTAAACTTATTTTCACATATAAAAAGTTTAATTAAAAGGGGCTGGGATAATGAATAACTTAAAAAAAGTGTGGAGCTTTATTAAGGGCTTTATAATTTTTAATATTATATGGTATATTTGTGCATTAATTATGAATTCAAGAGTTTTACCAACCCCAGATAAGATATATTTACATTTACCTAAATTATTTAAAGAAGGATTTTATATTCATATACTAGCAAGTTTATATAGAATCATAATAGGGTTGCTAATATCATTTATTATAGGAAGTATAATTGGTTTATTAATGGGGTATTTTAAAAAGCTTAATAGCCTTTTAAATCCATTAGTTTATTTTGTATATCCTATACCTAAAACAGCGTTATTACCAGTTGTAATGACTCTATATGGATTAGGTGATGGATCTAAAATAACAATTATAGTTTTAATAACTGTATTTCAAGTTATAGTATCTGTAAGGGATGCTGTAATTAATGTGGATAAAGTTAATTATAATCCATTAATAAGTTTAGGAGCATCAAAGTTACAATTGTTTTATCATGTAACATTTCCTGCAATATTAGCGGAAATATTAACTAATATTAGGTTATCTATAGGAACAGCTTTTTCAATTTTATTTTTTGCAGAAGCATATGGAACTAGTGCAGGCGTGGGATACTTTATTCAAGATTCGTGGACAAGAATTAACTATATAGACATGTATTCAGGCATAGTAATATTAAGTCTTTTAGGGTTAATATTATTTATAATATTAGATTACATAGAATCAGTACTTTGCAAATGGAAAAGATGTTAAGTTATATAAGAAAAATAGTGTATAATATCTCAATATTTCTATAATTTTATTTGAGATTTATACACTATTTTTTGATTAATTCTAAGTTTTAGCATCTAAAATTAAGAAATAACTTTATTTACTGAATACCTAGTTTTATATTAAATTTTTAAATTTTAAATATAAAGGCAAATCTAACTTTTTATTTAATTTTAATTTGCGATTGTAAAATCTTCATTTGTTAGATTAAATATATCTTTAGCACCACTAGAAAGATATATTTTATTATCCTTACTTATAAAAATTGCATCAACATTAGGCAGGCTTTCAACAAAAGCTAAACCGTCTTCAATACCTTTAGCAAATACTGTAGTAGAAAGAGCATCAGCATCAATAGATTTATCAGTTATTATACTTACACCTGCAATGTTATTTTCAAATGGATATCCAGTGTGAGGATTAAGTAAATGATGATACTTTACTCCATCTTGCTCTATAAATCTTTCGTATATCCCAGATGTAACTACTGTTTTATTTTTAATATTTACGACTCCTACAATATCGCCTCTATTATTAAAAGGATTTTGTATTCCAATTTTCCAATCAGCTCCCGAAGGTTTTATACCGTGTGCATATATATTTCCACCTAAATCAATAATAGCACTATTAACATTGTTTTCTGTTAATATACGAGCAACTTCATCTGCAGCATAGCCCTTAGCAATAGATCCTAAATCAATAACCATGCCTTTTTTCTTTAAAAAGATGCTTTGATTTTCAGAATTAAGCTCTAATAAATTGTAATCTATAAGAGGTAATGTAGTATTAATTTCTTCCAGGGTAGGAACTTTTGCACCTTCTAATCCTATACTCCAAAGTTTAACTAATGGACCTATTGTTATATCAAAATCACCATTAGAAAGTTTAGAGTATTCTAGTCCTTTTTTTACTATTTCATATGTAGTTGAAGAAACATTAACAGGTTTAACACCAGCAGAAGCATTCACCTCATCTAGCTCTGTTCCAGTTGCATTTATGCTAACTAAAGATTCAATTTCAGATATTCTATCAAAAGCTTTATCTAAAATTTTAGAGTCATTGCTATCATAAAGTGAAATTTTAATAACAGTTCCCATAAAAAGTTCAGTTCTCGAAAGTGGCTCTGTAGTAGAAGTAGATTTATTACAACCAATAAAAGTGGTAATAACCAATAAAGAGAACATAATAAATATATTTTTTAGTTTAATCATGAAAAACCTCCGTAAAATAATCATTAGTATTAAATTTACTACATTTATATATAGTATTATAATCAAGAAAAAAATTAAATACCCTATGATAAAATATAAGGTAAAAAGATGAAAAAACAATAAAGATATAGAAAAAAACAAAAGTAGCATATATAATTATTAAGTCATATATAAATTTAAATAATAAAAATTAGGAGGTGGGAATTTGGTTAGAGGAAAATTATTTAAAAAGCTAGATATAGTAATAATAATAGCTTTATTACTAATATCTTTTATACCAGAATTAGTTTTCGGTGTTGTTATGGGTTATGATTATAATATGACTTATGCAGAGATAACTATAAATGGAGAGTTTTATTCTAAAATTCCATTATCGGCACATAAAGGTGAAGATTATATTGATATAAATGTGGATGGACATAAAAACAAAATAATAATAAAAGATAATACTATAAAAATGATAGATGCGGACTGTCCAGATTCGTTATGCATTTATCAAGGAGAAATACATAGAGTAGGACAATCAGTAGTATGTCTACCTAATAAGGTTATGGTAGAAATTAAAGGGAAAATTGAAGATAATGATGATGATGTAATATTATCCCACTAGGAGTGACGTTAATGAATAAGACAAGCAAAATGGTATATATATCTTTACTAGTTGCCCAAGCATTAGTATTATTTATTTTTGAAAGAATGATACCAGTTCCATTTATAACACCAGGAGCAAAATTAGGATTAGCTAATATTGTCATTGTAATAGCATTATATACATTGGATAATTATAAAGAAGTATTTTTAGTAATTTTTTTAAGGTTGTTATTATCAACTATGTTTGGTGGTAATTTATCTTCTTTAATGTTTAGTTTGTTTGGATCAGTTTTTAGTTTTTTAATAATGGTCGTAATTAAAGAAGTATTTAAAGATAAGGTTTCTATTATTGGAGTAAGTTCAGCAGGTGGAGTGTTTCATAATATAGGACAACTATTAGTTGCAGCATATATTGTGAAAAATATAGGTGTAATGTTATACTTGCCTGTATTATCCATAGCAGGAATAGTAACAGGAATATTTGTGGGTATAACAGCAAATTTTGTGGTCAATCACTTAAAAAAACTACCTCAATTCAGGAAAAATGTTAAAATATAGAATTAAACGTAGGGTATATAGATAAGAATTTAACAAAAAAATGGGAAAATATAGACATAAATATTTATAATATCATTTTAAAAAAAAGTATAATAATATTAAAAAAACCCTATAAATAATAACGAATTGATATGTAAATGAATACAGAATTGATATTTTTATAATAATATTTAAAAAAGCTTATAAAAAAAATTAAAAAGTTGATTTAAAATTAAAAATATTGTAGAATATATAACGAAGATTATTTATTATATTAGGGGGATTAACAAATGTTAAATAAAAAGTTAGTTACATTAGCTGCAGCTACAATGGTTGTAAGTACATTATTTGTAGGATGTGGAGAAAAGAAAGAAGAGGCATTTACAGGAGTAAAAACTGCTGAAATCGCTGGAGAAAAAGATACTACAATTGCAGAAGTAACATTTGAAAATGGAACACCAGTATCTGTAAATATAGATACAAAAAACGCTGATGGAACAATGAAGTCAGAAGCTTCAGCTTCAGGTGAATACGACATGAAGAATGACGGAAAGAAATGGCATGAACAAATTGATTTATTAGAAGAAGCTATAGTTGAAAACAACTTTGACTTAAGCAAAATAAACATAACTGATGAAGAGGGACATACAGATGCAGTATCTGGAGTTTCAATCAAAGTTAAGTCTTATGTTGATGCTGTTCAAGAAGCTTTAGATCAAGCAAAATAAGAGTATTTTAATAATAAAAATGGATTCGTTATGAATCCATTTTTTTTTATTAAAATACTTAAATTAATAATATTTTAATTTAAGTATTTTCTAAAAGAAGTTTAATATTTTCTTCAATAAAAGATATATTTTTTTTAATTAAAGGTAATGCATCTTTTTTATATGTAAGAAAAATATTATAAGATATATAAGGAAAGTTTTTAAGTTCTACTTGCTTCAATATACCATTAAATAATTCTTCTTTAACACAAAGTTTAGGTAATAGTGTTATTGAAGGAGTAGTTAATAAATAATTTGTTATTACATGTACACTTGAAGTTTTTAAAATAATATTTTCAGGATTAACTAAATCTTTAATATAAGATTCTATATTAACTTCATCTTTTAATAATAAGAAAGGAAGCTCATTAACATTATTTATAGAGGAAGAGCTACTAACTAGAACTAATTCATCATTACCTAAATGGATAGAAGATAAGTCAGGGTCATCTAGCTCTATACTACCTATACTTATATCACATATATTATTTATTAGGTCACTATAAATATTTGACTTTGTTTTATTAGCTATATCATAAGAAAAATTATTAAAAACTAAAGAAAGCTTAGGAAGTAGCTTTGGAAAAATATATGAAGCTGATAAACAAGTAGTTTCAATTATTAAATTATTTTTTTCTAACTTATTTTTTTCTAGTTCAGACAAAAGATTTTCATACAATTTTATAATTTTATCAGAATATTTTAAAATTATTTCTCCTTCTGGAGTTAACTCTACACCTTTATTACTTCTTTTAAATGCAGTAACACCAAGATTTTCTTCAATCTTAAATAATTGTTGACTAAGTGCTGACTGAGATATATGAGAAGCATTTGCTACTTTAGAAATACTTTTTAATTTTGCAACAGCATGGAAGTATTTGAATCCATCAATGTTCATATAAACTCCTCCCAGTAAGAATTATGACTCTATTTATTATAATAAATAAATAGAATTTTATCATAAATTGTAGAAATAACACAATAAAAATTTTATTATGTAATATTATTAAATATGCCATGAAATTTGATAAATTAAAGAGAAAATTAAAGTTATAATAAGAATAATATTGAAAATTTAGAAATATGAAAAGTTCAATATATTGTATTGAACTTTAAAAAGTAGTACAATATGTAGTAGATTTTTAGAAAAAACTATTTAGAAAGACGATATTTTTTATTCGAAAAATATTGAAAATTTTTATTTATATATGATAATTAAGGATGGGGGAATTTTATAAAATAGCTATTAAAATGGAGAAAAATAATAGAAAATAAAAGATTATTTTAAATAATGGTTCTTAAGGGATTATGAAAAACTTTATTTGTTAGTGTATAATTAGCCTTTAAATTAATAATTGTTTTTTATTAATAATAGGTATTTAAAATATGCTTAAGTTTAGGAGTGGTATTAATTGAAAGTAATAAAAAGGGATGGAAGTACAGTAGAGTTTGATAAAAGCAAGATAAGGGAAGCAATCTCAAAATCTATGAAAAACGGAAGCGGTATTTATTTAGGGGATATTGCAAGATTAATTGCAAATGATGCAGAGAAGCATTTTAGTAAACAAAATGAAATAGCAACTATATATAAAATAGAGAAATATGTATATGATAGACTAGTTCATTACGGACAAGCAGAAACGGCAAGAGCATATGAAGGATATAGAGCTGTTCAAGAGTTTAAAAGAAATACTAACACTACAGATGATAGTATATTAGAATTGCTAAGTAGAAAAAATGAAGACGTAATGAAGGAAAATTCAAATAAAAATCCTGTAGTATCTGCAACACAAAGGGATTTAATTGCAGGGGAAGTATCTAAAGATATTGCAAGAAGAAAGCTTATACCAGCTCACATAGTTCAAGCACATGATGAAGGGGCGATTCATTGGCATGATATGGACTATAGTATATCACCAATGTTTAACTGTTGTTTAATAAACTTAGAAGATATGTTTACTAATGGAACAGTAATAAATGAAAAATTAGTGGAAGAACCTAAGAGTTTTGGTACAGCATGTACAGTAGCCACTCAAATAATAGCTCAAGTTTCATCTAATCAATATGGTGGACAGAGTATAACTATAAAACATTTAGCTAAATATCTTAAAGTTACAGAAGATAAAGCTTATAAGCATTATATGGAAATACTTAATGACGAAACACTAGCTAAGAAGTTAGCTAAAGATATGAAGTTAAAGGAACTTAAAGATGGAGTTCAAACTATAAGATATCAATTATCAACTTTACAAACGACTAATGGACAGGCACCATTTAGTACAATCTATTTAGAAATAGAAGAAGGCCATGAATATGAAGAAGAAATGGCGATGATTTGTGAAGAGATGATAAAACAAAGACTTGAAGGAATGAAAAACTACAAAGGTCAAGAAATTGGAGAAGCATTCCCTAAGTTAGTTTATTTATTAGATGAACATAATTGTCTTGAAGGAGGCAAATATGATTATATAACTAAGCTTGCAGCAAAATGCACAGCTAAGAGATTAGTTCCTGATTATCAAAGTGCAAAGATAATGAGAGAGAATTATGAAGGAAATACTTTCCCACCAATGGGGTGTAGATCACACTTAAGTCCATGGAAAGATGGAGAGAATAATTATAAGTGGTATGGAAGATTTAATCAGGGAGTAGTTAGTTTAAATTTACCACAAATAGGAATAATAGCAGATAAGGATATGGAAATGTTCTGGGAAATGCTAGATCAAAGATTAGAACTTTGTAAGAATGCATTATTAACTAGACATAAAATGTTACTTGGAATAACTTCAGACTCAAGTCCAATACATTGGCAACATGGAGCTATAGCAAGACTTGAAAAAGGTGAAAAGATAGATAAACTATTAAAAGATGGTTATTCTACGCTTTCACTTGGTTATGTTGGTATAGCTGAAATGGTTCAAGTTATGCTTGGATGTTCGCATACAACTCCAGAAGGAGAAAAGTTTGCTTTAGAAGTAATGCAACATATGAAAGATAAATGTGATGAATGGAAGAAAGAAACAGGTCTTGGATTTGGTCTTTATGGAACTCCAGCAGAAAGCTTAATTTATAGATTCTGTAGAATAGATAAAGCTATTTGGAGAAATTGAAAATGTAACTGATAGATTATATTATACAAATTCATATCATGTTCATGTTTGTGAAGAAATTGATGCATTTAGCAAGCTTAAATTTGAATCACAATTCCATAGCATAAGTAATGGAGGATGTATTTCCTATATTGAAGTACCTGATATGAATAAAAATATTGAAGCAGTTGAAGACATAATTAACTTTATATATCATAATGTTCAATATGCAGAAGTTAATACTAAATCAGATCTTTGTTATAAATGTGGATTTAATGGCGAAATGCAATTAGATAAAGAAAGCTTAACTTGGCACTGTCCATCATGTGGGAATGATGATGAATCAGAATTACAAGTTATGAGAAGAACATGTGGATATATCGGAAGTTCTTATTGGAACAAAGGAAGAACAGCTGAAATTGGAGATAGAGTTCTTCATCTATAATTAAGTTAGAAGTAAAGAGTTAAAGGTTAAAGAATAAGAAAATTCATTTAACTTTTAACTCTTAATTATTAATTAGGAAAAAAGAGGTGTTCATGTATGAAATATGCTAAAATTAGGAAGTTGGATGTAACAAATGGGCCTGGAATACGAACAACACTTTTTGTAAGTGGATGTACTCATAACTGCAAGGATTGTTTTAATAAGGAACAACAGGATTTTAATTATGGTGAGGAATTTACTAAAGAAATTGAAGATGAATTTATAGAATATACTAAAGCTAGACAGATTAAAGGTGTTAATATATTAGGTGGAGAGCCAATGCAGCAAGTTAAGGATAATACTTTATTAAACTTGTTAAAGAGAATAAGAATCGAAACTAATAAACCTATATGGTTATGGTCAGGATATACACTTGAAGAAATATTACGTGATGAAAAAAGGTTAGAAATTTTAAAAGAAGTAGATGTATTAATTGATGGAAGATTTGAAGCAGATAAAAGAGATATAATGCTTAAATATAGAGGGTCTTCTAATCAGAGAGTTATCGATGTCAAAAGAACCCTAAAAGAAGATAGAGTAATTGAATTAGAATATTAAAATAAAGAATTCATCTCACCTCTTCGAAGATAGTTTATATAAAAAGTTTGGAAAAATAATATTAAAAATATGGAAAAAGTAAAATAAATATTATAAACTATTCATGATAAAACTATATTAAGAAGTATAGATGGGGGAACGTAATGTTAGACAAAAAAATGAATGATATTAAGAAATATGGAATTATAATACTAGGGGCATTTATATTTTGTTTTGGTGTCAATTTATTTATAGTTCCTATTGGGCTTTATAATGGTGGTGTAGTTGGGGTATCACAAATAATAAGAACCTTAGCAGCAGAGTATTTTCCAGCTACAAAAAATATTGAATTAGCAGGGATAATTAACTTTCTATTAAACATACCACTTCTTTTAATAGCGTATAAAAGTATATCAAGAAAGTTTTTCTGTAGAACTGTAGTTAGTGTTATTTCACAGACAGTATTTTTTACATTAATTAAAATACCTGCTGCGCCAATTATTGATGATTTGTTAGCAGCATGTTTAATAGGAGGTATTATTACTGGAGCTGGTATTGGTATAACATTAAAGGCTGGAGGATCAGGTGGTGGAATAGATATTTTAGGAGTTTATTTCACTCAAAAATATAAAAACTTTAGTGTTGGGAAATTAGGAATAATAATAAATGCCATTATTTATGGTGTCTGTGCTATTTTATTTGAATTACCAACAGCTATATATTCAGTTATTTATACTACATTCTTCTCTTTAATAGTGGATAAGATACATTTTCAAAACATTAATACTACAGCTACTATATTTACTAAAAAGAATAATATAGAAGAGCCTATAATGAAGGAAATGGGAAGAGGAGTAACTTGTTGGGAAGGCAAAGGAGCCTATACAGGTGAAAATACTAGCATATTAATAACTGTAATTTCAAAATATGAAATTAATCAATTAAGAAAAATAGTATTAGATAGGGATCCTAAAGCATTTATAATATTTAATGAAGGTATGAATGTTATAGGGAATTTTGAAAAAAGACTATAATAAAATAACATAATAAATATTAAAATAGATATTGCAAAGTTTATGTAAAACATTGTAGTATCTATTTTAATTTTATAAGTAAGTATCAGTACCATTAAATTAATAGAAGCTATATAAATTTGCCACTTAAAAATAATTTATGTAAACTTTATTTAATTAAAAAATTAAGTCATTTATGTTCATAGTTTTACGTATTTAGGAATATAGTAAAGTAAGAGAGTGGAGTATCGAAAATAATTAAAATTTAGTACTTTAGCTTTATTATATGTAAAAAAATTAGTATTTAAAATTCTTTATAAGAGGTAGGGGGATATAAATTTTATGGTTATGGAAGATGTACTTAGGTATGGATCAATTAAAGAAGGGGAAGTATACAGGAGAGAGGCTTTAGAAATTTATGCTGAAAAATATCGCTGTATGCTTATTGAAGATGGTGCAAGTAGAGGTATTTTGGCATATGATCCTAGTGATGATTATATGATTTTACAAATAATTCAAGGTGCAGGTAGTAATTTTTTATTAGGAAAGACAGTAGTTGCAAATAAATTTTTTGAACAAGCTATAATAATAAAAAAGGTATAATAAACATAACAGAACTATAGTCTTATAAAAAATATTAATAGATATAATTATAAATTTTAATAGTAGAAAAATAAATTAAAGTAAAAAAAGTAGATGATTAAAGCAAATTTTAGTATTATAATAAATGTATATTTAATTATTGGGTAATTACTAAGAAATAAAAGTTAAGGGGGTAGGCTTATTTCCTTAACTTTTTTCTTTAGAAGAGTGGTGATTAGTATGATTGGACTTATAGGAATAAGAAAAAATGTAGATATAAAAATAAGGGAAGTTTTAGCTGTTTCTTTAAAAAGACAAGGTGTAGTATTAGATGAACTAAAAGAGCTTTTTGAAGAAGTAGTTGTAATAAGCACATGTAATAGAACCGAAATTTATTTTAGTACAAATCAACAAGAAATAAATATGAGAGAAGTTTTTGGTATATTAGATTGGGATTACTCACTTTTGGATTATACATTTTTATCAAAAGATAAGGATGCAGTTAAACATTTATTAGAAGTTGTATGTGGATTTCATTCTAAGATATTAGGCGAAGACCAAATATTAGGGCAAATTAAAGATGCTTATGAATTAAGTTTAGAAAAGAAAGCTGTTAGTTCAAAATTACTTAGATTATTTGAAGATGCTATTAGCTGTGGTAAAAAGTTTAGAACAGAAAGTAAGCTATATAAAATACCTGTATCAGCGTCATCTGTAGCAGTAAGTAAAGCTATAGAGTTAGGAGCTAAAAATATAATGGTAATAGGGTATGGAACTATAGGAAGCTTAGTTGTTAAATATATACTTGGAAATAATATAGATAACTTATTTATAGTAGTAAGAGAAAAAAGTAAAGTTTCAGATATTAATGATGAAAGAGTAAAAGTTTTAGATTTTAAAGAGTATAGAAACATAATAAATAATATGGATTCAGTAATTAGTTGTACTTCAGCGCCACATATAATTATTAAAGACAGTGATATAGAACCCCAAGGAGAAAATATTGTTTTAATTGATTTAGCACTTCCAAGAGATATTGATGAAAAGCTTATTAATAACAAAAGGGTTACTTTATTTGATATAGATACTATAGGTAAATTAGACACATATAATAAACATTTAAGAAATGATAAGATGAATGAATATAAATTTTTAATAAGAGATTATTTAGATAACTTTATGAAGTGGCTTGAAATAAGAGATATTTCATGTTATATAAAAGAATTAAAAAAGTCAGGTAATGAAGTTATAGAAAGTAGAGTAAAATCTTTTGAACATAAGTGCAAGGAAGAAGAGGATGTAGAGCTTGCAAAGACACTAATAAAAAGTACTTCTGATTACTATATAAATAGGGCTATAAAGTTATTAAAAGAAGAAAAATTAAAGGGTTGTGAAGAAGAGTGCATGACGATATTGAAAAGGATATTTATAGAGAAATAAATTATACGCCTTTAACACTATTTGGAGAAAAGCTTAATATTGGGATAATTGGTGGCGGAAAAGCAGCATTAATCAAGATACAAAGTTTTTATAAAAAGAAAAGTTATATAGAAGTTTTGGCACTAGATTTTTTAGATGATTTTAATAAATTTGATAAAAGCAGAGTAAAGTTAATAAAGGGAGAGTATAATAAGGAATTTATAAAAGATAAACACTTAATAATAATAGCAGTAGATGATAATAATATAATAAAAAAAGTTAAAGAGGATTGTGAAAAATCATTTAAAATATACATAGATTCATCTAGCTTTAGAGAAGGAATGGGTGTAATACCTGTAAGTAGAGAAAGTGAAAATATAACCATATCAGTTAATACTAAACTTGGAAATCCTAGAGGTTCGGTGATGATTGCTGATAATATTTATAAGGATATAAAAAAAATAGATAAATTTATTAAGTTAACTAGCGATATAAGAAATAATTTAAAAATAGATAAAGAGGTAAAAAATCAGATACTTAAATTTATAAATACAGATGATTGTAATTATTTTTATCAGTGTGGAAAGTTTATAGATGTATTGAGATTATTTTATAATGATGAGATAGTAGAGAAAATAACGTTATTAGGAAAGGAAGAGAAAAATAAATGGAATTAATTTTAGCAACTAGAAAAAGCATGTTGGCTCAAACTCAAACTGATACAGTTATGAAGCTACTAAAAGAAAAAGTCAATGTAAATAGTAAAAAACTTTTAGTAGTTACAGAAGGAGATAAGAGATTAGATGTAACTTTAGATAAAATAGGGGGAAAAGGTCTATTTACAAAGGATATTGAAATTGCATTATTAGAAAGAAGAGCACATGCTGCAGTTCATTCAATGAAGGATGTACCTTATGAAATGGGTGAAGAATTTGAATTAGTTGCTATGCCAGAAAGAGAAGATGTAAGAGATGTATTAGTTACTAGAGATGGGATAACTTTAAATGAATTAAGAAAAGGTGCAATTATAGGAACTAGTAGTATAAGAAGGGCAGCACAATTAAAAGCCTTAAGAAGTGATTTAAATATAGTTCCTATTAGAGGTAATGTAGGTACTAGGCTTGAAAAAATGAAAAAAGAAGGTATGGATGGAATAATATTAGCAGCGGCCGGTCTTAAACGACTTGGAATGGAAGATATTATTTCAGATTATTTAGATCCAGAAATATTTGTTCCGGCAGTATCACAAGGAGCGCTTGGTATTGAATGTTTAAAGAATTGTGAGTATAAAAGTTATTTAAAAGAATTAGATAATAGTGATGTACGAATTGCGGTAGAAGCAGAAAGAAGTTTTATGAGAGAATTAAATGGAGGATGCCATAGTTTAATAGGTGCATATGCAAAACTTCAGGGAAAAGATTTATACATTATAGGTACTTATGAGGTAAATGGTAATATAGTTAAAAAAGATATATTAGGAAATAAAGAAGATAATATAGAACTTGGAATTAGGTTAGCTAGAAAGATAATAGGATAAGATTTAAGTTAAGGAATTAAGAAAAGATGTAATATAGAAATAAGGTAGGTTTATAGATATGATAGGAAAAGCTTATATAATTGGAACTGGGCCTGGTGATGAAGAGTTACTTACTGTTAAGGCAACAAGAGTATTAAAAAATTGTACAGCTGTACTTTATGATAGATTAGTTTCTAATAACATTTTAAATTATTTAAATGAAGATTGTTTAATTTATTATTGTGGAAAAGAGCCTGGTGCTCATTATAAAAGTCAAGATGAAATTAATGAAATGATAGTAAAATTAGTTAAAGAAGGACATATAGTAGGAAGAGTTAAAGGGGGAGACCCTTATGTTTTTGGGAGAGGTGGAGAAGAAGTTTTAGCTTTAGTAGAAGAAGACTTAGACTTTGAAGTAATACCTGGTGTTACATCGCCAATTTCTGTTTTAAATTATGCAGGTATTCCAATAACTCAAAGGGCTATGGCTCAAAGTTTTCATATAGTAACTGGTATGACTGCAGCTAGTGAAAAGATAAATTGGGAAGCTTTAGCTAAGGAAAATGGTACTCTAGTATTTATGATGGGACTTGAAAATTTAGATAGAATAGTTTCAAATTTGATTTCAAATGGAAAAGATAAGAGTACTTTAGCAGCTATAGTAATGAGAGGAACATCTTCAAAGCAAAGAAAAGTTATTGGAACTTTAGAGAATATATCAGCTAAAGCTAAAGAGTCGGGACTTAAATCCCCATGTATTATAGTTATTGGAGAAGTTGTATCATTAAATGAAAAATTATCATGGTATGAGAAGAAACCTCTTTTTGGAACTAATATATGCATAACTAGATCAAGAGAGCAAAGTTCAAGTTTAAAGGTAGCTTTAAGAGATTTAGGGGCTGAAGTTACAGAAATTAATTCTATTAAGATAGAAGAAACTAAAGAAAATTTAAAACCTTATATAGATAAATTAAAGGATTATGATCATATACTTTTGACATCAGTTAATGGAGTAAATAATTTCTTTGATTACTTAGTAGAAGAAAATTATGATATTAGAAATATAAAAGCTAAGTTTTCGGTAATAGGCAAAGCAACAAAGAAAGCTTTAATGCAAAGAGGTATAGTACCTTTTATTATGGCAAGGGAGTTTGTTGGAGAAGGGTTATTTAAGGTTTTAGCTCCACATCTAAATAAAGGAGAAAAAGTATTAATACCTTGTTCATCAAGTAGTAGAACTTATTTAATGGATGAAATAAGAAAATTAGACCTAGAAGTTGATAGGGTTCATACATATAACACTGTAGCAGGTATATTAAGAAATGAAAGAGCCTTTGATGAAGTTGATTATGTATTATTTACAAGTCCAAGTACGGTGAATAATATGGTTGATATGATAAGTATAGAAAGACTTAAGGAAAAGAAGCTTATTGCAATAGGGCCACAAACGGCAAAGGCTATAAGTAATAAAGGCATGGAATGTAAAGTGTGCACTAAACATTCTGAAGAAGGATTCCTTAAGGAAATAATAGAGTTTAAGGAGGCAGAAAATGTTTAGAAGAGGAAGAAGACTTAGAACAAATCCAGTGATAAGAGAATTAGTTAGGGAAAATTCTTTAAGTCCAAGTGATTTTATATATCCAGTATTTATAGTTGAAGGAGAAAATATAAAAAGAGAAATAAGTTCACTTAAGGGAAATTATCATTGGTCAGTTGATAGACTAAATGAGTTAGTAGATGAATTAAAAATAGCTAAAGTTAAATCTGTAATATTATTTGGTATTCCAGATCACAAGGATTGTGTAGGAAGTGAAGCTTATAATGAAGATGGAATAGTTCAAAGGGCTATAAGAAAATTAAAAGAATTAGATGAAGATTTATATATAATTACAGATGTCTGTATGTGTGAATATACTAGTCATGGACATTGCGGTATTTTAGATGGACATAGTGTTAATAATGATAAGACGTTAACATTTTTAGGGGAAATTGCTTTATCTCATGCAAAGGCAGGAGCTGATATGGTAGCGCCTTCAGATATGATGGATGGAAGAATTGCTCATATAAGAAGTGTATTAGATGATAATGGATATGAAAACTTACCTATAATGAGTTATGCTGCAAAATATTCATCAGCATTTTATGGGCCATTTAGAGAAGCTGCTGGTTCTGCTCCAAGCTTTGGAGACAGAAAGAGTTATCAAATGGATCCAGCTAACTCTAGAGAAGCAATGATGGAAATCGAAGCAGATTTAAATGAAGGAGCAGACATAATTATGGTTAAGCCTGCTATGTCTTACCTTGATATAGTGAGAGAAGCTAGGGATAAAATAAATGCTCCAATTTGTGTTTATAATGTTAGTGGAGAATACGCTATGGTTAAGAATGCAGGGGAAGCTGGTCTTATCAATGAAAAGGCAGTTGCACTTGAAATGCTTTTATCAATGAAAAGAGCAGGAGCTAAGATGATAATAACTTATTATGCTTTAGAAGCTAGTAAATGGCTTAAGGAGGAATAAAAATGTCTAATGAAGCAATATTTAGTGAATCAAAAAAGTATATGCCAGGTGGTGTAAATTCACCAGTAAGAGCATATAGAGATATGGGAATAAATCCTCCTGTTATGAAATCAGGAAAAGGTGTCATTATAAAAGATGAAGATGGAAATGAGTATATAGATTTTGTTTTAGCCTGGGGCCCTATGATACTTGGTCATTGTAATGATGATGTTGTTAAATGTATAAAAGAAGTTACTGAAGGTTCTATAGCTTTTGGTGCACCAACGGAATTAGAACTTCAAATGGCTAGATTCTTATGTGAAGAAATGGATAATGTTGAAATGGTAAGAATGGTTAACTCAGGTACAGAAGCTACTATGAGTGCAATTAAACTTGCTAGGGGATATACTGGAAAAAATAAAATAATAAAATTTGCAGGTTGTTATCATGGACATTTTGACGGTTTCTTAGTAGAGGCAGGTTCTGGAGTATTAACAGAAGGAATAGCAGGATGTTTAGGTATACCAAATGATAGTATTAAAAATACTCTTATAGGTACTTATAATGATATGGAACAGGTAAGAGCTTTATTTGAAGCATATGGTGATGATATAGCAGCTGTTATAATTGAACCAGTAGCAGGAAATATGGGTGTAATTAAAGCGGAAGATGAATTCATGGAAACACTTAGAATACTTTGTGATGAATATGGGGCACTTCTTATATTTGATGAAGTAATGAGTGGATTTAGAGTAGCATATAAGGGGGCTCAAAGCTTATTTAATGTAAGACCAGATTTAATAACCTATGCAAAAATAATGGGTGGAGGTCTTCCATGTGGAGTTTATGGTGGAAGACGTGATATAATGGAAAAATTATCACCACTTGGAGGAGTATATCAAGCAGGAACTATGTCAGGCAACCCAATAGTTATGGCAGCAGGGCTTGCAACACTTAATATACTTAAGGAAAAGCCAGAAATTTATAATCATATTGAAAGATTAGGAAAGAAGCTTCAAGATGGAATCGAAGAAATAGCAAGAGAAAAAGGTATAAATTTATGTATAAATAGATATGGTGGCATGATGACTATATTCTTTACAGATAGACATCCAGTAAGAACATATGAAGATGCAAAGAGCTGTGATTTAGAAATGTTTAAAAAATATTTTTTACACATGTTAAAGAATGGATTTAACTTACCACAATCTCAATTTGAAGCAATCTTCCTAAGTTCAGAACATACAGAAGAACATATAAATAAGTTCTTAGAAGTATTTAGAAAGTTAGAAGTTTAATATATAAGAAAAGTTTTATATGTAGTGAGAGTTTTTAAAATAAAGGGGATAGATAAAGGTGAAGGCTATAATTTTAGTAGCATTTGGTAGTGCAAGCTTGCAGGGAATTAGAGATAGCATAGAGTTGTTAGAAGAGGACTTAAGGGAAGAGTTTAATAATGAATATACTATTTTTAAAGCTTTTACTTCTAAAAAGGTAATTAGTTTATTAAAAGAAAGACATAATTATGTAATACCCTATTTAAGTGAACTTTTATTTAATTTAGCTAATGATGGATATGAGGAAGTTAATATAGTACCATTACATATGATGAAGGGAAAGGGCTATCAAGGATTAGTTGATATTAGAAATGAATACAGTTATTCATTTAAAAAACTTCGATTATTAGATACTTTATTAGGATCTGAAGAAGATAAACAGGAGAAAACTATAAGAAATATGGTTACAGCAATGGATGAGCATATGGAAGATGGTAAAATTTTGCTGTCAGGTCATGGATCTAAAGAGGATTCTAATAGTATTTATTCTAAGATTGAATATGAATTTAATAAAAGATATAAAGATAAGTTTTATATGGCAACATTAGAGGGAAGCAATACTTTTGATAAAGTTTTAAGCAAGCTTAAAAGAGATGATGTAAAGAGTATAACTATTAAGCCATTATTAATTATTCCTGGAAAACATTATATTCATGATATAAGTGAAGGTGAAAATTCATATGTAGGAATACTAAGAAGTAATGGAATCATTACAAGTATATCTAAAAGCTCTTTATTACAATATAAAAAAATAAGACAATTATATATTGATAATATAAAAATGGCCATAAAAAATTAGAAATTATAATATAAATAAAAAAGCTCTATGGAAAATACTACATTTTCCATAGAGCTTTTTTGATATTATACATTTTACTAACTAGTCTAAAAACTACTTTTAATAATGTAAAAATCATTACTTTAGCATAAGGGAAGTAATTGTAAATTAAATGGATTTTTTGTTTGAAAACTATAAAAAAAAGGTGTATCATATAATAGTTGTGAAAAAATATAAAGAATAAAATAAAATTAGAGGTGTGGAAATGTACAAGAGAGAAATTGATAATTTAACTCACTCTGCAGAAGTTAAAATTGGATTATTCAACCAAAGCATTCCTAAATATTTAACATCTGCATTTCTTGGAAGCTTCTTTGTAAGCTTAGGAATTATGTTAATTTACTCTATAGGTGGAGTAATGCACCATGCAGGGGTAGAAACATATAAGGTACTAATGGGAGCATGTTTCGGTGTTGCTTTAACTTTAGTATTTATGTGTGGTGGAGATTTATTTACTAGTAATGCAATGATTATGACAGTTGGTTCTTTAGAAAAGAAAGTAACTTGGTTAGATGCATTAAAAATTTGGGTTACTGTTTGGGTAGGTAACTTAATTGGTGGTGTAGTTGGTGCTTTCCTTTATGTACAAGCAGGGCTTGCTAGTGGAAAAAGTGAATATATAGGGGAATTTATAGTAAGTAATGTTGCAACAAAAATGAATACACCAGGTATGGAATTATTCGTAAGAGGTTTATTATGTAATGTATTAGTTTGTTTAGCAACTTGGTGTGCTTATAAGCTTAAAGAAGAAACTGCTAAAATATTAATGATTTGGTGGTGCTTATTTACATTTATAACTGCTGGATTTGAACATAGTGTTGCTAATATGGGATTCCTTACAATGGGATTATTATTACCACATGGTGCAGATGTAAGCATAATGGGATTCATTCATAATATAGGATGGGTTTCACTTGGAAACTTTGTAGGTGGAATAGTATTTGTTGGTTTACCATATTACTTTATATCAATGGATAAAACAAAAAAATCAATATCAGACAAAAGTGCTGCATAATATATAAAAAGATTCCTTGAGATTTCATCAAGGAATCTTTTTACATATTATAATCTCTTAGGAATAGCTGTTTTACATATAAGATGAAGTATTAGTAAGAAAATATATATTTAAATTTTTAAATATAGTTATATAGAGTGATATTAAGTAATTCAAAGTATTATTTAGAAAAACAATGCAAAATAAATATTAATGTTGAGTAAAATGATAAGAAATAGTATTGACAAATAATGATTATTATTTAATAATATATCTGTAGGTATAACCTAATTTATAATGATTTTACGGAGGATAAATTAATATGAAAGCATTTGTTGATGAAAATGTATGTATAAGCTGTGGATTATGTGAAGGAATATGTTCAGATATATTCTCATTAGATACTGGTGTTGCTGTAGCAGTAGAAGAGGTTTCAGCTGAATTTGAAGATGGAGCTAGAGAAGCATGTGATAGCTGTCCTGTACAAGCTATTTCAATAGAAGAATAATCGATTAAGCATTAAAAGAAAAAAGTAAGTCATTACTTTTAATCTTTATTAAATAATAATTAATACGAAAAGGAGAGAAGACTATGTCAAAAGTATGTCTATGTAGAGGAATTACAGAAGAGCAAATAATTGAAGCAGTAAAAAATGGAGCTACTTCATTTAACGAAGTTAAGGAGGAAACTGGTGCAGGTGCTGGTGGATGCCGTGGTGGAAGATGTAAATGTAACATCGAAATGATAATAGAAAAGAATAAATAATATATAAATAAGAGTCTGTTTTTTAAACAGACTCTTATTTATATATTATTTAATTATTCACTTGAAAACAAACTATTTAATATCATACCTATTATAACTAAAATAATACCGACATAGCCAATTATGCCAGGAAGTGAGTTTTTAAGAATAAATATCTCACCAATCAATGTAAATATAACTTCTCCTGATTGAGTAGCTTCAACAACAGCAAGTTGATGAGAATTATTTTTAACTAATTCTGTTGCTTTAAAAAATAAAATTGTTGCAATAACGCCAGAAAATAAAGCTACTAGAAAGCTTTGAAACACTTGTCCATAAGAAGGTAAACCAACAGTTCCTATACCAAAGATAGATAATAAAATCCAAAAAGGTAAGCTACATAATGTCATACCAAAAACTCTTTGGAAGGTATTTAAGTTGTTATCACAAATTTCCATCATTTTACGATTTCCTAAAGGATAGGCAAAGGCAGCTATTATTACAGGGATTATTCCTAAAAATAATTGAGTTAATGTAATGTTATTAGCATTTTCTGATTGTATTAAAAATACTCCAACTAATATTATTAAAGAAAATGATACTGCTTTTTTAGGAATTAAATTTCTTTTATGTACTATATAGTCAGATTTTTTAGTAATTGTAAAAAATAATGGTGATAAAAGTGCACCAGCAATTATAGTTATTTGCCAAGTACTAGCAACCATCCAAGAGGCTCCATACATAGAAGCAAAACTAAGAGGTGCATAAAAAAGTCCAAACCCTACTGTACTCCAAACAAACCAATGTAATAAATTTTTTTTAATAGATTTTAGAACGGGTTTAATTTCTTTTCTAGAGAAAACTATTATAAATAAAATTGGTAACATAAATATGTATCTAAGTGATGCACTCCAAATCCAGCTTCCACCAGAAGTATTCATTTGACTATTTAAAATAAAAGTAAATGAAAAGAAAAATGCAGCTAAAATACCTAAGAAAAGTGATTTTTTCATAAATACTCCTTTAAAAATTAATGTAATAAATATTGTTTTATTATATAGTGTAAAATAAGCTATATGCAACATAAATAATACGAGAAGGTTATTACTATATATAGATGTCTAAAAGATGTTTATTTAATATATAATATTAAATAAAAAAAGAGAATTCCATTAGGAATCCTCCTTTTTTATTATTTAACTTTGTAAATCCATCCTTCTGGAGCTTCTACATCACCAAACTGAATTCCACAAAGAATTCTATAAAGTTCTTTTGTTATAGGTCCAACTTCAGTTTCGCTATAGAATACATGAAGTTTACCTTTATATTCTATTCCACCAATTGGAGTTATAACAGCAGCTGTACCACATGCTCCAGCTTCAGTAAACTCATCAATAGAATCTATAGGAATTTCTCTTTCTATAACTTTCATATTTAAGTATTTTTCTGCTATTTCCATTAATGAATACTTAGTTATACTTGGTAATACTGAAGGTGATAATGGAGTAACAAATTCATTATTTTTTGTAATTCCAAAGAAGTTTGCAGCACCAACTTCTTCTATATTAGTTCTAGTTGCTGGATCTAAATAAATACAGTCTGCAAATCCTCTATCTGCAGCTATCTTGTGTGGTTGCATAGAAGCAGCGTAATTACCGCCAACTTTTTGTCCACCAGTTCCATGAGGTGCAGCTCTATCATAATCTGCTATCATAAAGTTACAAGGAGTCATGCCGCCTTTAAAGTAAGCTCCAACAGGTAAACAAAATACACAGAATATATATTCAGGTGCAGGTTTAACACCAATATTATCTCCAACACCAATTACAAATGGTCTAATATATAAAGTTCCACCAGTTCCATATGGAGGAACAAAATGTTCATTTGCTTTAACTACTTGCATAACAGCATCTATGAATTTTTCTTCAGGAATTTCAGGCATAAGTAATTTTCTAAGACTATCATTAAGTCTTGCAGCATTTCTATTAGGCCTAAAAAGTTGAATATCTCCATTTTTAGTTCTATAAGCCTTTAAACCTTCAAAGCATTGTTGTCCATAATGAAGTGCACAAGATGCTTCACTAATTGTTAGCATATTATCTTCAGATAAATGACCATCATCCCAAGCACCGTCTTTCCAAGTAGAAATATAACGGAAATCTGTTTTTATATAATTAAACCCCAAGTTATTCCAATCGATATTTACAGTTTTACTCATTTAAATCGCCCCTTTTTTAGAATATAAATTATTAATTTTATTGTTTTATAAGTATGTACTGAAAGGGAAATCCCCTTTAATTATTTATTCTACCACTAATAGGTAAAATCTAAAATACCTAATTAACAAAACTGAAGTAAAAGTTTTAGAAAAATAAAAAATGTTATGGGTTTATTGTATAATATTGAATGTATGATAAAATTATCATAAGAAAAATTTTGAAATTTATATTTGTATAAGGCAATAATTAAAATTATAGGAGGGAGAAAAATGAAAAAAGAAATAATTAATACAAATAATGCACCAGGTGCAATTGGACCATATTCACAAGGCGTTAGTTTAGGAAATTTAGTATATACATCAGGGCAAATTCCGCTAAATCCAAAGACTGGTGAATTAGCAACTGAAATTAAAGAGGCTACGAAACAATCTATGGAAAATGTAAAGGCTATTTTAGAAGAGGCTGGCACATCTTTAGAAAATGTTATTAAAACAACTATTTTCTTAAAGGATTTAAATGATTTTGCAGCAGTAAATGAAGTTTACGGAACATACTTTAATGAAAGTAAACCAGCAAGAAGCTGTGTTGAAGTTGCTAAATTACCTAAAGATGCAGTTATAGAAATTGAAGCAATAGCAATAAAATAATTTTAGAAATTTATATATAATGGGTGTAAATCAAGATATACTTTAGAACATATTGTAGTAACTATTAAAATAATGATTATTAATAAAAGCCCTTAAGGGCTTTTTTATTTGAAAAAATATAGTACAATATATATCTATAACTAGTATTATTGTTAAAAATGGTAGTATAATACTATAAATACAATTAAATATATGAAAGCTAGAGAGGAGACTACTTTATGAAAAAGAATAAATTAAAGTTAATGGCTATGCTTATTAGTACTTTATTTGTTGTAAACTTATTTGTAGGATGTAGAGAAAAGAAATATGAAACTACTATTAACTTTTTAAACTGGGGAGAGAATATTGCCGAAGGTCTTATAGAAGAATTTGAGGAACAATATAATATAGGGGTTAATCAAGTTTTTGTTGATGATAATGAAGCAATGTATCAAGAGCTTATTTCAGGTAAAACTCAATATGATGTAGCAGTACCAGGGGATTATATGGTTGAAAGATTAATTGCTGAAGATAGATTAGAAAAACTAGATAAGGATAAAATACCAAATTGGACACAACTTTCAGAAGATAATTTAAATAGAAGCTTTGACCAAGGAAATGTATATTCACTTCCATATATGAATGGGACAATAGGAATTATATATAATAAAGATATAATAAAAGAACCTATTGATAGTTGGGAAGCTATGTGGAGCCCAGAATATAAAGATGAGATATTTGTGCTAGATTCACAAAGAGATGCTATAGGGATGGCACTTAAAAAATTAGGATACTCAATAAATAGTACAAATTCAGCAGAGCTTGAAGAAGCAAAAAAAGCTTTAATAGAACAAAAAGAATTAGGAACTATTTATGGAGCAGATAATGTTAAAGATTTAATGATATCAGGGGAAAGAGCTATTGCTATGATATGGTCAGGTGAAGGATTAACTTTAGCAGATGAATATAACAATTTAGAATATATTGTACCTAAGGAAGGGGCAAATTTCTGGATAGATTCTTTAGTTATTCCAAAAGGAACTGCTAATAAGGATGCAGCAGAAATATTTATTAATTTCTTATGTGCTAAAGATAGTGCATATAGAATAGCTGAGGAAATAGGATATACAACCCCAAATAAGGAAGCTATGAAAGAACAACCAGATAGCGTAAAAAATAATCCAGGTGCGTATATGCCTAAAGAAGTTATGGATAAATGTGAAGGATATAAATACTTAACTCAAGATGAACTTCAAATGTATGATGCAATTTGGATGGACGTTAAGAGTTAAATCTTTTACAGTTTTATTATTTAAAAGGTAGATTTGGTAGTATAGTTTTGTAGAAAAACATATACTTTTAGTATATAATACTTATAAAAGGAATGAGCTTAGGAGGAGAGAATATGGATAAGATAATTGATTTTAATGAGCTTAAAAATAAGGTTAATGATAAAGATGTAGATAATTTTGAATCATATATATATTCACTATATTATAAAATGGCAGAAGGAAAACTTACTATGTCAGAGTTTTCTAAGGAAATAGGAGCCTACATGGAGAAAAATAATATTTCTCAAGATAAGTTTTTAAAAATGCAAACTAAACTTATGGAAAGGTTTGGCATAGACACTGCTAGTTTTGAAGAACAACTTAAAGCTTTAGGTTTAAATAATATTTCTACAAATCCAGCAGATTATGAAAAAGCAAGAAAAACATTAAGTTTCCAAGAGAAATATAAAAGTAGACTTAAGGTAAAAGGCGCTACAGAATATAGTATAAAAAATGAAAAAAACAATCTTACTATACTTTTAGATGATCACAATGTTATTTTAAAAAGTGAAGGGAAAATTGACTTAGCAGATAATGAATTAAATGAATTTTTATGTTCATATAAGAAAACTGTAGAAAATGATGTACTTAAAATTTCACTTTGTGAAAATACAAGAGAGTATGATTACTAAAAATAGAAACAAATTTCTATTTATTTTGACTAAATTTAATGTATAATAAATAAGGTGTGATAAAAAATCACTCCTTATTTTTTTGATAAACGGAGGATAATGAATGAGCGTTTTAACAGTTAAAAATATTAGCCATGGATTTGGTGATAGAGCGATTTTTGAAGATGTATCATTTAGATTACTTAAGGGTGAACATGTAGGGTTAATTGGAGCTAATGGTGAAGGTAAATCTACATTTATGAATATAATAACAAGTAAGTTAATGCCAGATGAAGGTAAAGTTATTTGGAGCAACAGAGTTAGAGTTGGTTATATGGATCAGCATGCTGAACTTGAAAAAGGATTAAGTATAAGAGACGTACTAAGAAGTGCATTCCAATACTTATTTGACATGGAAGCTGAAATGAATGAGCTTTATGGAAGAATGGGTGAAATGGATGAAGATGAAATGAATAAGGCACTTGAAAGAACTGCTGTTATTCAAGACATGTTAGATAATAATGGATTTTATGTTATAGATGCTAAAGCAGAAGAAGTAGCTAAGGGGTTAGGTCTTTTAGATGTTGGTTTAGATAGAGATGTAACTGAACTTAGTGGTGGACAAAGAACAAAAGTATTATTAGGGAAGCTTTTACTTGAAAATCCAGATATATTATTACTGGACGAGCCTACTAACTACTTAGATGAAGCACATATTGAATGGTTAAAGAGATTTTTACAAAATTATGAAAATGCATTTATTCTAATATCACATGATATTCCATTCTTAAATTCAGTTATTAATTTAATCTATCATGTGGAAAACAGAAAGCTTACAAGATATGTTGGAGATTACTATGAATTCCAAAGAATCTATGAAGCAAATAAGGCACAATTAGAAGCAGCTTATGAAAGACAACAACAAGAAGTTGCACAACTTAAAGACTTCGTTGCTAGAAATAAAGCAAGAGTTGCAACCAGTGGTATGGCAAAAGCTAGACAAAAGAAGCTAGATAAGATGGAAATGATTGAGCTTGCAGCAGAAAAACCAAAACCAGAATTTAATTTCTTAAAAGGAAGAACTTCAGGTAAGGTTATCTTTGAAACTAAAGATTTAGTAATTGGATATAATGAGCCTTTAACTAAGCCACTTAACCTATACATGGAAAGAGGACAAAAAATTGCCTTAGTAGGAGCAAATGGTCTTGGTAAAACTACATTACTTAAGAGCTTAATGGGAGCTATTCCTGCTTTAAGTGGTGAAGCTAATTTAGGTGAATATCAACAAATAGGGTACTTTGAACAAGAAATAAAAGAAGCAAACTATAATACTTGTATTGAAGAGGTTTGGGAACAATTCCCTGCAAAGACTCAATATGAAGTAAGATCAGCTCTTGCTAAATGTGGTTTAACTACTAAGCATATAGAAAGTAAAGTATGTGTACTAAGTGGAGGAGAACAAGCTAAGGTTAGATTATGTAAGCTTATAAATCAAGAAACAAATATCTTAATCCTAGACGAGCCTACTAATCACTTAGATGTAGAAGCTAAAGAAGAGCTTAAGAGAGCTTTAAAAGAATATAAGGGAAGTATATTACTTGTATGCCACGAACCAGAATTCTATAGAGATGTTGTAACAGACATATGGAACTGTGAAGAGTGGACTACTAAAGTTGTATAGTAGAGTTATATTAAGAGTTAGTGTAAAAGCTAGCTCTTTTTTATTTAATGAGGTATATAAAATAAGAAGAGTAACAGATAAAGGAACATAATGGTTTTATAAAGAGTATAATATAAAAAAATTATATGGGGTAAAATTATGATAAGTAAAGAAAAGTATGTTGTGTCATCACTAGAATTACATCTTTTTTTTGGTAGGATTATGAAGGAGCATTCTTTGTTTCTAGAGGCGGGATTTACGTCTAAAAACACGAAATTGTCTAAAGAGGCTGATAACTACAAGATAAGTTTTGAAAAGCTTTTATTAGATACACTTAGAGTTAGTAATGAAAGAATTAGAAAATCTATATTAGACTCTGGAGAAATTTTTACTGATTTTACTTTAAATGCAGAAAAGAAGACAAGTTATTATACAGGAATAGGTATTAACTCAAAGATAACACTAATGGAGAAAGAATTGAAGTGTAACTCTACTAGTAATATTGATACTAAAGTAGTTAACTGTGTAAAAAGTATTAATAATAGAGCTATAAAACTATTAGATGGACTAATAGAATTTAAAATAAAAATTTTAGATGAAATGTTATGCTGTAAGTTGTTTACTGGAAATTATCCATTACTTATTGAACATATAATACGAGAGGCCAAATTATATCGTTTATATATAAAAAAGATTGAAAATAATGAGAATATAGATAACGATGATATAAAAAAAACAGAGCTTTTTTGGAATCAAATTATGATGGAGCATTCCTTGTTTATTAGAGGATTACTTGATCCTGGTGAAGATGAATTAATAAATACTTCAAATAAATTTGCAGGTGAATTTGGTGAATTAATTAAAAAGGCAGATAATATGACTGAAATGACAATGGCTAGTGTTACAAATGAAATATTAACAGAAACAATTAAGTTAAGGGATTTTAAGAAAGCTGGTGCAAAAGGAATAATTGATTGTGAGATAAAATCTATAATATTACCGCTTCTTGCAGATCATGTATTAAGAGAGGCAAATCATTATATACGGTTATTAAGAAGCTATGAGAAATAGATAATTGTTGTATAAACTTTCTATACTTAAAGAGTTAGTATTTTACTAACTCTTTTTACTTTGTAAAATTTAAGATTTAATATATTTTGAAATTAAGCATTAAGTGAATTATATTAGATTTCTATTTTTCTATATCAGTATTTTAAAAAATAAAAAATATATAAATATTATTGATAAAAATGTATATAAAATTAATTTTTATTGATGTATTATATATAAAAAAGCAATTTAAGGACGGTGAATAAAGTGAAGTATTTTATAGTAGAAGGAATAATAACAAATCAAGATAAAATTAATGATGAAATAATGAAAATACATATGGCTTATACTCAAAAAGCAATGGATTCAGGATTAATATTAATGTCTGGTCTTAAATCAGATATGAGTGGTGGAATTTTTATAATGAAATCAAAGTTACTTGAAGAAATAGAGGAGTATTTATCCAATGAACCATTTAAAATTAATGGGATACAAGAGTATAAAATTACAGAATTTTCACCACATTATTTTAATAAATCACTTGATAAATGGTTTTAATTAAAAGTATAGATGATTGAAGTTTTATTAAAAATATATGAGGATTTAAACTAAAGAGTAGTAAAGCATCGCGTTACTACTCTTTTTTGTATTTTTAAGTTATATTTTAAATCCTAAATAAATTTCACATACTGCTGAAATTATAAAGAAGGTACCAATAATATAAGGTGTAGCTAAAATAGCAGCGAAAGGATTAAATAATATTAATAATCCTAAAATAAATAAAATAATAATATAAACAGTATGAAAATTTAATCCTAAGTTTTTATACTTAATTGCCATGATAAATAGGTAAAGTGATCTAATAATTGCCCATATGCCGAAAAATAAAGTAAGTGTATCAATTGTTTCAACAGGAGAGAAACATAAAAGCAAACCAAATAAAATTGAAATTGTACCATTTACAATTAAAAAGACATTATTAACAGAAGAAAATGATCTAATAATAGCAAATATACCAGCAACAATTATTAATACTCCACAAATATTAATAAAATTTGCAAAAGTGCTAAAGGGATTTAAAAAGAATAAAATACCGATTATCCCAAATAAGATTCCTTCAACAATGAAAAGATATTCTAAAAATTTTTTCATAATTATCACCACCTAATAGTTTAATAAAAGATATATAGTTAGTTTGTGATAATTTTTCAAATATTATATATTTTATCAAATAATTTTTTGGCTTTTAAAAATAAATATAAAAAAATAGAAGTATCTAAGTTGATACTTCTTTTTTCTATATTTTAGCCTTCCATAATTTCTTTATAGTTTACTGGAATTTCATTTCCTGCTAGCTTATATGCTAAAAGTGCAGCACCATTCCAAGGTTCTAATTCAGGTTCTTGTAATTTGCACTTTAAGCCAGCTTCTTCAATCATTCTAGCTAAAGGTTCTAATATATGACGTCCAGCTTTAAATACTCCACCAGTATATGAAACTACGAAATCATTTGTAAATTCTAATGTTTTTGATAATGATTTTATGTGTTTAAATAGGTTTTCTGCTGCCTCTTCAAATATTCTCTTTGCAGCTGGGCAGCCTGCTTCTGCTGCTAAGAAGCATATTTTAGAGAATCCAGCAAGCTGTGTTCTATCTTGCTTTAACCTATTAAATACTATGTCAACAATTTCAAAATCATAGCTAATATTATATTCTTTTTCTAAAATATCAACTAAAACAGTTTTTTCATTTCTTCCATCTTTTTGTTTTGTATATTCATTTATTGTTCTAATACCTATCCAATATGCACTAGCATCATCACCAATTCCAGGACCCCAGCCACCACATCTTGCTAATTTACCAGATTCATTTCTTCCATAAGCTATACTTCCTGTTCCAGCAACCATATTTATTCCAGGTTTACAAGCTGTACCAGCAGCCCAACCATTAACTGCATCATTATCTATCATATATGGAACAGTCATTATTTCTTTAATAGCTTCATCTATTTTTAGCTTGTCCTCTTGACTTTCTCCATATCCAGGAACACCAGCAAATACAAATGCAATGTCCTTTGCTTCAATATTAGCTTCTTTACATAACTTAGATATATTAGTAGTTATCTCTTCCTTTATACCATTTATCCCAACTTGATGAATGTGAATAGTTTTACTTTCACAATCTCCAACCCTTTCAAGTTTATCGTTTACAAGAAGGTAACGAGTTTTTGTACCTCCACCATCAATTCCTAAATAATACATTTTTGTACCTCCAATAATCTCTCATAAATTAAATAATTTGTACTAAATATTTTGATTTTATACTTTTGTATTAAGAATTTATAGTTATACTAGGAAATTTTAATACATATTTATTATACTTTAATTTATTGGGTCTTTAAACAAAATTTTTATTTTTTGTGAGAATATATAAAATTTTTTCAAATTTTTCTAATACAATAAAATATAAAATTGCTTAATATATAATAAAATATATTAAGATAGCATTATTAATAATGGAGTTTAAAGTGGTTATTACACCGGGAATAAATAATTTAGAATTTGACTACAGCAATGGAATTAAATACTTTACCTTAGTAGCAGAAGAAGTTAAATTAGAACTTATAAAAGGATTATATGTAAAGGCATGGGGATATAATGAATCTGTTCCTGGCCCAACTATTATAGTGGATCCAGGGGATAATGTATGTATACGAGTAATAAATAAGCTACCTCAGAGAACTAGCGTACATTGGCATGGGTTAGAGGTACCTAATAATATGGATGGTGTACCACCTATAGAAGATTCACCTTATATAGAACCTAATGAGTATTTTGATTATAAGTTTAAAATTAATAATCCACCAGGAACATATATGTATCATTCTCATGTTGATGTTATGGTACAGGATAATGCAGGTTTATTAGGTGGAATAATTGTTAATGATCCAAAGGATAATAAGAGAAAACATTATAAGGATTATTTAATTTTATTACAAGAGTGGGCTGTAGATAAATTACCTTGGGCAGATATTAATCCAGGAGTTTATGATTTAACATTTAAAATGCCAGAATTTAATTTCTTCACAATGAATGGTAAGTGTTATCCAGAAACTAAACCTATTCCAGTAGAATATGGGGATACAGTTAGAGTTAGATTTGGAAATATACAAATGCATCATCATCCAATTCATTTGCATGGACATCAGTTTAAAGTAGTAGGAGCGGATGGATTTCCAATAAGAAGAAAAACACAAATTTATAAAAATACAATTTTAGTAGCATCAGGAGAAACTTGGGATATTGAGTTTATAGCAAAAAATCCAGGAATTTGGCCAATGCATTGTCATATGCCACATCATGTAACAAATAATGGTGCTCCAGGTGTTGGTGGAATGTTTACTACTGTAAACTATGTATAACATAAATCATTGCTAAAAATTTTTTAGCAATGATTTTTTTATTAAAGAAGATTTATAACATATAAGTAATAATAAAAATGCTTGCAAAATTAGTATTAATAGAAGATTAATATGCTCAAAAGAACATTACTATGTATTTAGGAATAACTTATTAATAAATACTTTATGGAGTGAAATTATGGGTTATTATATTAGTGTGGAGTCGAAAATTAAAGTATATGTAGAAGATATTAATGAAAATGGAAATAAGACAATTATCTTTTTACATGGATGGCCAGGAAGCCATGAACTATTTGAGTATCAATATGATTATTTAATACAAAAGGGAATTAGATGTATTGCTTTAGATCAAAGAGGCTTTGGTAAATCAGATAGACCTACATGTGGATATGATTACGATACATTAAGTGATGATGTTAAAGCTGTAGTAGATCAATTAGAGTTAAGTAATTTTACATTATTAGGACATTCTACAGGAGGAGCTATAGCTATAAGATATATGGCAAGACATAAAGGAAAAGGCGTAGATAAACTAATACTTTGTGGGGCAGCAGCACCAAGTTTAATTAAACGTTCATATTTTCCTTATGGATTAAGAAGAGAAGCAGTTGAGGAAATAATAAAAGGAACATATAATGATAGACCTAAAATGTTAAAGGATTTTGGAGATACATTTTTTTATAAAAGACATAGTAAGTGGTTTATGGAATGGTTTTTGCAATTAGGATTCCAAGCAGCAAGTTGGGCTACTGCAGAGGTTGCTAATACTTGGCTTAATGAAGAAAAGTTGTTTGAAGATATTAAAGAAATAGATGTTCCAACATTAATTATTCATGGTATACATGATCAAGTATGTTTATTTTCTTTAGCAGAAGCACAAAAAAATCTTATTAACGATTCTAAGCTAGTAAAATTTAAAAATAGTGGTCATGGAGTCTTTTATGATGAAAAAGATAAGTTTAATGAGGTAATGTTAAGTTTTATTGAAGAGTGAGATAAATACGTGCTTAGTTATACAGTCATTATATATGGCGAGATACACTTTATGTTTTAAAATATATTGATATATATAAATAAAGATACTAGTACTTAAAGAAAAATGGTAATTAATAAGAAAATAGTTTATTTATAAAACATATGTATAAGCTATTAAAAATTAAAGAAAGGAGCTATGATAAGATTTAATTAAATTATTAAATCCTATATAACTCCTTTTTAAAAATTTATAGTTAAAAAATAATTAATCTATTATAGGGAACTATCGCTTGCAACTACACCAGCTGCAGAACAAGTTACACTTGCTGGATCAGAAGTATTTGGAAATGTAAAAGTTCCAGTGAATTTTACTGAACATTGATCTCTAGTAGGTGTGTTAACAGTTGCACGTACACAACTACAGCTTCTTAATTTTAATCTTAAAATTGCACAAGCTTCAATAGCTGCTTCATAAGTGCATACATTATCAACAACATTATTTACAGGTGCATTACATATAGCAGATAAATATATAGAAGAGCCTGTTGGAGTAGTACATTGAGATGCAGCAGTAGCTACTGGAATAGGTGCATTTATAATAAATGGAATAGAACCTACTACTCTTATATTATATCTATTACAACAACTTGCATTACAACATGGTTCAATTTTGCAAAATAAAGCACTTAAATCATATAAAATTGTAGGTGTTGCAAGTGTATTAAGGTGAAAGTTAGTTGGTAAGTTTGCTGAACAGCAAAAGGTAACAGTATTATTAAATGAAGTAGCACAAGTATCGTCAACAGCAACGAATTCCATACATGAACAATCTACTTTTTCAAAATCATTATACATAATTATTTCTCCTTTGTTTTTTATTATTAATCATTAGTTATAGTATATATTATGGGAGAAAAACAAATATGTTACATAAAAAATAATATTATGAGAAAATTTCTTGTTAATATATATATACAATATTTACTTTATAGAGTTTTTACAAATTATATGTTAATATAATTATGTTACTAAATAAATTTAAGAGGAGATAACAGTGATAAAGAAACAATGTAAGCAATGTGGAAAAGAATTTGTATTATCAGATTCGGAAATTAAATTTTTTAAAGAGAAAAAATTAGAGCTACCTAAAAGATGTAGTGAATGTAGAAAAGAAAATAAAAATAGTAAAGTTAATAATAATGACAAAGTTAATAATAATGACAAAGTTAATAATATAAGTAATGTTAAAAAAGATAATAACTATAAAAGCCATAGCTATGATAATAAAAGAAGTGGAAATAAAAAAACATTTAGAAGCATTATAGCAACTGGATTAGTAGTTTTAGTTTTACTTTTAGGTAAAATATTTAATATAGAAATTAACTGGCAAGATTTAAGTACAAGCTTTGGAAATGAACAAACTAATGTTTCTCTTGAATTTAGAAATGAAACTATGTGGGAAGAGCATTTTGTAAAACATGGAAATGAGTTTGATTATGACACAAAAGAAGAATACTTAAGAGGAGCAAATGAAGTTATTAATTCATCATCTTCTAAACATAAAATAGAAGCAGAAGATGGAGATGATATATATTATGATGTTAATAAAAATGAAATTGTATTTGTATCATCAGATGGATACATAAGAACATATTTTAAACCTAGTGATGGTATAGAATACTTTAATAGACAGTAAAATAAATGTTTATATGAAAATATAATAAAAAGTTTAAAGGGACAGTAAATAGATGTGTTAAAAAACAATTTATTTACTGTCCCTATTTTAATAATTTGAATAATATAAGTATGTAGAGAAAAGAGGTGATAAAAATGAAAGCTATAAATGTAGGAGATAAATATTACTTAGTAGAAGCAGATGGAAAAACTTTATTAGAACTAACAGTGAAAAACGTATTAGAAAAAGATAATATTAGATTAATATTTTTTATAAGCGATAATAGTTGTGATTTTTGGAATGGAGCATATTCAGTAGAGGAATCTAATATAGGAAAATTTATTTTTTCATCAAAAGAAGAAGCATTATCACATATTATAAAATAATTATTTGTAAAAAATATCGATAAAAATATAAAAATAAAATATATTTTTAGGAGAATTTAATAAAAAAAGCAATAAAATATTTAAGATTTAATTTATAGATTTAAAGCAGTGTCATATTTTGACATTGCTTTTTGTATATATATTTAATTTTATTTCAATAAAATTAAATATATAATATTAATATAATGAAAATAATATACGATAAAATGTAATAATTTAATAAAAAATAAAATAATAAAATAGCAGAGTGTTAATATTGACAAAGAGGAAAAAGATTGATATTCTTTTAAAAGATGGTAAAAAATAGAATAAAAAGGGGGATAAAAAATGAAAAAAAACAAAAAAGCAAGTAATAATTTGGGGAAAAGGCTTGCAAGTGGTTCATTAGCAGCAACATTAATAGTATCATCAATGATGCCTAGTAATGTATTAGCAAATTCGAAAAGAGAGGAATTAAAGGATATTTTTAATGAATTAGTAAATTCAGAAAAAGAAAGTTTATATTCTAATTCTTTAGAGATTAAATTGGAGGAAAATCCAATAAAGGATGGAGTTGATATAACTACAGACGAATATCAATCAGTAATTATCCAATTCAAATCCTTACCATTAATAGAAGCTATGGAACAAAATAATGGAGTAGCTACATATTCATTAGAAAATGAAATTAATAATGACCATCAAAAGTTTAATGAATTTTTAGCATCTATGACAAAAGAAAGAAGTGCTAGTTATTCAATAAAACATTCATACTATAACACTTTTAATGGAGTAGCACTAGAGGTAAAAGGAACAGATATTGAAGCTTTATTAGAGAGTGGTGTAGTTAAAGCAATTTGGAAAGATGAAGTTGCTATGACTGAACCAGAAGGCCTTGTTACTGAAGTAGAAAGTTATGATTTAAGCTCAAGAATGGTATCAAGTACTCCTTTAATTGGAGTTGATAAGCTTAGAGCAGAAGGAATAACTGGAGAAGGGATTAAAGTTGGTGTATTAGATACAGGGATTGATTATAATCACCCAGATATTAAAGCTAACTATAAAGGTGGATATGATTTTGTAGATGATGATAATGATCCTATGGAAACAACATATGATGATTGGAAAAATAGCGGACAAGTTGAATATTATGGTGAAAGTAGCTATTATACATCTCATGGTACACACGTATCAGGAACTATAGCAGCAACAGGAAGCAATACAGAAAGTGAATTTGCAGTAACTGGTATAGCACCAAATGTTGATTTATATGGATATAGAGTTTTAGGACCATATGGAATGGGCTCAAGTTCAGATATAATAGCTGGTATTGAAAAAGCTGTAGAGGATGGAATGGATGTAATAAACTTATCATTAGGAATATCTGTTATTGATCCATTATATCCATCATCAGTAGCTTGTAATAATGCAGCTTTAGCAGGAACAATTCCAGTAGTTGCTAATGGGAATGCAGGACCAGAATTTTCTACCTTAGGTTCTCCAGGAACATCACCATTAGCTATTTCAGTTGGAGCTAGTAGTACAGCTATTAAATTAGAAACTTTTGATGTTTCTCTTTTAAATGGAAGTTCTGTTAGTGGTAGATTACTTAGTAAAAATTATGAAGGATTAAATACATTTATAAATCAAGAGTTTGAAGTTGTTTATGGTGGCTTAGGTTACGAATATCAACTTGAAGAACTTGATATAAATGGAAAAGTTCTTTTAATAGATAGAGGAGAAATTACTTTCGTTGAAAAGCTTACAAATGCCAAAAATGCAGGAGCAGTTGCTGTAATTATAGTTAATAATATTGAAAATGCAGAGTTAAATGTTTATTTAGGTGAAGCAGTAGATACTCTTCATAGTGTTGGAATAACAATGGAAGATGGACAAGCTTTAAAAGAAGCTATTGCAGATAGTGAAGAACCATTTAAATTAAGCTTTGAAGTTAATGGATATACTGCAACAGAAGCTGATTTATTAGCTGATTTTAGTTCAAGAGGGCCATCGTCTGATGAAACTATTAAACCAGATGTAGTAGCACCAGGTGTATCTATATTCTCAACTTATCCAGAATATATAAATAGTCCAGAGGATGGGATTGATTATAGTGCAGCATATTCAAGAATAAGTGGTACTTCAATGGCAACTCCTCATGTTGCTGGTGTTGTAGCTCTTATGCTTCAAAATAATCCAGAATTATCAGCTTCAGATGTTAAAGTTGCATTGATGAACACATGTGATGAATTAGCTGATGATTATGCTATTAATGCAATGGGCGCAGGAAGAGTAAATGCTTACAAAGCAGTTCACTCTGATATTGCAGTTAAGGTATTAGATACAACTAATAGCTTAAATGAAAATGAAGAAAAAATAGAAATAGATTATATTACAGGTTCATTATCTTATGACAGAATAAGAAAAGGCAATGAAGATTCTAAAAAATCTTTACCAATTCAAGTAGATAATAATGGAACTGAAAGCAAGAACTTTAATGTTACAGTAAGATACTTAGGTGAAGATGAATTAGCTCAAAATGCAGAATTAAATAACGTGACAGTTAGTGTACCAGAAAATATAGTTGTTAATGCTGGAGAGTCTGTTAATTTTGATGCAACTATAAATCTTCCAAAAGATGCAGAAGTGGGAAGATATGAAGGATATGTAATATTAACAAATTCAGCAGATGAAGTTGAAGAGTATGTACTTCCTTTTTCTTCAACGTATGTAGTACCAGGAATTGAATCAATAGAACTTTCAAGACCAGCAGTAAGTAATGATTTAGAAATGATGCATTTTGCTAAGATTTTAGGAGCAACTGCAACAGTATCAGTTTCTTCTCCTTTAAAATCAGTAGCATTATACGTTAAGGATTATGAAACTAAAGAAGTATTTGGATACTTAGGAACAGCAGATTTTTCTAACGTACCTGGTGGTTCAAGCTTTAGCTTTTATGCTTTAAATTCTAGAGCAGCATACTTCCCGATGGAAGATGGAAAAGTAACTGAAAATATTACAAGATCATTAAAAGACGGAAAATATATAATTGAATTTGTAGCAAAAGATTTGGAAACGGATGATGTATATGTAGTTGAGAAAAATATACTAATAGATAATGAAGATGCTCAAATGACACTTGAAAAAGAAGGTGGGGTATATGAAATAAGTGATGATATGTACACTGCTGAAGAGTATTTAGGTCAAGAATATGAAGTTTTCTGGATTCATGGCAATGTTACAGATAATAGTATAAGTGAACTTCAACAAATGGGATATAAAACAGATGCTTCTGATATAATAATAAGTGGATTTGTAAATGGAATGCCATATTTATCATTACCTATAAGTGAAAATGGAGATTTTAAATTTGGTATAGAAAAATCAGATTTAAGGTATGGACAAGTGTATGAATTTTCACCAATGCCGATAGATGTAGCAACCTCACAAAACTTATTTAAGCAACCAAGATACTTCTTTGTTAAGGAAGGTTCTCCATATACAGGGGTAACATTAAGTAAGGATGAAATGTCATTAAATGATACTATTACAGCTACAGTTACAACTCATAATTTATCTGAAGGTAGCACTTTTGATATGACTTTATCTTATGCAAAAGGCTTTGAACTTTTAGATTTAAGAGTTAATAGTGAGCTTCAAAAAATATTAGATGAAAATAACTATACTGTAAATATAGAAAAGAGCATAACTGGGACAGTTATTAAAGCTCTTAAGATAAAACTTTCAGTTATTGATAAAGATGGAAATGCAGTTAATATTTCAGGTACTAATGGAATAATAGATGCAGATTTTAAATTAACTTATGATAGTGAAAGCGAATTCTATAGAGAATATATACAATGTGAAGGCTTAGAAATCAAAGATAAGGATGGAAATTATGCAGATATGTCCTTTAACTCAACTTATGAAGGGGTGGATATAGTTCCAACAACTTCAACAATATTTGTAAGTCAATTAGCCGAAGGATTTAGTGAAGCACTTACAATAGGTTCTTATACTGAAGATTTAGATAAGTATATATGGGTTGAAGATAACAATGGAAATAAATATGAAGTAGAATATGATGATACTATGGCTATATACTTAGCAGTTAATCTTCCTGTAAGTGAAGAAGAGTATACGGTAGTTAGTGCGCTTCCAGGACACTTCAGAAAAGAAGCAAGATTTATTCCATATAGAACTATAGATGGTGAAACAGTTTCAAAGGTATACTATTTATTAGGTTCAGAATTCTATAGATATATTGCAGCAGGAGATGTAAATGGTGATGGATGGGTAGATATCTTAGATGCTTTAGAAGTTGAAAAGTATTATGGTCAAAACGTTGATTATAAGGTAAATCCAGTAGATTTTAACTTTGATGGTGTAGTTAATCAATATGATATGGACTATATTGTATATAATTTTGGACAATACAATGAACAAGTGGCAGAAGGTAAGCACAAGAAGCTTATGAAGGTAGAACATTAGATGATATATTAGATAATATTGGATATAATTTAGAGATTAGATTAGAATCTGTTTCATTGGATAAGGGAAATCTTTCTTTAGAGATTGGAGAAAGTGATAAATTAAGTGTTACACTTAGCCCAGAAACTTATACAGGAAAAGTTACATGGAAATCATTCTGCGATGATATTGCAACTGTTGATGAAAATGGTGTAGTTACTGCTGTTAATTCAGGAATAACTTATATAAAAGCATCAGTAGATAATGGACAAGCTAATGTATATTGTTATGTGGAAGTAACAAAAGATGGAGTAGTTATTCAAGTAGAAAGTGCAACTACAAATAATGAAGACTACGAAATGAAGGTTGGAGAGGAGCAAGAATTAGAATTTACAGTTAATCCAGAAGATGCTGTTATTAAGTCAGTAGATTTTGTTTCAGCAGCTAATAGTATTGTTACTGTAGTTGATGGAAAAGCAATAGCTAAATCTCCAGGAACTACTATAGTTACAGCAGATATAAATTCAGGTTCGGCAACAGTAACTTGGGAAATAACTGTAACAGAAGCTGATATCGAAAATCCAGAAAACCCAGGGGATTCTGATGATAAAAATGATGGAGGCAATGACTCAGATGATAAAAATAATGAGGATGATGGTTCAGTAGATGTAAAACCTAATCCAAGTGAAAAACAAAATAATAATCATAAGCTTCCTAATACAGGTGGAAGAGCAAGCATGCCAATATTAGTTGCAGCTATAGTTATGATTGGTGCAGGAATAAAAATTAGAAAACGTAAGTAAAAAAATATATTAAATAAATAAGAAGGTATGTATCAAAGTTTATTTTGATACATACCTTTTCTTAGTTTAAGACATTTAATCCTAAGTCTAATAAATTAGCAAATAATGATAGTGTATTAGTTGATGGAACAACATTATTTTTTATGTCTAATAATTTTCCAAGTCCATAGCTAGTATATATATTAACAGTTGGGAAAGTATTTTCATCACCTAAATCACAAATAATATCAGTTTCTTTTAAAGATACCATATTGGTATTATCAGTAGGGTTTATAAACTCATAAAGTCTAGTTTTGTAATTATGTCTTAACACTTATTACTTTATCAGTAACTTTTATTTTATTAGTTTTATTTTTTATATCATATTTAGATATAGATGATGCTATATTATTAATTACAAAATAACGAACATTTCTTTTAAAATCTACTTTATCTTTAAATTCTTTAAGTCTTTCTAAATTTAAATTAATATCTACTGATATTTCTTTTTTTTTAAGTTATTAAAGCTTTCTTTTATATAATTTATTTCTTCATTATCATTTACTTCTTTAGCTAATATATCCATACAATTTCTATAGATATCTTCAAAGTAATTAAAAGGAAGAGCATATTTGATATTATTTAAAATTAAATAAACCTTAAATTTAGAATAACTAGCACCAGTTTTAAATGAGTAATTAATGTCAACTAATAACATCTCATTTAAATCAGATGTATAGAAAGTTACTTTTTCAATTCCATTACTATATTGGGAAGTATAATTTTCATTTTTACATAATGATTGTGTATATTGATTTATTATATAAGTACCTTTAAATCCAAGTTCATCAATAGAGGCTACTCTTAGAGAGGTCTTTACTGATAATTTTTTTAAATTAACGTATGGTCTATTTTCACATACATTATTTTCAGATATTATTCTCATAATTTATCTCCTTATTATATGTTATGTAATTAGTCGTTAAAACAATAAAAGTTTAAATTTATACAAAAAAATAAATCTTATATAATATAAGATTTATTTTTGGTAGCGGGGACAGGACTCGAACCTGTGACCTTTGGGTTATGAGCCCAACGAGCTGCCA
>NZ_KB291697.1:0-46685 GCF_000320405.1 Clostridium celatum DSM 1785 | reverse complement strand
GCTGCCAACTGCTCCACCCCGCGATATTATATTGTGCAAAATTCATTGCTTAACTTATTGAATTAAGTATATCAAAGTAAAGTTATAAAGTCAAAATTGTATTGTCTCATATTTAGTCTTAAGAAGAGATAGCATAGAATATAGTAGTATATGCTACTATATAATCCTTAATGATACTAATTATGTAGTGTATTATAAAATCACATATGATTTCATAAAAGAAATCATTTTAGCAGTTTTCTATATGATTTGTACAGTAATTAAAATAAGCAAAAAAAATAAACCCTATAGTAAGAATAAGATCTATTTATTGGTTGCGGGAGTAGGACTTGAACCTACGACCTTTGGGTTATGAGCCCAACGAGCTGCCAACTGCTCCATCCCGCGATATTATGTTGTGCAAATTACTTTGCCTAACTTGTTACTTAAGTATATATCAATGAAACAATAAAGTCAAAATCAAATTATGTCGTATTTAGCCTTAAGAGTGTAAGAACATAGCATATAGTCTTATATTCAATGATATAAGGCTATATGCTATGAATATTTAAGTACATTTTAATTTAATATTTTAGAAATAGATATATATTTAAATACTAAGAAAATATAAATTAAATCAAAGATAAAGCAAAAGCTACCTAATATTAAGACAAGATTATTTTCAAGTATAATACCAAATAGTATAGTTGGGGTTAAGGTTCCAATACATTTACAGATTGCAATAGTACGGTTTTGACCTAATAAACTATTTCGTTTAAATAACAAAGAAATAAATAAAAGTGACATTATTAAGTTTTGTAAAAAAGCAGAATACCAAGCACCTAAGCTAGTTTCTATAAATGACGAAACTAAAGGTAAGCTTTTAGATGTTGATTCTCCAAATTCAATAAGGAAGCCATATTCTATAATAAATGACATAGCAAATATTAAGATTGACCAAGGAATAAAATACTTTTTAAAGGCTGTTTCTTTAAAATCATTTTTCCCATATTTAAAATAAGTATAAATTATTATAAAGTCAAAAATACACCAAGTTAAATTAACATAATTTTGGATATTAGTTATACAAGTTGAAAATCCTTTAATGGTATAAATAAGCTCCCAAGATATATTTAGAGATAATGCAAATAAAGGCATTGAATAAGTCTTTTCTTTAAATCCAGTTCTAATCATTGAAATATATACAATGGTCCAGCATATTCCACTTATTAAAGATAAAATTAGCCCAAGTATTGTCATAATATACTCCTTTTATATTTTTAATTTAGGATAGTATATTATTGAGTTTTTTTATTTATGAATACAAATAATATTTATACTAAATAGTTAGATGTATTATTACATAATAAAGGGGATAATTATACATAACATGTTTTGGCGATTATAAGATGTGTTAAAAATGTAATTATATTAAATCATCATTAATTTAACGGTGGAGCTTTTGGCCCTGAAGGTGGAATTATTGTAACAGTTATATTAATTATTTCTTTCTTTATTGTAAGAGAATACTATAAAGATAAAAATATAAATAATTTTTTAAATGACAAAATAAATAGTATTATATAAAAAATATCTTTAAATTAGAAATAATAAAAAATTAATAAAGTAAAAACACCTAATAAGAGCAATTAAATTCTATTAGGTGTTTTTGCATTTAGAATATTATAAATTTCACTAGTTTACTTTGATGATAAATGTGAGATAAATGATTTCTTAAAATCTGACATATTTGATTTTTCGTGAGGGGCAAGATTTTTTAAGTATAAGGAGGAAAGTTCCTTAATAAGTTCTATAAACATAGACTTTAGTTCAGCGTCCATGTTTTTTATTGCAGATATTATAATAGGAATATTTTTCTTGCGGTTTTGAGAGAGTTCAATAAAACTTTTAGAGCTAGTTGAATTTAGTATATCAAATAAGGTATTTATAAGTATCTTACGTTTATTATCATCAACTTCGCTTAACCATTTATTTAAAGTATCATTTGTATATTGTGCACTACTAGAGATTTTTTCTAAGTAATTAAAATCACAATTTGATATTTCCCAAGAAAAAGGATTATGTTGTTTTAATCCACCAAATTTATTGCTTTTTATTACATGATAATCTTCATGATTTTCTAATAGCATTCCAATAAGTGATGAATGAGGAAGTGTTTTGTGAATTTTATCTTTTATACTATTAAATTTATCACTTTGTATTATTTCTTTTCTAAAGCCAGGTCCATCATGACTATAAATACTTTTAATACGAGTTGAAATTCTATAATTACAATTCATAGCTGAGTAAACAGCAATATTTCCTCCTTTTGAATGTCCTCCTATATAAAGGTCATGGGGAATTATTTTAGCAATAGTATTAAGATAATTCACCCCTTCTATTTGGGATGGAACAGGACTTGTAAAAGCCATATTAAAATCCTCTTTCCATCCTACGACAGTATAGTCTGTACCACGAAAAGCAATGTAAGCAGCAGTATTATTTAATATAAATGTTATAGCTGAAAATTGTTTTTCAAAAGTAGAATCAGTTTTAGATATATAGTAATTTATTCTTATATCTCTAAATCTTGGACTTGCAGCAAGTGCAAAAAGTAAGGCTTTAGTATTTGTTCCATAAGGAATGGAGTCAAACATCTTAGGGAAACATTCGGTTTTAAGCAAATCTTTAAAAGTAATATGTTTTTTGTTTTCATGGACATGTCCTACTAGACTTCCAAAGTTTATATAGCAAATTTGAGAAAGAACTAACGAATCTACAGGATTAAAAGGTTTTTCAGTTATTGTATGTAACTCATTCTCTACATAATTAATTATATTATCCATAATTATCTCCGTTTAAAATATTAATCATAATTAAATATAATATTTTTTATAATATTGTTTTGTTTCAAAAAAAAATAAAAATACTAAAAAGGATATTTAAAAATTATCTAAAAAGGTATTTTAAATAATAATAAGAACTTTCTTTGGAATATTATAGGAAAAAAGGTTGACCTATGGAATTTATTTAATATAAAATATAAATATATATGCAAATAAGAGAGTTGATATTAGAAATGGTAATAAGAGTAGATGAAGAAATAGTTGCGTTAGACGAATTAAAAAGTGATGGTCAATATGCTAAAATATTAAGTAAAAAAATAAATCTATTAAGTGTAGTTGAAGCAAAGGATGTAATAGATAAATTAATAAATTATTGCAAAGAAAATGATTTACAGCAAGCTTATCCATGGTTTTTAATTGAAAAGGGAAAAGTTTATTATAAGAACATGGATTTTGAAAATGCAATAATATATCATATAAAAGCTTTTAAATTATTTAAAATTCAGGAAGATAAAGATGGTATATTGAACTCTATAGTTTCTCTTATAGCTGATTATGGTAGAGATGGCAAGTATGATTTAGCAATGGAATGGGCATTAAAGGGCATAAATCTTGCTGAAGAGTATAACAATCAAGAAAGCCTAGCGGCCATTAAAGTAAATATGTCAGGGTTATATATGGAATTAGAAGAATTTGATAAAGCAAAAGAAGTTTTAGATGAATTAATAAAAGCAGCTTATTTTGAATATAGAGAACACGAAGTTATTACTTATATAAATAAAGCAGAATGTGAGAGAAATTTAAAAAATTTAGATGAGGCTGTTAAGTCTATAAAAAAGGCATATAAGATTTCTAAAGATTATGCTCCTAAAATACTATTTAATGTTTTAGTAGTTAAGGCAAATATATATGTAGAGAAACAATGGTATAGTGAAGCAGATGATATTTATAAAGAAGCTTTATTAATTGCTAAAAATATAGACTGCTTTATATGGGTTGTAGAAATATTATTTAATTGGATTGCTTTAGATTTAAAGATGAAAAACTTTGATATTGCTATATCTAAGTTGCAGGAAATTGAAAGTATACGAGAAAATAATGGGGCAAGTATAGATGAAGCATTATTTTGTAAGTTTTCTAGTGAAGCTTATAAAGGTTTAGGAATGTATAAGAAAGCATATTTTTATTTGGAAAGATATGTGGAATTTAAGAAAGAGGCTGAAAAAAATAAAAATATTAAGCTAGATATATTAGATGATAAGAAGCAACAATTAATAGAAAAGACGTATAAGGTGTTATATAAACAAGCAGAAGCTTTATATAAAGTTGGACAAAGTATAATATCAAACTTAGAAAAAGAAGATATTTTAAATGTTATAATAAGTGAAGTAAAAAGTTTAATTGAATTCGATTTACTTCAAATAGTTATTTATGATGAAAGTATTTGTAAGTATAAATATGAACTTATTTTAAAGGAAAAAGAGAGAATATCTGTAGATAATAGATATGTTAATGAAAATACTTTTACGTCTTATTGTATAAATAATAAGAAAGAGATATTAATTGGAGATACTATAAAAGAGTATAAAAAATATATAAGTGGAGACATTGAGGCTTTAGAAAATAATAAAATAGATCAAAATTTAGAGTCGGGAAGAATTGCTCAATCCTTAATGTTTGTTCCAATAATTATAGGAGAAAATATAATAGGTGTTATTAGCACTCAACATTGTGAAAAAAGTAAGTATGGAATTAAGGAGTTAACAACTTTAAAAATATTATCTACTTATATAGGAATTGCTTTAGAAAATTCAAGATTATATAAAGAAGTTAAATATTCTGCGACTCATGATGTATTGACAAATATATATAATAGAAGAGAAGTACTTAAAAGATATTATAAATTACATAACAAAGGAAAGCATGAGGGCTTCAATTTATCTGTAATGATGATTGATATAGATAATTTTAAAAATATTAATGATGTATATGGTCATCAATGTGGAGATGAGGCTATAAAAAATGTAGCAGAAGCTATAAATTATTCTATTAGGAAATGTGATATAGTAGGAAGATATGGCGGAGAGGAATTTTTGGTTGTAGTTGTTGATACTGATGATACAAATACAGAGATTATAGCAGAAAGAATTAGACAAAACATAGAAAATTTAAATTTTGTTTTCGAAGATAAAGGACAAGTTGATTTAACTATAAGTATGGGGGTTAAATTAATTGATAATTATGAAATACAAGCAAATAAGATAATTGGTATTGCTGATGAAGCTTTATATAAAGCGAAAAATAGTGGGAAAAATAAGGTTATAATTTCAGAGAAATAAAAAGTAAAGCTTGCACCTTAACTTTATGGAGCAAGCTTTACTTTTTTTAATGTTGCTTATAACCATTACCAGGACCAGTTTTAGCTTTTATTTCATGTAAATTAAGCTTTCTATCGGAAGCATGAAATATTGCATGAATTTTATGGCTCTTATGGGCGTAGGCTCTGGAATCAGAAATATTTTCTTTTATATTATTACTTGAAAGATCTTTAAAACCATTACCAGCACCAGTTTGAGATTTAATTTTATGTAAGTTTATTTTACCTTCAATATTTGTAACTATATCATATATTTTTTTAGATTTATTAGTGTTATTGATAAGTGAGCTTTTAGAAGTAGAAGTATGATATTTAAATCCATTACCAGCACCAGTTTTAGCTTTTATTTCATGTAAGTTAAGGTCAGTATTACTTTCATTAAGTACTTGAGATATCTTTTCACTTTTTGACATAATTACCTCCTAAATTATTTAAAAGTTATGTTAATATTGTTTTATGTTAAATAAAAATAAAAATACATTATTTAAAGGAAATTAATATTGTAAATTATTTTGAATAAAAGAATTTTTTGTATTATAAGTAAATATAAGAAGCTATTAATAAGTTGAAATAAGAAAAGGTTTGCTCCATAATGTATCGTAAAATACAAAGGTATGGAGCTTTATTATAAATAAAATAATATAAATTATACAAAAGCTTCACCAGACTTATTTAAATAATCTAATTCAGATAATGCACTAACTCTAAGTAAATTCATAAATATAGCTACCCAGTATGAAAAATATAATTTTTGGTATGGTGAAAGTACATAAGTATTTTCGGTAGCTTCATTTTCAAAAATTTTTTCTTCTAATCTTTTTGCTGAAACTATAAATAGTAGTATATATCCATATAAAATTAGTTCGCCACCTTGAAGAGTTATAGAGGTAGCAGTTTGGCCAGTGTTATTTATACCTAAGGTATCAAGAATATCTATATTAGATCCGTACACAAATAAGGCATATCCGATTACTAAAAGGGAAGAACCGAGTTTCTCAAGATTTGCAAGTTGTATATCTAAATCATTTAAATAATTTTCTATGTCTTCAGCCATAGTATCTTTATTCTTACATTTCAATTTAATATCCTCCATGTATTAAGTGATAAAACTTTAGTTACTTTAATTTAAGTAAGGTTAAAAAAATATATCTAGAATCTTATATTATAAATAGAATATAGCTTTATAAGTAATAGTAAATTCAATGAATATATAAAGAAAAGTTAGTATATAAATACTATTTTAATATATGATTTTTATGGCTGTTTTGTACGAAAGATAAAGTATAGATAAAAATATATAAATAAAAAGTAGAAAAATAAAATACGAAATATTTAGTATAAATAAAATAATAGGATTAATTTTGAAAGTAGATTAATATAATCTAATATGTAAAGGTATACATTAAATGTTTGGAGGGATAAATATGAAAATAAAAGTTAATTCACTTTCTATTAAAAAAGATTCAAATTTATCTAATGAAAAGAAATTTATAGTGTGGGATTTAAAGTTTAATGTAGAGGCAGAAACCTTAGTTAAGGATAAATATGATTCTGATATTTTAAAATGTATCAAAGGAGCAATTAATGAAAATAATAATGTAATATCATATAATGAATTAAGTGAGGTAGTAGATAGTAATTGTATTATAGGAAATAATTTTTGGAGTGAGGAGAATTTTCTAAAAGCATGTAAATTTGAATATAGAGATTATTTAGATTTTTCAACTTGCAAAATTTTATATGAATAGAGTTTTAATATTTATAATAAAAAATAGTGTTATTGCATAACACTATTTTTTATTTATTTTAAAGTAGTATTTTTATAGTTTAAGTATTATTAGTAAAATGTAAAATTAAATGATGAATAAAAAGTTTAAAGTATACATAAATTTTAAAAATACGATTATGAGGGGATAAGAAAAAAGTATGAGTGGGTTTGAAATTTTTACAGGTATATTCGGAGGATTAGGTTTGTTTTTATACGGAATGAAGCTGATGGGGGATGGCCTAGAAAATGTCGCAGGTGAGAAGTTAAAAGGTATATTAGAAAAAATAACAAATAATAAAATGATGGGTGTTTTTGTAGGAACTATAGTAACAGCTGTGATTCAAAGTTCTAGTGCAACTACAGTTATGGTTGTAAGCTTTGTTAATGCAGGACTTATGTCATTAATACAAGCAACAGGTGTTATATTAGGTTCTAATATAGGAACAACAATAACAGCACAAATGGTAAGTTTTAAGCTAGAAGTTGTAGCACCAATATTTATAGGAATAGGTGCGATATTAATGTTAGTATCTAAAAAGAAAAAGATACGAGATATTGCTGTGATTTCAGTAGGTTTTGGGATATTATTTATGGGGATGAACTTAATGTCATCATCTATGCAGCCTATAGCAGAACTAGAAGTTTTTAAAGAGATAATCATAGTAATGGGGAAATATTCAATACTTGGTGTCTTAGTTGGTGTTGTAATGACAGCTATAGTACAAAGCTCTTCGGCAACAACATCAATATTAGTAGCTTTAGCTTCGGCAGGAACAATTGATATGAAAATTGCTTTTCCTATAGTATTAGGATGTAATATAGGAACTTGTGTTACAGCCATAATAGCATCTTTAACGGCAAATAAAACTGCTAAAAAAGCAGCTCTTTTACATTTATTATTTAAAATATTTGGAACTATAATATTTTTACCACTTTCAGCTTATGTTATAAGAATTGTAGCATATTTAACCCCGTATAATTTAGGTAGGCAAGTTGCCAATGCTCATACAATTTTTAATATAGTGATAACCATAGTTGTATTACCTATATCAAATTATTTTGTTAAGTTTGTAAATAAGGTTTTACCTGATGATGAGAAAAAAGAAATATGTGGAGCAATATATTTAGATAAAAAGCTCTTAGAAACTCCTGTTGTAGCAAGTACTCAAGTAGTCAAGGAGACTGTAAGAATGGCCCAAATTGCAAGAGATAATTTTCAATTAGCAATGAAAGCATTTTTTTATGGAGATGATAATGATATAAAAAATGTATATGAAAATGAAAATATTATTAATATATTAGAAAAGGATATTACTGATTATTTAGTGGAGTTTTCACAACATAATTTACCTAAGGAAAATGCAGAGTTAATTAGTGAAGTGTATCATACCATTAATGATATAGAAAGAATAGGGGATCATTGTGAAAATATTGTAGAACTGGCTATAAATAAATTTAATAATAAAATTGAAATATCTAAAGAAGCATTAAATGAGATTAAAGAAATTTTTGAAGTAACTTTAAGCTCTGTAGATATAGCTATAAGAAGATTTATTAAAGAAGATGAAAATGAAGATGAAGTTGTTGATGAAGTAGAAGAGCGCATAGATATGCTTGAAAGAAAATTTAGAAATAATAATATAATAAGATTAAATTCTAAGAAATGTTATACAGATGCAGGATTAATATTTTTTGATTTATTATCAAATTTAGAAAGAATTGGGGATCATGCAAATAATATAGCTACAGTTAAAGAAAATCATAACCATAAGATTCATGTTTAGTGATTTATAAATTAGAAAAGTAGTAAAGTTATAAGAAAAATTTATGTTTTGTATAAAATTATTTTTATATAAAATGTTTATTATAAATTTTGTTATATAAATAATTAAAAACTCATATAAATTTAATATGTAAATGTTCAGATTAAATTTATAGGGGGAGCTATAATGCAAAAATTAAATTACTGTTTAGATTGTCAAAGAGTATTCACAATAAATGATAAATGTGAGTATTGTAACTCAACTAATATTAAGGAACTAAAGAGAGGTAAATCTGTAAATGTAATTGGTAGCAAAAGTAAAGGTAATTATTTAAGATATAAGGAAGGAAAGGTTAGTTTAATAATTTATACAGAAGATAATAAAAAGTTAATTAAAGAATATGATATATCTAATATAAGGAAAATATTATAATATCAAATTTAGGCCAAAGGTTATTTTACAAAATATGCCTTTGGTCTAAATTTTAGCAGAGATTATTAAAATTAGGTTTAACATAAAAGATTTCATTTAATAAAGACTATAAAATTAAAATTGACAATAAAATTATATAAATTGAATTATATAACAGGAAAAGCTATACATAAACAGGATAAAATGCTATAATTAAAGTAGAAAAATGTCGAATGAATTATAGGTAATTAAATGATAAAAAAACTTTCAAGAAATATAATTGGAGATTTATCCAAATATAATAACTATACTGAAGAACAAGAAGAGCAAATGGAATATACTCTTAGAGTATTTTTATATGAAGTTATAAAAATTATAATTATTGTGCTGATATTAGCTGTGTTTGGACATTTAAAAGAGGCTATATTAATACTTGGAATTATGTCAATTACAAAACCATTTATAGGCGGATATCACGAAGACAGCCAAATTAGATGTTTTTTGGCTACATTCATTTTGGTATTAGCAATTATTTTATTAGCAAATACTAGTGATTTAAGTTTAGTAGGCTGTTTTATAATAAATTTAATGAGTATTTTTTGTGTATATAATAAGGCGCCAGTTATAAATTATAAAATGCCTTTAACTAGAAAAGATCTTATTAAAAGAAATAGATTTATAGGAATTACTAATATAATAATTTTAAGTATAATTTCATTAATTATGTTTAAAGTTAAATGGTTTTCTCAAATAATAGTATGGGCAAATATTATACAAGTTATGTTTATGTTTAATAAATATGGAAAGTAAGCATAGGATTAGGAGGTGAAGGTATGAAACTAAAAAAATACTTAGGATGTTTTATATTAATGTTAACAAGTGTAATGATAAATTCAGGAACAGCATCACTACTTACAATAGGTGTAGAAGAAATACCAGACTCAATGAAAGGGCTAAGATAGTTTTAAAATGATATTTTTAGTAGATTTAATAAACACTGTATTACAATATGTTATGATTATTGGTATAATAAATTTTTGTGTTGATGAAAAAAGTAAAAAGAATAAGTTTGAAATGATGATTTACATAGTAATTTTATGTATAGTTACTGTGATTATATCTTCAATTATGGGAGCTTCGGGTTTAGGCGCTATTGTAAGCCATATAGTTGTTATGCTTTTCGGAGCAATTACATATAAGAAAGATCATTTAGGAGCAACAATAGGATTTAGTATGATATATTTTGCTATATGCATAAATTTATTAATTTGCTCTAATATATTTTTCCCATTTATTCAGCCAAATTTACCAGCAGAGTATGTAGAATTAGGTATGGTAATATTTATGTACATGCCACAATTTATAATGGCATTTTTGGTGCTTAGTAAAAGGGAGTTATGCTATAAAATTTATAAAAGTATTAGGTCAAAAGTATCATCTATAGTAACATTGATTATAATAACTGTAGTAGTGGATTTTATAGCATCTTTTAATAGCATAATTCATGGGAGAGATAATCCTATAATGCAAGAGATAATATTTATATTATTAGGAGTTTTTATAATTGGAATTACTATATATTTTTCTTATATAGAGAAAAAGGCAAAGGAAATAGACTTATTAAATGTAGCCTTAGAAGAAAAAATAAATGAACTTAAAAAGGTTAAACATGATTATGGAGCTCAAATTTCATACCTTTATGGTCTTCATCTTATGGGTAAGCATGAGAGGTTAGGAGAGTTATTAAAAGATATAATAAATGGACATAATACTATTAAACAAGAGATAAAGATAGCAAATAGTGATTGCTCAACTATAGCTATGATTATGAGTAGTATAGAGCATACAGGAATTAATGTAATTATAGATGAACAAGCTAAATTAGAAGATACAAGTTTAACAGAGTTAGAAATACAAAGAGTTATATCTAATATTGCGAGAAATTCTGTTACAGCTATGAATAAAAGAGGAATTATAACTATTAGAACATATTACGGAATTAAAGATGTTATTATTAAGATTACAAATGATGGTCCTAAAATAGATGATAATATTATAGAAAAAATATTTAATGCTGGATTTACAACCAAAAAAGATATAGATAAAGAACATGGTTTAGGACTAGCTATAGTAAAAGAAATTATAGAAAATCATAGAGGAACTATATCTGTACATAGTACCGTAGAAATAACAGAATTTATTATTAAACTACCAAGGGTAATGGATATTATAAAAGTTAATGAGATAAGCTAGAATTAGTTTATCTCATTAACTTTTTTATTTATATTTCTATTAGTAATTAGTTTTATATTAAAAATAGTAAATTAAGTTTTTATTATATGAATTTATTTTTAAGAATAGAAACTTTTTAATTTATTATTTGTATAGGATACATACTATGAATTAAGTGCTTATGTGACTTAATCACACATTTTATATATTTAAGGTATAAAATAGTAAATAATATATATTAAATATTAAAAATATTTAATAGCTTAGAATTTTAGTTATTAGGGGGAAGTATAAAATATGATTAATGAAATTAATAGCAATATAAATAGTAATATAAATAAGCTTTATGAAACATATCCAATACTTGCACAAATAGATGAAAAAAATGAAGGAATTTTAAAAGAAAAAACTATATTTAAAGAACTTATTGCTGATGAATATTTAACTGCAAATGAAGGAGAGTGTATGGGATTCTTATTTGTTATAAGTGGAATGATAAAGATTAGTAAGATAAATGAAAAGGGCGAAGAAACTAATCTTTATAATATAGAAAGGGGTCAGTTATGTCATGAAGCACTAAGCTGTTTTATGAATTGTAAATCTTTAAATATTATAGGAAAAGCAATTCAAAATTCTAAAATATGTGTTATTCCATTTGATATAGTAAATAGATATCTATTACAAGATAAACTATTTTTACAGTATATATATAAGGATTTATATGAAAAATTTAAGCTTATTATAAATGTTAAGGAAGAGGTTAAACATGAATCTTTAGAGAAGAGATTAGTTAAATTACTTATTGAAAAAAATAGTAGAAATATTTATATAACACATAATGATTTAGCATTCGAGCTTGATTCTGCAAGAGAAGTGGTAAGTAGAAGGTTGAAGGAATTAGAAAGACAAGGATATTTAAAATTAAGTAGAGGAAAAATAACAATAGAAAAAGATTTAAATGATATTTTAAGGTGATATAATCACAAACTATTTTTAAAATGCAGAATAAACTATAGTAGTAAGGTAATTACACAAAGAAGTTTAAGAGAAAATTTTTAAAAATTATACGAAAGATAAAATTAAAGTTTTGGAGGAAAAATTTTATGTTTGGATTTTTTAATAGAAATAGTGGAAAAGTAGTTAATGTAAATGATATTGATAATTTAATTGGGAATATAGAGCTTATAGATATAAGAGAAGCTTATGAGTATAAAGAAGGTTCAATAAAGACAGCAAAAAATATACCGATGCAAACACTTTTAAGTAACCCTGATAAGTACTTAAAAAAAGATAAGGAATATTATATAATTTGCCAATCAGGGGGAAGAAGTTCTATGGCTTGTAATGATCTTAGAAAAAAAGGGTTTGATGTAATTAATGTTGATGGTGGAGTTGGTTCTTATTTGGGAAAGCATAGAGATTAAGTAAAGTATAAATAGGGATAAAAGAGTTAAGATACATTACCCAATCAATGAGTTTAGTGATAGTAATAAAAGATGTACTTAATAAATTAAGTAGTTAGAGAATTTAGGATAAGGGATAGGTGAAGTAATATGAAAAAAAGAATTTTAATTGTTGGTGGAGTTGCTGGGGGTGCATCAGCTGCTGCAAGACTTAGAAGAAATAGTGAAGATGATGAAATTATAATGTTTGAAAAAGGTCCTCATGTATCATTTTCAAACTGTGCTCTTCCATATCATTTAAGTGGAACAATTCAAAGTGCAAATAGATTAGTTTTAATGAGTCCAGAAAAGTTTAAAGCTCAATATAATATAGAAGCAAGAGTTAGTAGTGAAGTTTTGTATATAGATAGAGAAAATAAAGAAATTGAAATTAAAGATTTATTAAGTGGTGAAATTTATAAAGAAAAGTATGATAAGCTTATTCTTTCACCAGGGGCAAAACCAATAGTTCCTAAGATTAAAGGAATAGAAAATATTAATGTATTTACTATAAGAAATGTTGTAGATATAGATAGATTAAATAAATTTATTAAAGATTTAAATGTAAAAGATGTAGTTGTAATTGGCGGAGGTTACATTGGAGTTGAAGCAGCAGAAAATTTAATTAAAGGTGGATATAATACATCTTTAATAGAAGCTACACCACAAATATTAAAACCTTTTGATTATGATATGGTTCAAATACTTCATAAAGAAATGGTAGACCATGGGGTTAATTTAATTGTAGAGGATAAAGTTGCTAAATTTGAAAAAGATACAGTTGTTTTAGCTTCAGGAAAGGAAATAGAGGCTAATGCTGTAGTAATGGCTATAGGGGTAGCACCAGAAGTAGAGCTTGCAAAGAATGCAGGAATTAAGCTTGGTGAAACAGGAGCTATAGCTGTAGATGCAAACTATAAAACAAATGATAAGGATATTTATGCAGTAGGAGATGCTATAGAAGTATATAATGCATTAACTCATAGCTATACTAAATTATCACTTGCAGGTCCAGCACAAAAGGCAGCAAGAAGTGTAGCAGATAATATAAATGGAAAGGTTACTGCAAATAAAGGATATATAGGTTCAAGTGCAATTAAAGTATTTGACTATAATGCAGCATCAACAGGATTAAATGAGTCTTTAATAAATACTTTAGGGATGAAAATAAATTATGATATAGTTAGAATATCAACAAATGATAAGGTAGGAATAATGCCAGATTCAGCACCTATGCACTTTAAGCTTATATTTGAAGTTCCAACAGGAAGGGTTTTAGGGGCACAAGCTATAGGAAAAGGAGATGCTGTTAAGAGAGTGGATGTAATTGCAACAGCTATTAAGTTTAAAGCTACAGTGGAGGATTTAAAAGACTTAGAATTATGTTATGCGCCACCATTTGGAACAGCAAAAGATGTTGTAAATTATTCTGGATATGTTGCATCTAATCTTTTAAGTGGTTCATTTAAACAAGTTAATGTTGATAAAGTAAGGGATTTAGTTGAAGAAGAGGCTTATATAGTAGATGTTAGGGGAAGAATGGAGTTTGAAAACGGTCATATTAAAGGAGCGATAAATATTCCTCTAAGCGAACTAAGAGAAAGGGTAAATGAAATTCCTAAAGATAAGCCAGTTTATTTACATTGCAGAACTGGTCAAAGAAGCTATAATGCAGCTTTAGCTCTTCAAAATTTAGGATATGATAATGTAATAAATATAACAGGAAGCTTTTTAGGTTTATCTTTCTATGAGGCATATAATGATAAATTAAAGACTAGAGAACCTATAGTAACTAATTATAATTTTAAATAATTTATAGTAATATTAACTCCTAATATAAATACAAATATTGTATTTATATTAGGAGTTTTTTTATATTTACTTAGAATTTTTAGAAATAGTAATAATTAAAACAAGACATAATACATTAGTGGATGTATAATTATAGTAAATAAAGTAAAAAAAGCAAAAGAAGTACATGGAAGGAGAGATAAAATGAAAAAAAAACTACTTATTATAGTATTGTTAGTTACAACGATTATTTTACTTATAGCTGTTGGAGTATATGCTAAAAGTATTAGCAATCTTAAGCTTGAAATTGAAGGTGTAGATATTAGCAAAGATGAATATATTCGTGCCATGAATAGTAAAAAATATGATATTACGCAGTATTTTATAAAAGAATATGGTGCAAAGATAACTAAGAATTTTTGGGAAGAGGAATTTAATGGCGAATATCCATATAAGATGCTTGCTGATAGTACTATAGATGAATTAGTAAGAATTCATAGTATTTATGAAATAGCGAAAGAAAATGGGTATGTTTATTCTGCAAAATATGAGGACTTTATAAACCGTTTAGAAAATGAAAATAGGACAAGAGCAGAGAATATAAAAAATGGTAAGCCCATATATGGACTATCTAAATATTCAGAGGATTTATTTTTAGAATATGAAACAGACCAACTTCAAAAAACTTATTGTAATGATTTAAGTAATGAACGTATGGAAATTACAAATAATGAAGGAAAAGAATATTATGATAAAAATAAAGATAGATTATTTATAAAAAATGATGATTTTGAGCTAGCTTATGTAAAGGTATACTATGGATATTTAGAGTTAGATGATGAAGAAGTCAAAAATATAAAAAAACATATGATAGAGATAAGTAAAAAGATTGATGATAATAATTCATTAACAAGCTTAGTTGAAAATGATGAAGTATTAAAAGAGTATTTTACAAATGAAACAATTTTATCAGAAGAGTTATCGGCAAAGGCGAAGATTATAGAAGACATAATAGAAATTTCTATGGAACTTTATAGTGGAGATGTAACACAAGTCTTAGATCAAAATGGGTGTCTATATTTGATACAGTGTATCAATAGAATAGATTATGATTATATTCCATATGAGGAGGTGGTGGATAATGTGAAAAAGGCATTGCGTGAAGAACATTATGACGATATTGTTGCAAAGCGTGCTGAAGGTTTAAAGGTTATTAAGGATGATAATAACGTATATAATTTCACAAAAAATAATATAAAATAGGGGGATAGTTATGCGAAAAACAATGTTACGGTCACTTAGTTTAGTACTTACTGTAGGTATATGTACTTCTTTATTTACAGTAAAAGCATATGCCGCAGATGATAATAAACGTACTATAGGTAGAGATTATTATATAAGTAGCATTAGAGGAGATAATAAGAATGATGCAACTACTGAAAATAAACCATGGGAAACATTAGACAAGCTTGAAAGAATAGAATTACAGCCAGGAGATAGGGTATTGTTAGAATCAGGTTCTGTATTTAATGGATTTATTCATCTAAAAGATGTCAGTGGTACAAAGGAAAATCCAATTGAAATTACTAAACTATGGTGGTGATATAAAGCCAATCATTAATGGTAATGGGGAAGGGATTTGGTATCAAGATTATATACAGTCAATGGCTAATTCTGGTCATAGAAGTAAGGGATATGTTTCTTCTACAATATTACTTTATGATACTGATTTTATAAATATAAATAATTTGGAGATTACTAATAAATCAGATGATTTTAATTACTTAAATTCAAATGATAAAGTGTCAGAAAGAATGGATCGTACAGGTGTTGCTGGTATTGCAAAAAATGGTGGAACTATGGAAGGTATTCATTTAGAGGATTTATATATCCATGATGTAGATGGAAATATTCAAGATAAACACATGAATAATGGTGGGATCCAAATGAATGTTTTAAAGCCAGATAATGAGACTGAGACTGGAATAGCAAGATATGAAGATATACTAATAAAAGGATGTCATGTTAAGGATGTATCTAGAGGGGGAATTATTTTTGGATACACCTATAATCATAGTAAGTTTACTGGAGCTGAAATTAGTGATGAGATAATTGAAAAGTATGGACACAGTAAAATTACAATAGAAGAAAATTATGTACAAAATCCAGGAAATGATGCGATTTGTGTTATGTACTCAAATAAACCATTAATACAAAAGAATGTTTCTGATAAAGCAGGAGTAGATATGTTAGAGTATAGCTATTGGCAAAACTTCTGTGCAACAATTTGGCCATGGAAATGTAAAGATGCCATTTTTCAAAACAATGAGGCTTTTGATACAATAGGACAAAATAATGGAGATGGACAAGCGTGGGATATTGATTGGTCCGATGGAACAATTTATCAATATAATTATAGTCACAATAATGGTGGTGGAGCTATGCTTATATGTTTAAATGAAGCATATAATGGAACGTTCCGATATAATATAAGCCAAAATGACTTAAAAAGTTTAATTACATTTCAAGGAAATCCATTAGTTAAGATATATAACAATATATTTTATATTGGTGGAGATTTAGAAACTAGAATTCATAATCTGCAAAGCGAAAAGACTACAGGAGAAGGATATTTAGCAAATAATATTTTCTATAATGTTAGTATAGCTAATCCTAATGATGAATGGGAGCCATCAAATAATAAAGAGTTTACACATAATATATATTATGGATATAATACAGTGCCTAGTACAGATAAATTTGCTATAACTGAAGATCCTATGTTTATAAATCCGGGATCAGCTCCAATAACTACAATTGGGAGTGTAAACGATTTGAATGTGTTTGATGGATATAAGCTTGAAGATAGCTCACCAGCAATAAACTCTGGAATATATATTAATGGAAATACAGATAGGGATTTCTTTGGAAATATAATTGGCCTTATACCTGATATAGGGGTATATGAAACAGATATTGGTAATGAAGAAGCTGTAAATGAAATTTATTCAGATATTTATAATATTAGTGAAGATACAATTAGTGGTGTACAGAATAAAACAACGGTAAAAGATTTTTTAAATAACTTTAGATATTCCAATGGAGTTAAGCTATCTGTAAATAACGAGAATATAACTGTTGATGAGAGTGATTTTATAAGCAATAGATATAAATTAAAAGTAGAGTTTATAAATGGGACTATTAAAGAGTATAAAATTAAAATTGAAAAGGTAATTGTAGAATATAGTCCAGAGGGAATGGTAGTCACAGCAGGTAGCGTAGAAATGCAGAATGTTCAAAGACCAGCATCAAATGTTTTAGATAATAACACTTCTACAGTATGGCATAGTTTATGGGCAGGAGATACATTAGAAAATCTTTGGATAACAATTGATATGAATAAAGTACAACCTATATCAATGTTAAAATATGTTCCTAGACAATCTGGAGGAAGTAATGGAATTATTACAAAGTATGAAATTTATGTGAAAGAAAATGAAAGTGACCAATGGGTTAAGGTTAATACAGAGGGAGATACGTGGAAAAATAATGGTGAAACTAAATATGCATATTTTGAAACTTTAAATGCACGTTTTGTAAAACTTCAAGTTGTTGAAAGTGTGTCAGATTCGGAAAAGAAGTTTGGGTCAGCAGCTGAAATAAGACTAGGATTAGAGAAAGAGAATTAGGAGGTGATAAGTATGAAAAAGAAAATTCTATCTATAGTGTTAACAGGTGCAATGGTATTTCAAGTATTTACTTCAACATTAATAGTTAAGGCAGAAACTATAAAGAATGAAATAGGTACAACTTATTATGTAAGTACATTAAATGGAAGTGATAATAATGATGGATTATCGGAAAATAAGGCATTTTATAGCTTACAAAAGATTAATGAAATAGAGTTAGAAGAAGGTGATAAAGTTCTATTAGAAGCTGGTTCAGTTTTTACAAATGACTTTTTACACATTAAAGGTAGTGGTTCTGAAGAGGCTTCAATTGAAATTGATAAATATGGAGAAGGAAATAATCCGAGAATTGATACAAATGGGCAAGGTATATGGTATCAAGATTATGGAAAGCAATTAGGAAATGTTTCTCATAAGTATAAGGGCTATGTGTCATCATCAATATTATTGTATGATGTAGAGTACATTAATATTAAAAATTTAGAAATAACTAATAATGCTCCAGAAATAGAAGCAGATTATAATTCTTCACAAGTTATGAATCGTACAGGGGTTGCTGTAGTAGCAAAGGATAAGGGAACAATTGATCATATTTATTTAGATAGTTTGAATGTTCATGATGTTGTTGGAAATGTATATGATAAGCATATGAATAATGGAGGAATTTATTTTACTGTATTTTTACCAACTAATGAAGAGGAGACAGGAATACCAAGGTATAATGATGTGAAAATTGAAAATTGCATAGTAAATAATGTTAATCGATGGGGAATTGCAGTTGGATATACAGCGTATTTTAATAAGTTTTTAGGTGGAGAAATTTCAGATGAGACAATAGCAAAATATGGTTCAACTGGAGTTGAAATAAGAAATAATTATGTAAAAGATGCTGGTGGAGATGCTATTACAACAATGTATTGTGATAGACCAATTATTGAGTATAATGTATCAGATGGTGCAGCAAGGCAGATAAATGATGTAGATTATAGTGAAACAGGATTTGGTAAGGTTGCAGCAGCAATTTGGCCATGGAAATGTAAAGATGCAGTATTTCAATTTAATGAAGCTTTTGATACTTGTATAAATGGAGATGGTCAAGCTTGGGATGCAGATTCAGGTGATGGAACAATATATCAGTATAATTACAGTCATAATAATGGTGGTGGAGCTGTGATGATTTGCCTTGGAGAGGCTGTTAATTCAATTTTCCGATATAATATTAGTCAAAATGATTTAACAGGTATATTAAATTTACCAAGTCATCCAAATGCACATTTTTATAATAATACATTCTATATTAAGGAGGGTGTACCATTTATCCGTTCAGGTATGACTGGAGGAGTTGCAGTAATAGAAAATAATATTATTTATAATGCTGGAGCTGAAAAGTCAGAAGATTGGACAAAGGGCGGAACTAAAGCAACTTATAGTAATAATTTATACTATAACTATACTAATGTACCAGATACTGATACCTGTGCAATAGTAGGAGATCCACAGTTTATAGATGGTGGAAATGGTCCTATAGCATATACAGGAAGTGAACCAAGTAGTGGAGAAAATATTATCAATGATTTAGTTGCTTTTGAGGGATATAAACTGCAAGATAATTCTCCAGCAATAAATGCAGGTAAAACAATTGAAAATAATGGTGGACGCGATTTCTTTGGTAATAAAATAAATGGAGATACTGATATTGGAGCTTATGAATCAGATATCATTGCAGCTAGCAATAATAATGACATTAAAGGAACTATATATATGCTTGATGAGGTCAATAAGGTTTTATATGTTCCAAGTTTAGAAAATAATCCAATGACTGTAGCTGAAATTAAAGAAGGAGTGGAAATCCATAGTGATGCTACTATTAGAGTGTTTAATGATGAAGCTGAAATAGAAAGTGGAAATATAGAAAGTGGGATGACTTTTAAAATTATAGCTGAAAATGGTGAAGAAAATATATATTCAATTGATGTTAAAAATAATTATCAATGGGCACTAGACTATACAGGTAAACAAGGTAATGTTTGGTTTGCTCAAAAGAAAGCTTTAGGAAAATATTATAATCTTACAAACTATAATACTCAATATCCACAATGGGATGGAAATAATTATGGGGGAGTAGGTATTGCAGCTGCAAATCATTCAGTAGTGCCAACGGAGCATACACATGGCTTATTAATTGATACTTTAGGTACAGCACAACGTGAAGAGGGATATTCTATGGTTTATAGAGTTCCTAAGTCTGGAACAATAACTTTATCAGTTAAAGATGATGAGCCATATTTACGTCAAGCAGGAAATGTAGGTGGAAAAGTTAAGTTAAGCTTTACTATTAATGGAGAAGAAATTAACTCATATGAATTATCAGAAAGTCTAGTTAAAGTAAATGTTGAAGCTATGGAACTTGTTGTGAATAAGGGAGACTTTATTCGCATAGAAGCACAAAATATAGAAAATCCATCAAAACCATCTATTTATATTACACCAAGTATTCAATATAAAGATATTGAAGAACCTGAAATTTCAGATGAAGAAAAGGTAGATTTAAATAAAAATGGTAGAGTTGATATAGGTGACTTAGCTATTGTATCAAAATACTATGGAAAAAATAAACCAGAGTATGATTTAAATGGAGATGGCTTAGTTAATGAATATGAAATCAAGTTTATAACTAATATTATATTAGAAATTAAGTAATTAAAAACTTCTAGGATAAATACAAATATTTGTATATTTCTTAGAAGTTTTTCTTTTTAGAGAAGTAGAATAAATAAAATATAATAACTATGATTATGAAATAATATTTAAAAGAGCTGTTGCTTGTTGATGGGAAAGAAAATATTAAATTTATTATAGGTATTTTAAAGTGAATAATTTGCAAAAATATAAATACTCGTTAACAAAATCCATATATGATTATAAGATAATAATAGATATATTTTTAGGAGGAGTATTGTGAGAAATATATTAAATAATGATTACAGAAGGATAAAAAGAAATGTTATACTTGCTATACCTAGTTTATTTATATTAAGTATTCCAATTCACTTGGTATATAACTTAACAGGTAAAATACAAATTGTTGGAGCATTCGCTCCAGTAAATGAAAGTGTAGCAGAGCATTTTAAATTGGCAATTCTTCCTTTAGTTTTATGGTGGGTTATAAGCTATTATATACTAAGAAAAAAAGTTGATATAGATTTTAAAAAGTGGATATTTTCAGCGTCAATTGCAACCTTAATGATACCTATTGTTATTGCAACCTTTTATTATACTTATACAGGAGCATTAGGAATATCACTATTAATAATAGATATATTTTCATTATTTTTAGCACTGTTAGTAGCACAATGTCTAGGATTTCACATATATAAACATATTAGAATCACAAATGAAAAATTTTATATAGGATTACTTATTATCATAATACTAATATCATGTACTATAATATTTACATTTTATCCCCCACATATTCCAATATTCAAAGATACAAAAACATTGCTATATGGCATTCAAATTTAATATTATTAATTAAATTTAATTTTTAGTATTATCTATTTATTGTATTTTCAAAAAATAGTTTTATATAAAAAAGTTTATGATATTTTCCTAAGAAACATTGGTGAATTTGTGGCTAAATTATAATAGTTCATAAAGATAATATCATAAACTTCTTCTATTGACGTTGATTGTAATTTAACTAAATAAAGATTTAATTTCTGTTAGATGGCGTATAGCTAGGTCGTAGCCGTGATCATATCCTGCTTTTAGTTTATTCACATCTTTTTCGAAACCTTTCGATTGATTTATCTGCATCAGGTCTTAGAATTAGTGCTTTACCTTGCTTTTCTAATTCTTCACAAAATTTAACTGTTTCGTTATAAGTATCATGTCTTGTTAAAAAAGGTTCTTTTAATTTAGGATATTTATTGCATAATAATTTTGAAGCATAAACATTTTTTTTACTAAATTCTTTTTTATAGCCTTTTGGTCTAGTTAATATTATTAAGTGTTTTTCATTTCCATCAAGTATTGCTTTTCTTATTGGAATAGGATCGCATATTCCACCATCATAGTATTCTTCACCATTAATTTTTATAACAGGAAAAAATACAGGAATAGCGCAAGTTGCTCTAAGCATAGTAGCTTTATCATCTAAGTTTTTTCCATCAAGGTATTCTGTTTTGCCTGTTTTAGCATTTGTTACTCCAACTAAAATCTTACCATCATATTTTTTATATGTATCCATATCAAAAGGAACAAGCTTATTTGGAATTTCATCAAAAACAAAATCTAATCCAAAGATACTTTTACATTTAAGAAAATTGCTATATCCAAAATATTTTTTATTATTTCTATATTTGGTTACTACTTCTAAATTTCTTCCTCTTTGTTTGGAAATATAAGATACACCATTTGTAATTCCAGCAGATACGCCAATGCAATAAGGAAAAATAATATTATTATCTAATAGTGCATCTAATATTCCGGCTGTAAAAATTGGTCTAAATGTTCCACCTTCTAAAATTAAACTAGGCATAAAGTTATCCCTCCTAAAAATCATTATTAAGATATTATAAATGAAAAGTTAAATTAATACAAATTATGGAATGAAATTTCTTTGGTGTATTTATAAATATATAATTTGTTAATATTTAATATGTATTAAATTTGGTCTATAATAGAAATGAAATATTTATAAGAAGGTGAAATTATGTTTTTTATAGGAATATTTGGTGTAGATAATAAAGAGAAAGAAATTAAAATATTAAATAATATAGTTTGTAAAAATTGTAATATTTCAAATGGTGGAAAATTAATAAAAACCTTTACTTATTTTCATTTTTTCTTTATTCCTATTTTTAAATGGAATGAAAAATATTATGTAATATGTAGTGGATGTAATTCTATTTTTAGCATTTCCAATGAAAAAGGAAAAGCAATTGAAAAAGGTGAAAATATAGAAATTACTTACTGGGATTTAAATGAGGTTAATGATAATTATAGCAATTATTATGCTATACAAAGATGTCCTAAATGCAATAGAGAAGTAGATAGAACTTTTGAATATTGTCCATATTGTGGTGAAAAAATTAAATAGTTAAAATTTCAGATATTCAGAAGAAAGTAGATAGATTTAAATTATAAGTTAACTGAAAGTTTAATATGTTAGTATGTAGCAAAGTTATGAAACGGCAAAAGAAGTAAAAAGTATAAAATTATTGGAAAGATTACTAAAATAAATTTTATTATAAAAAGATGCTTTTTGCTTTTTTTATATTATAATAATAATTAGAATGAAAAATTAAGATAATAAAGTAATGGGAAAAGGAATATTTTATTATGAAGAAGAAATTAATTAGTAACAGTATATTAGGAGTTATAGTATTAGTTGTAGCAATTTGTATTATATCGGTTAAAAAAGTTACAATAGATATAAATGGAAATAGCAAAGTTGTATATACATATGAGAAAAATTATCAATATCTATTACAAAAGGAAAATATAAATTTATCATCTGAAGATGAGGTATCAGTTGATTTAAATGAAGAGATAAAGAGAAATTCGACAATAGTTATAAATCAAGTAAAAAATATTACTATTATTTTAAATGGAAATATTCAAGAATATAAAACAAAAAGCAATACTGTTGGACAAGTGTTAAAGGAATTAAATATTTCTATATCCAATAATGATAAAATTAATAAAAATATTGAAGATTATATAGTAAATAATGATGAAATAGTTATAAATCAATTAACTACAAAAACAGAGGAAGTCTTAAAAGATATAGATTTTAATGAAAAAACAGTAACTGACTATAAAACTCCAGTTGGTGAAACTAGAGTTATTAAAGAAGGAGAAAATGGACAAAAAAAAGAGTACTATACAGTTGTGTATGAAGGAAATAAGGAAATTAGTAGAACTTTAATTAAAGAAGAGATAGTAAAAGAGCCTAGTGAAAAAATAATTGGAGTTGGAAATTTTGATGCAAATAGTCTAACTGTTTGTGTAAATAAAAAAAGTCAATTATCACAAGATTTTGTTCCTTCAGATTTAGTTTTACCAAATGTAAGAATGGCAGTAAGTTCTGATAGATTATATATGAGGAAAGAGGCAGCTAATGCTTTAGAAAGCTTATTTAATGCAGCAGATGCTGATGGTATATATCTTTATGCTGTTTCAGGGTATAGATCATATTCATATCAATCAAGCATATATAATCCATACTCAGGATATTCAGCGCCACCAGGAGCTAGTGAACATCAATTAGGATTAGCTATGGATGTAACAGCAGCTCAATATGGAGGCAATTTAGTTACTGAATTTGGTTATACAGATGAAGGAAAATGGCTTGCAGAAAATGCTCACAAATACGGATTTGTTGTTAGATATTTAGAAGGAAAAGAAGATATAACAGGATATTATTATGAACCATGGCATATTAGATATTTAGGAGTAGAGCTTGCAACAGAGTTAAAAGAAAAAGGCCTAACCTTAGAAGAATTCTACGGGGAATATTAAGGTAAAGCGAAAAAAGAATGAGATAACTATAAGAAATTATAATAATTTCTGAAATGTTATCTCATTCTTTTTTTTATTAATTTTTATCAACAGGTTCTTGTTTTTTTACTACGAAGAAAGCTATTATTAGACCTATTAATGTTAGTGTTGCAGTTGAAGCAAAGGAAATATTCATTCCGTGAACTTGTGCTTTTAATGGATCTTTAATGCCAGAGGAAAGACTTACTTTGCTCATTAGTGTTACAATTATTGAAGTTCCTATGGAACCAGCAACTTGCCTTAAAGTATTATTAGCTGCATTACCATGAGCATAAAGTCTTTTATCTAAACTGTTTAAACCAGATGTTGTTAGTGGCATCGTAAGCATAGAAATTCCTAGCATCCTTATTGCGTATACAATAATTACATAAGTAATAGTTGTAGTTGTTGTTAAGAATGAAAGCCCAAATGTACCTAATGTAAGTATTGTTAATCCTGTTAGAGCAAGATATCTAGCACCAAATCTATCAAAAATCTTACCTGTTATAGGGTTCATAATTCCCATTACTATGGCTCCAGGCATAAGTATTAATCCTGTATTAAAAGCAGAAGAACCCCTAACATTTTCAAGATACATAGGTAGTATTAATTCTGATGAAATAAGTGCTGCATAGGAAATCATTACTATTATAGTTGAAAATGTAAAGGTGCTACTTTTAAATACACTTAAGTTAAGCATAGGCTCCTTCATACTTAATTGTCTCCAAACAAATATTATAAGAAAGATTATACCTATAATAAGTGCGAGATATACATTAGGATTACTCCAAGGATAATTTCCTGCATTACTAAAGCCAAAAAGTAATGCACCGAAGCCTATTGTAGAGCCAATAAAGGAGATGATATCAAAGGATACATCTTTATTCTCAGTTACATTTTTTAACAAAAAGAAAGCAAGAATTAAATCTACAATTGCAAAGGGAGCTGTTACATAAAATAGATGTCTCCATGGATATCTATTTATTATCCAGCCGGATAAGGTAGGACCTATAGCAGGAGCAAATGCAAGAACAATACCTACTATACCCATAGCAAAGCCTCTTTTTTCTATTGGGAAAATTATTAAAAATACAGTTTGCATTAATGGTACTATTATTCCACTGGCTAAACCTTGGATAAGTCTAGCAGATAACAACATTGGAAAATTAGTTGCAAAAGCGCCTATAAAGGTTCCTATGGTAAAAAGCCCCATAGCTATAAAAAATAAAGTTCTATTTTTAAATTTATCTATAAGAAAAGCTGTAAAAGGAATTACTATACCAGTAGCAAGCATATATCCTGTACTAAGCCACTGGACGGTAGATACACTTATATCTAAATCCTTCATTATATCTGATAAAGCAACATTCATAAAGGTACTATTTAAAAAGCAAACAAAAGAACCTAAAAGAAAAACTCCGGCAATAATAACTACATTATAATTTTTATTGCTATTTTTTACTTCGCTCATAAAATCACCTCATTTTTAAATTTGGAGTTTCGCATACATAGTTATATTTCCAAAAGTAAAATAAACTTATACTACTATATAGAGACATATATATGTAGTATAAAACTAATTTGCAAGTAATGTAAAAAGGTGTTATTATATTTGTAATGGTATTAATGTATATAGTGAGTAATATTTATTTGTATAGAAATGAGATGATAAATTATGAAAAAAACAATTATTTTTATAATGTTAGTAGCAATGAACTTTTTTATAAGTTGTGGAAATAGTACTAATAGTGAAATTACAACACAAAAGGAAAATGAAATAGTAAGTAATAATGAAGAAAATAGTGATAAAGAAAATGATGAAGGAAAAGAAGAACAAATTATTAAAATAGAAGATAATGAAGAAGATGAAGTAGTTATAAGCAAGTCACAAGCTTATTTGGATAGATATTTTCAGTTAGAAAAAGAATTAGAAGATTCTTTAGCGGGTAAGTATAGTGGAACAACTATTGATATGAAGGAAGCAGTAAGTATTGAATATGATAGTTGGGATGAGTTATTAAATGAAATATATGGGGTATTACAAGAACAATTATCAGAAGAAGAAATGAAAGCTGTTAGAGAAGAACAAATTCAATGGTTAACTATAAGGGATTCAAAAGCAGGGGAAAGTGCAAATGAGGTAGAAGGGGGTACAATGGAACCTTTAGTATATGAATCTAGTCTTGCACAAAGCACAAAAGAGAGATGTTATGAATTAATAAATAATTATATGAAGTAAAAGTTATTATTAGAAAAACTATATATGAATATAAATAATTAAAATTAATGTATTACTATTGGTTAGTTTTATTAAGTAAATTTGATAAAAATTGAGGTGAAAATATGGAGCTTAGCCCTAAAGGGATAAACATTCAAAATATAGAGCCTTGCTATAAGTTAATAAATGAATTAGATTTAGATATAGTTCAATATAACTTTGATGTAATTATAGAAAAATGTTATAGGAAGCTTTGAAGTAATAATAGAAAGAAATACGGAATATGTTAATCCAAGATTTAGTTTAATGTGTGATAATTACAAAAATAAATTAATGAGTATTATGGCAGAGATACTTTTATATCAAGGAGTTACTAAAATAGATATTGATACAAAATCAGAAAGATTTTTTAAATATGTTATAACAAGAGGTTTTTATTCTAAATATATATAATAACTATTTTGTTATTAGTTAAAAAAGTATAAAATATAATAAAACTGGATATTCATTGACTTTACGAATAAAAATTAGTCAATGAATATCCAGTTTTTACTTTAAATTATATTACCATCTTTGTTGTCTATTACCACCAGGATTACCACCAGGGCCACCCATACCTCCACCTGAGCCTACAGAGCTTACAGTATTAGATGTTGTAAAAGTACCAGCATCACTTCCACCGCTATAGCTTCCATCGTTATAAAGTCCATCTGCAGAACTTCCAGTTGAACTACCACCAACAGAAACAGTATAAGTAGCATTACTTTCTAATTTAGGAGATGATATTACAACTGATTGATAAGTTTTTGATGGTGCAAAAGTAATTATATCTTCACCATTTGTATTTTTAATATTAATTAAAGTATTTGCTGATTGTGATGTAAATATATTAACTGAATTTTGAGTTGATGATGAACTTGGAGATTGAGCCATTTGTGAGCTACCAGCAGCTATAAATAATCCACCAGTTATATCAAATGAAACATCATAGTCTAAAGCTCCATTTCCACCATTTTCAGGACCATTAACAATAACAGTACCATCATTCATAACAATTGAACCATTTGAGTCAACACCATCACCAGCAGCATCAACATAAAGATAACCACCATTAATAGTTATTGAGCCATTAGAAGATGAATTAAATTGATTTTCACCAGGTCTACCATTAGTAGAAGAACCATCATTTCCACCAGCGGCATTTAAACCATCATCACTTGCAACTAAATAAATAGTACCATTATTTATTGTTATAGTTTGACTTTCAATACCTTCATAAGATTTAGTAATATTTATATCTCCACCATTGATTTCAAGTGTAGTATCAGAATGGATACCATCATCTCCAGATGCAATTTCAAGTGTACCACCATTTATAGTTAAGGAGTTATTTGAGTGAATAGAGTCATCAGAAGAATCTATATTAATTAAGCCGCCATCAATTACTATATCATTTACTGCTTTTATTGCTTTTGCACTAGAGGTTTCTTCTGTAGAAGAAGAACTTCCACCCCAAGAACCCCAAGGGGTATCATTATTAGATTTACTACTACTATTTACACTTCCACCACCAGTTACTATATTAATAGTACCATCGATTATGTTTACTATATTTTCAGCTTGAATACCATCTGTTCCTGCAGTTATATTTAAGTTTCCACTTTCTATAATTATATTACCTTTTTCTGTATCTTCAGCATTAGTTGATTTTAATCCATCGCCTTCAGAATTAATTGTTATATCTCCACCTTTAATAGTAATAGAGTCTTTTCCCATAAGCCCATCATCTTTAGAAGCTATAGAAATAGTACCACCAGTTATTTTTAAATCATCTTTACTAGTTATACCATTATTATAATTTGCAGTTACAGTTAAGCTTCCATTTCCTTTAATAGTTAAGTCATCCTTACTAAATATTGCTGCATTTGGCTCATCTGTAGTAGCATCTTCAAATATATAAGTTTCACCATCAGTAATAAAGTTATCAGTATTATCTTCTAATACTATTATTGTATTTTTTGCATTTTTAACATAAATAGGAGCACTATTAGAACAGGTAAGATTTACTCCATTAAAAACTAAATAAACATTCTCTTCAGAGGCACTATCTACTATAATTTGACCATCAGATAATGTTCCACTTATAACATAAGTACCTGCATTAGCAATAGTAACTTTATCTCCATCTACAGATACATTAGATCCATTAATAGTAATATTATCACTAAGATTAATATCGGCAGTAATCTCAGCGCTTAATTCTGTATTTTCTTTATTATTTTCAGTAACAGTATTTTGAATGTCATTACTTATATTTGTATCTTTATTAGCACAACCTGTAACATTTAAACATAATGCACAAACAGTTAATGCTAAAATAAGTTTCTTTTTCATAACAAACCTCCAATTAAATATTTTATCTCTTTATCTATAAAAGTAATAATACTATACGAACCTTAAATTAATCTTAAGTGAACCTCAAAATTTCAATTTTGCTAGTTGAAGTTACGCCTAGGTGTACTTATTGGATGTTAAGAGAAAATGCTTCATTAATAAATAGACTTGAATTTGATTATTGGAAATTACATTTAAGTTAATGCAATTAAGAAAATTAGTATATGAAGTACATGTGAATTTTGTGATTTATAGTTACAAAGTTAAATTCTTGTAAAATTTTTTAAGATTTTTTTAAGGTTTGAATTTTATAATTAAGTCAAAGATTAGAGTAAGTTAGGGAGGTAAATATATGGCAATAAAATCATTTAAAAGATATGAAAAAAAATATCTATTAAATAAAACACAATATGATGACCTTGTAGAACGTTTAAGCGAATATATGGATTCAGATGAACATTGCAAGGATGGGAAGAATTATAGTATTTACAATATGTATTATGATACAGCTGACAATCAAGTAATTAGACATTCAATATCTAAACCTTATTATAAAGAAAAATTAAGACTTAGAAGTTATAAGGTACCAAGAAGTTTAAATGATAAAGTTTTTTTAGAACTGAAAAAGAAGATAAATGGAATAGTAAATAAAAGAAGAGTTGTTCTTACATTAGGTGAAGCTTATAATTTTTTAAATTCAAGGATTAGACCCAATAAGACAGATTATATAAGTAATCAAGTGTTAAATGAAATAGAATATTATCTAGATAATAATGAAGTTTATCCTACAGTTTATATAGGATATAGTAGAAAGGCATTTTTTTGTAGAACAGATAAAAATTTTAGATTGACATTTGATTCTAAGATAACTACAAGAAGGAGTGGATTATCGCTAGAGCTTGGTAATTTTGGAGAACAACTTTTAGAAGAAGAACAGTATTTAATGGAAGTAAAAATATTAGGTGCTATTCCGTTATGGTTTGTAGAAATCTTATCAGATTTAAAAATATATAGTGCTAAGTTTTCTAAGTATGGAAACGAGTATATGAGGTATTGTTTAAATAAAAATCAAAATAAAAATATAGAAGCAAGGGGAGAAAAAATATGTTAGAAACGATAATTTCGTCAACAACAGGAGAATCATTTACTTTGGTGAATGCATTATTAGTAATAGGATCATCTATACTTTTAGGCTTTGTAATAAGCTTAGCTTATATGTATACACACAAAAGGGAAGGATATACACCAAGTTTTACAATAACACTTATAATGTTACCTGTAATAATTTCAATAATAATACTTTTAGTTGGAAATAATGTAGCAAGAGCCTTTAGTTTAGCTGGAGCATTTTCAATAATTAGATTTAGAAGTGCGCCTGGAGATCCAAAGGATATATCATATATATTTTTTACTTTAGCAGTAGGTCTTGCAAGTGGTATGGGATATATAGGATATGCTGTTATATTTACAGTTATTTTATGTTTAGTTATGATTATAATAGAAAAATCTAACTTTGCAATGCCAAAAACTAGATCATTAAGACTAAAGATATTAATACCAGAAGATTTAAATTATGAAGGTTTATTTGATGAAATATTAGATAGACATGTACATTCATGGAAAATAGAAACAGTAAAAACAAAAGATTTTGGAGCTTTATTTGAATTAACTTATAGATTAAATGTTAACGAAGAATTAAAGCAAAAGGATCTTATTGATGAATTAAGATGTAAAAATGGTAACTTAAGCATTTCGCTTACATCAGTTGGTATAGAAGAAAAGGTGTATTAAAAGAATATTAAATAAATTATTACCTTTATTTAAAAGAATTTAAATATTATATTAATTTAATTAATCTGAATTTTATATTTATTAGGTAGTTATTAATGAAATGCCTCTGTCTAGTTAGACAGAGGCATTTCATAATTATACTACTTTAATTTTTTTATAGTTTATGAACATTTATAGCCATTGGACCTTTTTCACCATCAGCAATAGAAAATGATACATTTTCACCTTCATGTAAGTCACTATGAGGTCCATTATCTTTTACTTGGGATTGATGAACAAAAATATCATTTCCATTGTTTGCAGAAATGAATCCATAACCTTTTTCAGTATTAAACCATTTTATAGTTCCAGTATAATTTGACATAATATCTCTCCTTAACATATAAACTTATAAAGAATATCTAAGATAAGTATTTAGTTAGCAGTAAAGTTATTTGTAGTAATTCTTACTAGATATTCATAGTTTTAGTATGTGAAGTCGGACAAGATTTATACGTTGTTAATTTTATCCTTATCCCATATAAATAATTGTTCAGAATTATTTAATGCTGAAAATAGCTTATCCTTTAAATTAGGGAAAGTACCATTTAAGTTTTTAATTAATTCCTTCATATCTTGCCTTTTAGTATGTCCATCAGCAGGACAAGGGTTTTTTATTATAGGGTAGTTATTATCTTTTACATTTCTTTTAATCATATATTCATCTATGTAAACCATTGGTCTAATTATAGTTAAGTCAAATTTCTCCATATATGATTTAGGTGAGAAGCAATTTACTCTACCTTCATAAAAAATAGTCATAGCAAAGGTTTCAACAGCGTCATCTTTATGATGTCCAAGAGCAACTTTAGTACAACCAAGCTCTTTAGCAGCTCCATTTAACGCACCACGTCTTAATTTTGCACAAAGAGAGCATGGATTTTTTTCCTTTCTTATGTCAAATACAATTTTCGCAATATCAGTTTGAATTTCATAAAAAGGTACATCAAGTTCCTTACATAACTTATGTAGTGGACTGTTATCTACACCACCTGGATTTAAGGTAATTGCAATAAGCTCAAATTTTACTGGTGAAAATTTTTGATAATTTTTTAATATATGAAGTAGTGTTACACTATCTTTTCCACCAGAAAGGCCCACAGCAATTTTATCATTTTCTTCTATCATATTAAAATCATTAATGGCTTGTCTAGTTTTGCTAAGTAATTTTTGCATCATAGGTTTTTTACCTCCGAAATTTAATCTTTAGATATTTTATCAAACTTTATATTTTTACACAAAGGATAACATTAAAATATATGCAAAATCTTAACAATAATTTACATATAATTTAATGCTATTTCAAATATTAAGAATATATGATAGCTAAAGTATAAGAAATTTATAATATTTATATTATCTATAAGTATCGCTAGCTAGCTCTTGTAGTAAAGGTAAGTTTAATATTTTTATAGTATTTTTATTTTTTTCAATAATATTATCAGAACACAGCTTTTTTATTACTCTAGTTAAATGTCTATAACTAGAACCTAAAAGTTGAGATAGATTGTTTATATTTTCAATTTCTATAGTAGTTTCTGATAAATTAGATGGTAGAGAGGAAAGTAAATATATAGCAAATCTATTTTCTAAAGGATATAGAATATTTATTGAACTATACACAGAATTTTTTCTCAATTTTTCTTCAAGGGATGAAATTATAAATCTTAAAAAAATAGGATCATTATAACCATAAATATGTATTTTGTTTATTGGAAGTCCAAGGCAAATAGACTTTTCTAAAGTTATTACGTTACAGTCGGCAATTGGATTATCTAAAAGCTCTAAATCTCCAATAGTGGATAGTGGATTGTTGAAGCATATTAATAGTGACTTACCATTTGATAAAAGTGTAGTAACTTTTGCTTTACCAAAAACCAAAAAATACATATAGTTTAATTCTTCGTTTAGAGTACAGATATATTCATTTTTATCAAAAGTATAGATTTCTAAGCTTTCCAGTAAATTTTTATTTAAATATTTATTTAATTGGTATTTAGTTATATAGGAATTAAGAAGAGCTTGATTATTTAATTTTTTCATAAGGACTCCTTAAAAAAGATATTTTTAGTTAAAAATATTATACTATTAAATTTTAAATAGGACAAATGTCCTATTTGTAAGTGTAAGAATTTGATAATATGTTTCTAGAAATTTTATTGGAGGAATTTAAATGTATAATATTTTGGCATTATTAATTGGAGCACTTATTTCTATTATGATTTCATTTAATGGAGCATTAGAAACACGTGTAGGAAGTGCGTATTCTGTAGTTATTATTCATGCAGTGGGACTTATTGCAATACTCATAGTTGCAGCAATTAAAAAAGAGAAATTTGTAATAAAAGAAAGTTTACCTTTTTATTTATATCTTGGCGGTATATTTGGAGTTGCCCTTACATTAGTTAATGTAATTACAATAGGAAGTATTGGAGTTGCATTAACTACAGCATTAGCAGTGTTTGGACAACTTGTCTTTTCATCATTAGTAGATCATTTTGGATTATTTGGTTTAACTAAATATAAATTTAATCCTAAAAAGCTTATAGGGTTTATGATAGTTTTTATTGGATTAGTTATTATGACTATAGCTTAAGGAGGAGATTTTAATATGTTAATGATTTTATTAGCTGTTTTAGGTGGAGTGTTAACTACTTTATCAATGGTAGTAAGTTCAACACTTGGAAAGAAAATAGGTTTAATACAAAGTACAATAATTCATTATATAGGCGGGCTTATAGGTGGAGGGTTTATTTTAATAGGACTTGGAAGTAAAATAGCACCATCTATAGCGGAAATGAGTAATATGCCTTTTTACATATTTTTAGGTGGAGTTATTGGAGTAATGGTAGTATATACTTCGAATGTAGTAATACCTAAAATACCGGTAGTATATAGTACACTTTTAATGTTTTCAGGACAAATGCTTTGCGCAATTATCATTGATGCAATTGTAATGAAGGATTTTTCAATACTAAAGCTTATAGGAGCAATTATTGTAGTTTTAGGAATACTTTATAATTCAAGAGTTGATGCAAAGGAAAATAAAATAGAAAATCAAAGTTTAAAAGAAGTAGAAAATATTAATTAGATATAAATCCATAATGTGTAGTAATAAGTATTATTGCATATTATGGATTTAACTTTTTTAGCTATTGAAAAGTTTTATCAAATATATTTAAATTTTCATATTCTTTAAGTGAAGATAGGATATTAATATATATATAAGAAATAAATTATGAGGGTAGGGTGTAAGAATAGATTAAAAAGAAGTTTATATTGATATATCAAAATAGAAGATTCAATATAAATAAAGATAACATATAAATTTGAGTTAACAAAAATTATATGTTATCTTTATTATTTTATTTATTGCTAATTTGATAATTCAGAATGAGTATTTCTAAATTTATAAACATTATTAATTATAGATATAGCAACTACGTTTATTACTAATTGACTTCCACCGTAGCTTATAAAAGGCATACTTATGCCTAATATAGGTGATAGTGAAAAGTTTGCTAAAATATTTAATATAAATTGAATTGTAAATAATGAACATAGACCACTTACTAATAATTTTCCATAAGTATTTTTAGTATTAATAGAAATAAAGCACATTCTTATAATAAAAGATAATACTAATGCTATAATTATTATCCCTACGATCCATCCAAAACAATAAATTATAGAAGTAAGTACAAATTCCATATTAGAGTCAGGAATAAAATTACTATTAATATTAATGCTATTACCAAATAATGTAGCAGAATTCCTTATAGTATTTAATTGATTATAAATCCATCCAGAACCTTTAGAATCTTTTAATGGGTTTAAAATGCAAAGAATCTATCTTTTCTATAATAAGGACCACTAAAAATGGCTAATGAAAATATAGTAGCAAAAAAACTAAAGGTCATAACTAAATGCTTTGTTTTAAGTCCTGAAATATGCATTACTGTAAATGATGCAATTAAATATATTAATGTTGTAGAAATTGAACTTGTAGCTAAAAATAGCATTGATGGTATAAATACTAAAGTAAAGCCTTTTATTAATGATTTTCTATTATTCCAATTATAACTATCAAAGATTCCTGCAAGAGAAACTATTAATAAAATAGGGGTAATGGTTAAAGTATCAATAGAAAGAGAGCCTATAAATAACCATCGTCTCATACCATTTACATATGGAGAAAGAAAAAGTGTTAGCACAATTAAAATAATATTAAATATATACAGAGAAAGTGAATAGTTTTTTAATTTTCTATAATCAAGCTTTAAGCTTAATAGTGCTAAAACAATGGACACACCTAAAAATACTAATAATTTACCAAAATAATTTGGAGAATAGTCTTCAGTTAATGTAAAAGAATTAAATTGAAGAAATCCTGTAGTTAAAAAACCAAAGAATATTAAAGCACTAGTCATTGTTAAGAGTATCCAATCAGAGTTGCATTTATGAGCTTTATTTAGGTCACGACCAATAACCTCAGCACTTCCCATTTGGAGCAAGGCTTTATCTATTGCAGCGTCTAATGATATACCGCTTTGTATAGAGTCATAAATAATATCTTCAATATGACTCAATAATTCTTCTTTAATTTCAGCATGGACTTTTTTATTTTTTATTAAGCTACAAACTTCATTTATATATTCATTAACTTTAGTATTTTTTACACTAGACATAATTTAGCCTCCCATAAAACACTATTTACTGTGTTGCTAAATAATTTCCATTCAGATTCTTTTTCAAGTAATATACCTTTTCCACATTCAGTAATTTTATAGTATTTTCTTTTTCTAGCACCTGTAGAATTATCCCAATACGCTTCAATGTAATTTGCATTTTCTAAATTATGAAGTATTGGGTAAAGAGTACCTTCCTTAAATGAAAAGATGCCGTTTGAACGGAGTTCTATTTCTTTAATCATTTCATAACCATACATATCTTTACGATTAAGTAAGCTTAATATTAATACTGTAGTACTTCCTTTTAAAAGTTCTTTGTTGATTTTCATAAATTCACCACCATACATTGTAGTTAGATACATAGTATATCTATGTATAATTATATTTGTATATTATGGAAAAGTAAAGCGATGAAAAGATAAAATACAGCAATATACTATTGAAAAATAAAAATAAAGGGTATATTATAATAAGTGAAAATAAATGATAATAAATGAGAATAAATAATAATTGATATGAAAAATAAATCTATGTAGGGAAGAGGATATCTACTTATGTTTATGGAAGAAAGACTAAATGAAATATTAGAAATAATTAAAAGGGATAAGAAGGTTTTAGTTAAAGAGCTAAGTGAAAGATTTAATGTTTCTGAAAGTATGATTCGTAAGGATTTACAAAGGTTAGAGAGTGAAGGCAAGATAAAGAGAACATATGGTGGAGCAATATTAGAAAGAGAGAAGTCTTTTAATGATAATACTATATCAAGAGTTTTCGTTGATTTAGAATCCAAAGAATATCTTGGAAAGTTAGTTTTAGATATTATTGAGGAAAATGATATAATATTTTTAGATATATCTACCACAAATCACACAATTGCAACTATCTTAAAAAGTACAACGAAAAATATTACAGTGATAACAAATATGAATAGAATAGCTATGGAATTTGATCATAATTCTAATATTGATGTAATTTTAATAGGCGGAGAATATAATAAGAAATTAGGTGGAACTATAGGGGCTGGAGCTATAGATCAAATAGGAAAAGTTAGGATAGATAAGGCTTTTATTGGTGTAGGTGGAGTTAATGTAGAAGAGAATTTTATAAGTAACTTTAATTATGATGAATCATTTACTAAAAATAAAATTTTAAAGAATAGCAAGAAAAATTATATAGTAATGAATGATGAAAAATTTTATAAGGATGGTAGTTTTAAGTTTGGAACTTTAGATGATATAAATTATATTATAACAGAAAAGGAACCAGAAGATAGTATTAAAAAAATGTTAGTACAACATGAGGTAAAGATAATATTTTAATTTAATAATAAAAAATATATAGGTAGTTTAATTAAGTAGTAGGAGATGAAGTTATGATTAAATTAATAGCAACGGATATGGATGGAACATTATTAAATAGTAAAAATGAAATACAAGAAGGATTCTATGAAATTTTTAATGAATTAAAAGAAAAGGAAATTATATTTGCAGCTGCTAGTGGAAGACAATATTATAACCTTTTAGAAAGATTTAAAGGCTTAGATAGGTATATGATGTTTATAGCTGAAAACGGAACTTTTGTAGTTTATAAAGGTGAGGAGTTAGTTGTAAATCCGTTAGATATTAATTTAGCTAGAGAAATAATAAAAGTAGTAAGAAATATTGATAATGCTTATGCAATTCTTTGTGGAAAAAACTCTGCATATATTGAAAGTAATGATGAAAGAATAATTGAGCAAACTGAAAAGTATTATGCTAGATATGAAATAGTTGACGATTTAACAAAGGTAGAAGATGAAGTTTTAAAGGTAGCTATTTGTGATTTTGATGGTGCAGAGCATAATAGTAATAGATATTTTGATGATTTTAGAGATAAAACTCAAGTTGCAGTATCAGGTCAGCTTTGGTTAGATATAATGGCTAAAGGGATAAACAAAGGTGTTGCAATAAAAGAAATTCAAGAACAATTAGGAATAAGCTTTGAAGAAACTATGGAATTTGGAGATTACTTAAATGATTTAGAAATGATGGGAAGTGCATATCATAGTTATGCTATGGAAAATGCTCATGATGATTTAAAAAAAGCTGCAAGATTTATAACTAAAAGTAATGATGAAAGTGGCGTTGTACATGCTATAAAAACATTCCTAAACAACTAAATTATAAAAAATTATAACCTTCAGGTAAAGTTAAAACCCTACCTGAAGGTTATAATTTAGCTTATTTACAGTAAAGGTCTGAAGGTTTAACATTTTCTTGAACGTTAACTAATGCTTCTCCAAATCTTTGATAATGAACAACTTCTCTTTCACGTAAGAAGCCTAATATTTTTTTTACTTCAGCATCATCAGTTAAATTTATTAGCCATTCATAAGTTGTCCTAGCTTTTTGCTCAGCAGCCATATCTTCGTGTAAGTCCGCAATTACATCACCTTTTGCTTGAATATAGGTTGCTGTCCAAGGATTACCTGTGGCATCAGTATAAAAGAGAGCTTTTCCATGATCGGCATAATGACCTGCTAAACCTGCAGCTTTAATTTCATCAATTGATGCATTTTCCATTAGTTGATAAACCATAGTTCCTAACATCTCAACATGAGCCATTTCTTCCGTACCTATATCAGTTAATAGTCCCTTAGACTTATTAGTAGGCATTGTGTATCTTTGATTTAAATATCTTAGAGCAGCCCCTAGCTCCCCGTCTGGTCCACCGTATTGAGTAATTAAAAGTTTAGCCATATTTAAATCATTACATTTTAAATTAATTGGATATTCTAATGTTTTTACATAATACCACATAAACTAATCCTCCTTATTATTTTCCCAAGGCCAAGGAGTATCAATCCAAGCTTCAGGATTTTGAATATACGCTGTACCAAAGTTAGTTAAAGGACCATATTCTTGTTCATAATCCCAAATTAACTTTCTTAGTTTTGAAGAAATTAGTTTATAGTCATCTGTTGCATTTTTGCAATTAGGAAAATTATCTAAATACAAATTTAACTCCAAAGAATAAAATTGTAATTTTCTTATTGCTTCTAAACACTCATGTTGATTCATATTTTAGCCTCCTTTGAATACTTAATATCACAATAAGGATTATAAAGATCCTTAAATATGGTTCCAGCATCAAAGGCTGAATTTACATCAAATAAGTTTTGGTAAGGTTGTAAAACTATATTTGCTTTAGCATAAATATTAGGAGAAAAAACTTTAAAAGATTCATAACAGTTTTTCTTATGGTTAGCACAAGCAACATTACAATTTACATCAGAAGTATCGTTTATACAATCGCTGCAGTCAATACAGTCATTGTTTCTTTCATAGTACATAATAGTATATCCCTTCGTAAAATTATCTCAATAATACTTTATGTAGAAATACAAAAAAATGTGTAGAAATAAAAATAAAAATAAAAATAAAATAAGCTATAGTACACTCCGAATATACTATAGCTTATTTCATTTATTTTTAAGAGAGATATATAATTATGGTTGCATATATTTACTAATAATTAAACAAATGAGGAAAAGGAATGTGGCTAAAATTTGGTAAAAGTAGTAGCTGTAAAATATGCAACCATAAATGGAGATAGCTAAAATAAATATTAAATTTATAGAATCAAATAGCTACATTTTCGATTATATCCATATTGTAAGATAATATACAAAAAATAAAAATAAAATTAAATTATTTTACTTTCTTTATGCCCACAACAATCACACTTGAAATAAATTTTTCCATGAACTTTGTTATCATAACCATATTCATATTCTTTCATTTCTTCTCCACAAATGGGACAAGTGAATTTTAATATTTCTTTTTTGTTATACATTTTAATTCTCCTTTGCAACAAACTATAAGTATAAAATTATTGTAATAAATAATTTTATACTTATACTTGTAATAGCAATTTTAAATTATATTAATATTTAAATTATATAAGTTTAAGGTTTATTATGAAGTGAAATTTTAAAAAATGCAAGAAATATTAAAAATATTTCATAATAATATATATTTTTAATATAAAAGCTTTATTAATAAGTGAAAAATAAAATTAATTACATAAAGAGTTGCAAAAGGTGTAAAAATATAAATTGATTATTTTTATATTTAGTGTACAATATTAATTTATAAGAGGAAAAATTATACCAAAGAAAACTAAAATAGAAAGAGTTGAAAAAGATGGAATTAAAATTTAATATTTTTGAAACAATGGCTTTGGTAACAGCAGTATATTATTTAGGGAAATATTTAAGAACGAAGATTAAATTTTTATCAAAGTATTGTATACCAGCCCCGGTAGTTGGAGGACTAGTGTTTGCTATAATAACATTAATATTAAAGTTAACTAATATAGCAACTATAAGTATGGATACTACACTTCAAAATTTATTTATGACTGCGTTTTTTGCAAGTGTGGCATTTACAGCTAGTCTTAAAATATTAAAAAATGGTGGAATTAAGGTTGCTATATTTTTAGGGCTTGCCATACTTTTAATTATATCTCAAGATATAGTTGGGGCTACTTTAGCAAAGTTATTTAATTTAAATCCTTTATTAGGATTATGTACTGGCTCTGTTTCAATGATAGGAGGTCATGGAACAGCAGGCTCTTTTGGACCATTATTAGAAGAGCTTGGAGTTAAGGGGGCAACTACTGTTTCCTTTGCATCAGCAACTTTTGGATTAGTAATGGGAAGCTTCATTGGAGGTTTTGTAGCTAAGAGTTTAATAGATAACAATAACTTAAAAACACCAAAAGAATCTCATGATAAGGAAATTCCTTTAAGTGATTTCCATGAAGACAATCAAGCACTTCTTTGTCAAAAAAGACTTATGAAAGGTTCAGCATTTCTTTTTATTTCAATGGGAATTGGGTCAGTTATTTCAGGCTTCATTCAAGATAGTGGATTAACATTCCCTTCATATATAGGGGCAATGATAGCTGCTGCTGTTATAAGAAATTTCTGTGATATAAGAAAGATAGAAATTGAAGAAAAAGAGATAGAGGTAATAGGAAATATTAGTTTAGGATATTTTTTATGTATAGCATTAATGGGATTAAAGCTTTGGGAATTGTTTGATTTAGCACTTCCACTTGTAGTAATGCTTGTAGCACAATCATTACTTATGGCTATGTTTGCATATTTTATTACATTTAAAGTAATGGGTAAAGATTATGATGCAGCAGTATTTGCATCTGCAAATTGTGGTTTTGGAATGGGAGCAACACCTAATGCTGTAGCTAACATGGATGCATTAAGTACAAAATATGGTTTTGCACCAACACCTTATTTTGTTGTTCCAATTGTAGGAGCACTTTTTGTTGATTTTGTAAATTCAGCAGTAATAACTTTGTTTGTAAATATACTTAGTTAAGAATATATATATAGTGAATAGATTATATTAAAATAGAAATATAAATAGTTAAAGTGTTATAAAATTTAATTATTTATACATAGTTTTGATATAATCTATTTTTTTATAAATATAAAATTTTTAGTTTTACTTGTGAAGTTTTTTATTTGTGTATTTTAAATATCAATATATTGGTATAATAAGAGAATAAATAAAGTTTAATTAGAAGGTGATTAAAATGTACAAAAAGCAAATTGAAGAATATTTTAACTTGCATAAAGATAAAATGTTAGAGGATATCTGCAAAATACTAAGAATAAAAAGTGATAGGCAAGAGGCTAAAGAAGGTATGCCTTTTGGAGAAGGTGTAGTAAAGGCTTTAGAAGAGTCATTAAAGATGGCTGAAAATATGGGATTTAAAACTAAAAATTATGATAATTATGTAGGAACTATTGATTTTAATGATAAAGAAAAGGCTTTAGATATATTAGCCCACTTAGATGTAGTTCCAGCAGGTAATGAATGGACAGTTACTAATCCTTATGAGCCATTAATAAAAGATGGTAAGTTATATGGAAGAGGATCTGCTGATGATAAGGGCCCTGCAATAGTGGCTTTATATGCATTGAAAGCAGTTAAGGATTTAAATATACCTTTAAATAAAAATGTTAGATTAATATTAGGAACTGATGAAGAATGTGGAAGTTCTGATATTGAATATTATTATAATATTGAAAAAGAAGCACCTATGACATTTTCGCCAGATGCGGATTTCCCAGTGATAAATGTTGAAAAGGGAGGATTAAAAGGAAACTTTAATTCAAACTTTAAAGAAGATGAAACGCTTCCTAGGGTTACTTCTATAAATTCAGGAGTTAAAGTTAATGTTATTCCAGATAAAGCAAATGCAGTAGTTGAAGGATTAAGCAAAGATATAATATTAGAATACTGTGATAAAGCTACAAATAAAACTAAAGTAAACTTCACTGTTACTGAAGAAAATAATAAGTGTATAATAAATGCTAATGGAGTAGGTGGTCATGCCGCTTATCCAGAAAGTGCAAATAATGCATTAACTGCAATATTAGAATTGTTATCATCTATGCCATTTGCCAAAAGTCAGGGGTTTAACAAGATATGTGCTATAAGTAAACTATTACCTCATGGTGATTATAAAGGAAAAGGTATTGGTGTTAAGATGAGTGATGAAATATCAGGTGAATTAACTTTATCATTCACTATTTTTGAATATAATACTACAAGCTTAAAGGGAACTTTTGATTGTAGAGCACCACTTTGTGCAAATGATGAAAATTTAAGAGATGTTATAGATAAGAATTTAAGTGATAATGATATTACACTAGAACCTTGTCATGTATTTGAAGGGCATCATGTAGATGAAAATTCAGAATTTGTTCAAACTTTATTAAAATGCTATGAGATGTATAGTGGTAAAAAAGGTGAATGTATTGCAATAGGAGGAGGTACTTATGTGCATCACTTAAAAAATGGAGTTGCATTTGGATGTACAATGCCTGGAACTGATAACAATATGCATGGAAATGATGAATTTGCAGTTATAGATGAGCTTATACTTAGTGCTAAAATATTTACACAAGCAATTATTGAACTTTGTAGCTAGGATAAGCTCTAAATTTAACTTTTGATTACTATTTAGATTATCTAAATTAAAGCTTAATCATCACTTAGTTGGAGGTAAACTGTAGATGAATTTTACTGAGGTAAAAATAGAAATATATGTTCCTATAGAATTTGTAGAAGTTTTAAGAAATGGATTAAATGAAATAGGAGCATGTAAGATAGGAGATTATGATAATTGTGCTTCAATAACAGAAGTATTAGGATATTGGAGATCGCTAGATGGTGCCAATCCGTATAATGGAACTATAGGAGAAATTTCAGAAGGAAAAGAATGCAAAATGGAAGTGCGTTGTAAAATTGAATATGTAAAAAATGCAATAAAGGTTATAAAAAAAGTTCATCCTTATGAAGAGCCTGTTTATAATATAGTACCGTTATTAAATAATATATTTGAATAAAAGTAAATTTGTTATATTATTGAATTAAAGCAATATTTTCTATATAAAGGAGACAAAAGAATGAAAGCTTATGAAAGATTAATAAAATATGCAAAGATATATACAACTTCTGATCCAGCATCAGAAACAGTTCCTTCAAGTAAAAGACAATTTGATTTAGCTAATATATTAGTAGAAGAAATGAAAGAAATAGGAATTGCAGATGCTAGAGTTGATGATACTTGTTATGTTTATGGAAGTATTCCAGCAACTCCAGGATATGAAAGTAAGCCTAGTATAGGACTTATAGCTCATGTTGATACTGCTCCAGCAGCACCAGGAGAAAATGTAAATCCTCAAGTTGTTGAAAATTATAATGGGGAAGATTTAACTCTTTTAAATGGAACTGTTTTATCAGTAGAAAAATTTCCACACTTAAAGAATTTAAAGGGAAGAACTTTAATTACTACAGATGGAAATACTCTTTTAGGTGCTGATGATAAGGCTGGTATTGCTGAAATAATGACAGCTTGTGAAAGAATAATAAATGAAAATATTCCTCATGGAAAGATATGTATAGGCTTTACTCCAGATGAGGAAATTGGTAGAGGTGCTCATAAGTTTGATGTTAAAAATTTTGGGGCTGACTTTGCTTATACTATTGATGGGGGAATAGAAGGAGAAATTTCTTATGAAAACTTTAATGCATCAGCAGCAAAGATTGAAATTCATGGAGTTTCTGTTCATCCAGGTTCAGCTAAAAATACAATGATTAATGCAACTTATGTAGGTATGGAATTTGATTCTATGCTACCAAAAGGAGAAAGACCAGAGCATACTGAAGGGTATGAAGGTTTTTATTATTTAGATAGCTTTAACGGAAATACAGATCATGCAACATTAACATATATTTTAAGAGATCATGATGCTTGTAAGTTAGAATCTAAAAAAGCTACTATGGAATTAATAGCAAAATTATTAAATGAAAAATATGGCGAAGGTAGAGTTAAATTAACAATTACAGATCAATATAAGAATATGGTTGAACATGTTAAGCCTTGTATGCATTTAATTGATAATGCTATAGATGCTATGAAATCATTAAATGTAACTCCAGTAATTGAGCCAATTAGAGGTGGAACTGATGGAGCAACACTTAGCTATATGGGATTACCTTGTCCTAACTTAGGAACTGGTGGATATGCATTCCATGGTGAATATGAGCATATTACAGTAGAGGGTATGGATATTGCTACAAATATAATAATTGAGATTTTAAAAAGATATGCTAAATAATTTTATGTAATTAGTATTAGCTTAAAAGCAGAGTAGATAAAATACTCTGCTTATTTTTATGTTAAAATTTAAAATGAGGTGAAGTTTTTATGAGGAGAATAATTGTTATAGGAGGTGGTGGAGCTGGAAAATCAACTTTTTCACGTGAACTTTCTAGGAAATTAGATATACCATTATATCATTTAGATAAAATTTTTTAGAACAAAGGATGGGTGGGAACGCCAAAAGAAAAATTTGATGAAAAAATTAAATAGATGTACTGATAAAAATGTGATAATTCTTAATAATAAAAAAGAAGTTAAAGATTTTATAGAAAGGTAAGTTTTAAGTAAATTATATTTAAAATATTAATAATATATGGATAAAATAGTTTAAATTATGATATTATCAAAAAGGTAATATTATAATTTGAATTATTATACAATAGATAAAAATATAAGGACTATTTATATATTTTAAGTAAATAGCATTAGCGAGGTGAAACATGATTAACTTTGATTATAAGGGGCTAACTGGAGATATAGTTACAAGAGATGATTTTGAATATGAGGAATGTAGGAAAGCGTGGAATAGAGCTATTGAAAAATACCCATTAGTAATAGTGTATTGTTATACTGAGGTAGATATAAAAAATGCTATAAATTTTGCAAAGGTTAATAAATTAAATGTAAGAATAAGAAGTGGTGCACATCATTATGAGGGATATTCTACAGGAAATGATATTATTGTTATTGATATTAGTAGAATGAATGGAATTTACATAGATGAGGAAAAAGGAATCGTAGCTATTGAAGCTGGAGTTCGTAATAGGGAGTTATATGAGCTTACAGGACAAATGGGATATCCTTTTCCTGGAGGCGGATGTCCAACGGTTGGTGTAGTGGGATTTACACTAGGTGGAGGCTGGGGATATTCAGCTAGAATGTTAGGACTTGGTTGTGATAATTTAATTGAAGCAGAAGTTATAAATTTTAAAGGCGAGACATTACTTTGTAATAAAAGCTGTAATGAAGATTTATTTTGGTCTTTACGAGGCGGTGGTGGAGGAAACTTTGGTATAGTTACTTCTATGACATTTAAATTGCCACAAAAAATAGAAATGGCAACATTAGTAGAAATTGATTTTCAAAATATAGACATTGAGGAAAATATAAAACTAATAGAAGTTTGGCAAGAAAAATATAAAACTTTAGATAAAAGAGCAAATTTTAAGCTTGCTATGTATAATTCAAGTGAAAGAGGAATTGGAGTAAAGATAGTAGGGTTGTTTTATGGAAATAAAGAAGAAGCAAATGAAGTTTTAAAACCTATTAAAGATATAGTTAGTTGTGGAAGTTATAATTTAAGATATATGACAGTCCTTGAAGCTAACAGAATAATTCAAGATAGTCATCCAGATTATGAAAGATATAAAAGTTCAGGAAGATTCGTATATAGAGATTATAGTAGAGAAGAGATTATGAATCTTTTAAAAATAATAGAAAATAGAGCCGAAGGGGCAACTTATACTGCTATTACTTTTTATGGGTTAGGTGGAGCTATCAAGAATGTGGGTAAAGAGGATACCGCATTTTATCATAGGGATGCAAGGTTTATCTTAGGTTTCCAATCAGTTTGGGAAGAAGCTAAATATGCACCTACAAATAGAGACTGGATTGTAAAAAACTTAAAGTATATAAAATCTATAACAAAAGGAGCTTTTGTTAATTTTCCTTGTGCCGAGCTTGATGATTATGAAGAAGAGTATTATGGAAAAAACTCTAAATTATTAAAGCTTGTAAAAGAAAAATATGATAAAAGTGATTTTTTCAACTTTGAACAAGATATTAGAATTGAAAATAAATTACAATATAATTTTGTTGTGAGATAATAATGTAATATAGCTGTATAAAGATAACTATAAAAAATTTAAATAATTTGAATAATAAGGTTTCTTATAAATTAGAGAGAAGAGTATATATATTTGTATAATAAACAAATATATATCAGACTGCTGACAAAGTGTCAGTAGTC
>NZ_KB291696.1 GCF_000320405.1 Clostridium celatum DSM 1785 | reverse complement strand
CTTCTTAATATTGTAGGCATTAATGCTATATCAACACCAGCTTTAATAGTCATAATAACAGCTTCAACTTCACCAAAGTTTTTAGAGATTGCATCCATATTAAGAGCATCTGTTATGATTACTCCATCATAGCCCATATCTTCTCTTAAAACTCCAGTTAATATATCATCAGATAAAGTTGCTGGAAGAGTTATTTCTTGTCCATCATTTTTAGAAGTATAAGTGTCACTTTCAATTTGTGGATATTGAATATGAGCAGTCATTATCATATCAACACCATTATCTATTGCATCTTGGAAAGGTTTTAATTCAACTTCTTTAATTTCTTCATAACTTTTATCAACTAAAGGTAGTCCATAATGAGAATCAGTCGCAGTATCACCATGACCAGGGAAATGCTTAGCGGCTGCTGAAACACCTTGATCTTGAATACCATTAATCATTTGAACACCAAGTTTACCAACTAATTCAGGATTACTTGAAAATGATCTTAAACCTATAACTGGGTTTGCTGGATTGTTATTAACATCTACAGATGGAGCAAAGTTAACATTAATACCTAATGAATTTAACTCTTTTCCTATTACAGAACCAGCTCTATAAGAACTTAATTCATTTTTTGTTGCTCCTAGTGCCATATTTCCAGGTAAGCTTGTACCAGTTCCAAGTCTAGTAACAATACCACCTTCTTGGTCAATTGTTATTAGTAATGGTAAATCATTAGATTCATCATTAGCAATAACTTGTTGTAAATCGTGAGTTAATTGTGCAGTTTGTTCAGTAGTTTTAACATTTTGAGCAAATAAAATTACTCCACCTAAATCGAAATCATCTATAATTTGTGCAACTTCTTCATTCATTGTAGTAAAATCAGAAACTGCATCTTCTCCATTCATTTTCCATTGTCTAAAGTCAGGCATTAACATTTGACCTATTTTTTGCTCAATAGTCATACCTTCTACAATAGCTTTAGCTTGTACATTTGAATC
>NZ_KB291695.1 GCF_000320405.1 Clostridium celatum DSM 1785 | reverse complement strand
TTTTGTGTCCAAAATATTGACATAAGACCAATGTTATCGTATGTCAATTTCATGGACACGTATCTTCCCAAATGGTGATGATTTAGTACCAAATGAAGAAGGATTAAAATTTTATGAAGATATTTTCTTAGAACTTAAAAAATATAATATAGAGCCATTAGTTACATTAACTCATTTTGATGTTCCTATGCATCTTGTAGAAAAATACGGTGCTTGGAGAAGTAGAGAGATGATTGATTTTCATCAAAGATACTGCGCTACTGTATTTAAGCGTTATAAGGGATTAGTTAAATATTGGTTAACATTTAATGAGATTAATATGTTATTACATGCACCTTTTGTTGGAGCTGGACTTTGCTTTGAAGAAGGCGAAGATGAAACTCAAGCAAAATATCAAGCTGCACATCATCAATTAGTTGCTAGTTCATTAGCTACAAAGCTTGCACATGAAATTGATCCAGAAAATAAAGTTGGTTGTATGTTAGCTGGTGGTAACAATTATCCATATTCATGTAGACCAGAAGATTACCATAAGGCTATAATTCAAGATCATGAAGGATATTTCTTTATTGATATACAAGCAAGAGGATATTATCCAGCTTATGCAAAAAAGAAATTTGAAAGAGAAAATATAGTTATAAATATGGCAGCTGATGATGAAGCTATATTAAGAGAATACCCAGTTGATTTTGTATCTTTCTCATATTATTGTTCTCGTGTTGTTAGCGCTTTTCCTAACGATAAAATGGAGACAGCAGGGAATATATATGGTTCTATAAAAAATCCTTATTTAAAATCAACTGAATGGGGATGGCAAATAGATCCACTTGGATTAAGAAATTCATTAAATGTTTTATATGATCGTTATCAAAAACCATTATTTATTGTTGAAAATGGGTTAGGAGCTATAGATAATCCAGATGAAAATGGATATGTAGAAGATGATTATCGTATAGAATATCTTAGAGAACATATAAAAGCTTTAAAAGATGCTGTAGAAATAGATGGAATTGATTTATTAGGATATACAACTTGGGGATGTATCGATTTAGTTGCTTCTAGTACAGGTGAAATGAGCAAAAGATATGGATTTATTTATGTGGATAGAGATAACTATGGAAATGGAACTAATAAAAGAACTAAGAAAAAATCATTTTATTGGTATAAAAAAGTTATAGAAAGTAACGGTGAAGATATAGAATAAATAAAAAGCTCTATGATTATAGAAAGACCTATAATCATGGAGCTTTTAGTTATCGCCCCAGGGGAAAGGCGGAATTTGTAGAAAAATACCAGTTTAAATATAATCATGCTTTATAAGCATAATTATATATATAATATAGATATTAGACATTATTAAATATAGTATATAAAATAAAAGTATAGAAATTAAACATAAGGTTTTAGGAGGGTAATTATGGAATATGTAAAATTGGGAAATACAGGGTTAGAAGTATCAAAGATTTGTTTAGGTTGTATGAGCTTTGGGGATCCAGAAAAATGGATTCATAGCTGGGTATTAAATGAAGAAGAATCAAGAAAAATAATTAAAAAATCTTTAGAGTTAGGAATAAATTTTTTTGATACAGCTAATGTCTATGGATTAGGCACAAGTGAGGAAATATTAGGACGTGCATTAAAGGATTATGCCAATAGACATGAAATTGTTATTGCAACTAAGGTTAGTGGAGAAATGGGGAAAGGCCCTAATAAATCAGGTTTATCAAGAAAAGCTATAATAAACGAGGTTGATGCAAGTTTAAAACGTTTAGGTGTAGATTATATTGATATTTTATATATTCATAGATGGGATTATGAAACACCAATTGAAGAAACAATGTGTGCGCTTAATGATTTAGTACGTTCAGGAAAGGTTTTATACTTAGGTGCGTCATCAATGTATGCATGGCAATTTGCAAAAGCTCAATATATAGCTGAAAAGAATGGATGGACTAAATTTTCAGTAATGCAAGGTCATTATAATTTATTATATCGTGAAGAAGAAAGAGAAATGAATCCAATGTGTAAGGATATGGGGGTAGCTTTAGTTCCATATAGTCCACTTGCAGCAGGACGTTTAACTCGTGATTGGACTTCAGATTCAAAGCGATTTAAGGAAGATAAAATTGCAAAAATGAAATATGATACTACAGAAGATAGTGATAAGGTAATTGTTGAAAGAGTAGCAGATATTGCAAAGAAATATAACGTAACTAAATCACAAATTGCAGTTTCATGGTTATGGAGTAAAGGTATTACTGCACCTATTGTAGGAATAACTAAAGAAAAATATCTAGATGATTTTATAGGTGCTTTAGATATTAAGCTAAGTGATGAAGATATTAAGTATTTAGAAGATGCTTATGTTCCACATAATATTGTTGGACATAGGTAAAACCTTCTAAAAGTATAGATAAAATTTTTTAGGAGGTGGAATTATGAATATAAAAGAAGTTAGTGAAAAATTTAATATTAATTTAGTAGAACTAGAAAATTACGAAAATATTGGCCTTTTTGATGATATTAAAAAAGTTAATGGTATTGGTGAGTATGAAGATAGAGATATTGAAAAATTAAGTAAAATTGTTACTCTAAAAAAAGTAGGATTAGAACTTGAAGAGATTTTAAGATATATGAAACTTGTAGAGCAAGGTGATTTTAGTAAGGATGAAAGAGTGCGTATTTTAAATAGGAAAAGGCAATTGATTTTAGAAGATATCCACAATAAGCAGAAATCTATTGATTGTTTAGATTGGCTTATTTATGAAATGAATGGATGCAACAGTAAAGCAGGGGAGAAGAAGAATGAAAAAAAACAACTTTAAACCATGGTATGTTTTAGTAGTATGCTGTGGATTGGCAGCTTCTTCTATAGGAATCTCAATAAATTCTTCAGGAGTATTTTATACTCCTGTATCTGAAAGTTTAGGCGTTATGAGAGGAACATTTGCTATGCATATGACTATTTTTTCTCTTATAACAGCTATAACTGCATTAATTGTACCAAAATTAATGAGTAGATTTTCTTATAAATGGATTTTAATTATTAGTGTTGCTATCACTGTCATTTCTACTAGTATGATGGCTAATGTAAAAAGTGTAACTATGGCCTATTTATTAGGTGGTATTAGGGGATTTAGTACAGGATTATTTTCCATAGTACCATTGACAATGATTATAAATGGATGGTTTAAAAAGAATCATGGTTTAGCAACTTCTATTGTATTTGGATTTAGTGGGATAGCAGGAGCTATTTGCTCACCTATTTTATCAAGATGTATAGAATTATTTGGATGGCAAACGGGATATTTAATAAAGTCAGGAATTATTTTATTACTATGCTTACCAGCAATTATTTATCCATTTAAAGTTACTGCAAATGAAGAAGGCTTGACTCCTTTTGGACATAAAGAAAATGAAGATGATTTTAAAGAGATAAATAATAATAAGGTATTTAATTTTATGACAGTAGCATTTATTTGCTTTTGTACACTTTCATTTATAAACACAACAATTACAGGAATTACTCAGCATTTACCTGGTTTTGCACAATCTATAGGTTATGGCACTACTTTAGGAGCAATGCTTCTTTCAGCAAGTATGATTGGAAATGTTATTTCTAAATTAATTATAGGTGTTATGAGTGATAGACTTGGAGAAGTTAAAGCAAGTGTTACTATGATGATTGCAAATGTATCAGGAATTATTTTGATTATTGTATCTAAATCTTCAATTGTAGGTGCAGTTGGAATACCACTTCTTACAAAGCATTTCTTTGGAATGGATAATTATTCTAAAGTATTTCCAATTATATCATTTGCATCTAATTTTGGAGCTGCCTTTGCATTATCATTAGTTGGCTATATTTATGATTTTACAGATTCATATAGCTATGCATTTATATTAGGAATAGCAATTAATATTATATGTTTAGCTTTAATGTTTATTGTTGTTAAATATAATAAAATAAATGGATTAGAAAGTAAAAGTCATTTAAAAGAATACCAAGCAAAAGAGGTTTTACAGTAATATTACTATAAATAATTTAAGAATTATTTAAAATTAGAATTTATTAAGTTATCTGTATATGGTATTTAATATATAAATTATTATGTTTTATTTAAACTTAGTTTTAATGTGATTAATTAAGAAAATAATGTATAATAAAACAAAAAGAGGTGAGAATATGGAACTTAGAGTTTTAAAGTATTTTTTAGCAGTTGCAAGAGAAGCAAATATAACAAGAGCTGCTGAAATATTAAACATTACACAACCAACATTATCAAGACAATTAATGCAATTAGAAGATGAATTAAACGCTAAGTTATTTGTTAGAGGTAAAAATAAAATTACTTTAACGGATAAAGGTATGATTTTAAGAAGAAGGGCAGAAGAACTAGTTGATTTAGCAGAAAGAACAGAAAAAGAGTTTCTAAATGATAATGATATTGTTGCAGGAGAAATATTCATTGGCAGTGGTGAGACCAATGCTATGCATAGTCTTGCAAAAGTAATGAAAGAGTTTCATGATTTATATCCTCAAGTTCAGTATAATTTATATAGTGCAAATGCAGATGATATTAAAGAAAGAATAGATAAGGGTTTGTTAGATATTGGACTTTTAACAGAACCTGTAGATATTTCAAAATATGAATTTGTACGTTTAAAAGAAAAGGAAGTATGGGGAATATTAATGAAAAAAGATGATGTTTTGGCCAATAAGGCTTATATTACAGCTGATGATTTAGTTGGAAAACCTTTAATTAGTTCAAAGCGTACAATAGTTCAAAATGAAATTTTTAATTGGTTTGGCAAGGATTATGATAAGTTAAATATCATTTCAACATATAATCTTGGTCTTAATGTTGCTATTATGGTAGAAGAGGGATTAGGATATGCATTTAGTTTAGAAAATTTGATTAATATTAATGATGAAACTAATATTTGCTTTAAGCCAATTTTACCAAGGATTGAAACTGGTACAGTAATTGTATGGAAAAAACATCAAATTTTTTCTTCAGCAACAAGTAAATTTATAGAAGAAATAAAAAATACTTTTAAATAAGTATAGACAAGTTGCCCCAGGGGTCAATACATATTTTTACAGATTAATTTTACTGGCACTATTACTAAATTAGAACTTGTACAGGTGTTAATCTGACAAAATGAGCGTGCCCCTGGGGCAGTTATATGAAGGTGAGGAGAGATACTATGAATAAAATTATTAAACAAGCAGTAGCACCACAAACACAACCTATTTTAAAGGATGCCTTTGATATAATTGATAATACTGAAATTCGTTGGTTATCCAGTGCAGGAATTATGATTAATTCACATGGAACAGTAATAATGATTGATCCATTACTAGAAGGATTTGATTTGCCATTATTAGTAGATATGCCAATTAAGTCTAGCGATGTTCCAAACTTAGATGGAGTTTTAATTACGCATTGTGATAATGATCATTTTAGTAGAATTACATGTAAAAATCTTTCTAAGGTATGTAAGGAATATCATGGACCCCATTATGTAGCAGAATTAATGAATGAAGAAGGTTTAAAAGGTATTGGTCATGATATATATGAAACTTTTACACTTGGAAATTTAAATATAAAATTAACACCTGCTGATCATGCATGGCAAAATGAAAGCAGTAGGTATAGCAAAATTAGAAAATTTGAATTTGAAGATTACTGTGGATTTTGGATAGATACTCCAGAAGGAACTATTTGGCTACCAGGAGACTCAAGATTATTAAAAGAGCATTTAGAAATGCCAGCTCCTGATGTAATATTATTAGATTTTTCCGATAATTCATGGCATATTGGATTAGATAATGCAATTAAACTTGCTAATACTTATCCTAATGCAGAATTAATTTTAATTCATTGGGGAACAGTAGATGCACCAGAAATGAATGCTTTTAATGGAGACCCAGAATCTCTTAATGGGCGTATTATAAATCCAAACCGTATTAATATTGTAGCACCAGGTGAAAAATTCACTTTAAAAAGTAAATAAAAAGTGTTTTAATAATTAACACAATTCTTATAAAAAAAATAAGGCTTAAGCCTTATTTTTTTGCAGTTTGTTGAAAAACCCCCTGTTTAA
>NZ_KB291694.1 GCF_000320405.1 Clostridium celatum DSM 1785 | reverse complement strand
TTTTTTGTATTTAGAAAACCACTTGCTATGCAAGTGTGTTCAGATTAGCTTAAGCGGTGAGTATGAAAAAAAACTCCTTTTGTCAATAATTAAAGTAGGGTTCGCAAGCCAACTTTAATAGACAAAAGGAGGACAGCATTATGAAAAATAATACTGATAATAATAGTTTATCACATACAAAATGGAACTGTAAATATCATATAGTTTTTGCACCTAAGTATAGAAGGAAAGAGATATATGGAGAAAAGAAAGCAGAGATAGGAAAGATATTAAGACAACTTTGTGAATGGAAAGATGTTAGAATTATCGAAGCGCATGCCTGCGTAGATCATATTCATATGTTGGTTGAAATTCCACCTAAGATGAGCGTTTCAAGCTTTATGGGATATTTAAAAGGAAAAAGTAGTTTAATGATATTTGAGAGATTTTCAAATTTAAAGTATAAGTATGGAAGTAGACATTTTTGGTGTAGAGGATTTTATGTTGACACAGTAGGAAAAAATAAAAATGCAATAGAAGAATATATAAAAAACCAAGAACGTGAAGATATGATAACGGATCAAATAAGCTTTAAGGAATATACAGACCCTTTTAAGGGTAGCAAGTAAAATAGCATGCGGCTGGCGGACCAATTATGCATCTTAAGATGCTTGCTAGTAAAATGCCCTTATAGGGCGAAAGAAAAACCACCAGCTAAGCTGGTGGATATTTATT
>NZ_KB291693.1 GCF_000320405.1 Clostridium celatum DSM 1785 | reverse complement strand
TTTTAATTTTACTATTTTTAGTGTACAATAAATGTAATGATTGCTGAACAAATGTATTATATTGTTTATTAAATGAAATACGGAGGCTTTTATGAAGAAAGTTATATGGTCAATAATTTTAACTATATTGCTAATTGGGTTAGTAGGTTGTCAAATAAAAACAGAAGATAATACACACAAAGATAGTTTAAGTGTTGAAATAATTGCTACTAATGATGCTAACTCTTATAAGGGAATGCCAATAACATTAAAACCTAAAGCTATAGGAGAATATGATAAGGAAATCCAATATCATTGGATACTGAAAAGTGATGATGATGTTGAAGGGTTTATTGTTCCAGAGAAGGGTCCTCAAAAGGAAATAATTAATTCAGGTGAACCAGTTGAACTTGGTTTATTTAAAGAAGTTTCTTGGGTTGAGGTAACAGTTATAGAATTTAAAGTTGAATTGCAAATAGAAGATAAAGAAACATCTAAGATTATTGCAACTAATGAAATTACAATTGAAAATAATCAAGGTACTTATAGTATAAAAGAGACTGTAGATAATTTTGTGTAATATAGTT
>NZ_KB291692.1 GCF_000320405.1 Clostridium celatum DSM 1785 | reverse complement strand
CCAACAAGATGTATATCTTGTAGAAGAGCTAAAAAAGAGCAAAATAGAAGATAATTTTAGATTGTTATAGGTTGTAGTTTAAACTACAACCTTTTTTGTTGTTATAAAACAATTATTGTAAAAAATTCTATTTACTACTGGTACTAAGAATTCTATCAGAAGTAATATATATTAAGAATTTTAAAATGAAAATGAGATAAAATAAATATAACAAAGTTTATAACTAGTAAAAGTGTATTAAATAGATACTTAATTATGCTATAGTGGAAAGTTTGTAAATATAAGAAGTGTATGATAATATATTAAGCATGCAAAGGACTACCTATATTTATGCATAATATATAAGAGAAGCGAATGGAGGAAATGAAACTATGTTACCAAATTGTCCAAAATGTAATTCAGAATATACTTATGAAGATGGAAATCTTTTAGTTTGCCCAGAATGTGGTCATGAATGGACTGCTGCATCAGAAGCTGCAGCTGCAGAAGCAAACCTTATAAAAGATGCTAATGGAAATGTTTTAAATGATGGTGATACTGTAACAATAATAAAGGACTTAAAAGTTAAGGGTGCTACATCAGCATTAAAGCAAGGTACAAAGGTAAAAAATATCCGTTTATTATATGATGTAACAGATGGTCACGATATTGATTGTAAAATAGATGGTTTTGGAGCTATGAAATTAAAATCATCAGTTGTTAAAAAGATATAATTTTAAAATTTAGCTAGGCATTTGCTTAGCTTTTTTATATTATTAATTGACAAGTAATTTGATTTTTAGGTAAAATTATTTTATTATATATTTTATGTTTAAATAATATTATATTAGTTAAATTTGATTTTTATAAGATAATTAAAAATATAAATTCTATGAAGAGAAGAGTACTTATTTTAAAGTATCTATTAGCGAGTAAGAGTATGGTGAAAGTCTTATAAGATATGAAATAAGGAAGAGGGACTTGGAGAAGCTGCTTGAGCATTATTGTAAGAGTATGCCGCTGTAAACTAGCGTTAAAGTTATAAGTGAGTTAATTTATTTTTAAAATTAACTAAATTGAGTGGTACCGCGGAAATATTTTCGTCTCTTTGAAAAGAAGAGGCGTTTTTTTTATATAAAATAAAAGGAGGCATAAATTAATGAAAATATTTATTGAACAAATAAGTGATATTTTTATGAATACATTTGAAGAGCTTGGTTATGATAAGAGTGCTGGAAAGGTAAATGTATCAAATAGACCTGATCTTTGCCAATATCAATGTAATGGAGCTTTAGCATGTGCTAAAAAGTACAAGAAAGCACCTAATGCTATAGCGCAAGAGGTAGTAGAAAAATTAAAAGAAAATGAAATTTTTTCTAAATTAGAAATTGCAGGTCCTGGATTTATAAATATAACTCTTAATGATGAATTCTTAGTTGATTATGTAAATAAAATGAATACTGATGAAAGATTCGGTACTTCACAAGCTACAGAAATTAAAAAAATAATTGTAGACTATGGTGGAGCAAATGTTGCAAAGCCATTACACATAGGACATTTAAGATCAGCAATTATTGGTGAGAGCATTAAGAGAATAGCTAAATACTTAGGCCATGATGTAATTGGTGATGTTCATTTAGGAGACTGGGGTCTTCAAATGGGTATGGTTATATCAGAAGTTGAAAGACGTAACCCAAGTTTACCATATTTTGATGAAAGTTTTGAAGGAGAATATCCAGAAGAAGCTCCGTTTACAATAGATGAACTAGAGGATATTTATCCATATGCAAGTAAGCTTGCTAAGAGTGATGAAGCTGTTATGAAGCTGCTAAAAAAGCAACAGTTGAGCTTCAACAAGGTAGAAGAGGGTATGTTGCATTATGGAAGCATATATTAAATGTATCTGTTAATGACTTAAAGAAAAACTATGGGGCTTTAGATGTTAGCTTTGAATTATGGAATGGTGAAAGTGATGCACAAAAATTTATTCCTGAAATGATAGAATCTTTAAAAGAAAAAGGATTTGCTAAGGAAAGTGAAGGAGCTTTAGTTTTTGATGTAAGTGAAGAGACTGATAAGAGTCCAGTACCACCATTACTATTATTAAAATCAGATGGAGCTTCATTATATGGAACTACAGACTTAGCTACAGTTGTAGAGAGAGTTAGAGATTTAAAAGCTGATGAAATAATATATCTAGCTGATAAGAGACAAGGGCTTCATTATGAACAATTTTTTAGCAGCTCTAAAGAATCAGGTATAGCAAATGAAAATACTGTATTAGATTTCATAGGATTTGGGACTATGAACGGAAAAGATGGTAAGCCATTTAAGACTCGTGAAGGTGGAGTAATGAGACTTGCAGATTTAATAAACTTAATTAAAGAAGCAGGTAAAGAAAAACTTAAGGATAATAAAAATATAGCAGAAGAAGACGTTGAAGAGATTTCTTCAAAGGTTGGATTAGCAGCGTTAAAATATGGTGATTTATCTAACCAAGCTTCAAAAGACTATATATTTGATATAGAAAGATTTGCTTCATTTGAAGGAAATACAGGTCCATACATTCTTTATACAATAGTTAGAATTAAATCTATTTTAAATAGAGCTAATATGACTGATATGAATAAAGCAATATTAGTACCACAAAGTGAAACAGAAAGAAACTTAATGCTTCAATTAATTAAGTTTAATGAAGTTATTGAATTAAGCTTTAGAGATAGAGCACCACATAAGATATGTGAATATATTTATGAATTATCAAATAACTTTAACAGATTCTATAATGATACAAGAATAGTATCTGAAGAAGATGAATCTAAGAAAGCTTCTTGGTTAGTACTTATAAACTTAGTTAAGAACGTATTAGAACAATGCTTAGATTTGTTAGGAATGGAAAGTGTTGAAAGAATGTAATTAATAAAATAAAGAGTATTGATTTTAAAATCAATAC
>NZ_KB291691.1 GCF_000320405.1 Clostridium celatum DSM 1785 | reverse complement strand
ATCACCAGCGATACTAGTATCATTTTTGACACTACTATACTAATGTCACTTCAGAGCTTCTTATATATTTTTTAGGGCATTATTATTAAACATCTAAACCTAAAATTTATTTAGATGTCTCACAAACTTAATAAATGACATGTGCTATCTATAAATCATAGTATATCTTATATAATTCTTCCCCAATTTGTTTAAGTAAAATTTCTTCCTTAGCTTTTTTAATACATCTCTGCCTGTTCTTTTCATTAGTTATTCTTAGCACATTTAAATTATACAAAATAAATGTTGCAAAAATATTAAATAAATCACGTTTAAAATATTTATTTTGTTAAATTTTTTAACATAATTAATTACTAACATTCCTTAACAAACTTTGCTGGCACTCCAGCAACTACTGTATTTTCAGGTACATTCTTTGTTACTACTGACCCTGCTCCAATAACTGCTCCATCCCCTATTGTAACTCCTGGTATAATAGTTGCATTTGATCCTATCCATACGTTTTTTCCAATGACTATAGGCTTAGGTATCATATTGCTTCTTTTTTCTGGATTCATATCATGATTAAGTGTTGCTAATACTACATTGTGTCCAATTAGTGTTCCATCTCCTATAGTTATTCCCCCTTGATCTTGAAATTTACAACCTGAATTAATAAATACATTTTTTCCTACATTAATATTCTTTCCACAGTCGGTATAAAACGGAGGAAATAATCCAAAACTACTATCTACTGGTTTTCCAATAATCTCAGAAAATATATCTCTAATTTCTTCTGGTGTATGATAACTATTATTTAATTTCATAGTTAGTTTTAATGCTTCTTGAGATAATATATGCATATATTGATGAATCTCCGATCCACCCTCTATTACTTTTCCACTATTTAAATATTCTATATAATTTTCTAAATTCATAACTTCTACTCCCTTATTTTCAATGCATTTTATCATTTCATATTTTCTATATTGATATTTTCTTAGCTCATAATCTTATTATATTATTGAGTTTTATAAATATCTAATTGTTATATTGAATACATTCCTATAGTTTACAGGAATGCTTGAAGCTATTATACTTAAAGTAATTTTTAAATAGAAATGAGGATTATAAATGGAATTGAGAGTTTTGAAATATTTTCTTGCAGTTGCTAGAGAAGAAAATATCTCAGCAGCTGCTGATAGCTTACATGTTACACAACCTACTCTTTCTAAACAGTTAAAAGAGCTAGAAGAAGAATTAGGAAAACAGTTATTTATCCGTGGTAATCGTAAAATTACTCTTACAGAAGAAGGAGTATTCTTACGCAAACGTGCTGAAGAAATAATTGATTTAACTGAAAAAACTAAGGATCAATTAAAGAAATCTGATAATATGCTTAGTGGAGATATCTATATAGGTGGAGGTGAAACAGATGCTATGCGCATTATTGCAAAAGTAGTAAGACGTATGAATTCAGAATATCCACTAATTAAATTCCATTTATATAGTGGTAATGCTAATGATGTTACTGAACGTCTTGATAAAGGCCTTTTAGATTTTGGCATACTTATAGAGCCAGCAGATATGAAAAAATATGATTTTTTAAAACTTCCTGCTACTGATACTTGGGGAGTTCTTATGAGAAAGGATACTCCTTTAACTGAGTTAAATACCGTAAAGCCTGAAGATTTATTAAATGTTCCATTGTTATGTTCTAGTCAGACTCTTGTGAATAATGAACTATCGGGATGGGCTGGTATTAATTTTGATAAATTAAATATAGTTACTACCTATAATTTGATTTATAATGCTTCTATTATGGTACAGGAAGGTGTTGGTTATGCACTTTGCTTAGATAAGCTTATAAATACTAGTGATAATAGCAATTTAATATTTAAACCTTTAGAGCCTGAATTAAAGGTAAATCTTGATATTGTTTGGAAAAAACATCAGGTGTTTTCTAAAGCAGCTAAGCTATTTTTAAGCGAAATACAAAAAGAAATTAGAAATACTCTTCATTAAATAATATAAACAGATATGACATCACTCTAAGATGCTATATCTGTTTATTGTTAATATAAATTTTTATAAGAAATAATGCTATGAACAATACCAAATATAATCATAATTCCAGTTGCTATATAGTTACTCATCCACAAAGATGCAAAAATCACGTTTATTTTACTATCGCCTCATTTATTCTATATATCTAAACACTATATCCATATTACTTAGTTTCTTATTAACTCTAACCTTATACTTAAAATTCTTACTTTCTATAAATATTAAAGTCATAGTTTCCCATAACAATACTGTTCCACCTGAATTTAATAGTGATGTAAGCAAAGATTCACCTTTAGAATTTTTAATAACATACCAACAAGATAAAAGAATTGCCGCAGCAATTATATAATAGCAAATTCTTATTACACCCATAAAACTCAATTTCTTCTCTCTAGCTAAAAATTCTCTATAAGAATTTATTATACTAACCTTAGATACTTCCTCTTTACTTTTATCCTTAACTTCTGCTGGCATATTTACTTCTAATTCAACATAAATCTTTCTCAACTTATATGGTACTCTCAAAATATACTCTTGAATCCATCCATCTAAATCAGCATTAATACTTCGATCTTTAACGTCTCTATAGTCAAATTCCCTAAATAGCTCTTCATAAGAATCAACCTTAATTGGTATTGTACATTTAACTTTTTCTTTTAAATTATCACTCATAATTTTTACTCCTAACTATCATATCTCCCCCTTCTTACATTTTTTCTTATTAGTATCACTTTTTATACATTTTTTTATTTATAAAATTTCATTATTAAATTTTTTATTAAGTCTATATATTTATTTATTAAATAAACAGCATTTTACTATATATAGCAATTTTATTTAAACACTAAAAATTTATCTAATTTATATGTTAATATATAATAAGTTAGATAAATTTAAGACTTATATTAAAATATTGAAATATAATTTAATTGATAAAAAATTATAGGAGAATTTAAATGAACATTGATAATTTAAAAATACGTAATGCAAAAATAGATGATATAGAAAAAATATTAGAAATTGAACATAATTCCTTTGCTAAAAATATTTGTGAAGATAAGCAAGTATTTATTGATAGAATCGAAACTTTTAATGAAGGTTTCTTAGTTGCCGAATATGAAAATGAGATAATTGGATATATTTGTTCTGAAATATGGCCATATAATGAAAATATTAAAGAAAGTAGCTTTTTGTTAAATCATTCAATTAAAGAAAGCCATAAAGCTAATGGTAATGAATTATATATATCATCTTTTGCTATTTCACCTAAAGCAAGAAAATATGGTATAGGAAAAATACTATTTAACTACTTAATTGATAATGTAAATAAATTAGTTTCAAATCCTAAATCTCTTTTATTAGTAGTAGCTGAAAATTGGATAACAGCTAGAAATATATATCTTAAGAAAGGTTTTATTGAAATCTGTATATTAAAAGATTTTTTTGATTATGGTAATATTGAGCCATTTAAAGCTGATGGTATAGTAATGAGAAAATTATTAAATTATAATTATACCCATGAAAAATAAAAGCAGTCACAAAATTTGTAACTGCTTTTATAACACCTATCCAATAATACCTTTTCTAATTCCCTCAATCTTAAGTCTATTTCCTACACTTCCTTCAACAATCATTGCTATTATATTATCTTTCTTAGTCGCTTTAGCAATATTTATTCCTAAAGCTCCCGCTAAGTTTATGAGCTTTTCCTTATTTAACTTTAACTTTGTTATATATGCTTTAGCTTCTTCCCTATTATTAAATTCCTTTAATTTTTCAATTTCAATAGTCCAATCATACTCTGTTACTGCTTCTTTTACAGCCTTATTTCTATGTTTATCTGATACTAAAAATGTACTCGTTCCATTTATTAGCTTGTCCAAATCTTCTTCTGTTAACTTTCCTATATACTTTATGGCTAAGTCCATAGCCTTTAAAACTTTACTATCAATCTTACTTCTCATCGATCCTATCCTTAAACTCCTTAACAACACTTTCAATTTCATTTACAATATTTTTCTTTGTAGGATTATCTGCTTTCTTTGCTATTGCAGGAATTAAATCTGCCATATCCATAAATTGAGAATTGTTTCTAATACTACTTTCAAATAATACATTGTATTTACCATTTAATATTTTATTTTTATCTGATACTCTACTTCTAAAATTAGACTCAAACTTAGTAAGCTCTTCTCCTTTAGCTATAGTAACCATATTCCCAACTACTCCTAATAACTGTGGTTTTATATCATAGCCCTTAAAGTTAAAGAACTTTATATCTTCATTAGTTTCACTTACAAGCTTTTCTATATGAGTTAATAATGACTCTATTCCTAAAGTTGATAAATAGTCAAACTTAGTAGGTATAAAATAATAATCACTAGCTATTATTGCACTTTGTGTAATTAAATCAAAGCTTGGTTGACAATCAATAAATACAAATTCATAATCTTCTTCTATTTCTTCAAGTCCTCTTTTTAAGGTATATAAACAATCTAATTTATTTCTTGCTAAACTTCTTTTAATTACTCCTCTTAACTGTACTGCCATTTCTAAGCTTATATCAAACAAATCTAAATGTGATGAAATTAGTCCTATAGGATTATTAGGACAATATTTTTTATTTACAGGTAAATCTTTAATGATAAAACTATTTATATTAGTTTCTCTATTATTTAATTTATCATCAAACCAATTTTTAATTGTTCTTGTTTCGCTATATTTATCAGCCCACTGATCTACAGCTATAAATGAAAATGTTAAACTTCCTTGCGGATCTAAATCAATTAATAATACTTTTCGTCCTTCTTTAGCTAACTTGGCTGCAATATTTGCTACAAATGTTGTTTTTCCAACTCCTCCCTTATAATTTACAACTGAAATTACCTTCAACTAACTTCCCCCTAAAAACTCTTACACATTATATTTATATTATCCTCATATGTATAAATTCATATTAAATAAGGCTGTAAAACCTGTAATTTTATCATTAGTATTCAATAAATTAAATTACCTAATAAATAAATTATCTACTTTACCAAAATTTATTATTTTAGCTGAAAGTTTTAAAAATTTATTTGAAATTGCTTTTCACCAAAACTCTTTCTTTTATTTTCTCACTCTTAC
>NZ_KB291690.1 GCF_000320405.1 Clostridium celatum DSM 1785 | reverse complement strand
CTTTTTGTGTCCAAAATATTGACATAAGACCATTTTATGAGATTTTTTAAGAAACATATAGGAATGACTTGTATTCAATATATTAATAATTATCGCTTAGAAAAAGCTTCTTTACTTCTAAATTCAACATCTAAGCCTATTATGGATATTTCTTTAGAGGTTGGATTTGATAATCTTTCATATTTTAATAAGCTTTTTAAAAATAAATATAACTTAACGCCAAAAGAATTTAGAAGCAATAAAAATAAAGTGTTCACTTAACTAAGTAAACACTTTATTTTTATTGCTTATTATTTAATTTTTTTTATTTTTCTTAATTATTTTAATAATTAAAATTAAAATTATAGTAATTATTGCTGCTATTATTAAAAATGGAATTGCTGCAACAAAAAATAAAACTATGTTTACCATAAATTCTTTTAAATTTTTAATAGAAGTGTTAAATGTATTAATAATTTCATCATTTAATGTTTTAGGTTCATTGATAATATCACTAATTTTATTTACTTCATAAATATAGAGATTTACAGTTGAAAGGTTTATTAAATCGTCCATTTTTTTTAGATATCCAGTTAAATATTCTATTTCATATCGAACTTCTGTTAATGCTTTTTCAACCTCTATAATATCATTAATATTGTTTGCTTTTTCTAAAATTTCTAAATAGCGCTTTTCTTGAGATTCTAAAACATCTAATCTTGCTTCTTTATCAAAGTAATCACTACTTACATCTTCACCATAAAGTCTTTTGTTTGTTACAACACCTAATTTTCCATAATCAGATAATATTGGTTCAAAATTATCATTTGGAACTCTAATAACAAATTCAGCTGTTCTATTATTTTTACAGTTATTACTATTTATACCATCTTGATATATATTAGATGATTCAATATAACCATTAAATTTCTTAATATACTCCTCTACTTTACTAATAACCTCATCAAAATTGTCTGTTTCTAAAGTAATATCAGCTTTTTTTATTATCTTTCTAGTATTTTCAATTATTATATTTTTCGTGCTACTATTTTCAGTATTAATTTCATAACTTTGAAAATCGTCAATATCCACTGATTGTGATTGGCTAAAACCACTATTAATATCTTCTATTTTAGCAGTTTCACTACTAGTATTTTCACTTTTACTAGCACATCCAACTAGAGTTGTTAAAGCTAGTATACAAATAATAAGTAAAATCTTTCTCATAATAGCCTCCTTGTTTTACCATAATTTACTTATTAGACTAAGACTTATTGATATTTGTTCCAAAAGCAAAAAATAATAAAATTAATTAGTTTTGTATATACAAAAAAATGTAATTACATTCATACATTAGATAAAAATTTAAGAGTAATATTAATATTTTGTCTAAGTAACTAACTTTTTGGCTTTGAATATACTATGTATTATAAGCATTATATAAGGAGCTACAAATGAATATAATTCCATCTATTTTATTGGCATTTTCAGCAAGTTTAGACAGTTTAATAATTGGAATTGCTTATGGAATAAAAAAAATAAGAATAGGTTTGTTAATTAATTTTATAATAGCCTTAATAGTTACATTTGGTACTTTTATATCTATGATTTTAGGAGCAGTAGTTAGTGAATTGATTCCGGCTATAATTACTAAATATATCGGCAGTATATTACTTATATGTATTGGAATTTGGATGTTGTTTGATTGTACTATAAGAGAAAAAATCAAAATAAAAAAAGAAAATAGTTCTAAAGAATTAATAGAATCTCTTTGTTATGATGAAATAATCATTAATGATAAGACTGCAGATACTAATGGATCTGGTAATATAGAAATTAAAGAAGCTATAACTTTAGCACTAGCTCTTAGTATAAATAACTTTGCTCTAGGACTTAGTGCCAGTATGTCTGGGCTTAGTGTTACAATTACTACAATATTTACTTTTTTATTTAGTATTTTAATATTAGTTATTGGATTAAAATTAGGAAATAGTGTTTTATCAAAAATATTTGGTAAATACTCTCCCGTTTTATCAGCTATTATTATTATTTTAATGGGAGTATTTCAATTGATTTAAATATTATTTTAATAGTGAAGAATTTAAGTTGTAAATAAAGTAAAACTGACAAATAAATATTTTAATGTTAGTAATTTATAAATTTAATTTGTCAGTTTTATTTTTATAATAAGTAAATCATATATAAATTATGAAATATTTTTTGATATAAGTTTTATTATGTAACTTATAGTATAGAAATCCCTATCTATTTGATCCTTTATTATTTCAAAACCTTTAACTAATTCCTCTTCAGTAAAGTTTTCTAAAAGAATCATTATAGTTAGAGTATTAATTCCACCATCTTTAGTATCAAAAATTCTTGAAGTTTTAACATATTTATTTTCAATTAAACTGCATAAAGCCTTACTTAGTTCTTCGCTTAATTCTAATTTTGGCATATCTTCAAAAATTCTTATTCCATTTATATCTTTTTTGAAATTTAAGGTTTTCTCAAGTTTGCAACCTAAAAATATAGTATTTTCAAATGTTGCATCTTTAAAATCTGCACCATCTAAATTAGCACCTTCAAAAATAGCATTTTTAAATTTAGCATTTTTAAATTTACTATTTTTTAGATTTGTTCCGATAAATTCTGTACCTTCAAAACTTCCTTTAATAAAGCTACAAGTTTTAAAATGAGCACCCCTAAAGCTTGCAAAATCAAATTTCGAATTCATAAAGTTACAATTGTAACAATTACTTCTTTTGAAGTTTTTATACATGAAGTTTTTATCTTTTTTTTCTATATTATTATAGTGAAAATTTTCGCTTGTTCCTTTATCCTTTGACATTCTTATCCCTCTTTCTTTATACGTATCTTTCATATGTTATATATTTTTCTAAAAAAAGTCAATAGATTATTTATACATATTTAATTATTATAGGGAAATAATATAAATGTTACTTTAGAGTATGTTAAATGTGTAAAAGGAGGTTTATATTTAATGAAAAAGTTTATTTGTACAGTATGTGGGTATGTTCATGAAGGAGATACTCCACCAGAAATATGCCCTATATGTAAGGCTCCAGCTAGTAAATTCGAAGAAATGGCAGGAGAATTAAAGTGGGCTGATGAACATCGAATCGGAATATGTGAAGGAATAGATCCTGAAATAATAGAAGGCTTAAGAGCTAACTTTATGGGTGAATGTACAGAAGTTGGAATGTATATTGCTATGTCTAGGCAAGCTGACCGTGAAGGATATCCCGAGGTAGCAGAAGCATATAAGAGAATTGCCTATGAAGAAGCTGATCATGCATCAAAATTTGCGGAAATATTAGGTGAAGTTGTAATGCCTAGTACCAAAGCAAATTTAAGTGCTAGAGTTGAAGCTGAATTTGGTGCTTGTGATGGTAAAAAGAAGCTTGCTACTTTAGCTAAACAAAATAATTTAGATGCCATTCATGATACTGTTCATGAAATGTGTAAAGATGAAGCAAGACATGGAAGAGCCTTTAAAGGGTTATTAGATAGATATTTTAACTAAATATATTTAAAGAAAGGGGACTTTTAAATGCCAAAAATAAATTGTGATGTAAATAATTGTTCACATAATAAATGTGGAGTTTGTTTTTCAAATCGTGTTGATATGGGTGGAATGACATCAGATAGTAGTTGTAATACTTGTTGTGGTTCGTTTTTAGATAAAAAATTATATAGTGATTTAACTAATAATACAAATTCATCTGGTTCATGTGATTGTTTAGTTTGTAAAGTAAGTAATTGTACACATAATGAAAATTCACTATGCAGTTTATCTTCAATAAATGTTAGTGGTTGCAATGCTAATATCTATACAGAAACTAATTGTGAAAGCTTTGAATCTAAGTAAAAAGTATATTTAAGATAATAAAATATTTAATTTGAAATAGCAATATAACATAAAAATGGCAATATAATATAAAAATATAGTATTCTTAATTATTTGCCATTTTTTATTCTAGTTAATTAATATTTTTTAGCTCATTAATCAAATTACTTATATCATTATTATCAATATTATAATCTAAACATTCTTCTAAATATTGAATTGCTTCCTCATTTCTCTCTTGTCTTATGAGTTCAAAAGCAAATTCCTCTAAAATCATATTATTTTCAGGATCTAATGCATTAGCTTGCATTAAATATGTTTCTATAACATCATAATTTTTTAGCTCTTTATTACAAACTGCAAGACCAAAATAATTTTCACCATCATTTGGATCTAATTCAAGAGCATAAGTGAAATATTCTATAGCTTTATTATAATTTCTTTTATAACTTTCATAGATTCCAAGTCCTGTATATGCTCTTGAATATGTAGGATTGCATTTTATTGCATCTTTAAAATACTTTTTAGCTTCTTCTGGATTATTTAAATCAATTAAATATGTCCAAGCAATAGCAGAATTAAGTTCACCAATTTGTGAGCTTTCATATCCATATGTATTTATGTATTCTTTACATCTATTTATTGCATCTTCGTATAACCCTTCTCTTATATCTAATTCTAAAAGTAATAAATTAGTATGATATTGTTCAGGTTCTATTTTTATTACTTTTTCTAGAGTTCTTCTACTTTCTACATAAAGCCCTAATTCAAGTAAAGCCTCTCCTTTTACATTATAGCCATAAACATAGTAATCACAACCAAGTTCAAATGCTAAATCTATGGCAGCAATTGCATCTTCAAAATTTCCTTGAAGTAAATAACTATGAGCTGTATATATTAAATACTCTGGATTTCCAGTTTTTTTAAAGCCATCATTACAATATTTAAAAGCTTCATTTAAGTCGCATTCTAAAATTTCATTAAATATTTCTTCTATATTTTCTTCCATGTAACACATAATTAACTCTTCCTTATCTTAATTTTATATTTATTTATTTTAACCATTTTATAGAAAATATAATATTTTTATTTCAAAATATATTATATTTTAAAGGTATATCTATATCAATAATTTAAATATAATAAAACTTATTTATTTCAAGAAAAAATAGATTATAAAAATTTAAAGCCTTTTAGTACTTTTAATTTTTACAATCTATTTTTAATGTTATAATTTATTCTATAAGTATATTTAATATTATAATCTAAAATTAGTGTTCTTATCGTAAGTAGAGGTTTTAATCAAATATCTTTTTAATATTTTAGATGAAAAGATTTTAAAGTTTAAAGATGAATTTATTTCAATTATATATTCATTACGTTTTATACAACCTTTTAAATCATTAATTGTAGAGCAGTCTTTATTTAATTTAGTATATATACCTCCTAATTGAATAGGAGTATGACTATCGCTACCAGTTATAACATTTAACCCTAATTTTGTTGATAAATTTATTATTTCATCTCTAGCTACACTTTCACCTTTTTTAAAGATATCTTTTCCATTAAAATCTAGAGCATCTAATCTTTTTAGCAATACTTCAGGCTGATTACATAATTTATGCCCTCTCCTACAAGGATGTGCCCCTATTTTTAAACAATCATATATATCAGCAATATCTAATAACTCCTCAAATTCAATAAAATTTTCTTTAGTTCTAAATTGTTCTAATTGATTATAAATACTTATAATACTTTCTCTATCTCCACAAATAATTACATGACCTTTGTTTTTTACACTTACCTCCATTGCTGGAAAAATAGAAATATTATCTACTATATATCTATCACCTTCATAAGTATAATTTTTTTCTAAGAAATCATAAATTACTACAAAATCTTTAGCGTTAAAGTGTTCAGAAAGAACTATTGCATCTATTCCATTATTTTTACAAAAGTATATTTCATTCATGAAGAATTCTTTATTAAAATCTTTTCTTTTACTTAATAAACCATGAACATGAAAGTCTATGTTCATATTGTTATCCCCATCCTTACTCAATATTATAAATATATAAGTATAATTAAAACTAACCTATATTATTAGTATATTAAAGTATATGGATTTATGTTATTTATAAAAAATATTTTAAAGGAAGTTATGTAGAATTATTTTTTATAATAACTTCCCAATTATATACCTATATTAATAATGAACTTCTTTCATACAAAGACCTTTTGCAGGTGCTTTCTCTGCAATATCACTTCTAGATTTTGCTTCTAATAAGTTTTTAATATCTATTATATCTATTTCACCTTTAGCAACCTTAATTAAAGTTCCACTTAAAATTCTAACCATATTTAATAAGAAACCATTTCCATTATATTCTATTTTAATTATATTATTATCTTCATAAATATTAATATAATTAATAGTCCTTATAGTTGATTTATTATGTTTTGCTTTTACTCCTGAAAAACTTCTGAAGTCATGTGTACCTATTAAAAGTTTGCTTGCTTCTTTCATTTTTTCAATATCTAACTTTCCTTCAACATGATAAGCATATTTTTTTAAAAATACATTTGCAAATTTATTATTATCGATTGTATATACATAAGTTTTAGATATTACATTTAGCCTTGAGTGAAATCTATCACTAGCTTCCCTTAAAGATGTTACAACTATATCGTCAGGTAAAAATTCATTTAAGTATTTAGACATATCAGAAAGTGTTTTGTTAGAATTTGTTTTAAAGTTTGCAGTATATTTATCAGCATGAACTCCAGTATCAGTTCTGCCACATCCTATAACTTGAATTTCTTCTCCAGTCATTTTAGATAATACATTTTCTATTTTACCTTGAATAGTTGAAACACTCTGACCTTTTATATTTTGTTTTTGCCATCCTTTGTATCTTGAACCATCATACTGTATTGTCATTCTTATATTTCTCATTTTTAATCTCTCTGGTCTTATGTCAATATTTTGGACACAA
>NZ_KB291689.1 GCF_000320405.1 Clostridium celatum DSM 1785 | reverse complement strand
TCCTAATCCACCAAGTAAAGCAATAACTCCACTGATTAATATTCCAGCTACACCTGCTGTTCCTGTTTGTGGTAGCCTTTCCACTATTTGAATTTCCAGTAGTGCTTCCACTGTTTGCAGTTCCGCTATTATTATTTGAACTTGATGATTGATTGTTATTATTTGAACTATTATTATTGCTTGAAGTTGAATTTGATGAGTTTGCAACTAAAGAATTCTTAGCATTTTCAAGATTTGCTAATGCTGTATTTATTTCTTTTTCAGTTGCTTCATCATCTGCTAATACTTTATTAGCTTCTTTTAATGCTTTTTCAACTGCCTTTGCACTCTTAGCTGTATACATTGCTAAATCTATACTTTCAACTTCTTTAATTAATCCTTCAAGTAAAGACTTGTCTGGAGTTAATCTTAAGCTTAAGTAAGCTCTTAATAATGTGCTATATGCTGAATCTACTTCTTCTTGAGTAGCATTTTCATTTGAAAGCACTGTATTTGCAGCTTCAAGAGCATTTGCAAATGCTGTCCATGTTGATGGAATATACTTAGTAGAATCAGTTCCTTCTACTCTATCAACTAAACCTTGAAGTATTGATTTATCTAC
>NZ_KB291688.1 GCF_000320405.1 Clostridium celatum DSM 1785 | reverse complement strand
AATGTGTCCACTACTTTATACTAACACCAGATCTTAAACATGTAGTATTTCGTTGCAAAAAAGAAATAAAAAAGCAAAAGAATTAACAAATAATCATAATATAAAAAAGTTTGTGATATTATTGAATGTAATATCACAAACTTTTTTATATCAATATCTTTATAACTTTTATAAAAACTAGTATAAAGGTTTCTATATTTTATAAGTTTAATTACTATATCTATATAATATTAACTCTATACCATTTTAAACTTATGCTAGAAAAATACTCTACCTAAAACAAAATATATATTATAAATCTAAAATTTTATTTTAAATATTACTGAATTTTCTTTTGATTCAATTGAATAATTTATATTTTCATGCTTATCTAAAATAGTTTTTACTATATAAAGTCCTAGCCCAGTCCCTCCTGTTTTTCTATTCCTAGATTTATCTACTCTATAAAAAGCATTGAATATTTCACTCAGTTCATCTTTTGGAATTGTTACTCCAGTATTCTCCACCAATAATTTATGTTCCTCTAATCTAATAATTAGCCTTTCTCTACTTGGTGAATAATTTATAGCATTTTTAATTATATTAGTAATAACTTTTTTAATTAACTTTTCATCTGCAATTATAAATATATCTTCTTTAATATCCTCTTCTACCCTTAAATCTTTTTCTTTAATAAAAAATTGTAATTCATTTACTGTATTTTTTATTAAATTACTTATATTTACTTTTGTAAATTTATATTTAAAATTAACATTTTCACGTTCACTTAATTGAAGAATTTCTTGAACTAATTCTCTCATTTTTTGTATAACATCATAAGATTCTTGTAAATATTTATCTCTATCTTTATATTTACCTATGTTATACATCATTCCTTCTAATTGCCCACTAACAATAGTAATAGGTGATTTTAATTCATGTGAAATAGTAGCTATAAACTCTCTTCTTTCTTTTTCTAGTTCTCTCTCAACTTCAATCTCTTCTGTTAATTTAGAATTTATCTTTTCTAACTCTTCAAAAGATTCCTTTAAATTTGTATTCATTAAATTTAAACTACTTGAAAGTTGTCCTATCTCATCTTTACCTTCTATTTCTATAACATTATCAAAATCTAAGTTTGCCATCTTTTTAGCAACTGTATTTATTTTAATCAATGGTTTACTTATTAATAATGCATAAAATGTAGATACAGCAAATGCTATTATTACAATTCCTATTACTGCAAAAGGGAAAAATAATTGCATACTTTTAGTTGCTTCACTTATAGGATCTTCTGAAACATGTACTATTAAATTATATACATCTTTCATTGATTTTACATATATTTCTTCATCTAAAGTTAAAGCATCCTTTTTATTTCTTAATTTATATAACTCATCTGTTTGTTGCCCCTTTTGTTGCTTATATAATTGTTCTCTATAGTTATTAAATCCTATTTGAGGAATAACTCCTGTAAAATCTTCTAAAAACGGAATTTTCTTAGGGTTGTTAATTCCATCTTTAAAAGATGAATATATTATTTTATTTATATAGTTATATTCACTTCTTTTAACTAATACTACATCTACATTATTTTTATAGGAAAAATCATCTAAAACATCATTTATTTCTGCATTTTCATTATTATTAAAAGTAATCTTTACTGCTTCAATACCACCTTTAATTTTACCAATTTTATATGCCTCATAAACCTTAGGCATAAATAAATACATAAATATGTATAATAAAGAAAAAGATATCAATAGTATTAATGTGCTCCATATAAATATCTTTTTCTTTATACTTAAATTTCTCCATTTATTTTTCAAGAACATATCCTACACCTTTTACAGTTTTTATATAATCATACTGAATTTTTTTTCTAATATTTTTCATATGTGCATCTATAACTCTTGTATCTCCAAAATAGTCATACCCCCATATTTTTTCTATAAGCATTTCTCTCGAAACTACCATTGGGTAACTAGTTATTAACAACTTTAATATATTAAATTCTTTTAAAGTTAACTCTATTTCCGTATTATTTATAAAAGATTTAAAAGTTTGTAATTCTAATTTTAACCCTTCAAATTCTAATACCTCACCATTTTCCTTACTTTCACTTTTTCTTCTAAGTACAGCTTCTACTCTTTTAATTAAAATATTAAATGAAAAAGGCTTTGATATATAATCATCTGCTTCTAATTCAAATCCTTTAACTTCACTTTCTTCATCTCCTAATGCTGTAAGAAAAATAACTGCAATATTCTTATCTACTTTCTTTATCATTTTACATAAATTATGCCCATCAAGCTTTGGCATCATAACATCTAAAATAGCTAAATCATAACTATTTTCTTTGAATTTTTCATATCCTTCTAATCCATCACTAGCAGTATCAACTATGTAATCTTGTGAAGATAAAAACTCTACTATTAATTCTTGTATTTGACTATCATCTTCAACAACCAATATTTTATAACCCATATGTTCCTCCAATAAATTTTATAATTATTATTTATTTTACCATAGCACCATAACTTAAATACTAAATTCATAAAAATTTCAGTTATAAAATAACTCTATCTTAGTATATTTATCTTATAAATACTAAGACAGAGTTATTTTTAATTGTTTTATAATAAAATTATTTTTTAACTTTAAGTAATTTTTTATTTTTAACTGTATATATTTCATCTGATTGCATTGCAATATCTTTATTATGTGTTACCATAATTACTGTTTTGCCTTCTTTGTATACTATATCCTTAAATAATTCTATAATTTCATCAGATGTTTCTTCATCTAAATTTCCTGTAGGTTCATCTGCAATAATTAAATTACTTTCACAGCATAGAGCTCTTGCAATTGCTACTCTTTGTTGTTGTCCACCACTAAGAGTAAGTACTTTTTGCTTTGCTTGATCTTCTGTTAATCCAACTCTTTTTAATATATTTAATGCAACTTCTTTATTATCCTTTCCTTTTATTCCTTTTATAGACATAGCTGATGTAATATTTTCTATAGCTGTCATATAATTTAATAGGTTATACCCTTGAAAAATTATAGATGCATATTTATTTCTATACCTTTCTAATCCAATTTCTTTTAAATTGCTATTATTATAAAAAATATTTCCACTTTTTTGAGTATCTAGACCTGATGCAAGAGATAAAAATGTTGTTTTTCCTGAACCAGATGCCCCTATTATTGTATAAAATTTTCCCTTAGTAAAAGATACATCTATATTATCTAAAATTAATTTACTATTATCATATGAATATGATACTCCTTCGAATTTTAATATTTCTTCCATACTATTCATCCTCCTAGCTATGTTTACTTAAAATAGTCTTTGGATTTAATCTCATTATTGATATAGACGGCATTAATGTAGCTACCATTGCTAATAATAATGAAAGTCCTGCCATTTTTCCAAAGTCACCTACATTCATATTTATATCTAAAGTATCTATAGGCTCTACACTTGATCCGCTACCTATGCCTAATGCTACATTCATTGAGCCCTTGTTTGGCCTTGCCATTTCTTGACTTTGCATATTATCCTCTACACTAGTTATTTCATTTTGTATTAACTTGCTTCCAATAACATTACTTATCGTATTTCCACAAACTCCTGAAACACCAATTGCAACTACTAATACTATTACAATTTCAGCTAATAATTGATATACTATTTTACTTCTCTTTTCTCCAAGGGCCATTAGTATTCCTATTTCATGAGTTCTATCTTTTATTGATAGCATTATAATAAGAGCCAATATTACAGCTCCAAAAACTGTTACTAATATTAATGTTGTATTTGAGAATGATGCAACATTTTCTATTGGTCCCATCATAGTTTCATATGCTTGATTATTTGCATCTAATTTATAAGTATTAAAATCAATAGATGTATTATTTCCTTCTTCTATAAAAGCTTCAACATTAGCTGGATCATTTAAGTAAAATACTATACTATCAACTGCATCTTCATATCCTTCACCTTTAAATGTATTAACTAATGTATATGGTGCATAAATTTGGTTATAAGGCAGCATACTAGTCATTCTATATGCCATTTCACTTATTTCTGCTGTAGATTTATAAATTCCTACTATTTCAACTTCTATTGTTGACGTTTCATCTTGTGGATTTACTAATACTACAGTACTTCCAACCTCTAAATTGTTTTCAGTAGCAAAAGTTTCTTCAATCATGATTACATTACTATTTAAATCTTCATCTGTTATTTCTCTACCAGTAACTAATGTATTTTCTCCACTTAATGTAGCTGATGAAGTATTAAAATCATTTGTTCCAATCAAAGTAAAGTCTCCTGTAGTAATACCCATCCCTGGCATTTTATCTCCCATTGATGGTTTTTCAGCACTACTTGCACTTTGTTCTATAACTTCTTCTGTTTCTTCATTTCCAACTGCTGTGATATTTTCTATATTCGCATTACTGCTAGTTGTTGCAGAATAACTTTCCACATATTCCGATGTAACCAACTCATCTAAATATCCAAGTGGTACAGGCGTCTGAGTAAATTTCATTCTTTTTGCGTCTTGTCCACTTCCTTGACTTGATGATTGCTCTCTTTGTGCTTCCATCATCTTTTGTTGATCTACAGTTAATGTTACTGTAGCTCCTAATTCTCGTCTTGCTAAAATTGCAGCTTCTTCTGTTGCAGATTTTATACTAAATCCAGCTAGAACCACAATACATACAGTTAGCATTACTGCTAATACAATTATAGTTCTACCAACTCTTTCTTTTAAGCTTTTTAATGCTCTAAAAATAAAATTCATCTTTTATCCTCCTAATTATTTTAAGTTCATACATATGATGATTTAATTGTCTTTATTTCCCATGAATCTTATCTGAATTTAATCTATGTTTACATATTAATTTTCTGAAGAAATATTCAGTATTTTATTTATTATTCTTCATTCTTTGTACACTTTCCCGTATTAATATTTACTTTGTAATATTAAATTTTGTGGAGGCCTTACCAATGAATATAAATACATTACATAAAAATAAAAAACTTAAGTTAAAATTATCATTATTTACACTATTAATATCTTTTTTAGTCTGCTATTTTCTTTTAACACTTATATATAAACATATAAAAACTAATTCTGAATTAATTATTAATTCTACTGATACATTAGTATCTTCAGAAAGCATAGTATCTAGTACATCTTCATCTAGGTTTATTACTGATTCAAAACAATATGAACTTACACAAGCTTCTCAAGCTTTGACCTTATCTATAGATGAAATTAACTATTATTCATCTTTATCTTATAATGAACGACTTAATTTTCTTTTTAATAACTCATATTCCTTAAAAGATAGAATTGAAGTATTTTTAAGTACTGATATCCATAATGTAGGTTTAATTTATTACAATTTAAAATCTAACGAAGAAATTTCCATAAATTCAGATAGTATTTTTACAGCTGCAAGTACATATAAAGTTGGGTTGAATTTATTGACATATTACTTAGCATCAATTGGTGAAATTAATTTAGATGATGAGATAAGTTATATATATGATGATTACGAAGAAGGTACCGGTGTATTGTATTTACAAGATTATATTGGAACATATACAATTCAAGAATTATTGGATTTATCTATAATTTATTCTGATAATATAGCAACTAATATGGTTGGTAGATATCTTGGTGGGCATACAGCTGTAAGAAGTGCACTATATGATTTACTTGATATAGAGTTTATTACTAGTGAAAATTTAATTACTCCTAATATAGAACTAAAAATCTTACAATACATTTATAACAATAGGTACTTATCAGGCTTTTCTCATCTAATAAATACCTTAACACAAACTGATTTTTCTGATAGACTTGATAAATATATTCCCTCAAACATAGTTGCTCATAAAGTTGGGACTATTGATACTAATATCCATGATGTTGGAATAATATTAACTGATGAACCATATATACTTGAAATATATACTTATGATTTACAAGATGCTGAAGAAAAAATAGCTCAAATTTCAAAAGCTATTTATGAATCTTATTAATAAATTTAAAAATTTTATTTTATGAATAATTTATCTTTTTATAAAATTATTTCCATTAATTATATTTTATACTATAATTTAGTTATGTAATTTCTAAATTTATTAAAGGAGGTCATCTCATGAGTAATAGAAGTACACGTAGACAAAATAAAAATAAAAACAAGAAAAATGTTGAAATACCAAATTCATTATCTTACGGAACTGTGATAGGTTTAATTGTTGGTTTAATCATTGGTTCTGTAATATTCTTCTTTACTGATAATATGTTTTGGCTAGCATTATCTCCTATAATTTGCTTATTTATAGGTTTAGGTATTGGTTCATACTTTCCTAATACAAAAAAATCATTAAAAAAGCATTCTTAAAATAGTCCTAAATCTTTAATTTATAACTTATACTGTTATCTATAAGTTATTTAGTAAATATTAGCTAAAAAAATGATGATATACTCTTATATAAATCTTTTGATTTTAATAAGCTATATCATCATTTTTATTTATATATTTTTAAAATAAATTAAGCTTCCAACATTATTTCTAGTATTTCTTTATCAGTTTCTTTCATTCCATCTTTACCAAGTCTACCTACTGCATTTATTGTTGATTCTATATTATTTTTTAATATTCCTGTATTTGAATCATAAGCTTTATCAGCCATTGCAATGTAATGTCCCATCATAGCTGCATCTACACTTGTCGCTATTTTAGCTCCGCAAGATGCTTTTGCACCATCACATACTATGCCTGATATATTTGCTAAGGTATTTGTTATTGTTTTATTTATTTGTTCTAGTGTACCTCCATCTAAATAAGTTATTGTAGCCCCACTAGCACAGCCTGCACTAACTGCTCCACAAAAAGCTGAAAGTCTTCCTATTCCTGTTTTTTGATGAATTGTTATAAGATTAGAGAATACTAATCCTCTATATAATTTCTCTTGTGGTAATTTTTTTTCTCTAGCATATATTATGACTGGTATAGAACTTGTCATTCCTTGATTTCCACTTCCTGAGTTAGTTACAACCGGAAGAGAACTTCCACTCATTCTTGCTTCAGATGCAGCTGCAGCATATCCTTTAAGCTTAGCAACTATGGAATGTGGATAATTTTCTAATATAATCTTTCCAATTCCAACACCATAAGTTCCCTTAAGACCTTCTTCTGCAATTTTAATATTATATTCTATTTGCCTATCTAATATCTCTTTTACATCATCAATATTTACAGTATTTGCAAACTCATAAATATCTTTTACATTTAATATACGTCTATCAACAAATACTCCTAAATACTTATTATCATCTTCTTGATTTTCAAAAATAATTTGTCCATTTTTAACCACTTTAGCAATATTATTATGGGCATATTTTATTTCTACAATTGCGCTGTTTTCTCTACAATATGCTTCCATTATTATATGTAATTGCACTTCTGAATTTAGTCTTTGAACCTCACAAAAGTCTTCATTTATTAATTGTTGTGCCTTTTTTATATGTAATTCTGAAACATCATTTATAACTTCTAATTCCTTACTTGCATCCCCTGCTAAAACACCAATAATAGCACTTGCTTTAATTCCAACTAAACTTCCTGTATTAGGTACAGTTACACACATGGCATTTTTAATTATATTTCCACTACATTTTGCAATAATTCTTTCTGGATTTTCTCCAAGTGTTTCTCTTACCTTTGCTGCAGCATATGCAATTGCAATAGGCTCAGTACATCCCATAGCTGGTACTAACTCTTCTTCTAATATTTTTATATAATTCTCATATAAATTTTTATTCATTATGTTTCCCTCAATCTCGTCATATTTTTAGTATTTCAATTAAAAATATATCTCTCCTAATATCTTATTTTTATTATAAGCCCTTTACCATATAAATTCTATACCATTAATAAATTAAAAATCTATTCATATATTTTTTGATATTTTAGCTTTTACAAAAAAATAAGAAGTTATTTAAAATCTTCTTATTTCTATTGTGATTTATATAATTTACAGCTCTCATTTTAAATCTTTCCAATTCCTTTAAATTATAAAAATGATTTAAATCAGATACTAAAAATAATCCATTCATTATTAAATATTTAAGATCTCTTAAATTATTATTTTCTTCATCAGTTACTGTTATCTCATCACTTTCAAATTTTAATGCTTCAAACTTCCCTAAAGCACTCTTAAGATTCTCTATAATTTCTTCTTCAGTAAATGATTCAAAATTATTAATAACTAATTTATCAATAAAACTAATAAAATCATCATTTACTTTTTTAAACTTTTCATATGTATTTAATAAACTCATATTTTACCTCTTTCTAAAATCAACTTTTCATAATATTAATTTTATTATATAAAATTACATTATTCAATTCTTCGCTAAAATCTTTTAAATTGTCCAATTATAAGTTTATTATATAATATACTCATATTTTTCTTTATTCTTACATATATTTACCTAAAGAGTAATTTTAATAATATAATCCATAAATCTCATAAATACTCCTCCTTAAGTATAAATTTAATTTACAAACGTTTATGGATTTATTTAAAAATAAAGGATTCTGAGTGGAAAGTTTCAGAATCCTTTATTTTTATTTTATTTATTAGTAATCCTTTCTTCATCATTTATAATGTTTTTTCTTCTATATTTAACAATTATTTTTTCTTTAATTTCATATGGAAAGTTTAACATTCTATCTAGTATATTTAATTTTATTTTATTTACAAAAAACATTATAATTTCACATAATACTATAGATATAAATATATCTATAACAAAATGTTGTTTTATAAAAACCGTAGATAATATTATCAATACTCCTATAATTTGAGTATAATAAAATACCTTTTTAGAATCTTTATATTTAGTATACCTCATTATATAATACGTAGTTAAAACATGTAGAGATGGAAAGCAATTAAACGGCTTGTCTATTTGATAAATTAAATTAACAATCCAATCAAAAACAGTTTTATTATCTACTCCAGGTCTATTTATTTCTGTTGGAAAAAAGTAATATATTAAATAACATATACTCATTCCAATAAAAAAGGATATAAACGTCTTTATATATTCTCTTCTTGATTTTACTAATATAAAAATAAATCCGATAACTATATAAATATACCAATATATATATGGTATTACGAATATTGAATTAAACTCTATATAGTTATCTAACTTAATGGTTAAATCGTATCCTTTTTCACTAGTATGACTAGCTAAAATATAATTAATATTTATTATGGGTATAATCAAAAACCATATCAAATCCAATATTTTAATTTGACTTTTCTCTGAAAATTTTATTGTATCTAAATTAATTTCCATATAGCCCTCCCCACTCTCCTTATTATTCAATTTCTTCATTATTATTGTACGTTCACTTCAATTATTTTTATTACCATTTCTATATTGTAAATAACAAAAAATCTCCTTATAATGAAATTTACTTAGTAAACTTCATAATATTTTATCAAGTAAACTCTAAATATTAATTTCAATATACAGAAAAGCTTATAGTTTCTTGTACATAAAAAAAGTCCTTACACCTTAATTACGCTGTAAAGACTATAAAATATTTTAAAATTTTAAATATTTAATCTATATTATATTGTACTTTTTTTAATACTTATAAGTACTCTTATTTAAACTTCCTTTACTGCTATTCTTAACTATCCAATAATTTAAACATTTCTGCTACTGACTTTTTAATACTATCTGGTAAATTACTTAATGCCTTTTGTCTTTTTCTTTCATCTTGTATTTGAGCTATTCTCATTATTTCTTGTTGTAAACCAGGAGTTCTATTTAATTCCCCTAATAATCTATTAAACTTCTCTGCAAAAACTGGATCTTCATTCATTTTTCTATTTACTCTCATGATAAGTTCATATGGATTCATACTTTGTACTCTCCTTGAATTCTTTATAATTTTATAATATTCTTCAAATTTATAAATGTTCATTATTAAACTTATCATATATCATAAATAAATAAGTTTTTGTACATTTTATTTATTTGCCTTGCATAAATGTTGTCCTAAAATGAAAAACTATTTAAAAGATTTATCTAAGGAGATGTTTTTTTGGGATATTCATTTAACAAATTTTTATTATGTATATTTAAACTTATTATATTTTCAACAATATTGACTTTCTCTTATAATTTCCAAGCTTTTAGCGATGATAATAAAAAAATTGTTTATCTAACTTTTGATGATGGACCTAGTAAAAATACGGAATTAATTTTAAACATTTTAAAAGAAAATGATGTTCATGCAACATTTTTTATAATTTCTCCATATATAGAACCACATATAAAGTTTGTTCAAAGAGCTTATGAAGAAGGAAATGCTATAGGTAATCATACTGCTGATCATGAATTTGAGCATATTTATACTTCTGAAGATGCATTCTTTAAAAGTTTTAATAAGCAACAAGAATTTATTAAAGATACAACTGGATCTTGTTGTACTATTTTTAGGTTTCCTGGTGGATCACATAATACTCTTGTAAGAAATGCCAGAGGAAAAGATTTTACTGCTAATATCACAAAAAAGTTAAATGAACAAGGAATTAGTGTTTATGATTGGAATGTTGATTCTGGCGATGCTAAAGGTAACAATATTCCTGCTAGTGTTTTAATTAATAATGTTTCAAAAAATCTTAAAGATAAAGATGGTAATTATAAAAATCCAGCTATTATTCTTATGCATGACTGTATGACAAAAAATACTACAGTAGAAGCTTTACCTGGAATAATTAAATTACTAAAAGATGAGGGCTATACATTTGAGATATTAAAATAATTAATTTATTAAATAAATTTTACAATACTAAAAATTATTTCTTTCTCAAAAAAAATAAGAGTTTTGTATTACTTGTTTAAGTAATTTTTTACAAACTCTTATTTTTTTATTTATATAGTTTTATTATTATAATAATCTATTATATTAATAGTTTATACCTGCAGCAACAATATTTTCTTTATCTCTTGAAGAACATGGTGTTACTCCATAAGTCATTTCACAATGAGGACATTTATCTACTAATATTTTCATAGTAAAAGTTTTTCCACAACTACATTCTATTTCATGTGGTGTCATTAAAGGAAAATCAGCTTTACCTTTACTTCTTACTAAATCAACTACTGCCTTTCCATCTTTTTTATTCATACTTCCACATCCACAGCTCATTAATATTCCTCCTAAACTTACAAAAATATATACATATTATATACTCAATTCTAAATTTATTCAGTAACATCTGTTACAATAATCACTTTTATTTAATATTTTTTATAATTATATAACGCCTTTTTAACTTTAATATATAAATAGACCACTTTTTCTCTAATTTTCAAAGCCTTAAAAGCTTTTAGTAATTATTCTAATAATTTTTCAAAATAAAAACACATCATTTTTATATAACGAATATACTATAGTATATTATTTACACTTAGGAGGATAAGTTTATGAGCGGAAGAATAGGAAATTGCACTTTTAAAACTGGTAGTAATCAACAAATAGATGCAGTTGCAAGGTTACCAAGGGAAAATAGGAGTTGTATATTTGGTACAGTTCTTGATGAAAATAACCAACCCGTAGTAGATGCTGTTGTTAAATTACTTCAAGTTGTTGATAATTGTTCTTACCCTATACCACTAACCCATACTTTTACTGATAATAATGGACAATTTTTATTAGGTCCTTTATGTCCAAATACAACCTATATGTTAAAGATTTATAGTGACAACGTTCAAATTGTTCGTAAATGTCTAAAAGTAAATTGCCATACTGGTTCATGTATAAGTGCTAACAATCCAACAACAACATCATCATCTGATAATTCATCAAACTGTCGATGTTAATTTTCTTCTTTTAGATAACAATTTCATGCAGAAGATAAACTCTTTTAAGTAAAATGGGTAGCAACGCTACCCATTTTACTATATAAAGAAATTTTTAATTTAACTTCATCTCTACCTCTGCTAAAATTAAATAATATTGTAATAATAAACTTTTAGGAATTTGTATATAAAACTTTTCTATTTTATTTAGCATGTTCTTTACTTTATTGTACATTATACATATGCAATTGTAGCATTATTCATTAATCTTAAAAACTTCTCCTAATTATTTTCTTTTTCTCATAAATCTATATTTCTATAAAAATAATAAAATATTTTTAATTTATCAAATTTAAAATTTCATAATAATAAAATATAGTTATCGCTTAATTTTTTTATTTATCCTATTTATAATTTATTATTATATTTTTTATAATTTATTTGGTCTTATGTCAATATTTTGGACACAAAA
>NZ_KB291687.1 GCF_000320405.1 Clostridium celatum DSM 1785 | reverse complement strand
ATTCTGGTGAGTTAACAATGGCTGAACTTGATGATTCTGTTGAAAGAATAGTTAAATTAAAAATAGACAGAGGCATCATGAATGTTAATGATGATACTAGAACTGTTGAAGAAAAAATAGCTACTGCTAAAACTATTGTTGGTTCTGATGAAAATAGACTTGTAGAAAGAGAAATATCTGCTGAAGCTGTTACTGTAGTTAAAAATGAAAATAATATATTACCTTTAAACCCTAAGGAAGGTGAAAACGTTCTTCTTATAGCTCCATATAATAACGAGCTTCCTGGAATGCAATTTGGTGTTACTAGACTTGTTGCGGAAAATAAAATTAATTCTGTAAATATAGAAACTCATCGTTATTCAAATGGTAATTTGTTAACTGATGAATTAAAAGGTAAAATAGAAGCTGCTGATTACGTTATAGTTTTATCAGAAATGGGTAATTTCTCTCATTTAAATGCTAACCACTGGATAACTGCTGGTCCAAATTCTATAGTTGATTACGCTAATGAACTTAATAAAGATTCTGTAGTTGTAAGTGTTGGTAAACCTTATGATGTTGCAGTTCATAAAAATTCTAAAGCTGAAGTAATCGTTTATGGATATAAGGGAATGGACCCAACTGAAGCTGATGGTGGATTAACTCCAACTCAAACATT
>NZ_KB291686.1 GCF_000320405.1 Clostridium celatum DSM 1785 | reverse complement strand
AAGAGTAATTATATATTTATTAATATATAATTACTCTTAACCTTTCACTAAATATATAATTTACTCTATAATCTTTCCTATTACTCTTAATTTTTTTAATATATCCTTTTCAGATTTATGACAAGAATTAAAATACTCACTTAAATCCTTTCCTGCAACTAATCCATAATGCTTTCCACCATTCCACTGTTTCATATCAGTTACATCATATACTATCCCATCAACGACTACATATGCTGGATTATTTCCACTTCCATCAAATTGAGCTATTTCTTCTATTCTATAATATTTAATATCAGCTCTTTCTTCATTAGGATCTACTAATGTTCCAACAGCTTTAGCTTTATCTATTATGGATAATCTATTTGCATGACAATTTAAGTATTCTGAGCTTAAATCTTTTCCTGCACTTAGTCCAAAATGAATACCATTATCCCAACCATTAACTCCCTCCATATCATATACAATTCCATCGATAGCCACATATGCAGGATTTCCATTTCTACCATTATATTTTGATAATTCCTCTATGGTAAACATTTGCCCTCTTGAATGTTTTTTCATAGATTTTTTTACTTTCTTTTTCTCTTCTTCTAAATAATCAGATATCTCATCAAATACCTTATTCATAACTTTAATAATTGTTTCACAGTATTCCTTTGGATATGTTTGTAGCAAGACCTTTAATTGATTAATTTCACAATACTTTTCTTCTAAAAAATTCTTTTTAGACATTTTTTCCTCCAAAAACATTCTTTAAATATATATTATGAAATTAAGTTGCAAATGTTAGTAAAGTATCTTAAAATGATATTATTAAAATTAAATTTAAGTTTATTACTATGATGAGAAGAGTAGCTTTTAAATGTAGTCTTAGCGAATAAGGGATGGTGTGAGCCTTATACGAAGTTAATTGTGAAGAACATCTCGGAGTTTCTAACCGAACAAGCGTAAGCTTCTGTAGGCTTAGACGGCTAAATGTCGTTATTAATTTGCTAAGTGGCCTATTTTTAGGCAATTTGGGTGGTACCACGTAAGTTATTCCTTTCGTCCCATATTTCGGGATTGAAAGGTTTTTTTATTGCTTTTAATTAATTTGTAAATACAAAAATATATAATATACAGGAGGTTAACATGAAAGACACAAGTCTAGTAAAATCACTTTATAGAAATACTGAAGAATTTTTAAACACAGAAGTAACAATTTCTGGTTGGATAAGAACTTTAAGAGCATCTAACGCTTTTGGGTTTATTGAAGTAAATGATGGTAGCTTCTTCAAAAATATTCAAGTTGTTTTTGATAATAACTTAGAAAACTTTAAGGAAGTTTCAAAACTACCTATTAGCTCATCAATAAAGGTTATTGGTACTTTAGTTCCAACACCTGAAGCTAAACAACCTTTTGAAATTCAAGCAAAAGAAGTTGTTATTGAGGGGATGTCAGACTCTGATTATCCATTACAAAAGAAAAGACATACTTTTGAATACTTAAGAACAATTGCTCACTTAAGACCAAGAAGTAATGCTTTCTCAGCAGTATTTAGAGTTCGTTCTGTAGCAGCTTATGCAATCATAAGTTCTTCCAAGATCAAGGATTCGTATACACTCACACTCCAATCTTAACAGGAAGCGATTGTGAAGGTGCTGGAGAAATGTTTAAAGTTACAACTTTAGACTTTGATAACATACCAAGAACTGAAGATGGAAAAGTTAATTACAAAGAAGATTTCTTCGGTAAAGAAACTAACCTTACAGTTTCAGGACAATTAAATGCAGAAACTTATGCATTAGCATTTAGAAATGTTTATACTTTTGGACCAACATTCAGAGCTGAAAATTCAAATACAGCAAGACACGCTGCTGAATTCTGGATGGTTGAGCCTGAAATAGCTTTTGCTGATTTACAAGATGATATGGAATTAGCTGAAAACATGTTAAAATACGTAATTAAATACGTTATGGATGAATGTCCAGAAGAAATGCAATTCTTTAATCAATTCGTTGAAAAAGGATTATTAGATAAATTAAATCATATAGTATCTTCTGATTTTGGAAAAGTTACTTACACTGAAGCAGTTGAAATATTAAAGAACTGTGGTAAGACATTTGAATATCCAGTTGAATGGGGAATTGACCTTCAAACTGAACATGAAAGATACTTAACAGAAGAAGTATTTAAGAGACCAGTATTCGTTACTGACTATCCAAAGGATATTAAAGCATTCTACATGAGACTTAACGATGATGGAAAAACTGTTGCAGCAACTGACTGTTTAGTTCCTGGAATAGGTGAAATCATTGGTGGTAGCCAAAGAGAAGAAAGACTTGATGTTTTAAAGGCTAGAATGGCTGAATTAGGTCTTAAGGAAGAAGATTACTGGTGGTACTTAGAACTTAGAAAATATGGAGAAACTAAGCACGCTGGATTCGGTCTTGGATTTGAAAGATTAATAATGTACATTACTGGTATGTCAAATATCAGAGACGTTATACCGTTCCCAAGAACTACAGGTCAATCAGACTTCTAATATCAAAAGAGCTGTTGCAATTTAATGCAATAGCTCT
>NZ_KB291685.1 GCF_000320405.1 Clostridium celatum DSM 1785 | reverse complement strand
TATATCTTGCTTTAATCAAGTTTTACATTTTGCTATCAGCGACGTGTTTTATCTTAACATCATTCACTTTTTATTATTTCAATATTTTATTATTTTATTCAAGTTTATTATTAATTTTATTATATTTTTCTTTATTTTTCTTTATTTTTCTACTATTGATATACTAGGTAGCGTTTGTGTTATAATTAATTAATATTTGCATTAAATATTGTTAAAACTAAATATCGAGGTGATTATCATGTCAAATATATTAAACAATGATTGGAAAGAGCTGCTAGAAGATGAATTTTCAAAAGACTATTATTTATCATTAAGAAAGTTCCTAGTATCCGAATATAATACTAAAACAATTTATCCTGATAAATTTGATATATTCAATGCTCTACATTTTACGCCTTATAAAGATGTAAAAGTTGTTATTCTTGGTCAAGATCCCTATCATGGGCCTAACCAAGCTCATGGATTAAGCTTTTCCGTTAATCCAGGTGTAAAGATTCCCCCCTCACTATTAAACATATATAAGGAATTAAATTCTGATTTAGGATGCTATATTCCTAACAACGGTTATCTAAAAAAATGGGCTGATCAAGGAGTTTTACTTTTAAATACTTCGCTTACTGTCCGAGCTGGTGAAGCTAATTCACATAAAAATATTGGTTGGGAAATCTTCACTGATAAAATTATCTCATTAGTAAATGAAAAAGAAGATCCTGTTGTTTTTTTACTTTGGGGAAATAATGCAATAAAGAAAAAAGAACTTATCACTAACAAAAAACATTTGATTCTTTCTTCTGTTCATCCTAGTCCTCTATCTGCATCTAGAGGCTTCTTTGGTAGTAAACCATTTTCAAAGATTAATAATTTTCTTATATCTATTAACAAAAAACCTATTGATTGGCAAATTGAAAATATTTAATTTATAAATACTAATTAAAGCTTCAATTACATAAAAGGCACACTATATAATTAATATTAATTATAT
>NZ_KB291684.1 GCF_000320405.1 Clostridium celatum DSM 1785 | reverse complement strand
AGCGACTTCTTTATATTATCACTACTTTCGACTACTGTCAACAACTTTTTTAAAGTTTGTTGTAATTTGTCGTTAGCAACGAAATTTATCATATCACTTCTCACGCTTTCTGTCAACAAGATTTTACTTGTTTAACAAACTCGTCATCAGCGACTTCCTTATAATATCACTAATAATTTTTTAAGTCAACATATTATTACAATTTTATATAATTTAATCAAATAATATTATTTATTTAAATTATATAAAAATTTTAGTTAGAAGTCTTAAATTTTTTCTTAATATAATAACCTCTAACTAAAATATTCTTAAATATAGTATATCTTCTAATTGTCACATCCTAGGGCCTTTATTATTATAAGTGCGGTATCTTCTATAGCTCTTTGAGTAACATCTATAGTTTTACATCCTATTCTTTTTATTATTTTATCAGCAAAATCAAACTCTTCTAATATTCTTGCATCACCTGCATATTCTATATTAGTAGGTATTCTATGAAATTTGTCTAATCTTCGTTTTCTTATCTCTATCAATTGTAACGGATTTATTGTAAGCCCAAAAATCTTATGTTTATCTATTTCATATAATTCCTTAGGAACTCCCACTTCTGGCACTAAGGGTATATTTATAGCTTTTATTCCTCTATTAGCTAAATACATACAAAGTGGTGTTTTAGAAGTTCTAGAAAGTCCTATAAGAACTACATCTGCATTTTTTAATCCTCTATAATCTTTACTATCATCATATTGCATAGCAAATTCCATTGCCTCAATTCTCTTAAAATATGCTTCATCAGTTTTCCACATAGCCCCTGGATCATATTGTGGTTGTTTATTTAATATGGATGATGCAATATTTATAATTGGACCTAATACATTTATAACTGATATATTTAATTCGACACATTTTTGAGTTAAATACTCTCTTACATTAACAGTAATTATTGTTGATACAATCATAGCTGATTCGCATTGTAATACTTCACTTATTAATTCCTCAACATCCTCTAATGTTTTTATATATGGTGTTCTTCTCACTTCAACATCACTGTGAAATTGACTTGCTGCAGCTTCTGCTACTTGTTCAGCTGTTTCACCTATTGAATCTGATACTGCAAAAATTGTTAACATTTTATATCCTCCCTTATCTGTATAATGCTATTAATCAAAATAACTATTATTATAAATTCTCTCATTTTCTATTATACCAATTTTATTGAATAAATTACTAATATAGTGAATTATTATATTTATTATGATAAAATTAATTAAATCTATAATATAAAACTTGGAGGACATCATGAAAAATTCTTTGAATAAAGATAAACTAATTACAATTGGGATCTTACCTACAATGTGGCTTATATATTTCATATTTGAGATTTTTAGTGGCAGAGTTAAAGATTCATATACTTTAATACTAAATTTATCTTTAGTTATAGTTTTTGCATTTACTGGTTGGATTATATATCTAGTAAGTAATAAATATATTAACGGAATAAGTAATATATCACTCTTTATTCTATTTGCTATTCTTATGTTGATTGATCAAGGTTTAAAAATAATAATAAAATTTAATTTCTTTGATAATTATTTTGAAATAATTCCAAACTTTTTATCTTTTAATCCAATAATAAATACTCATGGCTCTTGGCTAAATGCAAGATTTAATTTTAATGTTAGCTTTCCCATATTAATATTAATTAATGGTATAGCACTATTCTTATTCTTTGAAATTTATAGATATAGTAAATATAAAAATACGAAAACTTTTTGGAGTGACATGTGCTTCGTCTTTATCTTCACTGGCGCCCTTTGTTCATTTATTGATCAAGTGTTCTATGGTGGTAGTCTAGACTTTATAGGGATAAGTGATTTGTTTATTGCTGATTTTAAAGATATATACATAAACTTAGGATTGCTATTTTTTATTATGGCTGCTTATACAAGTGGATATTTTAAAGAAGATGAAGAAACAACTATTAAAGATGATTTAAATTCATTAAAGAATTTTTTCAGATTTGTAAAAAAAGATATATATAGTATATTAAAAAGAGAGAATGTATAATTACATTCTCTCTTCTTTATTTATATTATGCTAAGCAAGTTCTTATTAAAAAATCACTCCTATATTAAGAAGTGATATTTGGTGGCTTACCGGGGAATCGAACC
>NZ_KB291683.1 GCF_000320405.1 Clostridium celatum DSM 1785 | reverse complement strand
CAAAACTCTTTCTTTTATTTTCTCACTCTTACTCAACTATTCTCACTTATACAAATTTGACCTTCTTTGACTTTAATTTTATAATGTACTTGTACAAAGAGATAAGAGAAGTAATTAAAGATAATAAATAAACTTCTCAAAGCGAAAATTCAATTAAGCTTATTAAAAACTACTTTTGAAATTTCAAAAAAATATGATTAAAAAGGAGGTCTTTGTATGTTCGGTTTAGTACCTTTTAAATTTAATAATGGAGAAAATAACAGAGGATTAACTATCAATGACATGTTCAATGATTTCTTTAGTGATGATATGTTATCAGAATTTAAGTCTGGTGGAAGTTTCAAAACTGATATAAAAGAAACACCTGAAGAATATATTGTTCATGCTGAATTACCAGGTGTTAAAAAAGAAGATATAAATATTGATTATAATAACAATTATTTAACTATTTTGCTACTAGAAATAATGAATACGAAGAAAAGTAAGATAATTCCATTAGACGTGAAAGAAGTTACGGATCAGTTTCTAGAGGATTCTATATTA
>NZ_KB291682.1 GCF_000320405.1 Clostridium celatum DSM 1785 | reverse complement strand
TTTTGTGTCCAAAATATTGACATAAGACCAGATGGACGGTATGGAGATTCTCAGAGAACTTCGTAAGGAAAATGAAGAGACAAAGGTACTGATTTTGTCTGCTAGAAGTCAGATTGCAGATAAGGTTGATGGGCTAGATGCAGGAGCGAATGACTATATGGAAAAACCATTTCACCTGCAAGAACTGGAAGCTCGTGTGAGAAGTCTGACAAGAAGAAAATTCATACAGAAAAATGTCTGTTTGGAATGCGGCGACCTTCGTTTTGATACAAGAGAGCGGGTAGCGTATGCAAAGGAAAATCTGGTTGAATTGACAAGGAAAGAGAACGGAATCCTGGAGTACCTTCTTCTGAATAAGGGAAGACCGGTCAGTCAGGAAGAGTTGATCGAGCATGTCTGGGATTCTTCCTTGGACAGTTTCAGTAGTTCTATCAGAGTGCATATGTCTTCTCTGAGAAAGAAGCTGAAAGCGGGACTCGGTTATGATCCGATCGTGAATAAGATCGGTGAAGGTTATAATATAGGAGGATATGAAAAAGCATGAGAAAAATATCACTTCAGTGGAGACTGACGATTTTGACGACAGTGCTGATCACCATGTTGTGTGGATGTCTTACATTTCTTTTATATAAGAACGGAGTCTATTATTTTGACGCGCTTCAGGAGACGGTTACCGATCAAGGTGGAACACCGGAAGAGGTGTACATTGACATTCCGGATGATGAGTGGGATGATTTTGCGGCTCAGTTTGCCACGAAGATTTATAATTCAAAATTTGATTATAGAAACAGAAGTCTCCTGATTACTGCTGTTGTGGCGTTGTTTGGCGGAGCAGTGACTTATTTTGTCAGTGGCCAGGCATTGAAACCACTCGGAGAATTTTCAGAGACGGTAGAAAAAGTCCAGGCACAGGATCTGACGGATTATACGATTGAAGAAAATAAGATCTTAGAACTAGATAGACTTCGTACTTCTTATAATAAAATGCTTTTGCGTCTCTCGAAATCATTTGAGATGCAACGTCAGTTTACCGGAAATGCAGCGCATGAGTTGAGGACTCCTTTGGCATTAATCCAAGCACAGCTAGATCTCTATCATACGATGGATTATTCGAAGAGTGGAGAGGCGGCGGAAGAGACAATTCAGATGGTGACAGAACAGAACGAGCGTCTTAGCAAGCTAGTCAGAACACTTTTGGATATGAGTGAACTGCAGACGGTAGCACGCAACGACAAGATTGAACTTCACGGGTTGATAGAGGAAGTGCTGACAGATCTGGAACCGCTGGCGCAAGAGAAGAACGTTGAACTGATACAGAAGTCGCAGAGTATGATAGATGAAAAAGAAGAGGGTGAAGCTGAAGATTTGGTTCTGACAGGAAGTGATATACTGATCTATCGGATGCTTTATAATCTTATAGAAAATGCGATCAAATATAATCATACGGATGGAAGTGTTACGGTATCGGCAGAGAGAAAGAAGAATGAAGTTGTTCTGACGGTTGCAGATACGGGAAATGGAATTGATGAGACATTTAGAGAGCAGATTTTTGAACCGTTCTTCCGGGTGGATAAGTCAAGAAGCCGTGAGCTTGGCGGGGTGGGTCTCGGACTTGCAATGGTGCGTGATATCGTGCGGGAGCATGGCGGGAAGATCGAGGTTTATGGAAATGAGCAGGGTGGAATGACATTTGAAGTGAGAATGAGTATAGAAGGGAATATAAAATCTGGTTTATTTTAATTGGTCTTATGTCAATATTTTGGACACA